>NZ_JACYTT010000001.1:0-822151 GCF_014841235.1 Microbacterium sp. CFBP 8794 | reverse complement strand
GTGACGCGACACCGGCGCCACGGCATCCACCCCTCACAAGGAGACACAGCATGGCCCTCAGCAAGAAGCAGAGCATCGCGATCGGCGTGATCGCCGCGGCGGTCGTCGCCGTCGTCGGCGGCGGCGTCGCCCTCGGCATCAACCGCCCGGCCGAAGCGGTCGCGGCGCCGGAGCCCTCGGCATCCGCCCCCGCCGTCGAGTGGGTGCACACCGATCCGATCCCCGACGCCGTCGCCGCGCTCGAAGCCAGCGGCTTCGCGCCTATCGAGCCGGGCAAACTCACCGTCGCGGTCGGAGCCTTCGTGCCGCCGCTGAGCTACGTGCCCGACGGCGAGACGCTGCCCGCCGGCACCGAGCCCAACATCGGCTCGCTCATCGCCGAGAGCCTCGGCCTCGAGTACAACCCCGTCGTGGTGGCGTGGGCGGATTGGCCCCTCGGCATCCAATCGGGCAAGTACGACCTCATCACCTCGAACGTCACCGTGACCGAGGAGCGCAAGGAACTGTACGACTTCGCCAGCTACCGGCAGGACCTGCTCGGCTTCGCCGTGCGCTCCGACAGCGCGATCGAGAAGATCGAGAAGGCCGACGACATCTCGGGCCTCAAGGTCGTCGTGGGATCGGGCACGAACCAAGAGAAGGTGCTGCTGAGCTGGAACACCGAGCTGACGGCCGCGGGCAAGGCCCCCGCCGAGCTCAACTACTACGACGACAATGCCGCGGCGACCCTCGCCCTGCAGTCGGGCCGCGTCGACGCGACCTTCGGTCCGAACGCCACCGCCGCGTGGGCGGCGAAAGAGACCGGCGAGACCAAGATCGTCGGGATCGTCCCCGGCGGCTGGCCGCTGCAGGCCGACATCGCCGCGGGCACGAAGAAGGGCAACGGGCTCGTCGAGCCGGTCAACGTCGCGCTCGAGGAGCTCATCCGGAATGGAAAGTACGCCGACGTGTTGAAGGTGTGGAACCTCGAGTCCGAGGGCATCGAGACCTCGCAGATCAACCCGCCCGGACTCCCGAAGTCCTGACCTGAACGCGGCCCGGTCCTCGAGACCGGGCCGCGTTCTCGCTTCCTCGAAGGGATGCCATGACCACCTCGCTCCCCGCCGACCGCGCCGCGGGCGCCGGCGACGCCCTCGCGCCGGCCGAAGCCCGGACCGACGCCCCCGCCCTGACCATCCGCCTCGTCGCGCCCGACGAGCACGCGGATGCCGGGCGCCTCACCGCCGACGCCTACCGCCACAGCTACGAGGGGCTCACCGCGGGCTACCTCGCGTCGCTCGCCGACGTTGCGACCCGGGTCGCGCAGGGCGAGGTGTGGGTCGCCCTCGACGGCGACGAGATCGTGGGCACCGTCTGGACGCCCCGGCCCGGCGAACGCCTGTCTCCGCTCGCGGTCGAGGGCGAGCTCGACTTCCGTCAGCTCGCTGTTGCGCCGACGGCCCGGGGGCGCGGCGTGGGCGAGGCCCTCACCCGTCACGTGATCGGGCTGGCCCGGGCGCGCGGGGCGGAGCGCGTCGTGATGAACAGCGGCCCCGAGATGCTCGGCGCCCACGCGCTGTACCTCAAGCTCGGCTTCCGCCGGCTGACCGAGCGCGAGCATCCGGTCGAGGTCGAGCCCGGGCGCTTCCTCGATCTGCGGGCGTTCGCGTACGACCTCTGACGGCGCTGGTGCGACCCGCCCCGCACCGTTCGGGGCGGGGTTCGTGCAGCGGGGCGGTCATTGTCCGCCCCACTGCACGTTTCGCGCCCCGAACCCCCGCGCTCGGGCGGGCCGCCTCGCGCTCGCGCCGATGACGGCGACGTCGAGGGTCTCGTCGGTCACGCGGCCGACGATCCCGCGGCCAGCGGCTTCGCGAAGCACCGCGAGGCGGGGAACCGCACGTAGGGCGGAAAGGTGTCGATGGCGTGGTACCCGATGCGCTCGTACAGCGCGATGGCCTCGGGCTGCCGGTCGCCGGTCTGCAGGATGAGCCGGGACGCGCCCCGGTGCCGGGCGATGCGCTCGAGCTCGGCCATGAGCGCGCGACTCGCCCCCTGCCCGCGGGCGCGGCGATCGACGAAGACGCGCTTGACCTCGAGCTCGCCGCCGAGGGCGCGGAGCGCCGCGTGGCCGACCGGCTCGCCGGACCCGTCGTGCACGAGCAGCACGTCGACGATCGTGGCGGGATCGACCGCGAAGTCCTCGGCCAGCAGGGCGCGCGTGTGGTCATCGAACGCCGCGAACGCGTCGGCGTACCGCGGGGCGATCTCGTCATCCATCGCGGCGCGCAACGCCACCGCACGCTCGTCGTGCCAGTCGACCCGCTCGATCGTCCACGTGCTGTCCACCGCCGTCATCCCGTCAGTATCTCCCCGCTCCTCGCGACTCTCCCCCGGCACCGGAAACCGCGGGTAACACTTCGGCGGGCGCCACTCGCAACGCGGAGTCGGCGACCGTCACCGGGCGTCGAACGTCTTCACACACCGTCATCGTGGGGTGGTCCCGTTGCGTCTCGTGACCCCCGGCTTGCACGGCCGCCGCGACCGGCGCAGAGTGTCCCGGTGACCTCCGCATCGCTCCTCGACATCCCCCACGCCGACGCCACCGTCCTCGACAACGCCGCCTGGCACTCCCTGGCCGGCCCGCACTCCTCGTTCGCCATCGGCGGCGACCTCGTCCGCCGGTATCCCGAGGACGTCGCGCCGTTCGTCGCCGTGCGCACGTGGGACGAACCCGAGGTCTGGGACGCCCTGCGCGACCTCGTCGGACCGGGCGCCGACGTCGGCCTGTCGGGCTACGAGGGCGGCTTCCCCGAGGGGTGGGAGTACCTCGGCGGGGGCGAGGGGGTGCAGCTCGTCGAGACCGACGCCCTGCGGACGCGTCCCGATGACGAAGCGATCGAACTGGATGCCGCGGACGCGGCCGACATGATCGCGATCGTCGACCGCAATCAGCCCGGCCCCTTCCGGCCCCGCACCTACGAGCTCGGTCGATACATCGGCATCCGTCGCGAAGGCCGTCTGGTGGCCATGGCCGGCGAGCGCCTCCACCCCACGGGGTGGACCGAGATCAGTGCCGTCGCGGTGGATGCCGATCACCGGCGCCAGGGCCTCGCCTCGCGCCTCGTGCTCGACGTGGCGTTCCACATCCAGCAGCGCGGTGACCGCGCACTGCTGCACGCGGCGGCGACGAACGTCGGTGCGATCGCGGCGTACGAGCGCCTGGGTTTCGCGCTGCGGCGGCGGAACCGGTTCGTCTCGGTGCGGACGCCGGCGTGACCCGCGCGCTCCGCTCCCTCGGCTTCCTCACCATCGGCCTCTTCGACCGCGACGACCCGCGCACCGGACACGAGACCACCCTGTCGATCATCGAGCGCGGCGAGCGCCTCGGCTTCGACAGCGCGTGGCTGCGTGATCGGCACCTGCAGTACGGCCTGTCCTCCCCCGTCGCGGTGCTCGCCGCGGCATCCCAGCGCACGAGTCGCATCCGGCTCGGAACCGCGGTCATCCCGCTCGGCTACGAGAACCCGTTCCGCCTCGCCGAAGACCTGGCCACCGTCGACGTGCTCAGCGGTGGACGCCTCGAGCCGGGCTTCTCGGTGGGTCCGCCGCGCCGGCTCGACGAGATCGCCGCCGCCCTGTACCCCGACACGTCCGACCACGAGGACTTCGGATACGGGCGTCTCGCGCGGCTCCGCCGCTTCCTCGCAGGCGAGGCCGTCAGCCCGTTCGCAGGCACCGAGGGCATCGAGGAATACTCCGAGCGGATCGAACCGCACTCCGCGGGTCTCGCCGACCGGCTCTGGTACGGCGCCGGGAGCCCCACCTCGACGACCTGGGCGGCCGAGAACGACTTCCACCTGCTCACCAGCAGCGTCATCCAGTCGACGACGTCGACCGACTTCGACACCGAGCAGTACGCGCAGATCCGCCTGTACCGCGACACGCACGCCGACGGCGAGAACGCCCGCGTGTCACAGGGTCTCGTGGTGGTCCCCACCGACACCGCCACCCCCGACCAGCGTCGGCGATACGAGGCCTACGCCGAGTCGCGGCGCGGACGCGTCGGCATCCCCCAGGGTCCCCGCGGGCTGCTGTTCGCCGCCGACCTCGTCGGCACCTCGGAGCAGATCGCCGAACAGCTGCAGGCGACGGCGTCGTTCGCCGAGATCGACGAGGTGGCCTTCGCCCTGCCGTTCGACCTCGCACCCGACGACTACGTGCAGATCCTCGAGGACATCGCCGGGCGGTTGGGGCCACTGCTGGGGTGGGCGCCGGGGCCGTGAGCCCCGCCGCGCCGCGGGCATAACCTCAGCGATGTGCGCACATCTTCGGCATCGCGCGCGACATCGGCGAGCACGAGACGTGGGCACAACCTCCGGATGCCGACATGGCGGGCGGACATCGATCGGCTCGCGACATACCTGGCCCCAGCTCCGCGCTGGCGCGTAGAATGCAAGGGATCCGACACGGCGAGAAAGGAGCCATCGTGAGCAGAAACATTAACCCCGATGCCCTCCGCCGCGCAGTCGAGCGGTCAACTCGCCTGAGTGCTGCGCTGGAGCGACGAGCCGTCCCCGCCGGACACGAGCGCTCTGCCAATGTGCAGAAGTTTCTCGCGTCCCGTCGCTCAGCGTGACCCCACTCGAACCCGGCTACGGCGAGACTCCGCTCGATGCGGATGAGGCAGATGCGCTGACTTCAGATGCCCGTGCTCTCCTCGGGGTCGACCCCACACGGGCCGACATCTACGACGCGGAGCAGGCGATCAGCGACGAAGTGGGTCTCGAATTCGCGACTGCGGTCGTATCGGGCCAGTTGGCCCTCGCTGAGCTGCTGAGCGACGCCTTCGTGCGTGAGCTTCACCGCCGGCTCTACGAAGACATCTGGGAGTGGGCTGGCGTCTACCGCCTCACCGAGAAGAGCGTGGGCATCGATCCCGTACACATCTCCGTGGAGCTGCGGTCCTCACTCGACACGATTCTGTACCGGTGGACGCACACGGACGACTGGAGCCCACGACAACTCGGGATCGCCGTTCACGCGGACGTGGTGCGGATCCATCCGTTCGTCGATGGCAACGGCCGGACCACCCGACTTCTCGCAGACCTCGTCCACTACGCCGCCCAGAGCCCGTCGGAGACGCTGTCGACCTACGACTGGAGTATCGATAAAAAGTCCTACGTCACGCTGCTGCATGACTACGACCAGACCAGAGATGCATCCAGGCTGGCGGCGTTCATCCCCGTCACCGAGGTCGCCTGACGAGCAACCTCTCTCTCGGGCTCACCCCTGCCGCACCGCTGCCGGGGCGAGCCGCCGCGTCGCGTGGCCTTCGCCCTGCCGTTCGACCTCGCACCCGACGACTACGCGCAGATCCTCGAGGACATCGCGGGGCGGTTGGGGCCGCTGCTGGGGTGGAGCCCGACGCCGTGAGCCCCGCCGCGCCGCGGGCATAACCTCAGCGATACGCACAACCTCAGCCGGCATCCGCCGAACCGAACGGAGGTTGTGCACATCGCCGACCCTGCGCACACCCGCCGGCGCCGCCCGCGCCACCTCGCGCGACGCCGGCACCGACCCTGCGCGCACCGGAGCGCCCCGCGTCATCGCTGCCGCGCCACCGCCCGCGCGAGGCGCGCTGCGGCCGTGCGCAGGTCGTCTTCGTCGGTGTCGCCGTAGGCCAGACGCAGGTGCCGGTCGGCGTCGGTTCCGGGGCCGGAGACGAAGAACGACCCGCGCTGGTACTCCACGCCCTCGGCGCTCGCGTCGGCCGCGAGCCGGTCGGCATCGATCGCCTCATCGTTCAGCCGCGGCCAGAGGAACAGCCCGCCGTCGGGCACCGTGACGTCGAACACCCCCGGGGCCTCGGCCTCCAGAGCATCGGCGAGCGCCCGGGCGCGCGAGCGGTACAGCGACCGCGCCCGCCCGAGCACGCGGTCGAACAACCCGGCGTCGCTCGTGAGCAGCTCGGCGATCACCGCCTGCACGAAGGTCGACGAGTGCGAGTCCTGGCGGCTGCGCAGGGCCACGGCATCCGGGACCAACCGCTCCGGCAGCACGACCCACCCCAGGCGCAGGCCGGGGCCGAGCGTCTTGGTGAAGGTGTTGACGTGGATGACGTGGTCGGAGTCGTGGAAGGGCGCGACCGACTCGGGCTCCCCGTGGAACCGCAGCTCGCGGTAGGGGTCGTCGGCGAAGACCACGAAGCCGAACCTCTCGGCCAGGGCCACGAGTTCGCGACGGCGCTCGGTCGGCAACGACGACTGCGACGGGTTGTGGAACTCCGGCACCGTGTACACCGCGGCGGGGCGCGCACCGGCGCGCAGGTGCGAGGCGAGCTCGTCGACGTCGAGCCCCTCGGCCCCGACACGGATGGGCAGCACCCGCGCGTCGGCCAGCTCGAGGCCGCGCAGGAACAGCGGGAACACCGGGTTGTCGACGGCCACGAGGTCGCCGCGCTCGAGCACGGTCTGCACCGCGAGAGCGAGGCCGTGGAAGCCACCGTTGGTGATGAGCACCCGCTCCACGGCGACACCCTCGCGGGCGGCGATCCACTCCCGCAGCGCCAGGATCCCCTCGGTGCGGGAGTACTGCAGCGACGGCGCCCCGGGCGCGGCGAGCACGCGGGCCGTCGCCTCGGCGAGCTCGGCGGTCGGCAGCACCGACGGATCCGGGATGCCGCCGAGCAGCTCGATCGCATCGGGTCGACGGTCGCGCAGGGTCTGGTCGCCGAAGCCCTTCGGGACGGTGAACGCCTCGATGAGCGCGGGACGGGACGGGACGAGGAGGGTCATGACGACTCCGAGGGTCGGGCCAGGGCGGCCAGGGGACGGGGAATGGCCTCGACGAGCGCCCGCGTGTACTGCTCGCGCGGGTGCGAGAGCACGTCGGCGACGCGGCCGGCCTCGACGACCCGACCGTCCTTGAGCACCGAGACGGTGTCGGCGATCTGCCGGACCAGCGCGAGGTCGTGCGAGACGAAGAGGTACGTGAGACCGCGCTCGCGCTGCAGGCGGCGGAGCACCTCGAACACCCCGGCCTGCACGGTCACGTCGAGGGCCGAGGTCGGCTCGTCCAGCACGATGACGTCGGGCTCGAGCACCAGGGCACGGGCGATGGCCACGCGCTGGCGTTGTCCGCCCGACAGCGCGTCGGGGCGACGGCGAGCGAGCTCGGGCGGCAGGCCCACGGCATCCAGTGCCTCAGCCACCCTGGTCGAGCGCTCCGCGCGCGTGCCGATGCGGTAGCGGTCGAGCGGTTCACGCACGAGGCGCGCGACGCTCCAGGTGGGGTCGAGCGAGGTGAAGGGGTTCTGGTACACCAGCTGCAGGTGGCGACGGATGCCGCGCAGCTCCTGCTCCGTGCGGCCCGTCACCGCCTGCCCGTCGACGAGGATCTCCCCGGCGTCGGGGCTCTCCAGCCCCAGGAGCAGGCGGACCGTCGTGGTCTTGCCGGAGCCGGACTCTCCGACGAGGGCATGGGTCGTTCCGGCCGGAACGCGGAACGAGACCCCCGACACCGCGGGGCGCGGCGTCCCGTCGACGACGAAGCTCTTCGACACGTCGCGGACGTGTATGCGGGCCGACGCGGTGTCGGTGGTCCACTCGTCGACCCCGCGGTCGACGACGTCGCCGCGGTAGCGGTCGGGGTTCAACGCGGGCGCATCGGCCTGCAACTGCACGGTGTACGGCGAGGTCGGCGCGGCGAAGACGGTGCGGGTCGAGCCGGCCTCCTGCACGCGTCCGTCTTTGAGCACGACGATCTCGTCGGTGCGCTCGGCGGCGATCGCCAGGTCGTGCGTGATGAGCAGCAGACCGATGCCGTCCTCGGTGCGCAGGTCGTCGAGCAGGTCGAGGATGCGCTTCTGGATCGTCACGTCGAGCGCGCTGGTGGGCTCGTCGGCGACGAGCAGCTCGGGCCGCGGCAGCACGGCGAGCCCGATGAGCACACGCTGCAGCATGCCGCCCGACAGCTGGTGCGGGTACGAGTCGTAGACGCGGGCGGGATCGGGCAGGCCGACGCGGGCGAACACGTCGAGGCTCGCCACGCGCTGCGCGCGGGCGTCGGCGAGACCGGCCAGGGCGGCCGCCTCGCGCGCTTGCGACCCCACCGTGCGCACGGGGTTGAGCGCGTGGGCGGGGTCTTGCGGCACGAAGCCGATCCGGCGCCCGCGGTACGGCCGGAACCGCGCCTCGGAGAGATCGAGCAGGTCGTCGCCGGCGAACGCCACCCGTCCGCGCGCCCGGCCCGTGCCGCGCGGGAGGAGCCGGAGCACCGAGCGCGCGATGGTCGACTTGCCCGAGCCCGATTCCCCGATGAGGGCGAGGCTGCCGCCGCGCGGGATCGAGAACGACACGTCGTGCACCACGGGGGTGCGGCCGTACGAGACCGAGAGATCCTGCACGCGCAGCAGCGGCGGGGTCGCCACGACCGTTTCGGGGTGAAGCGCGAGGGTGGTGGTCATGACGTCCTCCGGAGCCAGCGGCTGATGCGGTTGATCGACAGCACGGTCGCCACGGTCACCAGGGCAGGCCAGACGACCAGCCACGGCGCCCGGGGGTAGTCCTTGCCGGCCGAGATGAGCAGACCCCAGTCGGATGCCGGGGGCGGATCGCCGTAGCCGAGGAAGGCGAGCCCCGCGATGACGAGGATCGACAGGCCGAACTGCAGCACCGCGAGCGGAACGAGCGAGCGCGAGGCGTTGGGCAGCACGTGCCGGAACAGCACGTGCAGGTTCGAGCCGCCCTGCAGACGCGCGGCCTCGACGAAGACCGAGGAGCGCACCCGCAGCACCTCCGCCCGCATGACGCGCGCGAACACCGCGACGGCCGACACCCCCGTGGCGATCGCGGCGTTGATGGTCTGGAAGCCGAGCGAGCTGACGATCACGACGGCGAGCAGGAAGGCGGGGATCGCCAGCAGCACGTCGACGAAGCGCGCCAGCACGACGTCGGTCCACGACCCGAGGAAGCCCGCGAGCAGACCGATCAGTCCACCGACGACCACCCCGATCGTCACGGCGACGAGGGCGCTGGTCACCGACGACTGCGCGCCGAAGACGATGCGCGCGAACAGGTCGCGACCGAGATGGTCGGTGCCGAGCACGTGCGCGGCGCTGGGGCCCTGCAGCTTGTCGGCGGGGACTCCCTGTGCGGGGTTCTGGGTCGTGAACAGCGTGGGCGCGAGCGACCAGGCGAGCACGACGGCCACGACGACGAACGACACGATCACGCCGATCGGAACGGAGAGACGGATGCCGCGCACCCGGGCGATCGTCGCCCGCGGCGCGAGGAGCGATGCGGCGGTCATACGATCCCCACCTCCTCGCGGAGCAGCGGCGCCGGGTCCTCGCGCGAAGCGCTGACGGCCGGGCGCCCGGACGGACCCACCGAGACGCGGGGATCGAGCAGGGGGTACGCGAGGTCGGCGACGAGGTTCACCACGACGAACACCACGGCCGCGAGCGACACCACCGCCTGCAGCACCGGCAGATCCTGGCTCGCGACGGCCGACTCGACGAGGGTGCCGATGCCGACGCGGCCGAAGATCGCCTCGGTGATGAGGGCGCCGCCGAGCAGTTCACCGACGATCAACGCGAGCACCGTCACCGTCGGCAACGCCGACGGCTTGGCGAGGTGCCGGAGGAACAGGGCCCCCGACCGCAGCCCCCGCGATCGCGCGACGGCGACGTACTCCTGACGCGACTCGTGGTCGAGCGAGGCGATGAGCACCTCCGCCAATTGCGCCGACACCGGGATGCCGAGCGCCACCGCCGCGAAGAAGGTGCCCCACGGCGTCTCGGTGTCGATCATGCTGAACAGTCCGAGGCCGAACGCGAAGACGTGGATGAGCAGAAGGCCGATGACGAAGTTCGGCACCGACAGGAACAGCGACGGCAGCGAGCGGAGCACGCCCTGACCGAAGCGCGGGGGCAGGAACTGCGTCCCGTACGCGATGGCGACGGCCAGCACGATCGCGACGAGGAGCGCGGCCGCCGCGAGGCTCAGCGTGGAGCCCAGGGCGTCGAACACCAGGGTGCCGACGGGCAGGTTCGACCGCAGCGAGACGCCGAGATCACCCACCACGAATCGGCCGAGAGACGAGCCGAGCTGCACGTACCAGGGCTGATCGAGCCCGTAGTAGGCGACGATGCGCGCGATGTCGTCCTCGGTGAACCCGTTGTCGGGGTTTCTCAGCGTGCTCGTCACGGGGTCGCCGGGCAGGATGCTGACCACGACGAACGTGAACAGGTACGCCAGCACGACGACGACGATCGCCTGACCGGTGCGCCGCAGGGCGAAACGGCCGTAGATGCGCAGCATGTTCTCTTCCTCTCTGTCTGACGCCGCGGGGAGGGATGCCGTGCACCCGCCCCCGCGGCCGAGGTCAGTCGTTCAGCCAGGCGTCCAGGTAGTACGCGTAGGCGAGGCCGTTGTAGGTGACGCCGCTGACCTCGGGGGCCTGCACGTAGACGCGCTGCACGATCTGGGTGAGCGGGACGAAGTAGCCCTGATCGAGCACGTAGCCCTGCAGCTCGTCGGCCACCGCGGCACGGGCGTCGCGGTCGGTGGCCGTGGCGATGCGCGTGGCGAGGTCGTTGAGCGTGACATCCGAGGTGCCGACCTTGAACCAGTCCTCGTCTCCCTTCTTCTGCGAGGTGAGCACGCCGGCGACGGTTCCGACGTCGACGAAGCTGCGGGTGATCTCGGTCGCCGGCACGGCGGCGTTTCCGATGACCTTCTGGCCGTAGGTCGGCACGTCGTACGTCTCGAGGTTCACCTCGAAACCGAGGGTCGTCAGCTGCTGGTCGACCAGTTCGTCGACCGACTGCGAGGCCTGGAGGTAGGGGTTCGGGTACAGCGTGAAGGCGAGCTTCTGTCCGCCCTTCGTGCGCACGCCGTCGGCGCCCTTCACCCATCCGGCCGCGTCCAGCAGGGATGCCGCCTCGTCGGGGTCGTAGGCGAAGTCGGCGCTGCGATCGGTCGCCTCGGGAACCGTGCTCTGGATGAAGGACTCGGCTCCGAGCCAGTCCTCGGTGTAGACGGTCGAGAGGATCTCGTCGCGGTCAATGCCGTGCTGCACCGCCTGGCGCACGCGCACGTCGTCGAACGGCGCCACCGTGGTGTTCAGCGCGTAGCCGTTGACGAAGCCGAGGTAGCGCGGCGTCTCGACCGTCAGGCCCTCGCCCTTCAGCGCGTCGAGGTCCTGCGGGCTGGCGTTGTACGCGACCTGCGCCTGGCCCGACTCGACCGAGGCGGTGCGCAGCGAGGGCTCAGCCACCTGCTTGTACGTGATGGTGTCGAGGTAGGCCGGGCCGTCGTGTCCGATCGCCTCGGGGCCCCAGTCGTAGTCGTCGCGCTTCTTCAGCACGACGCTGTCGCCGTCGGCGACCTTCTCGACGGTGAAGGGGCCGCTGCCGATGTCGTTCGTGAGGTCGGCCTGCTGGTCGGCGGGGAGGGCGAGCGTCGTCGGCGACAGCAGGATCGAGCCGTGGTACGCCAGCGTCGGGATGAAGCTCAGCGTGGGCGCCGAGAACGACACCGTCACCGTGGTGGCATCCACGGCTTCCGCGCCCTGGTAGTTGGCCGAGGGGAACAGGCCGATGCGGTTGATGCCCTCGTCGGGGCGGCCCTTCGCCCAGATGTCGATGTTCGCCACGACCGCGGCGGCATCCAGCGGCGTGCCGTCCGAGAAGGTCACGCCCTCTTTGAGGTGGAGGGTGAACTGGGTCTTGTCGGCGTTCTCGTCCCAGCTCTCGGCGATCCACGGGCTGAGTGTGCCCTCGGCGTCGACGTAGACGAGCTTGTCGGTCAGGTGACCCCAGATGTTGCCCTGATAGCTCGAGATCGAGCTGTTGTTGGGAATCCAGGTGGCACCGAGCGAGTCGATGAGGAACACCAGGTCGCCGCCGGGCTTCGGGGTGGCGTCGGCGGACGGGGCGGCGGTCGAGGCCGCGCCGCAGCCGCTGAGCAGGATGGCTCCGACGGTGAGGGCGGAGGCGACGCCGAGCAGGCGTCGACGTGGGCGGGTGCGAATGGTCATGAGAATCCTCGAGCTGTGGGGAACGGGTTACAGGGCTTTTCCGGGGTTGAACAGGCCGGCCGGGTCGAGCGCGTCCTTGATCGCGAGCTGCGCCGCCCGCACGCGGGCGGCGAGCTCTTCGGCGGCGAGCGCGCGCTTGACCGTGCCGATGCCGTGCTCACCGCTGACCGTGCCGCCCACGGCGAGGGCGGCACGCACCAGATCGTCGGCGGCGTCGTGCACCGCCGTGGGGACGACCGCCGGGTCGGCGTCGGCGGGGATGGGCAGGGTGACGACCGGGTGCAGGTTGCCGTCGCCGGCGTGGGCGACGGCGCTGACGGTCACGCCGTGGCGGGCTTCGATCTCGGGGAAGCCGGCGAAGATCTCGGCGATGCGCGACTTCGGCACGGCGACGTCGCCGCCGGCGAACCAGGAGCCGTCATCGAAGCGGCGGCCCGAGCGGCGCAGTTCCCAGAGCCCCTCGGCATCGTCGTCGGTCTCGACCCGCACGCGGGCGCCGACGGCCTCGAGCGCGGCGGTCAGCTCGGCCGTCTGCTCGTCGATGCCGAACCCGTCGAGCTCGATGAGCAGCAGGGCCGCGCCACGGACGCGGAGCCCGGAGTCGTTCGCCGCGTCGATGCCCTCGAGGGTGGGCTGGTCGAGGAACTCGATGACACTGGGCCGCACGCGCGAGGCCGTGATCGCCCCGATCGCCTCAGCCCCCGCGGCCGTGGAGTCGAAGAACGCCGTCACCGTGCGCCGCGCGACGGGGAACGGACGGATGCGCACGGTGGCGCCGACGACGATGCCGAGCACGCCCTCGGAGCCCACGAACAGCGAGACGAGGTCGAGACCGGTGACGCCCTTGATCGAGCGGTGTCCGATCGAGACGAGGCTGCCGTCGGCGAGCACGACGTCGAGGGCCAGCACCGACTCGCGGGTGACGCCGTACTTCGCGCACCGCAGGCCCCCGGCGTTGGTGGCGATGTTGCCGCCGATGGTCGAGATGCGCCAGCTCGCGGGGTCGGGGGCGTAGAAGAGGCCGAGCGGGGCGAGGCGCTCGTTGAGGGCGGAGTTGAGCACACCCGGCTCCACGACGGCGACCTCGTCGGCGGGCGACACCTCGACGATCCGGGTGAGTCGGTCGGTCGAGATCACGAGCTGGTCGGCGCCCGCCGCGGCACCGCCCGACAGGCCGGTCCCCGCGCCGCGCGGCACGACGCTGACGCCGTGGCGGCCGGCGAGGCGCACGAGCTGCTGCACCTCGGCGACGGTGGACGGGAACGCGACCGCGGGCCCGTCCTGCGCCGCGCTCCCGCGGCGCGGCGCGGTGCCGGCGTCATGACCGAAGGCCGCCGTCTCGACCGACGGCGGTCGCACGTCGATGCGCGACGCCTCGCGACGCACGTCGTCGAACAGGGCGGAGAGCCCCGTGAGGGGGGCGATCGCGGCGGGGGCGCTCATGGGCGGACCTCTCTCGATGGGGGGGGTGGGAATGCTGCACGCTCCGGCCGAAGCTAGGCGGCCGCGGCCGCACGCTCATCTCGGGCGACACGGGCCGTAGCGACACGTCACCGTCGGACTCGCTACGTCGCGGGGCGACACAGTCGCCGCCCCGGCGCGCGCTCGCGCGCCGCGGACGGTAGGTTCCGCGCCTCACCGCCGTCCGCCCCGCCGCGAGGCGGAGCGGAGGGGGATCGAACCCGCGGCGCTCGTAACATGACGCCTCGCGGCGCTGTGTGACGCGCCCGATTGTGTCGACAGGGCCGCGGCGGCACAGTGGGCGTCTCGGCGGGACGGACCCGCCGCGGAGGGAATCCCCGATGTCGGACCGCATCCACCTCGCCGTCGCCCTGGACGGCGCCGGCTGGCACCCGGCCGCCTGGCGCGAGCCCACGGCGCGGCCCGCCGAGCTGACGTCGCCGGCGTACTGGCGCGCGCTCGCCCGCACGGCCGACGACGCGGGCCTGCTGCTCGCGACGATCGAAGACGCGCTGAGCCTCGGCGGCCGTTCCTTCGAGCAGGATGCCGAGACCCGGCGCGACCGCGTGCGGGGGCGCCTCGACGCGGTGCTGGTGGCGTCGTTCCTGGCACCGGTCACGCGCCGCATCGGCCTCGTGCCGACGGCGACCACCGCGCACCCCGAGCCGTTCCACCTCGCCACGGGGCTGCAGACCCTCGACCACGTCAGCCGGGGCCGCGGGGGCGTGCGGCTGGTGGCGGGTTCCACCGCGCAGGAGCGCGCGAACTTCGGGCGCCGCGCCGACGGACCCACGGGTCTGCCGTCATCCGGGCGCGTCGAAGACGACCCGGCGCTGCTCGCGGCCTTCCGCGAGGCCGGCGAGGTGGCCGACGTCATCCGCCGCCTCGCCGACTCGTGGGAAGACGACGCCATCGTGCGCGACGTCGAATCGGGAAGATTCCTCGACCGCGACCGCGTGCACAACGTCGCCTTCGAGGGCGAGTTCTTCTCGATCACGGGCGCCTCGATCGTGCCGCGCTCCCCCCAGGGGCAGCCTCTCGTCACCGCGCTTGCCCACCAGAGCGTGCCCTACCGCTTCGCCGCGGAGCACGCCGACCTCGTGTTCGTCACGCCCGCCGATGCGGCCGCGGTCGACGGCATCCGGAGCGAGCTGGCCGAGGCCGCCGACGCGGCGCGCGCGCTCGACGAGCCCCTGCGCGTCTTCGCCGACCTGCTCGTCCTCGTCGAAGAGACCCCCGCCGCGGCCGCCGCGGTCTGGAACCGCCTGCAGGAGCGCGCGCCGCTCACCACCGACGCCCGCGTGGTCGTGGGCACCGCCGACGACGTCGTGGACGAGATCCGCGCCCTCGCCGACGCCGGGGTCGACGGTGTGCGCCTGCGTCCCGCCCGCCTTCCGGCCGACCTCGAGGCCATCGCCGACCGGGTCATCCCGCGGGCGGCGAGCGCCGGCATCCTGCTCCCCGACGACGGCGCGCCCACGCTGCGCGAGCGCGTCGGACTCCCCCGTCTCGCCAGCCGCTACGCCCGTCAGGAGGTCGGCGCATGACCCGCCGCCGGATCCATCTCGCCGCCCACTTCCCCGGGGTGAACAACACGACCGTCTGGACCGACCCGGCCGCGGGCAGTCAGATCGACTTCTCGTCGTTCGAGCACTTCGCCCGCACCGCCGAGCGCGGCTTCTTCGACTACCTGTTCCTCGCCGAGGGGCTGCGACTGCGCGAGCACCGCGGGCAGCTGCACGACCTCGACGTGGCGGGACGCCCGAACACCCTCGCGATCCTCACCGCCCTGGCCGCCGTCACCGAGCACATCGGCCTGGTCGGCACGCTCAACACGACGTTCAACGAGCCGTACGAGCTCGCCCGACAGCTCGGCACCCTCGACCTGCTCTCGGGCGGTCGCGCGGGGTGGAACGCCGTGACCAGTTCCGACGCGTTCCACGGGGCGAACTTCCGCCGCGGCGGCTACCTCGACCACGCCGACCGGTACGTGCGGGCCTCCGAGTTCGCCGAACTCTCGAAAGCGCTGTGGTCGTCGTGGCGCGACGACGCGATCGTGGCGGATGCCGAGACCGGGGCGTTCCTGCGCGACGACGCCATCGCGCGGGTCCGGCACGAGACGCGGTTGTTCGACGTCGACGCGGTGTTCGACGTCCCCCGCTCCCCGCAGGGCCGGCCCGTGATCGTGCAGGCCGGCGACTCCCCCGACGGCCGCGACTTCGCCACCGCCCACGCCGACGTGATCTTCTCGCTGCACACCGCGTTCGACGACGCGCAGCAGTTCTACCGCGATGTGAAGGGTCGCCTCGCCGCCCACGGCCGCGACGAGGACTCGCTGAAGATCCTGCCCGCGGCGACCTTCGTGCTCGGCGACACCGAGGCCGAGGCCCGCGAGCGCTCGCGCGAGATCGCGCTCGCCCAGGTGCGGCCGCAGACCGCGATCACCTACCTCGAGCAGATCTGGAACCGCGACCTGAGCGGGTACGACGCCGACGGCCCCCTGCCCGACGTCGAACCCGACACGGGCGTCGAGACCGCGCAGGGCTTCGCCGGGCGCCACGCGGCGATCCGCGCCCGCGTGACGCAGCTGCGCGCGCAGGCGACGGCCGAGAACCTCAGCATCCGCGAGCTCGTCATCCGCCTGACGGCGAACCACACCTTCGTCGGGACGGCCGAGCACGTGGCATCCGAGATCGATCGGTACGTGCAGGAGCGCGCGACCGACGGCTTCACGGTCGTCGGGCACGTCACCCCGCACGGCCTCGACGAGTTCACCGAGAAGGTCGTGCCCCTGCTGCAGGAGCGCGGGTCGTACCGCCGCTCGTACGACGAGGGCGCGACCCTGCACGACCTGCTGGGACTGCCGCCGGTGGTCGCGGGCGCTCCGGACACCCCCGGGCCGCACGACACCGCGACGGCCGCCGCGCGATGAGCGACCGGGCGGCGCGGCTCGTCATCGTCGGCGCGGGACCCCGCGCCGTGATGCTCGTCGAGCGCCTGCTCGCCCGGCGCACGAAAGCCGCGACCCCGGCGCTGCACGTCACCCTCGTCGACCCGCACCCGCCCGGTGCCGGCCGCATCTGGCGGCGGGAGCAGTCGCCCCTGCTCAAGCTCAACTCGATGGCGCGCGACGTGACGGTGTTCACCGACGAGTCGTGCACGATCGCGGGGCCGGTGCGCTCGGGACCGTCGCTCATCGAGTGGGCCGAGCGCGTCCGCGCGGGCTCGCTGCCCGACGTCGAGATCGACGATCCCGACCTCGCGGCCGAGCTGCAGGCGCTCCGCGGCGACAGCTTCCCCACGCGCCGGCTGCAGAGCGTGTACCTCGACTGGTTCTGGCGGCGCACGGTCGCCATCGCGCCCCCGGGCGTCGAGGTGCGGTGGCACCGCGGCGCCGTGCAGTGGGTCGACGACACGGTCGACGGGTACGAGGTGGCGTTGGCCGACGGCATCCGTCTACCCGCCGACATCGTCGTGTACGCCCTGGGTCACAACGGACGCGAGCCCGACGGTCAGACCCGCGACCTCCTCATCGCGGCCGCCGACACCGGGCTGACCTACGTGCCGCCGTCGTTCACCGCCGACGCCGACCTCTCGGTGCTCGGCCCCGGCGACGACGTCATCGTGCGCGGAATGGGCCTGGCGGCGGTGGATGCCGTCGTGCTGCTGGCCGAAGGACGCGGCGGCCGCTTCGCGCGTACCGCCGACGGCCGGCTGCGGTACGAGCCGTCGGGGCGGGAGCCGCGGCTGCACCTCGGCTCCCGCCGCGGGGTGCCGTACCGCTCGAAGGTGTCATCCCAGGTACAGGGCGAACCGCCGACGCGCGAGGTGCTGACCCCGGCCGCGATCGCCGATCTTCTCGCCCGTCCGGGCACGATCGACTTCCTCGACGACGTGTGGCCGCTCGTCGCGCGGGAGCTCGTGTGGGGGCACTACCGCGAGCTGTTCACCGGCCACCCCGAGCGGGTGACGACGACGTGGGCGGCCTTCCGCGCGATCCTGCGCGAAGTCGACGGGAACACGGCCGCCCTCCGCCGCGCGGTCGCCGCCGTCGTGCCCGACCCGCTCGACCGTTTCGACGTGCCCGCACTCGACGTGCCGCTCGGCGACGAGGCGTTCGTCGACGCCGCCGACGTGCACCGGCGCGTGCGCCGCCACATCGCCGACGACCTGCAGCTGCGCACGACGCAGGAACGCAGCACCGCGCAGGCGCTGTTCCTCACGATCCTGCTGTCGTTCCTGGCCCTGGCCGACATCCCCACCGAGCGGTGGAGCGCCAGGTCGCGGGCCGTCGACCTCCCCGTGACCTGGCACACGTTCTTCAGCTACGTTGCCTCGGGCCCGCCCGCGCACCGCCTGGAAGAGATCGGCGCCCTCGCCGACGCCGGGGTCGTGCGCTTCCTCGGCCCCGAGGTCGCCGTTCGGATCGCGGACGGCCGGTTCGTGGCATCCTCTCCCCGCGTTCCCGGCGAGCTGGTCACCACCACCCTCGTCGATGCCTGGCTCCCCGGCAGCGGGGCCGCCGCGAGCGAGAATCCGGCGCTGCGCGAGTTGGCCACCCGCCACGGCCGCGAGGTGCAGGTCAGCGACGCGACGTTCACCGGGTCGCTCGGCCGCATCGACGTCGACGCCGATGGCCGGGTGATCGCCCGCGACGGCTCCGCCCACGCGACGCTGTTCGCCCTCGGTCCCTTCACCTCGGCCATGGAGGCCGGGGCGTTCACGCGGCCCCACTCGAACGCCCTGCCCCTGCGCCAGACCGACCGGGTCGCGGGAGCGGTGGCGGATGCCGTGGCGTCGGTGCGCGTGCCGCGGCGCGCGACGGCCCCCTCTCGTTGAGTGTCCAAGACACGCCGCGCCCGGGGTGGGCAGCGCGGCGTGTCGTTGACGCTCAACGCTGGGGGTGCGGGTGCGGGTGCACATTCTCGTTGAGTGTCCAAGACACGCCGCGCGTGCGATGGGCCGCGCGGCGTGTTGTGGACACTCGACGCTGGGGGCGGGTACGAGGCGGGGCGAAGGCGGCGTCAGACGTGGAAGACCGCGTGCACGTCGCCGCCGAGCACCCCGCGACCGCCGAGGCCGTCGATCTCGAGCAGCGTCGCGATGCCGATGACCTCGCTGCCCACCGTCTGCAGCAGCTCGCGACCGGCGGCGAGCGTTCCGCCGGTGGCGAGCACGTCGTCGAGAAGCAGCACACGGGCACCCGCGGCGTTGTCGTCGTGCATCTCGATGGTCGCCGATCCGTACTCGAGGTCGTACTCGACCGCGGCGGCCGGTCGGGGGAGCTTCCCGGCCTCGCGGATCGGCATGAGCCCCACGTTCGCGACGATCGCCGCGGCGCCGGCGAGCAGGAAGCCGCGCGCCTCGACCCCCGCGACGGCGTCGAAGCGGCCGGCGAAGGGTTCGATCAACGCCTCGACGACGGTGCGCAGGGCCGCGGCATCCGTCAGCAGCGGCGTGATGTCGCGGAACACGATCCCCGGCTTCGGGTAGTCGGGGATGCTCGTGATGAGCGATTCAGCGCGGGCGAGAGCAGAGGCGTCGGGCACCGCGCCAGCCTAATCGCGGCGCTCCACCCCCGCCCTTCCCCGCCCGTTCCCTCGTTGAGTGTCCAGAACACGCCGTGCTCGCCCCGCCGCGAGCGGCGTGTTCTGGACACTCAACATCCGGCGCCCAGCGCTGAGCGTTCGCCGCCCCCTGTCGAGAGTCCAGGACACGCCGCGTGGGGACCCGGGAGTGCGGCGTGTTCCGGACACTCAACGCTGGGCACCGAGCGCCGGGCGCGGGCGCGGAGCGCGGGGCGCGCGCGCCGAACGCCGCCCGCACGACGCCACCCCCGCCGCCCGCATGACGCCCGCCGGCCGCCCCGCGCCGCACCCCCTATTGAGCGTCCAAGACACGCCGCGCACGGGCCCGGGAGTGCGGCGTGTTCCGGACACTCAACGAGCAAGGGGCGCCGGGACACCGTCGAGACACAGGACTGCAAGCGCTTGCACTAACGTGGTCGCATGACTTTCACGCAGGAAGACGCGCGCTCCGACCTCGCCTCGGCGCCCGGCGCGGAGTGGTGGCGCACCGCCGTCATCTACCAGATCTACCCGCGCTCGTTCGCGGATGCGTCGGGCGACGGCCTGGGCGACCTGCCCGGCGTCACGGCGCACCTCGACGACCTGCACGACCTGGGGGTGGATGCCATCTGGCTCAGCCCCTTCCAGCGGTCACCGCAGAAGGATGCGGGCTACGACGTCGCCGACTACCGCGACGTCGACCCGATCTTCGGAACCCTCGCCGACTTCGACGCGATGCTCGCGGGTGCGCACGAGCGCGGCATCCGGGTCATCGTCGACCTCGTGCCCAACCACTCCAGCGATCAGCACGTGTGGTTCCAAGAGGCGCTGAAGGCCGCGCCGGGCAGCCCCGAGCGGGCGCGCTACATCTTCCGAGAGGGCAAGGGCGAGAACGGCGACCTGCCGCCGAACAACTGGGAGAGCGTCTTCGGCGGCGGCATGTGGAAGCGCGTGACCGAGGCCGACGGCACCCCGGGCCAGTGGTACCTGCACATCTTCGACGAGTCGCAGCCCGACTTCGACTGGACCAACGATGAGGTGCGCGCGGAGTTCCGCGACATCCTGCGCTTCTGGCTCGACCGCGGCGTCGACGGTTTCCGCGTCGACGTGGCGCACGGTCTCATCAAGGCCGAGGGTCTTCCCGACTTCACGCCCGACCCCGAGGGCGGCTCGATGGGCGGCGACGCCGCCGAGGTTCCGTACTGGGGCCAGCCGGGCGTGCACGACGTGTGGCGCGACTGGCACGAGGTGCTCGCCGAATACGACGGCGACCGCGCCCTCTGTGCCGAGGCGTGGCTGCCGACGGTGAAGCAGACGGCGCTGTGGGTGCGTCCCGACGAGATGCATCAGGCGTTCAACTTCCACTACCTCGAAACGACCTGGGATGCCGCGGCCCTGCGCGACGTGGTCACGGAGTCGATCGCGGAGTACACCGCCGTCGGCGCCCCGAGCACCTGGGTGCTCTCGAACCACGACGTCGTGCGCCACGCCTCGCGCTTGGCGCTGACGGCCGAGAACCCGCAGGGCGCCGGCATCGGCCCGAAGTCCCCCGGCAAGCCCGACCCGGTGAAGGGCCTGCGCCGCGCCCGCGCCGCCACCTCGCTCATGCTGGCCCTGCCGGGCTCGTCGTACCTGTACCAGGGCGAAGAGCTGGGCCTGCCCGAGGTCATCGACCTGCCCGACGACGCCCGACAGGACCCGACCTGGTTCCGCACGAATGGCGAGCGCTACGGACGCGACGGATGCCGCGTGCCGATCCCGTGGACCGCCGACGCCCCCGCGTACGGCTTCAACACCACCGGCGAGGCCTGGCTGCCGCAGCCCGCCGAGTGGGCCGAGCTCGCGCATGACGTGCAGGTCGACGACCCCTCCTCCACCCTCACGCTCTACCGCGCGCTGCTCGCCGAGCGCCGCGCGCGCGGCCTGGGTGCGGGCGACATCGAGTGGCTCGACGGCTACGGCGACGACGTCGTGGCGCTGCGCAACGGCACGCTCACCGTGATCGCCAACCTCGGTGACTCCCCGGTCGAGCTGCCCGCGGGCGAGGTGCTCATCGCGAGCGGTCCCCTCGACGGCGAGCGCCTGCCCACCGACACGACCGTGTGGATCGCGGCGGCCTGAGCCGCCCGCATCCGCACCGATCCGACGAGACAACGCGAGACCGTGGCCGGAATCGACGACGTCGCCCGCGCGGCGGGGGTGTCGACGGCCACGGTTTCGCGTGCGTTGAGCGGACGCGGCCCCGTCTCGACATCGACCCGCGACCGCGTGCTCGCCGCGGCCGAGCGACTGGGCTACGTCGTGTCGGCCGCGGCGTCGAGCCTCGCCACGGGACGGGCGCGGGCGGTCGGGGTGGTCGTGCCATTCCTCGACCGCTGGTTCTTCAGCACGGTGCTCGCCGGCATCTCCGACGCCCTCGTGCGCGAGGGCTACGACATCACGCTGTACAGCGTGAGCGCCGACCCGACCGAACGTCGCCGCGTGTTCGACGATCACCTGCGCCGCCGGCGCATCGACGCCGTGATCACGATCGCGATCGAGGTGGATGCCGAGGAGTCGGCGTCTCTCCGCGGCCTCGGCGTTCCGATCGTCGCCATCGCCGGCCCCCACCCGCAGCTGACCACCCTGACCGTCGACGACCTCGCGGTCGGGCGCCTGGCCACGACGCACCTGCTCGAGCTCGGGCATCGCCGGCTCGTGCACATCGGCGCGGACGTGACCACCGACGCCGCGTCGTCGGTGCCGGGACTGCGTCGGCGGGGTTTCGAATCCGCTCTCGCCGACGTGGGCCTGTCGGCACCGCGGGTCGAACCGGCCGACTTCACCATCGAGGGCGGGTCGGCGGCGGCGACGCGGGTATTGGCGACGGCGGAGCGACCGACCGCCGTGTTCGCGGCCTCGGACGAGATGGCGATCGGGGCGATCCTCGCGGCGCGCGAGCTCGGCCTGCGCGTGCCCGAGGACGTGTCGGTCATCGGCGTCGACGGTCACGAGCTGGGGCGCTGGTTCAGCCTGACCACGATCGATCAGTTCGCGCGCGGGCAGGGCGCGCGCGCCGCCGAAGCGGTGCTCGCCGCGCTCGAGGGAGCCGACCCCGCTCCGGGCCGCGGCACGTTGCCGTTCGAGCTCGTCGACCGCGGTTCGACGGCGCCACCTTCGTCGGCTCGGTCGGGGCACTGAGCCCCCGAGACCGGTCGGATCGCCGGAGCCACGTGCCGCCCCGGAGCTACGGGGCGAGGGCGGTCGCTTTCTGTGTGGCGTGGCCGCGCACGAGGCACCGGGGGACGTTCCCCGAGGTCTGCGGCACCCGCCGCGCCCGCGTGACGCACACCTCCTGCAGAAACGGGGCGTGCGGGGCGCCGCGGCCTGGAGAACGGCCGCTGCGCCGGAGCCCTGCCGCGCAGGTGGCCCGCGCGGCTTTCCGCCGCGCGGAACCCGCGCGGAACCCGCGCCCCGCGATCAGCGCGCGGAACCCGCCAGGCTGCCCGAGACCTCGCCTGCGGGGTCGGACACCAGGCACGACACGGCGCGGTCCCCTTCGGCCCAGGTCTCGCCCACGGGGGCGAAGTAGTCGACGTTGAGGGTCGAGTCGGCGAACGAGAGTCCGATGAAGCTCGCGAACTCCGCGTCGCAGACGGCTTCGGCCTGGGCGGTGATGGCGTCATCTCCCGGGAAGGGTCCGTCGGCGAGCGAGGACGCGGCGAACACCTCGTAGCTGTGCGGCGTCGCGCAGTCGACGAAGCTGTCGTCGCTGACGTACCCGCTCGGCAGGGCGTCGAGGCACTCCCCGACGGCGAGGACGTAGACGTCGTCGGGCGTCGGCTCGCCGGGGGCGATGGTGACTCCGCCGTCTTCCGACGTCGACGGCGGCACGAACGGGTCGGCGGAGGACTGGCTCTCGGCGAAGACGGCGAAGACGATCAGGGCGATCACGCCGAGGGTCGTCAGCACGGTGAGGACGGAGCCGGCGATGATGCCGGTGAGGGCGAGGCCGCGTCCTTTCTCGCCGGTGCGCTTGATCTGCGCGAGGCCGACGGCTCCGGCGATGATGCCGCCGAGGGGAACGACGAAGCCGAGAACGATGGCGACGATCGAAACGACGTTGGTGCGGTTCGCGTAGTCGACGGGCGGCGGGATCGCTCCGGCCGGGTACCCGCCGGCCGTGTATCCGGCCGACGGCGCCGCGGCACCGGGATAGCCCGGGTACCCGGAGGCGGTGGCGAGCGCCGGGTCGGCGGAAGCGGGGTCGGCGGCGGCGGGGTCGCCCGCCACGTCGGACGGGGCGGGCACGGCACCGACGACGAGGCCCTGCTGCGCGAGGCGCACACCGACGGCGTGCGCCGCTTCGCTCACGACGTCACCCGACTTCGCCGCGCCGATCGCCCCGCCCTTGAAGAAGCCGCCGGCGGCGGAGTGCTCGAACGCGGCCGTCGCCCCGCCCTGCTCCGGCGCGAAGTGCACATCGAACCGCACGTGCATGTCCTGCCCGGCGAACGCCCCGGCGACGAGAGTGGTGCCGAGGCTCCCCCGCGACACGTCGAGCGAGCCCGACGCGGTGGGCTGCACGCGGAAGCCCTGCTCACCGAGGGCGGCGGCGACCGCGTCGCGCGCCGCGTCGACGGGAACGGAGAGATGGATCAGGGCAGACGACATACAGAGCTCCCGGGTGAGTGGCGTCGCGATCAGGCTTACGGCACGCGTTCACACTAGCGACGACCCGCACCACGCGGATACGCCGCCGCCGAGCAGACCACGGGCCGAAAGCCCCGTGGCCCGCGCCACGTCAGCGGATGCGCCCCACGAGGTCGTCGCGCGTGAGGGTGTCGGCGTCGGCAAGCACCGACCGAGCGGCGTCACGCGCCTCTTCGACGTTCCACAGCAGAACGCCGACGACGCGGTCATCGTCGAGGTAGTACACGACTCCCCGTTCGGTGTCGATCCAGTCCTCGACGGTCTCGAGCTCGGCATCCAGGGTTCCGACCGCTTCGTACCGGATGCCGAAGACGGCCGAGTAATAGTAAGGCGTGTGCGTGTAGGACTCGGCGGCGCCCGCGAGGTTGCGACCCGCGGCCGTGCCCTGCGCGTTGGCATTGTCGACGTGCTCGACTCGGCGGCGCCCGAGAATGCGATCGGGGTAGCTGGCCACGTCGCCCGCGGCCCAGATGTCGTCGACCGACGACCGCAGCTGCGCGTCGACCACGACACCGTCGTCGACCGTGAGTCCGGCTCCTTCGGCGAGGTCGGTCGCGACGTCGATGCCCAGGCCGCTCACCACGGCGTCGGCGCGCACCTCGTCGCCGTTCTCGAGCGAGAGCCGTACGCCCGCGGCATCCGCCTCTCCGCCCTCGACCTTGGAGCCGGCGACGATCTCGACCCCCGCGTCGCGGAAGAGCTTCTCGAAGCGCTCCGCCAGCGCGGCAGGGAAAACCGCGTCGCCCAGCACGGCCCCGGTGTGGACGAGCACGGTGTCGACGCCGTTCTGTACGAGGGCCGCGGCCAACTCGGAGCCGATGTACCCGCCGCCGACGACGGCGATGCGGTCGACGTCCTGCGCCAGAGACCGCAGGCGCCGGTAGTCCTCGGCGGTGCGGAACGACAGCACCCGCTCGCCGTTCGAACGGTCCTCGACGGGGAGGGGTACGGGCTTTCCGCCGGTCGCGACGAGCAGCTTGCCGTACGCGAACGTCTCGCCGTCGGCATCCACTTCGTGCGCGTCGGGACGGATCGCCGTCGCGCGCGTGCGCAGACGGATGTCGGCGCCGGTGTCGTCGGCGGTGCCCAGCGGCACCTTGTCCCACGTGAACTCGTCGTCGGTCCACAGCTTCTTGCTCAGGGCCGGGCGCGTGTACGGCTCGTCGACGTCGTCGCTCAGGATGCCGATCGACCCGTCGCGGTCGATCTCGCGGATGCCGCGGGCGGCGGTGTCGGCGACCATTCCGCCGCCGACGATGAGGTAGTCGAAGTGTGTGGTGGTCATGCGATCAGCCTCGCCGTCGCACCCGGCCGGACCGGACGGCTTGCGGGGCCCCACGGCATCCGGTATCGCCGCCCCCGCGAACCCCTGTTGGGTGTCCAAGACACGCCGCATCCGCTCCCCCACACGCGGCGTGTCCCGGACACTCAACAGGGGGGTAACGCCGCATCCCCCGGAGACGAAGCTGCGCCGAGTGTCCAAGAAACGCCGCACCCGCACACGCACACGCGGCGTGTCTTGGACACTCAGCAGGGGGTAGCGCCGCATCCCCCGGAGACGAAGCTGCGTCGAGTGTCCAAGAAACGCCGCACCGGTCCCCGCACACACGGCGTGTCTTGGACACTCGACGGTTGGGGGCGCCGGACCTGTGTCCGGCGCGGGGCACGGCGGGGCGGGGCACGGCATAGCGCCGGGCACAGCGGGGTCGGAGCACGGCACGTGCGGGAGCCCCACACGGGCGGGCGGGCGCGAACTAGGCTCGATCCATGAGCGTCGACCTCGAAAGCCTGTACACCGACCTGCACGCGCACCCCGAGCTGTCGTTCCAAGAGACGCGCACCGCCGGCGTCATCGTGCGCCACCTCGCCGACCTCGGCCTCGAGGTCGAAGAGGGCGTGGGGCGCACGGGCGTGGTCACGACGATCCGCAACGGCGACGGCCCCGTCGTGTGGCTCCGCGCCGACATGGACGGTCTGCCCGTCGAGGAGCAGACCGGCCTCGCCTACGCCAGCACCGCGCGCGGCACCGACCCGGCCGGCAACGCCGTTCCCGTCATGCACGCGTGCGGGCACGACATGCACGTCACCGCGCTCATCGGCGCCCTCGAACGCCTCGTCGCCACGACCGACGAGTGGTCGGGCACCGTCGTCGCCGTGTTCCAGCCCGCCGAGGAGTACGGCGCGGGATCGCAGGCGATGATCGCCGACGGCGTGCTCGAGCGGTACCCGAAGCCCGACATCGTGCTCGGTCAGCACGTCACCCCCCTGCCCGCCGGCGTCATCGGCGTGCGCCCGGGCACCCAGATGGCGGCCTCGGACGGCCTCACCGTGGTGCTGCACGGTCGCGGCGGTCACGGCTCGCGCCCGCACTCCACGATCGACCCCGTCGTCATGGCCGCGGCCACCGTCATGCGTCTGCAGACCGTCGTCTCGCGCGAGGTCGACCCGCGCGACGTCGCCGTCGTCACCGTCGGCTCGATCCACGCGGGGCTGAAGAACAACATCATCCCCGCCGAGGCGAAGCTCGAACTCAGCCTGCGCTACCCCGACGACGCCGCCCGCGCACGCGTGATGAGCAAGGTCGAGCGCATCATCCGCGCCGAGGCCGAGGCATCCGGAGCCGAGCAGACCCCCACCATCTCGACCGATCACACCCTTCCCCCCACGATCAACGATCCGGATGCCACGGCCCGGCTCACCGGAGCATTCCGCCGCGCGTTCGGCGAGGCCGGCGTCGTCGACCCGGGCATGTTCACCGGCAGCGAGGACGTGTCGTGGTTCGCGCGCGAGTCGGGCGCTCCGCTGGTGTTCTGGTTCTGGGGCGGCGTCGACCCGCAGGCCTTCGCCGATGCCCTGGCCGGCGGCACCATCGAGCGCGACATCCCGACGAACCACTCGCCGTACTTCGCCCCCGTCATGCAGCCGACCATCGACCGGGGCGTCGAGAACCTGGTCGTGGCGGCGCGGGAGTTCCTGGGCTGAGTCCCGGCGCACAGCGAGGCGGCAGCCCCCTCTGTCCGCCGGTGGCGCGCGTCAACGGCGCCCGTCCGGAGCGAGGGCGCCTGTCCTTCGCATAGGCGGCGAAAGGCAATTTTTCGTTCACGCGGTGGGCCGCCACGCCCTCGGAATCGAAGAATGTCTGCACAGCCGCGACGACGGCGGGTGTCGCCGCGCGGCTGATGCGCTTCCCCCGGTGAGCCGCTTGCCCTGGTGTTCTCAATTTGTGAGCGATAACATCGTTCCGACCCAGCCCGCCAATGGAGGCGACATGCGAAAACTGCTGCACGGATCCGCGATCGCAGGATCGCTCCTCGTCCTGGCGGGCCTGCTCGCCTCGCCTCCCGCCGTGGCAGACGCATCGACGCCTCCCGCGGGGTTCGACGTCATCGCTCGTGATGTCCTGCCGCACACGGCACGCGTGACGATCGCGCTGGTCGCTCCCCCGGGTACGCACCCGAACTTCTCCCGCGACGACGCCGTGGCCTCGGCGAACGCTGCCGCCGAGTTCCTCGAACGCGAGACGGACGGCAAGCTCACGGTCGAGATCGAGCAGGTCACCGAGTGGATGCCGGCCCCGAACGACGCCCCGTGCTCGTGGGAGAGCGTCTGGCAGGACTTCGCCGCACAGCAGCTGGGGTGGGAGCGCGGCAACGGCCGTCACCTGACCGTGATGGTGCCCTCGGGCGATCCGTGCCCGGGATGGGCCAACGGGGAGCAGGGCTGGTCGGTGGATGCCGGTGGGCGCACGTTCCAGCCCGGCCCCGACGCATCGACCCTGGCGCACGAGTGGGGCCACAACATGTCTCAAGCCCACGCCTTCTCGACGGCGTGTGGGAGCAGCTGGGACTTCCGCGCCGAGAACGGTCGGACCCCCGAGGAGTGCGACCGCCAGGAGTACGGCAACCGACTCGACAACATGGGCGGCAGCTGGACCCTCACGCCGTTCTCGAGCCCCTCGCTGGATCGCCTCGGCATGCTGCCGACGCAGCTGGTCCCGCGTTGCGATGCCACCGCGGTCGCTACCGTCGCCTCGGCCGCGGCCGGGGCGCGTGAGCGCGGCGCCATCTCCTGGGAGAGCTCCGCAGAGCCCGGCGTGCGTTACTGGGTCGATTACCGCGACGGCGACGCCAGCGCCAAGTACGCCTCCCTCCACGTCAGCGGATGGGCATTCACACCCGGCTCGTCCGGGCTGCAGATCCTGCGCACCGATCCCGAGACCCCGTTCGGGGCCACCGTGCTCGAGCGCCCCGGCGACGCGAGCGACTGGGCGCAGCTCGTCCGGGCGGACGAGGCCGTGACCCTCACCGACGGCACGCGGGTCTCGTGGTCGCCCGTGGCGACGGGAACCGACCGCGCCCGCGTGACCGTCGAGCGCAGGTGCGCGCCGGTCACGACGCCGGCCCTCGAGGCCGACGCGGTCGCCTCGACGCGGAAGATCGCCGGGTCGGCGTACGTAACCGTCACCGTCACGAACAGATCCGCCGTCGCCGTCGACATGGAGATCGGCACGACGTTCGGGAAGAAGACCTTCACCTCGGTCGCCCCGGGCAAGAAGGTGGCGGCCACCATGAACACGCGTCAGCCGACCGCACCGGCGGGCGACGCGACCGTGACGCTGTCGACTCGCGCAGGCGACACGTCGTCAACGCGAACCCTCACCGCCGCGTACGCCTCTTGATAGCCGGATAACGACAGATTCCTTCCCGGGGCACCGGACGGACGATTCATCACCGGGCGGCGGCATGGACCTCCATCGTGTTCACGTGACACGAGACCCGTGATCCACAGTCGACTTCGAAAGCCACAGCAGCAACCACGCTCGAGTCCGCCAAGGTCCCAGTAGCGACAGAACGGCCCGTCGAAGGATGCCGGTGCGCGGGATGACGGTATCCAGCACCCGCGAGGGGACCCACAGCTGCCGCGATCGAGATCGAGATGCCGAGGAAGACGAACGGGAGGGACTCGATCACCACGCTCGCCGCGAGGGTGACACCGTCGGAGAGGACGCTCGGGAGCGAGCCGTCGCCGTCGATCGTCAGCCACCGGACGACGATCGCGGCGGCGATCAGCGCCGCCGCGATCAGGGGCATCCGACGCGCCCCGGGGCCGAGCGTCGGCGGCGAGGGCTCCGGTCGGGCGCGCGCGGGTGCGGCGGGAGAGCTGCGCGGGGTGGGCATGGGGCTCGGTCGTCCTATCCGAGGAGGCGTGCGGCGTTCGCGCCGGGTTCGGTCGTGACCGTCTGTCCCCGGCATCGCCGGGGACGCCACCGCCCGCGACCGCGGTGCGTCAGGAGCACCGGTGCGCCTCGATGGGCACCGTCGTCTCGCGCGACTGCCCGCCGCCGTCGACGCGGAGCGACATCGACCCCGCCGGGATCGTCACCACGCGCGTCGAGAACGCCGCCGTCGCGGTGCCGCCCGCGGCGAGCGCCGGGAAGGTCTTCGTCCCGTACGCGCTGGACGCCACCACCGACACGGGAGCGGATCCCGTGTTCGTCACTTTGAGCATCACGGTCACCTTGCCGGCCACGCAGCGAGACGAGACGGAGCTCTCCACGCGCGGTGCCGCAGCGCCGGCGATGCGCACGTCCACGGGTGCGGACGCGGAAGCCGAGAGCACGTCGAAGCCCTGGTACGCGGCGGTGAGGCGCACATCTCCCGCCGCCTCGGGGATGACGGCCTCGGCGACGAACGCCCCGTCGCGCGAGATCACGCGCGCGTCGACCGTCCGGTCGCCGAAGGCGAACCGCACCGTCCCGGCGACGGCGCCGCCGTCGGTCGCGGCCACGGCGGCCTCCACCTTGGCGCCCGGCTCGAGCACGGCACCGCCCGTGACGCCGACCAGGGATGTCGTGGTCGCCGTCCGCGTGGCGGCCATACCCTTGGCCGACTCCCACTGGTTGAGGGTGACGGGCATGACGCTGCCGTGACGCGACTTCGGCAGTGCGCCACTCACGGTGCGCCACGCCGGCGCCGCCAGCGACTCGGTGAACAGCGGCAGATACCCCTGCCCCGTGAAGTCGTCGACGAAGAGGTAGAAGCCCTCGTCCACGCCGGCCGGGAGCGAGGTGTCGCCCGCGTTCGCGCGGAAGATCGTCGGCCCCTCGGTGGTGCGGCCGGTTGCGCGGGCGGTCTTGGAGACGCACGTCGCGTCGGTCGTCCACGCGTAGTCGCCGGGGACCGACAGGGCGTGGAGCGACGAGGCGGACTCCTGCACGACGTCGTTGCAGCCGGTGATCTCCTTGGTGAACCGGTAGAAGGTGCCGTCGTCCTCGATCATCGTGGAGTCGATCCGGTCGCCGGCGTCCTGCCAGATCTTCGCATCCGAGAACGTGACGAAGTCCCGTGTGGTGGCGTACATGACCTTCGAGTAGGTGTAGTCGGGGGTGCCGACCTTGTCGTAGGGGCGCGTGGCATCCAGGAACACCCGGGACGACCAATACACGACGTACTCGCCGGCGTCCTCGTCGTAGAAGGCCTCGGGCGCCCACGTCATCGAGGCGAACGGCCCCGACACGGGCACGTGCCGCTGCGCCGACCAGTTCTTCAGGTCGGTCGACTCCCAGATCTCCAGGTGCCGACTGCCGTCGTCCAGCGACGACTCCCACGACGTGCCCCCGCCGATCGACAGATCGGTGGCGATGAGGAAGAAGCGGTCGCCCTCGGCGGAGCGGATGACGAACGGGTCGCGGAGCCCGCGCGTGCCCTGCGTCGAAGAGAGGACCGGCGTGCCGTTGTTCACGACGTCCCACGTCATCGCGCTGTTGCCCTGCGATGCGGCGAGCGAGATCTTCTCCCCCTCCAGGGTGTCGGCGGTGAAGTAGGCGAACATGTAGCGACTGTCGACGGCGGCACGCGGGGCCGGCTCGACGGTGACGGCGAAGCTGCGCGTGACGGCGGCGGACCCCGTCCCGACCGTAGCGGTCAGGGTCACGGGCGCGGGCTCCGCGCCCCACGCGGGCCGCGTCACGACGCCGGGGTCGGCGGCGCCGACCGCGCGGTCGGAGATCACGGCGGGGGCCGACGACGTCCACGCCACCGGCGCTCCCCGCTCGCCTCGGGTGGGCAGTGTCACGTTCCCGCGCACGACGGCGGGCACTCCGAGCGCGTCGCGGTCGGCCGCGACGTCGGCCGCTGTCAGCGCCGGCACCACCAGCGTGAACGTCCGCGGCGCCGTCGCCCCGACTCCACGGGCCTCGGCCATCGCACTCAACGTCACCGTGGCCGCGGGCTCCCCCACTGCCGGGCGCGTCACGACGCCGTCGGCGGAGACGACCGCGGGGTTCGACGACGACCAAGAGATCTCCCGGATGCCGAACAACCCGAGGTCGAGGTCGCCGGTCACCGCCGAGGTGTCGCCCAGATCGACGGCGGCCGTCGTGGTGTCGGCGACGGCACGGAGCGCCGCCTGGTGGGTGGTGGCGTCGCTCTCGGACAGCGAGACGACCTCACCGCTCGACAACGCGCGGTCGTAGACGTGGAACGCGCCGACCGTCCCCGCGAACAGCGCGTCGGGCCACGGTGCGCGTCCGATCGTGTTGAGGGTCTGCGAAATGTCGGCGGGGGTGAGCGTCGTCGTGACGACCCCCGACAGCTGACCGTCGGTATAGAAGGTGAGGGTGTCGGCGTCGGCGTCGATGACGGCGGTCAGGCTGTGCCACCGGTTCGCCTTCACCGGGTAGGCGGAGGCGTTCTTCTCGCCGGCGGCGGAACCCGTCGTGATGCCGGACCGCGGCGCGCGCACGTTCGCGAACCAGTATTGCTGGGTCGCGTCGTTGCCGATGTTCCACAGGAAGTGGTTCGAGGTGAGCATCGCGGCATCGGCCTTGACGTCGATCGACACCGTGGCCGAGGTGGCGGTCTTCAGAAGGTCGTCGGGCAGCTCGACCCAGTTGCCCGTGGAGGTCTTGGCGCCCCCGGTGAACTGCAGGGTCCCCGCCTCCGCCCGCTGCGACGCGGTGTAGTTGCGCACCGTCGCATCGAGCGGGTCGCCCGCGGCGTCGGAGCCGTCGGCCGTGTTGCGGGCCACGTCGCCGGAGGTCTCGTCGAACGTGTAGCGCGCGACGAGACCGTCGTCGCTCACGCCGGAGGGCGCCGCGGTCGCCGCCCCCGCACCGAGGACTCCGCTGACGGCGACCGCCGCGCACACCGCGACGGCGAGCGCTCGTCGCGTCGCGGAGGCGACGCCGGCGGTGCGTCTCTCATCGGTCGATCGACGCAGACCGTGGCGAGAAGGGGTGTGAGAGAGCATGGTGTCCTGACCGTCGGTCGACGTCGATGGGCGGTGCGGGGCGGGGCCGCGGGTCAGCGGCAGGTGGTCGCCGCGAACGGCGCCGTCACCGACGATGTGGTGCCGCCCGCGCTGGCGGCGACGGTGACCTCCCCCGCGGCCAGCGGATTCGTCCGTGCGGTGAAGGTCACGATCGTGCTCTTGCCGGCGCCGAGCGAGGCGATCGTCTTCGAGCCGTGCGCCGAGTCCACCTGCAGCGCAACCGGTGCCGCGCCGCCGTTCGCGATGCGCGTGACGACGATCGCCTTGCCCGCGGCGCACCGCGTCTCGGCCGTGGCCGTCACCGTCAGCGCGGGAGCCTTGACGACGACGTCCGCGGTGACCGTCAGCGCGGTCGAGCTGAACAGACGGCGGTCGGCGGCGTTGTACGCGGTCGACCCGTTCGCCCCCACCCACTGGTTCAGGTTGGCCCCGACCGTGCGCACCGTTCCGGTGACCGGGTACGACCCGGATCGCGACGCGTCGACCCCGGAGAGGTTCCACGTCACGGGCTGCGACGCGGTGCCGCGACCGTAGGCGAGCGTCACCTGCGCCTCCCTCGGTAGCGCCGCCGTGATGGCCGCGCCGGTGGCGCCCTGCGTGACGGTGGCGTCGCCGAGATCCGAGGCGACGACGGCCGCGGCATCCGCCTTGCGGATCCCCTCGTACCGGCCGAAGGTCAGCGGGACGATCCCGCCGTGCTTGGTGCTCGGCGCCATCGAGAAGGTGTCGGACACGAGCGGTGTCCATCCGGCATCGAGGTTCGTCGTCTCCAGCGGGCGGTAGCCGGTGGAGGGGATGACGTCGACGTAGAGGTACCACGCGTCTTCGCCGTGGCGCTGGAAGACCGCGGGACCCTCGACGCCGCCCGCGTTTCCGCCGGAGTAGTTCGCGCCGATCCGCTCCTGCACGGTCGTCCACGCCGTCGACTGCTTCCACCAGTCGGCCGCCGTGGTCGACTCCATGTAGATGCCCCGGCCGAAGGCGTTGTCCTTCGTGACGCGGTAGGTCTTGCCATCGTTCTGGATGACGGTCGTGTCGATGGCGTCGCCACCGGTGTCGATCATCGTGCCGCCGTAGCGGTAGGTCTGCTGCGTGAAGTCGGTGGTCGCTCCCCAGAGGACGCGCGAGTACGACGATCCGGTGTGGGCAGCGTTGCCGTACACGGTCGACGACCAGTAGAGGACGAAGGCACCGCTTCCGTCGGCGTTGTACCCGTCGACCCACGTCGCCTCGGGCGCCCAGGCCATGCCGAGCTCGGCGACGTCGGCGCCGGTGGGCGACTGGGCGACGTCGAACTGGCGCAGGTCGCCCCAGGTGACGAGGTCCTTCGACTCCCAGACGTTCAGCTTCGTGGACCCCTGCGAGCTCCAGTAGCACCAGCTCGTGCACGAGCCCGATCCCCCGTCGCCGCCGAACACCCGCAGGTCGGTGGCGATGATGTAGTACGTCTGCGTCTCGGGGTTGTACGTCAGGTAGGGGTCGCGCACGCCCGTGGTGCCCAGCTGCGACGCGAGGATGGGCTTGCCGCCGTTCAGCGGGTCCCAGGCCTCGGGGTCGTCGCCTCGTGAGACGTCGAGGGAGATCTTCTCGGCGTAGCCGTTGGCGTCCTCGATGAAGTGCACCATGGCGTACCCGAACGCGTCGTCCGCGGCACGGGCGGGCTGGATCGTCGTGGCCACGGCGCGCGAGGCGGCCACCCCGCGGACCGTGGCGGTCGCCGTCAGCGTGGTCGTCCGCGCCGCAGAGCCGGCAGCGGGCAGGATCGTCGTCAGGGTCTTCCCGTCGGCGGCGACCGTGGAACCGGCCTCGGTTGCGGCCCAGCTCACGCGGCCGCCGTAGGTCGGGAGGGTGGTCGTGGTCTCGTCGACGGTCACCGGGGCCACCGCATCCACCACGGCCTGCGCGGCCAGACGGTGGGCGTCGGCGTGGATGGTGGCATCCGTCGTCGACACCTGCGCGACCTCGGTGGCCGACAGGGCCCGGTCGTACACGCGGAAGGTGGACACCTCGCCCTTGTACATGGGGTCGGGGTACGGCGCGCGGCCGATCGCGTTGAGGGTCTGATCTGTGATGTCGGCGGGCGAGAGGGTGGTGGGGGTGGATGCCACCTGCACGCCGTCGACGAAGAAGGTGACGCGCCCCGCCGCACCGTCGATGACCGAGGTGAGGCTGTACCAGCGGTCGGCCGCCAGCGCGGCGCCGGAGCGGGCGTTGACCTCGCCGCCGCCGCCGTTGGTGGTGATGACGGTGCGGGGATTGTCGCGGACCGATGCGAAGTACGACCGCGTCGGGGAGTCGCTGCCGATGTTCCAGAGGAAGTGGAAGTTGTTCTTCATCGAGGCGTCGAGCTTGGTCTCGATGGTCACCGTCGCCGAACGCGAGCCGGCGAGGACGTCGTTCGGCAACCGGACCCAGCTGGCGGTCGGGCTGGTCTTGGCGCCGCCGGTGAAGACGAGCGACGATCCGCTCCACAGCGCGTCGGTGCCGTTCACGACGGTCGCAGCGCCCAGAGCGGTCGGCGCGCTGTTGGGCACGCTCGATCCGGAGGTCTCGTCGAAGACGTATTCCGCGCGCAGACCCCCGGAGGGGATCCCGGTCTCCGCCGCGGCCGGTGCTGCCGCCAACGGGACGAGGCCCCCGGCGAGGAGGGCGATCCCGGTGACGAGACCGAGGATCGCGCCCCTCCGGTGTCGGGTCGAGGGTCGCGCGGACGCGGTGGGGGCGGTCGAGTGTGCGGTCATCACTCCAGCTCCTTTGCCAGGATGATCGGGGCCCCTGAGACGCAGGAACACTGTGGATGTTACCGCTCACTTCGCGTCGCGGCAAGGCCGGTCATACGCGACCCCGGCGACCGAGCGGCAATCACCGTCACGCCGCCTCCGAGCCCGAGAGAAGACGCCTCCGGTGGCGGGCGGGCGAGGCGTCCGCGTCGACAGTAAGGGAAATCGTGGTGGCCAGATCCCATTCGTGTGGCTATTGTGAGCGATAACACAGCACCTTGTGGTCAGTCACTTAATGGAGAGTGGTTATGCGCCTGCCTTTCGCGGCCCGTCCGACGACGCCCCCCGCACACCTCGAAACCCCGCCGACCCGCGCGCGACGCCGAATGGCCGCGGTCGCCGTGGGCTCCACAGCCGCCGCGGCTTTGTGCGTCAGCCTGCTCACGCCCGTCGCCGCCAGCGCCGCCGGCGCCGACGACGCGCTGATCGCCGACTTCACGTTCGACAGCGGAACGACCAGCTTCACCGGGGCGGGTGCCACCGCCACCACGCAGGGCACGGCCCGCCTGGTGCCGGGCGTCAGCGGCAACGCCGCGCAGCTGGGCAGCGGCTTCTGGCTGAACGTCGCCAAGACGAACGGCTCCCCCCTGCTCGCGGGTCTCGACGACGTCACGATCTCGTACGACAGCAAGCCCGCCGCGTCGGGGAACACCGGTTGGTCGGTGTTCGCCGCCCGCAGCGCCGCGACGCAGAACTACGCGCAAGAGCACTACCTCGGCTTCCTCGACCGCACCACGGGTTTCACCGTCGAGCGCTACGACAACGCGGGCTCGCGCAACTCGTCGGGCAACCTCGTCTCGACCGCCGCCACCACGGAGTGGAAGCACGTCGACCTCGTGCTCTCGGGCGGTACCGCGCGTCTGTTCGTCGACAAGAAGCTGGTGTTGACGAACACGGCCGGACCCGCTCTGTCGCAGATCCTCGGGACCTCGGGCGGCGTGCTGCAGGTGGGCAAGGCCAACTGGGGTGGCGGCGAGTACTTCTCGGGTCTGCTCGACAACCTGCGCGTCTACAACCGCGCGCTCACGCCGTCGGAGCTCGGACTGGCCACGGCCGTCGGCGACCCGGCCGCGGCGCTCAGCATTCCGGCTCGCATCACGGGCGACCTCCCCTCGTCGGTGCTCGGCAGTGCGGTGACGTGGTCGGCGTCCGGTGCGGGCGCCTCGCTCGTCGGCGCCGATGGCAAGGTCACCCGTCCCGCCTCCGGCCCGGTCGCGGTCGAGCTGACAGCGACGATCGCCGGCGTCTCCTCCCCTGTCACAGCCTCGGTGCAGATCCTCGACGCCGGCGGCGACATCGCCACCTACGTCAAGACGGTCACGACGACCAACGGCGCGAAAGACGACCCCCTCGCCTACAACGACGACCGCCGCGCCGACGCCCTGTTCGTCTCGGCCCGCCCGTCGGGCGCCTCGACCTGGGAGCCTCTGAACCGCTCGCAGGCCATCCTGTACGCCACCTGGAACGGCTCGCAGACCACGAACCCGAACGCCCAGGTCGGCTCGCCCACCCTCATCCGGTTCGCCGACGGCGCCCTCGGCGCGGTGGCGGCGCAGAACAACGCCACCGACTCGGTCTACGTCTGGGACGCCCCCGACGGCGCGACCTTCCGCAACCAGCGCACCGTCAAGATCGCCTCCGACGGATCGGTCGTGAACAACCCGCGCATCGAGTTCGACGCCGCAAGCCAGAAGTACAAGGCGTACTGGACCGACGAGCTCACCGGTGAGGGCCGCGTCGCGCGACTCGACGCCCTCACCGCCACCGGCACCCCGACCGCGGCCACCAAGGCCGACGTGCGCACGCTCGGCGTGGCCGGCACGGGGCTGCCCGGCTTCACCACGCAGGCGCAGGCCAGCTCGTTCGCCCTCTCGAAGGCCGAGTTCGACGTCTTCTACAAGAACTACGTCGACCTGCAGAACACCGGCGTCCGCGCCCCCGCCGACGTGCAGGTCGAGAACGGGAAGAAGGTGGATGCCGCAGCCCTCCCCTCCACCGTCACCCTCGACTACAACGACGGCTCCACCAAGAACCTGCCCGTGACGTGGGACGCCGACGACCTGGCATCCATCGATTCGCGCACCCCCGGCACCTACGAGGTGACCGGCATGGTGCAGCAGACCGCCGAGCAGATGGTCAACGACGCTCGTGCCGATCCGCACCTCTTCTTCAACGAGGACGACGGCTTCTGGTACCTCACGGGCTCGCATTACTCGATCCCCTCGAACGCCCCGGACGACCAACTCATCGACGCCAACGCCTACCGCAAGATCGGCGTGAAGCGCGCGACCACCATCGCGGGCCTCAAGGACGCCCCCGAACAGATCGTCATCGATCCGGATGCCGGCACCCCCGGCAAGCAGGCCCAGTACCCCAACACCTTCTACGGCTGGGGTGGATACATCTGGGCCCAGGAGTTCCACAAGATCAACGGGCAGTGGTGGATCGTCGCCGGCATGAACCGCGGCTACGCCCCCACCAACGGCTGGTGCGACAACACCGTGCTCATCCCGTACACGGGCAGCGAAGAGTCGCTGCGCGCCGGCGGCCTGGTGAACCCGCAGAACTGGGGCGAACCGACGATCCTTGAGGGCGCCGCCTTCGACGTGTCCTACCTGGAGCGTCAGGAGAACGGCGTGACGCAGGGCTACTGGGTCATGCCGAACGCCGCCAAGCTGTTCATCGGCAAAGCGAAGATGGGCCCGAAGGGCACCGTCCCGCTCATCGACGGTGGACTGAACGAGGTCTACTCGATCAGCCAGCCGTGGGAGTACGGCAAGAATGCTCCGACTCCTTCCGACACCACCGAGGGTGGCGACCAGGGCATCGTGGAGGCGCCCTACATGATCGAGCACGGTGACTACATCTACCTCACCTACTCGGGCGGCACGGTCGACAAGTACTACGACATCGGCATGCTGCGCGCCGCCAAGACGGCCGACCTGAAGAACCCCGCGAGCTGGACCCTCGCGCCCTCCCCCGTGCTCACCACCAACGACACCTTCACCGGCCGCGTCGGCGGCGCGGCCCAGGCCGGCACCGGGCACAACTCGTTCGCGACCGACCCGGCCGGCAACCTGGTGCTGGCGTACCACGCTCGCCCGTACCCCGAGCCGCACACCGGCGGTGGCGCGGGCGGTCCGTTCGACCCCGACCGCAACAGCTGGTTCAAGGCGGTCAACGTGCGTGCCAACGGCATGCTCGACCTGTCGATGACGTCACAGCAGGAGGTCGCCCCGGCGAACCGCACCGTCACCGCCCGGGTGGTCGTGGCCGCGGCCCCGGCCGGCGTGCAGGCGAGCGTCGCGACGCGCTGTGTCGCGGGCAAGGTGACGCTCGTCACGACGGTCACCAACACCGGCACGACGCCCGCGTCCGGAACCATCGCCGGCACGTACGGATCGAGCACCTTCACCGCTCTGGGCGCGGGCAAGTCCGTGTCCAAGACGCAGTCCACCCGCAGTGCGTCCGTCGACGCGGGCACCGTCACGGTGACCGTGCAGGGCGTCTCGACCCCGGTGAGCGCGAGCTACCGCGCCACCAGCTGCCGATGAACGATCAGATCGACTCGACGAAGAGGAGAAACACCGTGACCCGAAAGACCACCGCGCCGGCACGAGGCGCATTCCGCAGACGCTGTGCGGGGGTGATCTCCGGCGCCCTGGGCTTCGCGCTCGTCATCAGTGGCGTCGGGGTCTCCGGCGCGGCCAGCGCCGCGGAGCCCGCATCGCTCGTGGCGTCGTACAACTTCTCGGAGACGAGCGGCACCGTGGTGCGCGACGCCTCGGGAGCCGGACGAGACGCTGCCGTCGTCGGCGGGGAGGCCTGGCGGGGCGGCTCGCTGCAGCTCACCGGGTCGAATCACGTGAAGCTGCCCGACAACCTGCTCGCCGGGCAGAGCGCCGCGACGATCATCATCGAGACGAACCCCGTCGCCCTGTCGGGCGCGAAGTTCCTCTGGAACATCGGCGGCTCGGGCGACAACGCCACGGGACAGTTCTTCATCCAGCCGGTCGCCCCGCGACTGGCGATCAGCCCGACGAACTGGCGCAACGAGCAGAGCGTCACCTCGACGACCCGGCTCGCCGAGAACCGCTGGCAGTCGGTGGCGGCGACCATCGCGAAGAACGCCGGTGGCACCACCTCCACGCTCACTCTCTACATCGACGGTGCCCTCGTCGCGCAGAAGACCGACTCGACAGCGGCGCTGAGCGACCTCACCACGCACACGATGAACTACATCGGGCGCAGTGCCTACGGCAACGACTCGCTCTACCAGGGCGGTGTCTCGTCGTTCCGCGTCTACAACGCGGCCCTGTCGGCCGGCGACATCGCCGCGGCGTCGGCGACGGATGCCACGGCCACCGCATCCGAGGTCGTCGCCGGAATCGACCTGGCCGGCGCCAACGCCCAGAGCCTGTCGGCCGTCGAAACCGACCTCGTGCTGCCGACGACCGGCGGCGTGACCTGGACCTCGTCGCCGTCGGGCATCGTCGCCGCCGACGGCAAGGTCACCCGGCCGTCCTCGTCGACCGCGGTCACCCTCACCGCCACGGCCACCGTGCGCGGCAAGGCCGCCACGCGCACCTTCGACGTCACCGTGCTACCCGCCCCGAGCGCCGCCGCCCAGGCGGCCAAAGCCGCCGCGACCCTCGTGCTGCCGTCGGTGCTCGAGAAGGGCTACGTGCTCCCGACGACCGCTCAGGGACTGCCCGTGGCGTGGTCGCACGTCTCGGGAGCGGGCTCTGTCGCGAACGGCAGCATCGCCACTGCCCCCGCCACCGGTCTCGCCGCCGCAACCCTCAAGGCCGTGGTCGGCACGGGCGCCGATGCGGCGACCACCGAGATCCCGGTGCGCATCGCCGAGACCGGCGCCTCGCGGCTGGCGACGTACACGACGTCGAAGAACACCCGCGGCGGCGACGATCCCGAGGTCACGCGCACCGCCCACCTCGCGCTGAGCGGCGACGGCACCGCGTACACGCCGCTCAACAGCGGCGCAGGCGTGGTGTTCCCCCAGGTCACCGGCATGACCGAGCAGACCAACGGAACCACCCGCTACCTCGGCTCGCCGTACATGTTCCGCCTCGAGGGCGACCAGGGCTACGGGCTCATCGCCCGCCGCACCGACGCCTCGGGCGCGGCCGACGCCGCCGGCGCTCTCGTGTTCACCTCTCCCGACCTCGTCACGTGGACGGAGCGCAGCTTCCTGCCCCTGCCCGGGCAGGGTGCGACCGGCGCCGTGTCGGCGGAGTGGGACGCACGCGTGAGCGCCTACCGCGTGGTGTGGACGGGCCCGGCGGGCTCCGCCCTGACCGGCACGACCACCGCGTTCCAGACGGTCACCGCACAGGGCGCCGGGCAGCAGCCCGCCGGCCGCGCAGCGAGTATCGGCGTCCCCCACGCCGAGACCGCGAGCGTCATCCCCGTCACCGCGGCCGAAGCCCGGTCGGCATCCGACATGCTCGGACGCGTGCGGAACACGGGCGTTCAGGCCCCGAAGCCCACGAACCTGACCGCCGGCGACGCGCTGACCCTGCCCGAGAAGGTCACCGCCGACTACTCCGACGGCGGCACGCACGACTTCCGCGTCACGTGGGACACCTCGAAGGTCGACGCGACCACGCCCGGCACGTACACGGCCACCGGGACGCTGCAGCGCACCGACACGAACTTCCCGCTCGTGGCCAACCGCGCCGACCCGCACGTGCTGCGCTACACGCTGCCCGACGGCAAGAAGACCTGGCTCTACATCGCAACGGACGACGCCGGTCAAGACGAGTTCTTCATCCGCCAGGCCGACACGATCGCGGGGCTCTCGAGCGCCACCGACAACCGCATCCTCGGTTTCGGTCTCTCGGGCACCAGCGTCAACGCCCAGCTGTGGGCGCCCGAGTTGCACGTCGTCGACGGCGACCTGTACATCCTGTTCGCCGCCAACGCTCAGAGCAGCGACTGGTGGGCCGGCGTGCAGTCGTACACGATGCGGCTGAAGCCCGGCGGCAGCCCGCTCGTGCGCGCCGATTGGGAGGCGCCGCAGCGCGTCCTCGACCAAGCCGGTCAGCCTCTCACCACGTACGGTCAGGGCATCACCCTCGACATGACCCACGTCGAAGACAACGGCACCGACTACGTCATATGGTCGGAGCGCGTGGTCGCACCCTCGACGGGCCCGGCCGTGCTGAAGATCGCCAAGGTCACGCCGAAGGCATCCGGGTCGTGGCAGCTGGCCAGCGCGCGCTCGACGGTCGCCTTCCCCGACCGAGGCTGGTCGAACAACACCTCGCCGGTGACCGAGGGCCCGTTCGTCATCCAACGAGACGGCAAGATCATGATCACGTTCTCGGGTTCGAACATCGACTGGACGTATGCCGTGGGCCTGCTCACGGCGGAGTCGGGTGCCGACCTGCTCGACCCCGCCGTCTGGAACGTGCGCAACAGCTCCATCTGGAGCTACGAGGGCGCGTTCTCCAACAACTGGGGTCCGGGTCACAACTCGTACACCTATGACGACGATGGCAACCTGCTCAACGTCTTCCACGCGAAGGCGACGCAGAACGGCAGTCGCGACTCCGGCATCCGCATGGTCTACTTCCGCCAGGACGACAGCCCCATCCTCGACATGACGGATGCCGAATGGCTCGCCGACGCGAACCGCACGGTCACCACGACCGTCACGGTCGCGAGCCCCGTGAAGTCGTCGGTGCAGATCGTCGCCGGCAGTCGGTGCGTCGCGGGCAAGGCCACCCTGTTCGCGACGCTGACCAACACGGGAACCGCCACCGCCGATGCCCGCGTGACGTCGCCGTTCGGCACCGCCGAGGCGAACGGCATCGCGGCGGGGAAGTCGAAATCGGTCACCTTCGCCACCCGGTCGACGAGCCCAGCCGCGGGTTCCCTCACGGCGGCGGTGTCGACCGAGGTGAACGGAGCGCGGGTGCAGGACACGGTGACGGCCGACTACGCCGCGCGCAACTGCGGCTGAGACCCGTTCGGCACGAGGGTGCGTCCGCCCGTGGGCGGACGCACCCTCGTCGTCTGTTCCGACGTTCCGGCGCGCGGCGGAGTCCGGGCGTGCCCGATGTCACGGCACCGCCCGGGGCAGGGTGGGTGCCGACGTCGCGGCGCCCGGGGTCACGCGTACCGGTTGAGCCCCCTCACCGCGCTCGCGGCGCATCGAGGCCCTCCCGCCCATCTCGTGCTTGACACCTCACGACGCCCGTCCTAGCGTTTGATTACCGGGTGTTCCCGGTAACAAGACAGCCCTCGACCGCTCCGCGGTCTCCTGAAGACCGCGATGACGCGTGTCACGGCGCCCCCGACGTCGACGTCCCGGGCTCAGATACGCATCGCGTCGCCCGAAGAGCAAGGACGCCCGCAATGCGCACGCGCACACGTTCACCTCAGTGGAGAAAGGGCCTCGCCGTCACCGCCGCACTGGCTCTCTCGATAACCGGATTGGGCGCCACCGCGACGGCCGCCCACGCGGCCACCGGGCCGCAGCCCCTCATCCACTACTCGTTCGATGAGACCGGCGGTGCGAACGGCGCAACGGTCGCCGACTCGAGCGGCAACAACCACACCGCCACCGTCCGCCAGAACGGCGGCGACATCTCCGGCGGCAGCCTGTCGCTGCCGGGCGGCGCCCGCGGCACCGCGGCCTACCTCGACATCCCCGCCGCTGCGCTGGTCGGCAAGAAGGACCTCACCATCTCGACGTGGTTGACGCCACGTTCGGGCAATGGCAATCTCGCCGCGGCCTTCATCGGCACCCCCGTCGCCTCGGGCGCGTCGTTCTCGTCGGGCTACTGGCTGCTCAATCCCGCCAACCCCAACGGCTACGTCAAGTCGGTCGTCACCAACACGGTCGACGCGGGCGCCCCGTGGGGTACCGAGGTCGGCCCCGGCGCCACCAACGCCGCCTCCACGGGCGCGCGCACGCCGGCCGGCCTGAGCCTATACACCACCGTCATCAACGGCACCACCGGTCAGCTGAGCGTCTACGTCAACGGCGCGCGCATCTCGCAGAACGCGATCGGTCGCGACGTGGCGTCGTTCGGCTCGAGCCTCGTCGCCCACCTCGGTCGCTCGACCTACAACGACCCGGCCTGGAGCGGCCTCGTCGACGACTTCGCCGTCTACTCCTCCGCCCTCAGCGACAGCGACGTCCAAGCGCTCTACGGGGCGCAGGCGCTCGATCGCGCCGTGGCCGCGGTGGCCGTCCCCGCCACCGCCGTGTCGAACTTCACCGTTCCGACCACGAGCGCGGGCGCCACCGTCTCGTGGGCGTCGAACAACGCCGCCATCGCCGTCAGCGGCACCACCGCGACCGTGACGCGTCCGGCCGCCGGTTCGGGCGACGCCGCTGTCACCCTCACCGCCACTTTCACCGTCGGCGCTGAGACGCGCACGCAGACCTACAGCGTGACGGTCCCGCAGCAGATCGCCGACTCCGAGAAGGTCTCGCTCGACCTCGCTGCGATCTCGATCCGTAACCTCGACAACGTCCGCGGCAACCTCTCCGTGCCCACCACCGGCGCCGAGGGCTCGACCATCTCGTGGTCGATCGCCGCGGCCGGGGCGACGAACGCCGAACTGCGCGCGGGCGTCCGCGACAACTCCCGCACGGTCGAGGTCAAGCGCCCGGCCGCGGGCTCCCCCGCCATCGACGTGCAGCTCACCGCCGCCGCCACGAACGGCGGCGCGACGTCGAGCCGGAGCTTCACCGCCCGCATCCAGCCCATGCCGGGTGCGACGCAGCAGACCGAGGCGTACTTCTGGACCTTCTTCACCGGCGAGGGAGACGGCGCCGAGCGCGTCAGCATCGCCGCCTCGAAGGGCAACGACGCGCTGACCTGGAACACCCTGAACCAGGGCACGCCCGTCTTCACCTCGACCGTCGGCACCGAGGGTCTTCGCGACCCGTTCATCATCCGGGCACCCCACGGCGACAAGTTCTACATGATCGCCACCGACCTCAAGGTCGCGGGCCTGGCCGGCGGCTTCACCACCGCGCAGATCTCCGGCTCGAAGTACATCGAGGTGTGGGAGTCCGACGATCTGGTGACCTGGTCGGAGCAGCGTCACGTGAAGGTGTCGTCCGACTTCGCCGGCAACACCTGGGCGCCCGAGGCGTACTGGGACGAAGAGCTCGACACGTTCGTGGTCTTCTGGGCGTCGAACCTGTACCCGACCACGAACGTGGCCGACCGCACGGGCGTGACGTACAACCGCATGATGTATGCCACCACCGACGACTTCGTCACCTTCTCGGACGCCAAGGTCTGGAGCGACGTCCGTCGCGGCAACGGTCTCGGCCTGATCGACTCGACCGTGGCGAAGAAGGACGGCATCTACCACCGCTTCACCAAGGACGAGGCGAGCATGACGATCCGCCACGAGAAGTCCACCGACCTGCTCGCGACCATATCCGGAACCCTCCCGGGCACGTCGGGTGCGGCGAACCAGTGGACCCTCGTCGAGGAGCGCGTCGCGAGCGGCCTGCCCAACGGCGAGCCGGGCGGCACCTACTCCAGCGGTGAGGGCGCGAACATCTTCGCGGCCAACGAGGGTGACGTGAACAACCTCGACTGGTTCCTGTTCATCGACCAGCCGAACTACCACGGTGGACCCAACCACTACGTACCGTTCGGCACGAGCGACCTCGACCGCTCCGGCAGCTGGCAGTCGCTCGGCGGCAAGCTCCGTCAGGGCCTGCCGCAGAACGCCGACGGCGGCAAGCCGCGCCACGGCACCGTCATCCCCGTCACGCGCGCCGAATACCAGAAGGTGCTCGAGGCGTACGCGCCGAACATCGCGGTCAAGACCGTGGACGCCATCGACGTCGCCACCGACGCCGGCACCGCGCCCGTGCTGCCGCAGGCACGCTTGACCAAGGCCGACGGTTCAGTGCAGACGGTCGACGTGAAGTGGGACACGGTGGATGCCGGGAAGTACGGCGCCGCGGGCACCTTCACGGTGTCGGGTGTCGCACAGGACGACTCGCGCATGCCGGTCGAGGCCACCGTCACCGTCCGCTCCCTCGTGAAGGTGCAGTTCTCGGCCGAGGCGCGCTGCGTCGCCGGCAAGGTGCAGCTCGTCCTGAAGGCGGTCAACAACGGTGACACGGCGGCCACGCTGGCCATGTCGTCGACCTACGGTTCGAAGAACGCGACGGTCGCCGCGGGCGCCACCACGTCGGCCGTCTTCGCCACCCGCTCGGCGTCGGTTGCGACCGGCGAGGCACAGGTGACCGTGACTCAGGGGTCGGCGACCGGGACGGTCACGGCCGCCCACACCGCGAGGTCCTGCAGCTGACCCCCGCACCGTCCCCCTCGGGTGATGGTGCAGGCCCCGGTGGACTCCCCCTCCACCGGGGCCCCTGTCGTTCACGAGCCCGGGCCGCTCCGGCCCCGCAGACGCACGATGCTGGCGCAGGTGCGTCGTTTCTGTCCCGCGTTTGGGGCGCGATCTGCGCTTTGGGGCGAACAATGTCCGCCCCAAAGCGCGAATCCCGCCCCAAACCGAGACACCAACCGCTCATCCCGCTGCGCCAGAACGCCACCCGCGCATTCCGTCACCACACTGGTGCGGACTCGTGGCGCGGGGATAGACCCCCTCCCGATGACGAATGCGTCGCCGCATCGGCGGTGGCAGGCAACGCGTGACGAACACTGCGCAGCTCGACACAGCAGCGCTGATCAGCCCCGGTCGACATACAGAAGTGCCCCGGACTCTTCGGCAGCCCACCGCCACCTCGAGTCCGGGGCACGATCCGGGCGCCAGGGAACCGGCGCGCGACACACTCCCCGAGCGAACGGGACGCGTGCATCCAGCACCGTCCCCGGATCGCGGAGGATCCGGAGACGGCGGGTCTTACAGGCCCTGGGCCAGGCGGTAGTACGCCTGGTTCCAGCGCAGCTCGCTCTGGAAACCGCGGACCGTGGTGTCCTCGTCGATGACGACGAGCTCGGTCTTGGCGATCTCGGCGAAGTCGCGGAACACCTCGATGCCCACGGCCGTCGTCATGACGGTGTGGTGCGCGGCACCGGCGGCGAGCCAGCACGAGGCCGACGTCGCGAAGTCGGGCGCGGGCTTCCACACGGCGCGGCCCACGGGGAGCTTCGGCAGGTCGGGCGCCTCGACGTTCTCGACGACGTTGGCGGTCAGGCGGAACCGATCGCGCATGTCGCTGAGGGCGACGACGAGCGCGGGGCCGGGGTCGGCGGTGAAGACCAGGCGCACCGGGTCGTCCTTGCCGCCGATGCCCAGCTCATGGATCTCGAGGCGCGGCTTGGCCGTGGTGAGCGAGGGCGAGACTTCGAGCATGTGCGCACCGAGGATGCGCTCGGCCCCGGGAACGAGGTCGTAGGTGTAGTCCTCCATGAGCGACGCGCCGCCGGGGAGACCGGCGCCCATCACGTTCGCGACGCGCACGAGGATCGCCGTCTTCCAGTCGCCCTCGGCGCCGAAGCCGTAGCCCTCGGCCATGAGGCGCTGCACCGCGAGACCGGGGAGCTGCTTCAACGCACCGAGGTCTTCGAACGACGTGGTGAAGGCGCCGAAGCCGCCCTCCTCGAGGAACGAGCGCAGGCCCACCTCGATCGCGGCGCCATCACGCAGCGACTGGTGACGCGCGGCGCCGGGGAGAAGCTCTTCGGCGACGTCGTAGCTGTCGACGTACTCCTGCACGAGCGCGTCGATCTCGGCATCCGACGCGCTCTCGACGGCCTCGACGAGTTCGTTGACGCCCCAGGTGTTGACCTGCACGCCGAAGCGCAGCTCGGCCTCGGTCTTGTCACCCTCGGTGACGGCGACGAAGCGCATGTTGTCACCGAAGCGGGCGAGCTTGAGGGTGCGCGACGCGGTCCAGCCGGCGGCCGCGCGCTCCCAATCTTCGATCTGCTGACGCACGACGGGGTTCGACACGTGGCCGACGACCGTCTTGCGCGCGACTCCCAGACGCGTCTGGATGTACCCGAACTCGCGGTCGCCGTGAGCGGCCTGGTTGAGGTTCATGAAGTCGAAGTCGATGTCGTTCCACGGCAGCTCGATGTTCGCCTGCGTGTGCAGGTGCAGCAGCGGCTTCTGCAGGGCATCGAGCCCCGAGATCCACATCTTGGCGGGGCTGAACGTGTGCATCCACGCGATCACGCCGATGACGTCGTCGCGGCCGTTGATCTCGAGCGCCATGCGGCGGATGCTGTCGGAGTCCTTGAGCACGGGCTTCCAGACGACCTTCACCGGCAGGCCGTTCAGGCCCTCGACGACGGCCTGCGACTGTTCGGCGACCTGCTTCAGCGTCTCTTCGCCGTAGAGGTTCTGGCTACCGGTGACGAACCAGACCTCGTAGCCGTCGAGGTCGTTCTTGAGGGGGGTGCGGGTCATGCGGGTATTCCTTCGGTGGGGATGGAGGCGGAGGCCTCGGTCAGTGCGTCGCCGCGATCGCGGCATGCTCGATAGCGAGCCCCGCGCGGTATCGGCTGAGGTAGGCGGCGAATCCGGGGACGTCCTCCGGGTCGGGGTCGATGGAGTCGAACCCCGTCTGTGCGAAGACGCGGTCGGTGAGGTAGGTGTCGATCGAGTCGCCCGCGGTATCCGCGGCGAAGGCGGCGAGCACCGCGATGCCCCAGGCTCCGCCCTCGGACGCCGTCGCCGCGACCGCCACGGGGGCGTTCAACGCGCCGGCGAGGAAGCGCTGGGCGACGCCCGCGGTGCGGAAGACTCCACCGTGGGCGTACATGCGGTCGAGCTCCACGCCCTCGTCGGCGAGAACGCGCATACCGAGCGCGAGAGTGCCGAACACGCCGTAGAGCTGCGCGCGCATGAAGTTCGCCAGCGTCAGACGACTGTCGGGCGTGCGGACGAACAGCGGTCGCCCCTCCGGCAGTCCCGCGATGGGCTCACCGGCGAGGTGGTTGTAGGCCAGCAGGCCGCCCGCATCGGGCGCTCCGTCCAATGATTCGAGGAACAGCGCCTCGAACACCTCGTCGGGATCGAGCGTGCCGCCGGCGATCGCGGCGAAGCGCTCGAACAAGCCCACCCACGCGGCGAGTTCACTCGCCCCGTTGTTGCAATGCACCATCGCGACGAGGTCACCCGCGGGGGTGGTGACGAGGTCGAGCTCATCGTGCGCCCGATGCAGTGGACGCTCGAGCACGACCATCGCGAAGATGCTCGTGCCGGCGCTGACGTTGCCCGTGCGGGGGGCGACCGAGTTGGTCGCCACCATGCCGGTGCCGGCATCGCCCTCGGGCGGGCAGAACAGCACGCCCGCGCGCAGCGTTCCCGACGGATCGAGAAGTGCCGCGCCCGCGGCGGTCAGCTCGCCCGCCGCTTCGCCTGCCACGAGGACGTCGGGCAGCAGCGCGCGCAGCCGGAGGCCCGGCGCGCGTTCAGCGACGAGGCGGTCGAACTTGGCCGCCATGACCGCGTCGTAGTCGTGGGTCCGGACATCGATGGGGAACATGCCAGAGGCATCGCCCACGCCGAGTACGCGACGGCCGGTCAGCTTCTCGTGGACGTAGCCCGCGAGAGTGGTGAACGAGTCGACGTCGGGGACGTGGTCTTCCTCGTCGAGCACCGCTTGATACAGGTGGGCGATCGACCAGCGCAACGGGATGTTCGTCCCCAGCAGCTCCGAGAGCACGCCGGCCGCCCGCTCGGTCGAGGTGTTCCGCCAGGTGCGGAAGGGCACGAGCAGCTCACCCCCGGCGTTGAAGGCGAGGTAGCCGTGCATCATCGCGGAGATACCGGCTGCAGCGAGCGTCTCGATCGCGACGCCGTGCAGGCGCTGCACCTCAGCGGCCAGCGCCGCGTAGGCGGTCTGCACGCCCGTCCAGACGTCTTCGAGAGCGTACGTCCAGTTGCCGTCGCGGTAGCGGTTCTCCCAGGCGAACGAGCCGGTGGCCAGAACGCGGGTGGGGTCGTCGGCGTCGACGAGGCACGCCTTGATGCGCGTCGAGCCGAGCTCGATGCCCAGGGCGGCGCGTCCCGATGAGATGACCGCGGCGGCCGGGAGGATCGCGGCGCTCACCGGCGCGCGTCCGAGTTCTGGCCGTAGACGTTCTGGTAGCGGTTGTAGAGGGCGTCGATCTTGTCCTGCGGGATCGGGATGAGCGGGCCCGCCTCGCGCGCGATGTGCACGGTGCGGGCGACGTCTTCGAGCATCACGGCCGCCTTCACGGCATCCTTTGCGTTCGACCCGATCGTGAAGGGACCGTGGTTCTGCATGATGACGCCGCGCGAGCGATGCCCACGCAGGGTCTCGACGATGCCGCGCCCGATCGAGTCGTCGCCGATGATCGCGAACGGACCGACCGGAATGGGGCCGCCGAACTCATCCGCCATCGCCGTGATGACGCACGGGATCTCCTCGCCCCGCGCAGCCCAGGCCACGCCGTAGGTGGAATGCGTGTGGACGACGCCGCCGACCTCGGGCATGTTCCGGTAGACGTAGGCGTGGGCCGCGGTGTCGCTGGAGGGGCTGCGCTCGCTGCCGGGAGTGCCGGGGAGGGCGTTTCCGTCGAGGTCGCACAGGATCATGTTCTCGGGCGCCAGGTCGTCGTACGAGACGCCGGAGGGCTTGATCACGAACAGGTCGGTGCCGGGGACGCGGCCCGAGACGTTGCCGCCGGTCCAGACGATCAGGTTGTAGCGCACGAGCTCGGCATGCAGCTTCGCGACGTCCTGACGGACGCGTTCGATGGATGCCGCGATCTCGGGCGTGAAGTCAGCAGGGGAGGCTGCCACGGTGTTCTCCTTGCGGGTGTGCGGGTCGACGACGGTGCTCATTTTCGGCGCCGCGCGGTGAGCACGCGCTGCAGCAGGACGAAGGCCAGCAGGATACCGCCGGTGATGATCGTCAGATATTCGGGGCGGATGCCACCGTCTTTGGTGATGATCATGGCCAAGGCGGCGAGCACGAGCGAGCCTACGACGGAACCGAGGACATATCCGGCCCCGCCGCTTAGCAGCGTTCCGCCGATGACGACCGCGGCGATGGCATCCAGTTCCCAGCCGATGCCCGTCACGTTCTGCGCCTTGCCACCCACTTCCGCCGTGTAGACGACGGCGGCGAGGCCCGCGAGAGCGCCGCTCAGCACGTAGATGATCACGCGGGTGCGGGCGACGGGCAGGCCCATCAGCTTGGCCGAGTTCTCGGCCCCGCCGATGCCGTACACCGTGCGGCCGGTGCGGGTGCGGTGCAGCAGCACGAACGCCGCGATCACGACCAGCACGGCGACGACGAAACCGGGCGTCAGCACGAGGTCGTTGGTCTTCGGGCCGTCGTACAGCTTCCAGTCGGTGGCGAGCACCAGGATGGGGGCTCCCTCGGGCGCCTGCACCGGCACGGTCGAAAGAATGGATGCCAGACCACGGGCGAGGAACATCATCGCCAGCGTGGCGATGAACGGCTGCACGTTGAAGTACTGGATCAGTACCCCGGAGACGAGGCCGAAGAGCGCGCCGAACACGATCATCAGGACGACGGCGAGCCATCCGTTGACGCCGTTGTTCATCAGTATGACACCCGACACCGAGGTGAAGGCGACGACGGCGCCGACCGAGAGGTCGATACCGCCCGACAGGATGACGATGGTCATGCCGACGGCGAGAATGATCGTCGGCGCGAAGCTGACGAGCAGGCTCGACATGGTGCCGGCGTGGAACACGCGGCCGTACGCCAGTTCGGCGTACACGAGCATCGCGACGAGGAGAACCACGGCGGCCAGCGTCGGGATGGCGGACTGACTGCGACCCCAGATGCGGGAGATCGCGAGACCCCGCACCGGAACCTCGGTGCCGTGCGAGGGCGACGGGGGTGAGACGGTCGTGCTCATGCGACGACCTCCTTACGGGTACGGCGGCGTCCGACCTGGAGGACGGAGGTCCTCACACGCTCGGACTGCAGCAAAACGAGCAGCACGATGACGATGGCCTTGAAGGCCGGGGTCGCCGCGGCGGAAACCCCGAGGAACAGCACGGTCTTGTTGAGGGTCGCAATCAGCAACGCCCCGACAGTGGAACCGAGGATCGAGAACTTCCCCCCCGCGAGGGAGGTGCCACCGATGACGACGGCGAGGATCGCGTCGAGCTCCATCTGGTAGCCGGTGCCCGAGACATCGACGGTCATGACCTCCGACACCGTGAACAGACCACCGCCGGCGGCGAGGATGCCCGAGAGCACATAGACCGTGATCAGGATGGGGCGCGGACGGATGCCGGCGAGGCGGCTCGCGTCGGGGTTCACACCGATCGACTCGATCATGAGTCCCAAAGCGGTCCGGCGCATGATCACGGCCACGATGACGACGATGACGATCGCCGCGACGAAGCTGATCGGCAGGCCCAACACTTGGCCGTTGGAGATCTGCTGGAACGGCTGGTTCTGCGAGTTGGTGTTCTGTCCACTGGTGATCACGCGGGCGATACCGCGAGCGGCGAGCATCATCACGAGGGTGCTGATGAACGGCTGCAGACCCACGACCGAGACCAGCAGGCCGTTCACGAGACCGAGCACCGCGCCGAGCAGCAGGGCGAGGCCGATCGCCATGAACATGGCACCGATCGACGTCGACGCGTTGAGCGACCGCAGCAGCTCCATGGCGGCGGGGCCACCGACGGCCATGATCGAGCCGACCGAGAGGTCGATGCCCTTGGTGGCGATGACGAAGGTCATGCCGAGGGCGATCATGATGATCGGCGCCGAGATCCGCAGGATGTCGAGCAGGTTGCCCGAGAGCTGCTGGGTCGTCGGGTTGATGCCGACGGCGAGGTAGGTCGGATCCTTGATGACGTTGAGCGACAGCAGCAGGACGATACCGATGACGCCCCAGAACCACGGGGTGCGCAGCAGCGACTTGAGAACGGACATCAGTGGGTTTCTCCCTCGGTGAGGGCCGCGGTCTGGGCCTCCGCCTCTTCTTCGGTTTCTGCCGCGATGATCGACACGACGCGCTCCGCCGTGACGTCGGGGCCGTTGACGATCTCGCCGACCTTCTCGTGGTCCTTCATGATCACGATGCGCTCGGACAGGCGAACGACCTCTTCGAGCTCGGACGAGATGAAGACGACGCTCATCCCCGCCTCGGCAAGCTCCGCGACGGTCTCTTGGATGTCGGCCTTGGCGCCGACATCGATGCCGCGCGTGGGCTCGTCGAGCAGCAGGAGTTCGGGGTCGGTCGCCAGCCAGCGGCCGAGGAGGACCTTCTGCTGGTTTCCCCCCGAGAGCAGGCGGATCGGACGGTTGGGGTCGTTCGGCCGGACGCTGAACCGCTCCATGTAGGTCGAGACCAGCTGGTCGACCTCTTTGGCGGGGATGCGACGCAACCAGCCACGCTTCGCCTGCAGAGCGAGCATGATGTTCTCGCGGATGCTCAGGTCGCCGATGATGCCGTCGTCGCGACGGTTCTCGGTCGAGTAGGCGATGTGGTTGCCCAGGCCCGAGACGGGCGAGTTGACGGTGACTTTCTTGCCCTTGAGGCGCACGGTGCCGGAGTCGGAACGGTCGGCGCCGGCGATGAGGCGGGCGAGTTCGGTGCGACCGGAGCCGAGCAGGCCGGCGAAGCCGACCACCTCGCCCTTGTGGATCTCGATCTCGGTGGGGGAGAGCGCCCCGGCGCGACCGATGCCCTCGGCGGCGTACACGGGGGTCTCGCTGCGGTCACGGGCGTCGACCTGCCGGTTGGAGCCGAGGGCGCGCAGCGTCTCGATGTCCTTACCGATCATCTTCGAGATGAGCTGGGTGCGGTCGAGGTCGCGGGTCAGGTACTCGCCCACGAAACCGCCGTTACGGAGCACCGTGATGCGGTCGCTGATCGCGTACACCTGATCGAGGAAGTGCGAGACGAAGAGGATGGCGACGCCCTGGTCGCGCAGGCGACGCATGACGGTGAAGAGCACCTCGACCTCGGCGGCATCCAGGCTCGAGGTCGGCTCGTCGAGGATGAGCACCTTCGAATCGGTGACCATCGCGCGGCTGATGGCGACGAGCTGCTGCAGGGCGATCGAGATCGACGACAGCGGAGCACGGGAGTCGAGGTGGCCGAGACCCATACCGGTCAGCGCCTCCTTGGCGCGAGCGTGCGTGGCGCGCCAGTTGATGCCGAACGGCCCGCGGATCTCGTGGCCCAGCATGACGTTCTCACCGATGGTGAGGTTGGTGCAGAGGTTGACCTCTTGGTAGACGGTCGAGATGCCGGCCGCCTGCGCCGAGGCGGTGCCTGTGAGGCGCCGCTCCTCGCCGAAGATCAGGATCGACCCGGAGTCGATCTGGTAGACGCCGGTCAGCGCCTTGATCAGGGTGGACTTTCCCGCCCCGTTCTCACCCATGAGGGTGTGGACCTCTCCCGGCAGCAGTCGGAAGTTGACTTCGTCGAGGGCTTTGACGCCGGGGAATGTGATCGATGCGCCGCGGACTTCGACGATCGGTAGGGATTCTGCCATCGCTGACGAACTTCCTCGCTGGTACGGAGCGGGTGGGGAATGCGGAGCGGGGGCAGCCCGGCGGGCCGCCCCCACTCCTGAAGTGGTGCTGTCGAGCGGGTGGGACGGGGCTTAGAAGCCCAGGCCCTCGGACAGCGCGGTGTCGGCCGCGGCGGGCGAGTCGAAGGTCGCGCTCTTGACGATGATGGTCTTTTCGACCGTCTCGCCGGCGAGGGCCTTCTTGGCAGCGTCGACGGCGGTGTCACCGAAGAACGGGTTGTACTGGGCGACGAAGCTCAGCTGACCGGCGGACAGGGCCTCGAGCGCACCCTTGGTGCCGTCGATGGTGGCAATCTTCACGTCGGTGCCGGGGGTCAGACCCGCGGCGGAGACGGCCTGAGCTGCACCGATACCCATTTCGTCGTTCTGAGCGAAAATGAACTGGATGTCGTTGTTGTTGGCCTTCAGAACGGTCTCGACGACCGACTTGCCTTCGTCGGTCTTCCAGTTGGCGGTCTGAGCGCCGACCTTGGTGAAGCCGGTGGCGCTGGAGACCTCGGAGTCGAAGCCCTCGTTGCGCTCGTTGACGACCGAGAGGCCGGGGACGCCCTCGAGGACGAAGTAGTTCGCGCCGGTCGGGAAGGCGGAGACCGCCCACGAGCCCACCGATGCCGCGACCTGCTTGTTGTCGGGGGCGATACGCGTGACGTACAGGTCGTCGGACGCGTCGACACCACGGTCGAGGAGCACGACGGGGATCTCGGCCTCTTTCGCGAGCTCGAGGGCGGAATCCCAACCCGAGGCCTCGGTGGCCGTCAGCAGGATGACGTCGACCTCGTCGTTGACGAAGGTCGTGAAGGCGTCGAGCTGCGACTTCTGGTCGCTCGGGCTGGCGGCCGGGGCGTACTTGAGGTCGAAGCCGGCGTCCGCCGAGAAGGCGTCCTTCACGGCCTGCTCGTTGGCGTTGCGCCATCCACCCTCGGGACCGACGGCGACGAAACCGACGGTCGTGACGTCGCCTTCGCTGCTCGCGTCGCTGCCTGCATCCGCACCGCCGGCACAGCCCGCCAGGCTGAGCACAACCGCACCCGCACCGAACAGACCGACGACGCCTCGCATGCGCTTCGAAATGGACATAGGTTCTCCTCCTTGAGATCTCTCCAGCATTCGGGTTGGAGAGGAATGTCGTGCAGCTGTGTGGCAGCACTCTCTTGCAAGGTCCAGTGTGTGCGCTAACAATCGCGAATGCAAGTGAGATTTCGGCGAAATCAGCCCCCGAACATCACGAATCGATCACGACGTGACGGGTGCGCGTATCCCCCGCCGCGGTTCGCCGATTCAGCGCGGCGTGACCGCCTGCGTCGATTCGCGGACGATGAGGTTCGGCTGGATCATGTCATGGCTGGGCTCGATGTCGCCTTCGATTGCAGCGATGATCTGCTGCAGCGCAAGCTTGCCGAGCGCCGCGAAGTCCTGCCGCACCGTGGTGAGCGGCGGGAGGAAATGGCGCGCATCCGACAGATCGTCGAAGCCGACGACGCTGACGTCATCCGGCACCCGAAGCCCGCGACTATGCAGCCCGTGCACGACGCCGAGGGCGATCTGGTCGTTGGCGGCGAAGACGGCGGTCGTCTCTCCCAGATCGAATGACCGCCCGAACTCGAACCCGAAATCCGAGGTCCAGTCACCGATGACGTAAGGCCCCTCCGGCAGGCCCGCCTCCGCCAACGACTTCCTCCACCCCTGCACACGCTCACGGGCGTCGAGCCAGTCCAACGGGCCGGCCAGGTGCGCGATGGTGCGATGCCCGAGCCCCACCAGGTGATCGACGGCGAGACGGGCACCCGCGCGCTGGTCGACGCCGACCGTGTGCCACGATTCGTCCGCCTCGGCCTTGATGACGATCGTGGGCAGTCCCGTGGCTTGCTGGCGGAGCAGGTCGAGAGACGACTCGCGCGGAGCGATGACGCAGAGGGCATCGACCCCCTGAGTGACGAGTTCCACGACACCGGAGTCCATCTGCGACGCGTCGTCGTCGCCGATCGAGAAGGCACTCACGGCGTAGCCCACCTCGCGGGCGGCGATCTCGAGCGCGCGCAAGGTGCTGTTCGGACCGTTTTGAACGGGGCCGTCGATGAGCACGCCGATGCGACGTGCACGCCGAGTGGCAAGGGCACGAGCGATCGAACTCGGCGTGTAGTTCATCTCGTCGATCGCCTGCAGCACACGCGTGCGGGTGGTTTCCCGGATGTTCGGGTGGGCGTTCAGGACGCGGGACACCGTCATATGCGACACACCGGCGCGGCGGGCGACGTCATAGATGCTGGGCCGCTGCCACCCGCGACTCGAGGATTGGGGCATGGTGTTCTTCCGATCCCGACGTCGTGATCATGGCGCCCGCCGACCACTCTGAAGAAGGCGGCGCACCGCGGAGCCCATCGAGAGAGATAGCGATCACAAAGATATTACGCGCCGAGTGCGCCGGGATTGTTGTGCGACCCTCAGAATTGCGCCGGCTTTTTCGGGTGCGGCTCGACGCGACGGTGACGAGACGGAACGAGAGAGCGAGGCGAGGGGATCACGGTCGTGCGCGCCGACGGGCCACGAGCAGAACGACTCCGGCGATCAGGAGGAGCGCGGCACCGCCGATGAGCCACCAGACCGGCTCGACGCCCGTGAGGGCCAGCCACCCGACGTCGGGCACCTCCGAGGGGGACGGAGACGGCACGCCGTCGACGGGCGTGGGTGAAACCGGAGGACTCGGCATCGGCGTGGGAAGGGGGGTGATGTCGACATCGATGTTCACACCGCCGTCGCCCGTGGACGCCGCGGCGGGAGCGAGGATCATGACGAACTCCCTGTGGAGGACCCGCCCGAGCCCAGGCGGCGCGCGCGACGGGACACCTCCTCGGGCGTCGGGGACGACGGCACCGGAGAGCCGAACCCGTCGTCCGCGCCGCCTACGGGAGGATCTGACGACGCTGCGCCGTGGCTCGCCGCCGCGCGTCCCTCTTCGCGCGCGCGGTCGAGAGCGGTCGCGAAACGGCGACGTCTCCAGAAGAGCGCCGCGACGATGAACCCGATTCCGAGAAGAACGAGCGCCTGCGGAACGGGGATGGCCCAGAGCGGAGCAGATGCCGACCCGGGCGAGACGGCGACGGGGTTGTGCCCGAGATCGCGTGCCGTGGGAGCGAGATCGACGGATCCCGGGACGAAGACCGTGGGCCAGACGTCGCTGACTGCCACCGCGAACGTGCGCGACTCCCCCGGCAACAGTTCCTGGCGCGGTGCTCCTTCGACGGGGAAGACCGCCGATCCCGTGCCCGCCCCCACGGTCCCGCCCAGCTGCAGACTGGCGTTCCCGGTGTTCGAAACCGTGAACGTGGTGCGGGCCGAGCCTGGACGGAACGGATTCCACGTCATGTCGTACGCCGAGTCAACGCCCGTCACGGAGAAGGACGGCACGATGTCTCCGGTGACACGCGTCATCAGCCGGAAGCCCACGCGACTCTCCACGCCCACCTCGGAGCCACTCGCGTCCGTCCCCGCCGAGGTGACGGACGCGGCGATACCCGCAGCGTGATCGCCCGGGATGGCCCCCTCGGGCACGGTAGTCGTGAAGGGGACGACGACGGTGGCGTTCGGCCCGACCGTGACCGTGTCGGGCAGATCGATCCACAGTCCCGCGCCGACGGACTCACGGTCGGAGGGCAACATCGTGAACCGTCCGTTCGCCGTGTAGTAGCCGTCGGCCGCCGAGAGCGCGAAAACCACTTCGGTTCGGCTCAGGTTTCGCACCGCCAGGTAATCCTCGCGCGAAGCGCCGGGATCCAACTGCTGCTCGATGACACCCCGGTCGTCCGGGCCCGACTGATCGGCAGGGGTGACCGACCATGTGATGTCGGCACCAGCATCCGCCTGCGCGGCGAGGGGGAGAAGCAGAACAGGAGCGACGAGCGCGGCCAGGGCAGCCGTCACACGCACGAGAAGAGGGATTTTCCAGAACATGACGCCGAGTCACCACCCCGGAGTTTCTTTGAAGACGGTCGACATGTGTCGCTGTGCACGAAGTTCGGGGCCGAGTCCAGCGAGGACCCGGCCCCTCTGTTCGTCAAGTTACTGCTGTTCCGGGGGGACCGCGTCCTCGAACAGCGACAGGGTCAGCGTCGACGAGTACGCGCCCGGCGTGACACCGGCATCGGTCTTCAACACCAGGGCGGCGTCGGCGGTCCACGAAGACTCTCCGCCCCCCTTGACGGCGGCCGACTCGAGTGCGGTGTACAGCAGCTCCTTGTCGACGAGGCCGACCGCATCGGCGCCGGTGTCCTCGGAGGTCTTGACTTCTTCACCCTCGGCCACGAGACCGGTGTCACCGCCATCGACGATGTTGGGGATCCAGCCGAGGTGGGAGGGGGAGATGGTGGCGCCGCCCGGGCCGGTGAAGGCCGAGGCCTGACCGACCACGTACCAGAATCGGTCCGCCGGGATGTCGGCGACGTCGCGGGTGTCGGTGACGGTGACGGTTGGCAGGGCGCCGTCGAACTGGCGCACCTGGGCGTCGCCGGACGGGGACTCCGTCAGCGTGGACGACGTGCCGGCGACGGTCAGGCTCAGGCTGCCCGGACCCACGACAGGCGCGATCTGCACGTTGACGTCGACGTCCTGGTCTCCGACCTCGGCGGCGAACGCGGCACCAGCCGTGCCCACGAGCATCAGGCCACCGGCAGCAGCCACGGCGATACGAGCCGCGGCACCCTTGGAAAACTTCATTGTGTACTCCGATTCTTCGTTCGACACCGACGTCGAACGACTAGCAAGCTCACCGGACGCTCCGGTCGTCACGGGAAGGATCCGGGACATCCTCCGCCCCGCGACATCCTGAATGTTAGCGAGAACACTGTCCGAAGACAAGTGTTTTGATGGCGGTCGAGAAATCGAGATCAAGGGTCCCGCGACGGAGGGCGCGCGTTCGAACCGTGACCCCTCTTCTGGCCACAGCGGTGGTCTCCCGACTCGCGGACTGCTCGGGAAGCCTCGGGCGCCCGCGGGCGACCCGATCGAATCGGGCCACCCGCCAGCGGCGCAGAATCAGCCGCAGCTGCCCCGGGGGGTCGGCACAGCGAGCGTCGTCACGCGGGCCTTCGTGCCGCTGGCGACCGCGTCGATCGACATCGTGCCGGCGTCGACCGATGTCGCGCGCGTCGAGAACGTCGCCGACGCGGTCTTGCCCGCCGCGACGGTCATCTTCTTGCTGCCGAAGGCACCGGCGACCGTGACATCGGCGGCGACGGAGTCGGCGTTGATCACCGTGACGACCTGCGTCACCTTGCCGGCGACACAGCGGTTCGCCACGGCGGCGGACAGGTCGAGACCCAGTGACAGCGCCTCGGACGACGAAGCGGTGACACGGCCGTCGGCGTACCCGTCGTAGCGAACCGTCACCGAGCGCACCGTGGCCGGCACCTCGACGGAGGCGGATCGCTGGTTCAGCTTCACCGTCTGCGTCCACCCTTCGCCCGAGAAGGTCACGGTGCCCGCGACGTCGCCCCGGTCGGCGGCGGCGACGACGGCGGTGGCCGTTCGCCCCTCGCTCGTGAGCGTCGTGGTCGAGGCGACCGCCTTGACCGATGTCCAGTCGCGCATGGCGGCGAGGACCGACTGGTTCACGCTCACGAACGAACCGTGGCGTGGGCTGGCGGGCAGGCCGCCGACCGGGCGGACGTTCCAGTCGGCACGACGTGACAAGCGGTCGTTCTGCGAGCTGCTCGCGATCGCGGCGCCGGTGGTGACGAAGGCGCGGTACCCGCCCGCACCGAAGTTGTCGACGAGGAAGGCGTATCCGTCGCCTCCGGCATTGTTCGGGTCACCCTCGTTGAGCTTGACGATCTGCGGCCCCTCACCCACCTCGTTCGTCTCGAGGCGCGTCATGTTGGTGTCCGTCAGTTGCCACGTCGTCTCGGGATCAGCGTTCCAGTCGGACCTCGTCGTCGGCGCGGTCAGCACCTTCGACCGCTCGAGGAAGATGTCCTTGCCCGCCTCGAGGCCGTCGGCCGCACCGCCCTCCTCGTTCTTGGTGAAGCGGTAGTAGTAGTCGCCGATCTTCTGCACGGTCGAGTCGATGCGTGCGAAGCCGGTGTTCTGCCACTCGGCGGGTGGGTAGGTGAAGGTTTTGAAGTCGCGCGTGAGCACCGAGAACACGCGGGCGTGCAGGTTGTCGGTGTTCGTCTTGGCCGCGCTGTTGTACAGACGCGACGAGAAGTGCACGACGTACGACTGCAGCGCGTCGTCCCAGTACGCCTCCGGCGCCCAGGTCATGCCCGCCTCGGGCTGGTTGATGGTAATGCCCTCGTTGGCGCCGTTCGTGCGGGCCCAGGTGACCAGGTCAGTCGATTCCCAGACCTCGATCTTGAGCGACCCGTTCGACTGCGCCGGGCCCCAGCCCGTGCCGCAGCTGATGCACAGGTCGGTGGCGACCATGTAGTACTTGTCGCCGTCCTTGGACCGCAGGATGTACGGGTCGCGAAGACCCTTCGTGTCGGTCGTCGAGGTGATGACGGGCCGGCCCGAGTTCACCGGCGAGAACGAGAAGAAGTCGTTGCCCGACGTCGCCGCCTGGTAAATCTTCTCGTCACCGTCGGATTTGAAGTACGCCGCTGCGTATCCGGCATCCGGAGCCCAGCGTCCCTTCTCGGCGACCGTGATGTCGAAGGTCTTCTGCGCGGACTGCCCGTTCAGGGTGGCCGTCGCCGTCAGCGTGACCTTCGCGTCTCCCGCGCCGTACGCGGGGCGTGCGACGACACCGCCGCGACGGTACGGGTCGGAGGCGCCGACGGCCGGAGTGACGTACGCGGCCGAGGTCGAGGTGACCAGGGCGGGGTTCGACGAGGTCCAGCTGATCGCGGCGCCGTTGACGGAGCCCTTCGTCGCCAGCGGCAGGTTCTCGGTCGTGCGGGATGCCAGGGAGATGGCATCCAGATCGGTGGCGACGTCGGGGGCGATGACGGTGACGTCGAAGGTCAGGGTGCCGAGCGAGCTCGTCGCCATGAGGGTCACTGGGGTGTTGGCGCTGATCGATCGCGAGACGACACCGGTGGTCGACACGACGGCGGGGTCGGACGACGCCCAGGTCAAGGCGACGCCGTTCACGGACGCGGCGAGGTTGAGGTTGCTCGAGACGCTGTCGAGCGAGGTGTTCGAGCGCAGCATGTTCGTCGCGACGTCGCCGCGCAGGAGCGCCGAGGTGGTCGACGACTTCTGCGATGCCGTGGGCATGCTCGACCCGACCTGCTCGGAGGTGAGCGCCGCGTCCCAGAACTTGACGTCGGTGACGTCGGCGCGCAGCAGCGAATCGCCCTGGTAGAGCGACCGGCCGAGGTAGCCGAGCACGGTGCCCGTGGGGATGATCGAGCTGAGCGAATTGGCGTGCGTGAGGGTCGAGATGACGCTGCCGTCGCGGTACAGCGTCAACGTGTTGCCACTGCCGACCATCGTCAGGGTCGTGAACCCCGGGTTGAGCCCGCCGCCGGCGGGCATGCGCGTCTCGCCGTTGCTGCTGCCGCTCTTGACGCGGATGGCGGCGAGCGCCTTGTCGGTGTAACCGCCCTGCGCCGAGCGCGGGCTGAGGAAGATGTGGTTGCCGAGCTGCGTGGTGTTCCACGGTCCGATGCCGTCGCCGATGACCCAGCCGAAGTGGTTCGCCGCCGACTGCGCGGCGACCGTGTACTCGACGGTGAAGTCGTTGTCGCTGCCGGTGACCAGGCCCTTCGGAAGCGCCGCGTAGCCGTCGGCCTTGAAGCGCAGCACGGCATCGCCCTCGGCGTCGGCGAACGACGCGTCGGTGAACCCGGTGAGCGAGGCGTTGCGGTTGTTGCCCGACACGTCGAGAAGCGACGTGCCCGAGTGCGACATGTCGTAGTGCGCGGTGGGCGCCGGCACATCGGCGGCGTGAGCGGCGGGCGCGACCATGCTCATCGTCGAGACGACGAGCACGCCGGTCAGAGACGCAACCAGCGCCTTCGACACGCGACGCGAACGAGCGGCTCGGGGAGGGCGAGTGACCTGTGATCTCATCTTCGAGACCTTTCTCTTGGCGCTGTACGCGCAGCTTCGACGGTGGGGACCGAAGCGAAGCGGTGGGGTGCTGCGTCACCGCGGCGACGCGTGGGTCGCCCCCGGGAAGGACGACCTCGAAAAACGTTCGTGCGCTCCCGTCGGACGAGACGACGGATGCCGATTGTGGTGCTCACGTTAGCGGTACCACTCGCGCGGGGCAATCCTTCATCGGCGTCGCGATCCGCACGCTCCACCTCGGTGGAGATCGGCTCCGCCCGAGGCCCGCACCGCCATCACGAAGGCGACGTGGCAGGCGGAGTCCGACGTCACCGCCAGCATCTCCAGTGGTCAGTGGCACAAGTACGACCTCGTCTACGACGGCAAGACGCTGCGCATATACATCGACGGGGTGAAGGTCGGTGAGAATCTCGCCCCGAACGCGTCGGTGAGCGAGCTCGGCACCAACCTCGCGGGATACCTCGGCAGGTCGCTCTACGGCACGGATGAGTACTTCCGGGGCTGCTACGACAACGTCCGGGTGTACAACCGACCCGAACATCGCGGTGTTCGGCGACACGTACTCCATCTACGCAACGTCCGACGGCTTCCCCGGCTGGGTGGCAAGGAGTTCTGCGTCTGGAAGTCGAAGAACTCGACGGACTGGACGCGGGCAACGGCTCCCCCGTCATGACGGAGCTGTCCGACACCATGCACGCGCAGCTGCGGCTGAGGTCTGATGCGCCTCACCGGTGGGTGAGGAGGGTGGGCCCCGGCTTCGGCCGGGGCCCACTTGTCGTCTCTCAGGAAAACCACTTGTTACCGAGAACAAAGCGGGGCTAGCGTAGATGAGATCTCACCCAGACCCACCGACCAGGGTTCCTCCGAACCCGCGAAGGAGCCGTCGGCGTCGACGGCTTAGAGAAGGATTCCCGATGACTCGTCGTCAGATGCTCTCCGTCCTCGCCAGAGGGCTGCTCGTCACCTCCGCCGTCGCGCCGATGGGACTGGTCGCCTGGGAGCAGGCCGATTTCGAGAGCAGTGCCGTCTTCCAGATGGATGCCTCCGAGCCCGACACCCTGTTCATCAACGGGCGCGCGTTCATTCTGGAGTGACACCGCCGCGGGCGATCCGGCCCGTCGCGCGATCGCCGGCCCCGTGGTGGAGTGGATCGGCATCCCGGGTCCCACCCGCGCACGATCAGCTCCCACGGTCTCGCGGGTGCTCACGGGCGCGGCGAAGGTGAGCACGTCGAAGCGCGAGGCCGTCGAGGCGGCCATCGCGGCCCTCGACTTCCGCCCCAGTGCCGCCGCCCGGGTGCTGGCGTCGCGCAAGGCCCAGGTCATCGCGGTCATCGCCGGAGACACGTCGCAGTACGGCTACGCCGAGACGATCCGCGGTATCGAAGAGGCCGCCCGCGCCGAGGACTACACGGTCATGATCACCGTCGTCGAGAGCACCGACGAGGGCGAGATCGACCGGGCGATCGCCGCCACTCTGGCCCAGCCGCTCGCGGGCGTCTGCGTGCTTAAGTTCGACCCGCCCGGTGTCGCCGCCCTGCACCGCATCCCGGTGTCGTTGCCGCTGGTCGCGCTGTCGGGGGTGCGCGAGTCGGGTCTGCGGCAGGCGGTGCTCGACGAGTCGCGCGCGGCCGAAGAGCTCACCGACCACCTGCTCGATCTGGGGCACGCCACCGTGCACCACGTGCGCGTGCCGCCGTCGCGCCGCGAAGACGGGCGCACGACCGGGTGGCGACGAGCCCTCAAACGTCGCGGTGCGGTCATCCCCGCGCTCAGCGACGCGACCTGGGACCCGCGGTCCGGGATCGAGATCGGTCGGCGGCTCGCCGAGGATCCCTCGGTCACCGCCGTGTTCTGCGGCAACGACGAGATCGCCATGGGCGTGATCCGCGGGATCGTCGCCGCCGGTCGGCGTGTGCCCGACGACATCTCGGTCGCCGGTTTCGACGACCACCCTCTCGCGGCGCTCTGGACGCCGCCGCTGACCACGGTCGATCAGGACTTCGCCGGCCTCGGCCGCCGCGGCCTGCAACTGCTGCTCAACGAGATCGCCGGCGAGACCGGGCGTCGCTTCTCGTCGGAGCGCCCGCAGCTCGTCGTGCGCGAGAGCACCGCACCGCCGCCGGCCGACGCGGCGGTGCGACGCATCGTCTGACGTCTCCCCCCACCGCGGGATCCGGGAGGTTCGCCGATGCGTCCCCGACAACGACGGCGTCCCGGGCGCGTCAATCGGCGTAGGTCGCCAGGCGCATCGTCGCGGTGGCGCTGTGCGCGGCCATGCCCTCGGAGTCGGAGATCACCTGTACCGCCTCGGCCAGCTGCGGGGTCGCCTCGCGGGTGATGCGCTGGTAGGTGAGCGGCTTCACGAAGCGCGAGACCGAGAGCCCCGCGCTGTGCTTGGCGCCACCGGCCGTCGGCAGCACGTGATTGGTGCCGGCCATGCCCTTGTCGGAGTACGCGACCGTGCTCCAGGGCCCGAGGAAGATCGACCCGTAGTTGCGGAGGCGGTCGTGGTACCAGGCGTCGTCGGTCGAGATGACCTCCAGGTGCTCCGGGGCGAGGTCGTCCATCAGCGCGACCGCGGTCTCGCGGTCGGCGGCGACCGTGACCGTGCCGGAGTCGCGCCAGGCGGGACCGGCGATGGGCTCGGTCGCCAGGGTGCTGAGCTGGCGTTCGACGGCGGCGATGACCGCGCGTCCGTGCGCGTCGGAGGTGGTGACGAGCGCGGCCGGGGAGTTCGGGCCGTGCTCGGCCTGCCCGAGCAGGTCGGCGGCGACGATCTCGGGGTCGGCGCTGTCGTCGGAGAGCACCGCCACCTCGGAGGGGCCGGCGAGCAGGTCGATGGCCACGGTGCCGAAGAGCTGCCGCTTGGCCTCGGCAACGTACGCGTTGCCGGCGCCGACGAGCATGTCGACGGGCAGGTCGCCGAGCAGCCCGAAGGCCATCGCGGCGAGCGCCTGCACGCCCCCGAGCACGAAGACGCGGTCGACGCCGGACAGGTGGGCGGCGTAGACGACCGCGTCGTTCGCCCCGCCGTCGGGCTGCGGCGGGGTGCAGGCGATCACGGTGGGAACGCCCGCCGCCTTGGCGACGCCGACGGTCATGAAGGCGCTGGCGGTGAGGGGGAAGCGTCCGGCGGGCAGGTAGGCGCCGACGCGCGAGACGGGAACGTATCGCGCCCCCGTGACGAGACCGGGGAGCAGTTCGGTCTCGAAGTCCTTGAGGTGGCTCCGCTGCTCGGCGGCGAAGGCGCGCGTGCGCTCCGAGCCCAGCTCGATGGCCGCGCGCAGATCGGGCGCGAGGCGGTCGCCGCTGGTCGCGATCTGCTCCCTCGACAGTTCGATGTCGCCGCCGGCGTAGCGGTCGAGCGAGCGCGCGTAGTCGAGCACGGCGTCGAGGCCGCGGCTCTGGATGTCGGACAGCATCGCCGACACCGTCTCGATCACGGCGGGATCCCGCTGGGCCGCGGGGGCATCGATCAGCGGGGTCTTGAGGTGGTGGAAGGAACCGTTGAGGCGCTCCAGAAGCGCGGGCGTGAACTGCATACGGGAACGCTAGGGTCTCGGCATCCTCCCCCACAAGAACGATAGGAACGATGGATGCCATAGGCTTTACCATTGGATTGTGACGATCACCCAGCTGACGGCGTTCCTCGCGGCCCTCGAGACCGGGTCGTTCACCGCCGCCGCCATCGAGCTCGACACCACGCAGGCCTCGGTCTCGGAGCTCGTGGCCCGGCTGGAACGCGAATTGGGCGTGCGGCTGTTCACCCGCGGCGGTCGCCGGCTCGCTCCCACGGAGTCGGCCCTCGCCCTGCGCGAGCACGCCGAGCAGGCCGTGGCGGCGATCCGGAGCGGCATCGACACCATGCGCGCCCGCAACGCGCTCGAGGGCGGCACGTGCACGTTCGGGGTGCTCCGAAACGCCGCGTACTACGACCTCTCCGACCTCGTGCAGCGCTTCCACCAGCGGCATCCGGGGGTCACGGTGCGGCTGGTGGGGATCAACTCGGCGCTGGTGGCGCGCTCGATCGCCGCCGGCGAGATCGAGGCGGGACTCCTGGTGCTGCCGGTCGATGAGACGGGGCTGACGATCACCCCGCTCTTCCGCGACGAGGTGCTCTACGCCTCGGGGCGCACCGATGCGCCGACGAAGCCGGTCACGACGACGCAGCTCGCCGACGCGAAGCTCGTGCTCTACGACGCCTACGCCGGATGGAGCGACCCGACGCGGCGGCAACTGCGCGAACGCGCGCGCCTCGAGGGACGCACGATCGACCCGGCGATCGAGGTCGAGAACGTCGAGACCGCGCTCGGGTTGGTCGCAGCCGGTGCCGCCGACACGATCGTGTCGCGCACCATCGCCGAGTCCGCGGGCTTCCCCACCGGCATCACGCTCACGCCGTTCGCCGAACCGCTGTACGACACGATCGCCCTCGCGCAGCGCGAGGGGGCGTACCTCTCACCCGGGGCGCGGCGCATGGCCGACCTCGCCCAGCAGATGCTGCGGGCGAAGCTGGATGCCCACCCGGGACGCGCGGCCGTGGAGTAGGGCGTCAGAAGTAGAGCTCCGGCCGCCGGTCGCCGAAGAGATCGTTGTGCGGCGGCAGGGATTTGTCGGACGCATGCCGTACCCGCAGCGTCTCGACCACGATGCCCGCGCCGCCCGTCGGGCTGTTCGCAATCCATCCGTCGTCGTCGATGATCGCGGTCCCACCCGTCCACGCGACGCCGCGCTCGGCCCCGTGGCGGTCGGCGACGATCGTCGCGAGGCGTGAAGACCGGGCGGCGGCCATCGCCTGGATGGTCTCGGGGGCGTGTTCGCCCGCGGGCCGCGGCACGAGGGGCCAGCACACCGGCAGCGCCAGGACCTCGGCACCGGCGAGCGCGAGCCGACGCGGCACCTCGGGGAACTCGTTGTCGTAGCAGAGGGCGACGCCGAGACGCCCGACCGGTGTGTCGAAGACGGCGCCCGCCGTGTCACCGCGCGTGAAGAACAGCGACTCCTCGCCCCACAGGTGCGCCTTGCGGTAATCGCCGAGACGGGCGTCGCGGGTCAGCACCGCGGCCGTGTTGTACAGCTCGCCCGCCGCCACCTCTGCGTAGCCGACGACGGCCACGACGCCCTCGGGGAGGACGGCTGCGAGCTCGGCCCACCGCGGATCGTCGCGGTGCAGCGACGACGCCCGTGCCTCGGCGGCGTCGGCGAAGACGTACCCGCTGATCGCGAGCTCGGGCACGACGATGAGCGCCGCCCCGGCCGCCGCGGCGTCGGCCAGCGCCTCGCGCACGGCGACGAGGTTCGCCGCGACCTCCCCGACCCGCACGGGGGGAGAGGTCGCGGCGACCCTGAGTTCGCGCTGCGTGATCAGTCGTCTTCCGTCGCGGTGACCATGACGCCCACGGGGGCGAGGTAGCCGTTGGGGTCGATCATCCAGTCGGCGTCGCGGGCGGCGTCGACGACCTCGGGGGCCCACTCGAGGTACACGCGGTCGTCGCCGGAGTTCACGACGAGCAACTCACCGGCATCCGACTCCCCCGTCTCGATGCACCGGAACGCGCGCCAGGCGCCGGCCGGCACCGAGAACGAGTCGGAGGGCGAGAGTTCGACGGTGGTGGCCGGGTCGCCGTTCAGGGTGACCGCCCAGCGGCCGCTCTTCACCAGCAGCGCCTGGTTCTTGTCGTGGCGGTGACGGAGGAGGCCCTCGTCGGCGGCCGCGCGCACCCACGCCATGTTGAAGGAGTGCGGCTCGTGGATACGGGGAACCTGGCGGCGGTCCTCGGTCATGCCGTAGCCGATCGCGAGACTGAGCTCGGCGGCTCCGCCCGGCAGGCTCGCGCACAGGAGCGCGTTCGAGCTGTAGACCCGGTCACCGGGCTGGATGACCCGCCCGCGCATCTGCTCGACGCTGTAGGTGGTCAGCTCGTCGACGTACTTCTGCTGGATGGGCGTGATGAGGGCGACGTCGTCGGGCAGTTCATCGCCGGCGACGGTGTCGATGAGCTGGTTGTCGGCGGTCAGGTGCAGACCGTACGACTCCGCCTCCTTGAGCACCGAGGGGCCCCAGATGATGCCGCCGGTGACGTCGCGACCGAGGACGGTCCAGAGGATGCCGTCGTCGGGGCCCTCGTTGGTGAAGCCGCGGAAGATCCACGTCGGGATCGAGATGATGTCGCCGTCGGTGCTGACGTACTCGCCCTGGGTGCCGTCGATGCCCCAGCGCAGGCGGAACTCGCCGCCGAGGTTCACGAAGACCTCGGCCGTGAAGTGCAGGTGCAGGTTGTTCGAGATGCCGTTCGGCATGCCGGCGGCGCCGGTGTTGAAGCCGTGCTCCTCGGTGAGGTTGATGACCTGGCCGGCGTTCTGCGAGACCCCGCCACCGATGAACGCGTAGTTCTCCTTGCGGTCGGAGCCGGGCGTCCGGCAGTCGATGAAGGCGGCGCGGTGCGGCGCCCAGTCGCTCTTGCGAATGGTGCGGCGTTCGATCTCGGCCCCGTCGACGACGGTGTCGTGGCTCAGACGATCGGTACTCATGATGTTCTTCCTCCGTTGTTTCAGTAGATGTTTCCGAGGGCGACGGGCTCGTCGCCCCGCATTCCGGCGATCTGCGCCCGCAGGGCGATGTCATCCCACAGCCGCACTTCTTTGACGAGCGCACCCTGGTGGAAGGTGAACTGCGAGATACCGAGCACGTCGACCGGGCGCCCCGTGAGCGGGCCGTAGTTGGCGACGCCGTTGTAGTCGCCGACGAACTTCCACGTGACCGCGACGCGAAGGCCGGCGTACCGCACGTCGTAGTTGGTCTGGATGTCGCGGATCTCGAAGCGTCCCGCGGGGAACGACTCGAGGAAGCGCAGCAGCGCCCGTCGGTAGCCTTCGGGCCGGATGACGAGACGATTGCCCACCGTGAGCAGCACGAGGTCGCGGTGGAAGAACGTGTCGACCTTCTGCAGGTCGCGGTCGTTCCACACGGTCTGGATCATCTCGATGACGCGCTCCACCTCCGAACGGTGGTCGTCGGGGCGAGGGCCCGAGTCGCCGACCGCGATCGGGTCGGCGGGCGCGGGCTCGGTCCAGGTGCCGGTGTAGCCGCGGAACGCCTGCGCACGGGCGAGCTCGTCGAGGTCGCTCTGCAGGATCAGCGCCCCGGCGAGGGTGTCGCGGACGACCCACTCCTCGACCATGCGCCCCCGGCGGTAGAGGCAGTTCGCGATGGTGCGGCTGTAGTTCGAGGACTGCAGGTGACCCGAGAGAACGAGGTGCGAGCTGAGGAACGCGTCGTCGCCGCGCGCCTCCCAGATGACGTCCTCGGCCTGCCCCGTGCGATCGGGCGTGGCCGAGATACGCATGAGCGTTCCCTCGATGACCTCGTCGCGGGTGTTCGAGGTGCCGTACGCCCCGTGCACGATCGAGTCGGGCTCGTAGTTCTCGCGGATGAAGCTGATCGACCGGTCCACCCAGATGAGGTCGGTCACCTCGCGGATGAAGTCATCGGGGTCCGCGTACGGCTGGTAGGCGACGGGGTCGAGGGGCACTCGGTTCTCCTTGGGCTGGGGCGCCGATACGGGCGCGACGGGGACGATGTTGGCAGTGTATGCGTATGCACAACTGGGACGCAAGGGATCGGGACGGTCCGCGAACAGACCGATCGCACGACCGGAGCCGGCGGTGACGGCCGTCAGCGCGAGAGCGCCGCCGCCAGCGTGCGCCGCTCGATGAACGTCGTCTCGAACTCCACGTGCGCGAAGGCGTCGGGGCGATCCTCGATGCGCTCGACCATCAGGCGACCGGCCTCCCGCGCCATCCGCACGAAGTCGTACGCGATCGTGGAGAGCTGGATGATCGGCCACGATGCCGCGGGCAGATCGTCGAAGCCGATGATCGAGACGTCGTCGGGCACGCGGACCCCCGCGCGCCGAGCCGCGTTGAGCGCGCCGTAGGCCACGACGTCGTTGCCGCAGAAGATCAACGTCGGAGGCTCGTCTAGGGCGAGGAGTTCGGCCGTCGCCGCGTCGCCGGATGCCGTGTCGAACGGCCCGAACCGCACCCGCGCGGCGTCGAGCGAGATCCCCCGCGCCCCGAGGGCCGAACGCAGGGCCCGTTCGCGCGACTGGCCGGTGCTGGTGTTCTGCGGGCCCAGAACGGCTCCCATGCGCTCATGGCCGAGCGCGAGCGCGCGGTCGACGGCGACCTGGAATCCCGCTTCGGGCGCCACGACGGTGGCATCCGCATCGACGTAGGCGGCCGTGCGGTTGAAGTAGACGAAGGGGAGCCCGCGGTCGCGCAGGCGTAGCGGAACGACCGACTCCACGGTCGTCGTCGCCAGGATCACCCCGTCGAGACCGTTCGCGATCAGCCGCTCGGCCACCGACTCGTCGGTCGTCTCGGTGTGCAGCACGAGCTGGTACCCGCGGGCGTCGAGCTCACGGTGCAGGGGGGCGATGATGTGCGCGTAGAACTGGTTGTCGAGGTCGGTGACCAGGAGTCCGATGCGACGGGTGCGCCCCGACGACAGCGCCCGTCCCGCCTCGCTGGGGACGTACCCGAGCAGGTCGGCCGCGTCGCGCACGCGCTTCTTCGTCTCGTCGGACACCCGCGGGTCGTCGCGGAGGGCGCGCGAGACGGTGGGCTGCGACACTCCGGCGAGTCGGGCCACATCTCTGCTGGTGACGGCCATGTCTCCCCCTGCCGACGCGATGCTGCGGGTCGCAGTCTATCGAAAGCTTGACCTCCTGTGCATACGCAGTCATGATGGCAACATACGTATGCGGAGCAAAGGATGCGACGATGCCCCTCCACCTCAAGAACGCACCGACGAAGTCGTTCACCGACACCGCGCAGAGTGACGTCGCGGCCCGCGTGAGCGGCATCATCGCCGACATCCGCGGAAACGGCGACGAGGCCGTGCGCCGGTACGCCGCCGAGTTCGACCGGTGGGACGGCCCGTTCCGCCTCGACGACGATCAGGTCGCCGAGATCATGGCAACCCTCGATCCGCAGGTTATCGACGACATCCGCTTCGTCCAGGACCAGGTGCGCCGCTTCGCCCAGGCCCAGCGCGACTCCCTCGTCGACATCGAGGTCGAGACGCTGCCGGGCGTCCACCTCGGGCAGAAGCACGTGCCCGTCCAGGCCGCCGGCGCCTACATCCCCGGCGGGAAGTACCCCCTCACGGCCTCCGCCCACATGACGATCATCACGGCCAAGGTGGCGGGCGTGGAGCGCGTCGTCGCGTGCACCCCGCCCATCCGCGGTGAAATACCCGCCGCGACCGTCGCCGCCATGAAACTGGCCGGTGCCGATGAGATCTACATCCTCGGCGGCGTGCAGGCGGTCACCGCGATGGCCGTGGGCACCGAGACCATCGCCCCCGTCAACCTCATCGCCGGCCCCGGCAACGCCTACGTCGCCGAGGCGAAGCGCCAGCTCTTCGGCGAGGTGGGAATCGACCTCTTCGCCGGCCCCACCGAGATCCTCATCGTCGCCGACGACGACGCCGACCCCTTCCTCACCGCGGTCGACCTGCTCTCGCAGGCCGAGCACGGCCCCGAGTCGCCCGCCGTGCTCATCACGACCTCGGCCGCCCTGGGAGAGCGCGTGATGGAGATCGTCGAACAGCTTCTTCCCGGCATGTCGACCCGCGACTACGCGGAGCCCGCATGGCGCGACTGGGGCCAGGTCATCGTCGTCGACGACCTCGACGAGGCGTACGCCCTGGCCGACTCCTTCGCGTTCGAGCACGTGCAGATCTTCACGAAGGAACCGCGCGCGGCCCTCGAGAAGATGCACGACTACGGCGCGCTCTTCCTCGGCGAGAACACGTGCGTCTCGTACGGCGACAAGGTCATCGGCACCAACCACGTGCTCCCCACCCTCGGGGCGGCGCGCTACACCGGCGGCCTCTGGGTGGGGAAGTACCTGCGCACCATCACGTACCAGGAGGTCACCGACACCGCCTCCTCCGCCCTGCTGGGCGAGGTGTGCGGCCGCGCCGCGCGCGTCGAACTGTTCGAGGGGCATGCCCGCTCGGGCGACGCGCGCGCCGCGCGCCACGCGGGCACCTCGTTCGCGTGGATCGAGGAGAGCCGCGCGGCGGGCACCCGATGAGCGACCTCCGGGGCCGCATCGCCCTCGTCACGGGCGGCGGGAGCGGACTGGGCGCCGCCATCGCCACCGCCCTGCACACGGCCGGCGCCGAGGTCGTGATCGTGGGCCGCGATGCCACCCGGCTCGACGCCGTCGTCGCGCGCCTCGGCGAGAGGGCCCGTGCGCTCACCTGCGACGTCTCCGACGAGGTCTCGGTGCGGCGCCTGGCCGATCACCTCGAGGGCGCAGAGGTGTCGATCCTGGTCAACAACGCCGGGATCGCGGGCCCCGTGGCCGCGCTGACCGACGTCACCCCCGGCGAGTGGGACGAGGTCTTCGCCGTCAACGTCCGCGGGACCTTCCTCATGGCGCGAGCATTCCTGCCGGGCATGGTCGCTCGCGGAGCGGGCGACGTCATCAACGTCGCATCGGTGTCGGGCAAGCGCCCCCTGGCCCACCGCACGCCGTACACCGCCTCGAAGATGGCGATTCTCGGCCTCACCGCCTCGCTCGCGTTCGAGGTGGGCCCCGCGGGCGTGACGGTCAACAGCCTGTCGCCGGGTCCGGTCGCCGGCGACCGGATGTCTCGCAACTTCCGCCTCGAAGCCGAGCGTTCCGGCCGCACCGTCGCGCAGGCCGAGGAGGCCTTCGTCTCGCGCGCGGCCCTCGGCCGCATGGTCACGGAGGACGAGGTCGGTTCGGCCGTCGTCGCCATGCTCGCGATGCCGGGAATGTGCGGCGCCGACGTCGACCTCTCCGCCGGGATGATCGCGTGATGCCCGACGACGAGCGTCCCGTCTCGCTCCGTGCGCGCGCCCTGGCGGGCGAACGCCTCATCGGTGCTCTCCTGCGGATGCCGGCCGAGGAGCTGGTCGAGATGATCGCCGTCTCGGCCTTCGACTTCGTCCTCCTCGACGCCGAACACGGCCCGGCCGACGTCGTCGCTCTCCGCCAGCACATCGCGGTGGCCGCCGTGCACGGCATCCCCGTGCTCGTCCGCGTCGGAGAGGGCGATGCCGGCATGATCCTGCGCGTCCTCGATCAGGGGGCCGAGGGCGTTCTCGTGCCGCATCTCGACGACGCCGCGGCTGCAGCCGCCGTCGTCGCGGCCAGCCACTACCCGCCGGTCGGCACCCGCGGCTTCGCCACGTACAGCAGGGCCGGTCGCTTCGGCCTCACCGATCCCGCCGCGCACCGCGACTGGCACCTGTCCAACACCCTCGTGCTCGGCATGATCGAGTCGCCCGCCGGCGTCGCGGCGGCCGACGAGATCGTTCGCACCCCCGGCCTCGATGGCATCATGATCGGCCCGGCCGACCTCGCCGCCTCGTCGGGGCCCCACGACCTCCCCGTCGCCGAGGCGACGGTGCGGGTGAACGCGACCGTCGCCGCCGCCGGATCGCTGCGGATGGACATCGTGGGCTCCCCCGCCGCCGCGGCCGCCGCCTTCGCCGACGGCGCGGACCTCGTGGTCTACAACCTCGCGGCGTCGCTCATGGGGCACCTGCGCGACCTGCGCTCCGCGCGCGACTGACCTCGGTGCGGAAGCGGCGCACGATCGCACCGAACGCGTCGGGGCGCTCGAGCGGGATCAGGTGTCCGGCGTCGACGGTCTCGAGCCGCGCGCCGGGCACGGCCTCGGCGATCTCCTCGTGAAACGCCGGCGGACAGAGCGCGTCCTCAGCCCCCGACACCACCAGCGTGGGCACGTTCACCGATCGGAGCGCGGGACGCAGGTCGACGCGCGTGGCCTGCAGGCGCAGTTGCGCCCCGAGGGCGTCGGCCGGCGTGTCCGCGCCCATGCGCAGCGTGCGCTCGACGAGGTCGGGCCGTTCGGCGCGCGACCGCGGCGAGAGCAGCGCGGGGAGGATGCCGCGCTGCAGCGCGCGGGGCGACTCGCCGGCGGCGAGCCGCTCCTCCCACCCCCGCCACGCGGAGCGTTGCGCGTCGGTGGGGGCCTTCGCGTTGGCGGCGGCCACGAGCAGGCCGGCCACCCGGTGCGGGGCGCGCACGACGAGCGACATCGCCACGATCGCCCCCAGCGACAGACCCCCGATCACGAAGACCGGGGGCAATTCGTCGAGCAGCCGGTCGATCTGGCGATCGAGGTGGTCGATGGTGAGGTCGGGGGTCAGCGCGTCGTCGAGACCGCCCCGCGTCCAGAGGTCCCGCGTGCAGTTCATCCCCGCCAGCAGGACCAACGGTTGCACGTCAGCCCTTCACCGCACCGTCGCTCAACCCCGCCACGAGGTACTTCTGCGCCACGAACGCGATCACCACGACCGGGATCGTGAGGAGCATGGATGCCGCACCCGCCTGCTGCAGCATGGGCAGCGTCTGACCGAGCTGCGTCGCGATGAACACCGGCACGGTCTTCGACGACGAGTCGGTGAGCACGAGGGCGGTCAGGTACTCCTGGAACGCGAAGAGGAAGACGAAGATGCCGGCGGTGAGGATGCCGGGACCCATGAGGGGGATCATGACGCGCCGCAACATCCCGATGCGGGAGCAGCCGTCGATCATGGCCGCCTCGTCGAGCTCGCGCGGGATCTCGGCGAAGAAGTTGCGCAGCAGCCAGATCGTGAACGGCTGGTTGATCGCGACCAGGGCGATGGCCAGGGCGACGGTGGTGTCGTAGATGCCGAGGGCGCGGCTGATGTCGTACATCGGCAGAACCACCGAGAAGCGCGGGAGCGCGCGGAAGATGAGCGCGAGCACCAGCAGCAACGCCGAGACGTAACTCGGGAACCGTGACAGGGCGTACGCCGCCGGGATGCCGATGATCAGGGCGACGATGGTGGAGACGATCGCCACCGTGAGGGTGTTGACGAGGTAGTCGGCGAAGTAGGTGGTCTCCCAGAGGTCGACGAAGGCCTGCACCGTCGGCTGGTAGTCCCACAGCACCGGCGGGTTCGCGAAGGCGACGTTCGTGGGCTTCGTGACCGACAGCATCATCCAGATGAACGGGCTCAGCATGACCACGCAGAGCACCGCGAGCAGGGCGCCGGTGACGACCGGTGGACGGTTCAGCCGCCGACGGCGGCCCCGGGGGTTCTTGCCGTCGATGTCGCCGGTGGTGATGGCGCGGGTGGAGAGGTCTCCGGTGGTGAGCGTCATCGCTCGGCCCTCGCTTCCTTGAAGATGCCGCGGATGAACGGGATGAGCATGACCAGGATGAGCAGGATGGTCAGCACGTTGATCGCGCTTCCCAGGCCGAGGTTCGTGGCCCCGTCCGCGAAGGCGACGGAATAGACGTAGAGCATGATCGACTCGTTGCCGATCGCCTGGGCTTGGGGAGACAGGGGGATCAGGTTGTCGAACATGCGCAGCACGTCCATGATCGAGATCAGCGTGACGAAGCCCAGCACCCCGCGGAGCGTGGGGATGATCACGCTGAGGTGCGTCTGCACGGCGTTGGCCCCGTCGATCCGCGCGGCTTCGCGCAACTCGACCGGCACGCCCTGGAGTCCCGCGAGGATGATCAGCATCGCGAACGGCAGCATGTGCCACACGGTGTTCGAGATGACGAGGAGGGCGTTGGGCACCTGGTCGGTGAACCAGAGCACCTGGGTGCCGCCCATGAGCCCGATGAGGCGGTTCACCACGCCGCCGAAGTTGTCGTCGAACAGCCACGAGTAGGCGACGGCGCCCACGAGGTTCGGCAGCACGTACGACACCAGCATGATGCCGAGCACCAGCGGCCGCGAGAGCGACAGGCGGTTCACCCCGGTCGCGATGAGGTAGCCGAGAACGATCAGGATCAGGGTCGTGACGACGGTGACGGTGACGGTGAACAGCACCGCCTTGCCGAAGCGCGGATCGGTCAGCGCGTCGGCGAAGTTCTGCAGTCCGACGAACGTTCCCGGGCTGCCGTAACGGACGCTTTCGAAGCTCCACTGCACGGTGCGCACGAGCGGAACCACCAGCAGCCCGGCCATGATGATGAGGCTCGGCGCGAAGAGAAACCAGAATTCGCGTGCCTTCATTAGGAGGTCTCCCCTCGATCGGCCGCGGCCTGGACTCGCATCCAGGCCGCGGTCATCGATCTGTCGCTTCGAGTGGTGGGCGGATCAGCCGACGAAGGCTTCGCCCGCGGCCTGCATCTGCGCCAGACCGTCGTCGACCGAGACGTTGCCCGACAGGATCTGCACCAGGATGGGGCGGATCTCGTTGGTCAGGTCGGCCAGGATGGGCGACACGATCGGCGGCATCGCCGCCGCGATCGAGTCGTTCGCCGCCTCACCGTAGGGCGAGTTCTCGGCGGTCACCATGCCCTCGCGGGCGGGGTAGGCCGCAGGCACCGACGCGGTCGAGGCGTCTTCGCTGACGGCCGAGGCCATCATGACGAACAGCATGTCGTGGTCGAGCGCCGTGTTGAACGGGATGGACCATCCGTCGATCGACAGGCGGTTGTAGGCGTATGGCGCGTCGGCGGTGACCTTCGGCGGGGCAGCGAACGCGAACGAGTCCGCGAGGTTGCTGTTCGTCGAGAGCGTCAGGTCGTTCATCCGGCCCGAGAACATGATCGACATCGCCGCGGTGCCGTTGTACATCTGCTGCTGCACCTTGGGCTGGTCGAACGTCGCGACCTGCGGGTCCATGTACGGAACGAGCGACAGCATGCCCTCGATCGCCTGCTTGGCCTCGGGGCCGTCGAGGGTGACCTCACCCGACTCGTCGACGAAGTCGCCGCCGAGGGAGTTCATCGCGGCCTGGAAGCTCGTCGAGACGTCGGCGGTGGCGAGCCAGGGCAGCGCCACCGGGTACTGCATCTTTCCGGAGGCGCGGATGGCCTCGGCCGCGCTGACGACATCGTCGAACGTGGTCGGGACCTCGAGGCCGAGCTCGTCGAAGACGTCGGCACGGTAGGCCATGACGAACATCTGCGCCTGCATGGGCAGGGCGTAGAGCTTGCCGTCGTACGACATGCCGGTGCGCATGGACTCGCTGATCTCATTGAGCCCGTACTGGTCGGCGTACTTCGCGAACAGGTCGTCGAGGGGGACGAGCTTCTCCTCGGTCGCGAGACCCGGGATGACGAAGCCGTACGTCTCGACGATGTCGTAGGTGCCGGTGTCGCCCGAGAGCGTCGCGGTCGTCTTGGTGACCTGCCCGCCGAAGTCGATCGGGTCGTGCTTGACCGTCACGTCGTCTTTGGTGCAGCTGGAGACCATCGTGTTCGTGAACGGGTCGATGGCGGAGGAGTTGTACGCGAGCACGTTGACCGTGGTCGCGGATTCGGGTGCGGTGTAGTCGCAGCTGACCTCGGTGGCGTTCTCGTTCCCCGTACGGCTGCCCGCGCCGCATCCGGAGAGGGCGAGTGCGCCCAAGGCCACCGTGGCGACGAGTGCGAGAGCACGCGTTCTGGTGGATGACATGGCCAAACCGTATACGTATGCACAGCGATTAGGGAAGCCTTAGTGCGCATAATCGCGGGTAACGATCTCATTTCGTGAATACGTATGAGCGAGATATGCCAAGAACGCGCGCTACGCGAAATCCTACGAGCAGTGGGGCAGGGGTGGACAGTGCGGCGCGACGACGAGCGCGCCGATCCCGCCGAGCACCAGCCCCTGTCGTCACGGGCGTCGCGCCCGTTACGGTGTCGGACGTGACCTTCAACGACAATGCCCGCGTCGGCAACAACACCGCCAAGCGCCGCGGCGGCACCATCGCCGCGGTGGGCGGTGGAACGGTCGGCCTCGGGGCCATCGTGGCGCTGCTCTTCTCGCTGTTCACCGGCACCGACCTGACCGGGCTCATCGGCGGCGGCCAGGCGCCCGCGGCCCCCGCGGGTGGGGGTGAGGCCCTGACGAGCTGTGAGACGGGCCAGGATGCCAACACCGACGACTCCTGTCGACTGGCGGCCGCCTCCCTCAGCGTCGACCAGTTCTGGCAGGAGCGCCTCGACGGGTACACCCCGCCGCAGCTGATCATCGTCGACGGTGCCACCTCGACGCAGTGCGGCACGGCCTCGAACGCCACCGGGCCCTTCTACTGCCCGCCGGAGCAGACGGTCTACGTCGACCCCACGTTCTTCGCCCTGCTGCGCGAGCAGTACGACACCACGGCGGGCCCGCTGGCCCAGCTGTACGTGCTCGCCCACGAGTACGGCCACCACGTGCAGAACCTCACCGGCGTCATGGAGCAGTACCCGAACGACGGCACCGGTCCCGACAGCAACGGCGTGCGCACCGAGCTGCAGGCCGACTGCTACGCGGGGGCCTGGGTGGCCGCGGCGGGCGAGCAGGTCGACGAGGACGGCACCCCGTACCTCGAGCCGCCCACGCAGCAGCAGATCACGGATGCGCTGGCCGCGGCCTCGGCCGTCGGCGACGACCACATCCAGGCGGAATCGGGCGGGGCGATCAACCCCGAGAGCTGGACGCACGGCTCGAGCGAGCAACGTCAGCGCTGGTTCGACACCGGGCGTGAGGGCGGCGTGAACGCCTGCGACACGTTCTCGGTGCCGGGGCAGAGCCTGTAGGTCGCGCCCGCGGCGCCCGGGTGCGGCATCCCACTCGACACGTTTCCGCGAACGGTGGCCGGGGAGCAGCGCTCCCCGGCCACCGGCTCACTCCTCCCGCGGACGCGTGCGCACGATGACGACGACCAGCACGCCCACCAGAACCACGACGCCGCCGCCGACCAGGAGCCCCACCGTGAGGCCCGACGGTCCGCCGGTCTCGGATGACGCGGACTCGGCCGGCGCAGCCGCGGAGCCGACGGCGCTCGCACAGGGCGAGTCGTCCGACCCCACGGACGTGCCCGCGGCGGTGGAGGTGAACGGGAAGGTCCCCGAGACCGGGTGCCCGTCGGACGACACCGCGCGCCATTCGACCGTGTAGTCGCCGGGTGCCCCCAGCTCGACGGGCACGCTCAGCGTGGGCCCGGCGAGCGCGACGCAGTCGGCCTCGTAGTGCCGGCCGTCGGGTCCCAGGACGACGACGATGTTGCCGCCGTCGTACCCCAGCAGATTGGCGCTGAAGTCGAGGGTGATCTCCGACACCGTCGACACCGTGTCGCCGGAGGCGGGCGAGGTCGAGACCAGGCTGTCGTGCGCCGACGCGGCCTGAGCCCCGCCGAGCACGGCACCCAGCGCGATCGCCGCGACCGCCAGGGAGCGCCCGAGGGCGCGCGGTGCCCGCACGGTCAGCTGCGCTTCGGGCGACGCGACAGGGCGAGGGCGCCGAGCACCGCTCCGGCGGCGGCGACGACCAGCGCGGCGATGCTGAGTCCGAGAGCGACACCCGACGACTCGGATGCCGGGCCCGAGGCCGACGAGGCCTCACCGGCGTCGTGCTCGTGCGACGGCGCGGCGGACGCCGTGCCGTGGCTGTGCGCGCCCGTGGGAGGGGTGTCGTTGATGTAGAGCACCGGAGCCGGCTCGAGCGTGTCGTCGGCGGCGACCTCGTCGGGCGTCGCAGCCCAGTCGACGACCGATCCGTCGGAGTAGGTCTGCGCGGCGGGCAGCACCACGTGACCGGTGTCGGGCACGGGTCCCAGCACGGCCGAGAAGACCTGGAACTGGTCCTGACCGATGCCGACCCCGGGGTCGGCCTGCCACACGATCTTCAGCGCGGCGTCGGTGAGGGTGTTGCCGTCGACCTCGACGGGCGCGGGCAGGGCGCCCTTCTCGACCGTGGCCGTCCAACCCGGGACGGGCTGCACGAGCACGGCGCTCAGCGGTGTGTCGGTGGGCAGGGTGACCTCGAGCTTGACGGTCGACGCCGTCTCGGACTCGGTGGGAACGCGGAAGTTGACCGTGGCGTAGCTGCCCGGGGTGGCGGTGTCGGGGTTGACGGTGACGTGCGCGGATGCCGCGAGGGGGACCGCGATCGCGAGGGCCGCGCCGGCGGCGAGGCCGACGAGGGCACGACGAAGGAAGGGGGTACGGGACATGGTGCTGCTTTCTGACGGTGCGCGCGCGACGGTGTCGCGTCGCGCGAAAGGATGAGGGGTCGAGATCACGCCGCGAGCGGCGGACCCCGATGCCTCATCACCGACAGCACGGCGATCCCCGTCGCGCGAAGCGGCGGCTCGGCCGCCGGGGCGGGAACGCTCACCGCCACCGGAGGCGACGCGACCGGCCGCAGGGCGCGGAAGGTCGCGAGCAGGAAGCCGGCGATCGCGCGCAGCGCGCGCTCGCCCGTGCCCAGAGCGAAGATCGTGAGCGCCGCGGCGCACGCGTGCGCGACCCACATCCACGGCGAGTGCCCGCTGTGGTCGGGGGGAAGCGAGCCGGAGGCCGCGGCATCGAGGAAAGAGGTCACCGCACCGTGGTGGCCCACCGGTGCGGCGGAGCCGCCCCCGCGCAGGTCGAGGGCGAGCAGTCCGTGGAACACCGCCTGGCTGAGCACGACGGCGAGCGAGAGCCGCCGCCACGACAGGGAGCGGCCGGCCAGGAGCACGCACACGGGCGCGGCCAGGCACAGCGCCACCGCGATGTTCATCAGCGACGGCAGTTCAGCGGCGACGGAGGCGTGCGAGACGGTCGCGACGAAGGTCGCCAGGGTCGCCGCAGCGACTCCGCGTCCTGCGCGCTGGGCCCGCCCCGCTCTCGACGACATGCGCCTCCTTCTCGAAAAGCCTATGTGCCCCGCGACCGGGCGGGTGCCGCCCCGCGCGCTCAGCGGCGCCGACGCCGAGCGATACGCGACCGTCTCAGCGCGCGCCGCTCACCGCGTGCCCGCGCGCAGGGCGTCCCATGTGTCGTGCGCGGCCTCGGCCAGCAGCTCGACGTCGGGCACGGCCTCGGGGTCGACGCAGAACCCCACCCCGAGCCAGCGGTCGTTCGAGATCGCGGCGACGCGCAGGGCGTGCCTCGGCCCCGGTTCCGACGACGTGTATACGTGGCCCACCCGGCGGCCGGCGACCGACACCGCCACGCGCGGCCCGGGCACGTTCGAGATGGCGAGAGCGAACTCGCGCGGGTCGTCGGCGAGACCGCGCAGCAGCGCGCCGGCCGACCCGGCCGCGGCGAGCGCGTGGAACAGCTCGTCGAGGGCGCGCGCATCGTGGGCGTGCTTGCGGGCGCGGGTCTGGGCGCTGAGCAGGTCGAGCCGACGCAGGTCGTCGGGCTCGTCGAGGTGCAGGCCGACGTCGACGAACGAGTCGCGATTGCCGGATGCCGCGGCGTCCTCGCCGCGTTCGTGCAGGCTCACGGGCACCTGGGCGTTGAGCCGCGGCACGTGCCCGTGGTGCACGAGGCGCCGCCGCAGGGCCCCGGCGATGACCGTGAGAAGCACGTCGTTGATCGTGGCGTGGTCGGCGCGCGAGGCGCCGACGGCGCGTGCCTCGGCGAGCGGCACGTCGACGAAGGCGAGGGCGCGGCGCGCGCTGATCGGGCGGTCGAACGGGGAGTGCGAGCCGGGGTGAGCGAGCTCGCGGGCAAGGGTCATCGGCATCCGTTCCCATTCGCTCCACCGCGTCGGGCGGGCGTCGGGATCGCGCAGGCCGACCTCGTGCGCCGGGGCGTCGTGCGGCTCGAAGATCACCGCCTCGAGGAAGCGCACGGCCGTGAGCCCGTCGGCGAGGGCGTGGTGCAGGCGCACCGCCACCGCCTCTCGACCATCGGCGAGGGGGCCGACGAGGTCGACGCTCCACAACGGGCGCGAGCGGTCGAGGGGCTCCGACATGAGCCGGCCCACGACCGCGCGCAGCGCCGCGGGGTCGTCGGCCGCGTGACGGCGCACGTGCTGCGAGACATCGACGTCGGTCGCCTCGATCCACGCCGGTCCGTCGCCGTCGTCGACGATCACCTGGAGCCCGCGCGGGAAGGCCGGCAGTCGGGCGGCGACGCTTTCGCGCACCGCCTCGAGATCGAGGGCCTCGCCGGGCTCGAGCACGAGCAGCTTCAGCGCATGCCCGCGCACGACATCGGACTCCAGCGCCAGGATGCGTGCATCCGCGGCCGACAGCGGCTCCCCCATGCGGCCTACGGTAGCGGGCGGTCCGCGGCGTCGGTCGGCGCGGCCTCACTCGTGTCCCACCGAGGGGGCAAAACTCGGTGCACGCGCACGCCGTCGTCGACGCCGCACAGACCGAGCCGGGTCACCCGGATGCGCTCGTGTCGACCGAGGGACTCACCACCCCGGCCCGATCGTCGACCAGGCGCCGGCGACCGATCCAGCCGGTGAGGCCGCGGCCGTCGGGCCAGACCACGAGAAGTGCGCCGGTCACCAGCGCCAGCAGGAACGCCGCGATCGACCACGGCGCCGGCAGCGCCGCGAGCACCGCGTAGGCGCCCGCCCCGGTGAGGAATCGCAGCGGGCGGGCGGCCCAGACCGGCAGGATGCCGTTGGTGAACCGCACGCGCGTCGCGAGGTCGCCGATCGACCGACCGGTCACCAGCACGACCCCCAGCCAGAGCGCCGCGCCCGCCACCGTCCCGGCCCACGAGGCCGCCTCGTCGGTCGCCAGGGTGGCCGACTCGCCGAGCAGCAGCACCGTGACCGCCTGCACGAGCACCGACACCGCGACGCCGACGAGCGAGATGCCCACGACGTCGCAGACCAGTCCCAGCAGACGGCGGCGGCGGGTCACGGGGCGGGGCACCTCGGCATCCGGGCTCTTCGCCACCCCTCGGTGCGCCGCGGGCACCGCGAAGGCGACCAGCGAGCCGAGCAGGGCCCCCGAGGTGTTCACGATCAGGTCGTCGACGTCGAACACGCGGTACGCGCAGGGGAAGAGGCCCCACACGCCAGTCAGCTGCGTCGTCTCGATGAGTGCCGAGGTCGCGAGTCCCACGAGACCGGCGACCAGGATGCCGCGACCCCCGAGCACCCGCAGGAAGAAGCCCAGCGGCAGGAAGAGCAGCACGTTCAACGCCACCTGCAGCACCGTCGGATCGGTCAGGTAGCGCCCCGACACGGCGACGGCGGCGCGGATGTCGTCGACGAACTCGAACGGCCGCAGGTTGACTCCCGCGCAGCGATAGAGGTCGTCGTCGGGCAGAGGAATGAGCGTGTACGTCCAGATCGCCCAGAAGTACACCGCCGCCCCCGCCCAGAGCAGCGTGCGCCAGAGCGTCAGACCCCCGCGGCGCCGATAGCTCACGGCGACGAACGGCACGAGGGCGAGCACGGCGACCACCCCGCCCGCGATCACGGCGAGCAGCCCCGAGCCCACGATGTCGTTCACCCCGCGATCCTAGAGACCAGTGCGGCGTCGCCGCCCGACGACCCCGCGGGTTGACACGGCCCGCCCGTAGCCTGGGGGGATGACCCCGGCCCACGACCTGCGCGCGGCGCTCGTGCGCCACATCGACGACACCGGCTTCGGCGCCCACGGGCTGCACGTGCGCGTGGGCGCCGACGTCGCCGAGCACCGCTGGACGCCCGACGGGCGCGAAGAGATCCACTCGGTCGCGAAGGCCGTGTGCGTGCTCGCGGCGGGGATCGCCGCCGCCGACGGGCTGCTCGATCTCGACGAGCCCGTCGCGGGCATCGTCCCCACCGCCGCGCCGGACGTGACCGTGCGCCACCTGCTGTCGATGTCGAGCGGCATCGACCTGGCGTGGTCCCCGACGATGATGACCGACTGGCCCGACCTCGCCGCCGAATTCCTCTCGCGCCAGTCTCGCGGCCGCGTGTTCCAGTACTCGAACGCCAGCACGTACACCGCGATGCACGTGCTGGCCCACCGCACGGGCGACGTCGAGGAGTACCTGCGCCCCCGGCTGTTCGCCCCGCTCGGCCTCGCCGACCTCGCCTGGGAGCGCTGTCACAACGGGCGCATCCTCGCCGGCGAGGGCCTCGCCCTGCGCACCGGCGAGATGGCGCGCCTCGGCCTGCTGCTGCGCAACCGCGGCGTCTGGCAGGGCGAACGGCTCGTCCCGGCCGAGACGGTGGACGCCCTGCACTCGGCCTGGATCGACACCGGCAGCGCGGGCGACGGGTACCGCCGGTACGCCCTGGCCGGGTGGGACGGACCCGGCGCCGCGTGGCGGCTGCACGGGGCGTACGGGCAGATGATCGTGTTCGCCGGCGACGCCGTCGTGACCATCAGCGCCGACGACCACGCCGGCGCCGACGCGGTCGCGGCGTTCATCGCCGAGGCGGCCGCCCCGGCCTGACCCGCGGTTCGCGCCTCGAGCCGACCCGGCACCGTGTTGTCGCGGTGATCACGGTCTGACTGCCATGCGATGAACGACGTGCGCGTCGGATTGCGCCGCCCGTCCAGTGCGCGTAGTGTCACGCGCCGTGACTGAAGAAAGTCGCGAGCCCGGCGTCGAGACGCCGATGGCCAAGCGCATCCTTATCGGCGAGCCTTTGACGTCGGAAAAACTCGACGACCAGCTCCTGCCCAAGAAGATGGCGCTGCCTATCTTCGCCTCCGACGCGCTCTCCTCGGTGGCGTACGCCCCGCAGGAGCTCCTGATGATCCTGCTCATCGGCGGAACGGCCCTGCTGACCCTCAGCCCGTGGGTCGCGGTCGCCGTCGTGGTGCTCCTCATCGTGGTGGTGCTGAGCTACCGGCAGCTCATCAAGGCCTACCCCTCGGGCGGCGGCGACTACGAGGTCGCCAGCAAGAACCTGGGCGAAGTGCCCGGCGTGGTCGTGGCCGCGGCCCTGCTCGTGGACTACGTGCTCACGGTGGCCGTGTCGGTGGCATCCGGGGTCGACAACATCATCTCGGCGCTGCCGGAACTCAACCCGTTCCGCGTCGAGATCGCCGTCGGCTTCGTGATCCTCATCGTGATCGTGAACCTCCGCGGCGTGCGCGAGGCATCGAGCGTCTTCGCGATCCCCACCTACCTGTTCATCGGGTCGGTCGGCGTGATGATCGTCGTGGGCCTCGCCCGCACGTTCCTCGGGGACGCTCCCGAGGCCTCGAGCGCCAACTACGCCGTGCAGGCCGAGTCGCTCACCCAGGCGGCGCTCATCCTGCTCGTGCTGCGCGCCTTCTCGAGCGGCTGCTCGGCGCTGACCGGGGTGGAGGCGGTGTCGAACGGCGTCCCCGCGTTCCGCAAGCCCAAGATCCGCAACGCGCAGACGACGCTGAGCCTCATGGGCGGCATCGCCATCGTGCTCTTCGCGGGTCTCACCGCTCTCGCGCTGATCTCGGGCGTGCACTACGCCGAGAACCCCTGCCACCTCATCGGCTTCGACTGCGCCAACAACCCGCAGCCGAGCCTCATGGCGCAGGTGGCCGCGGCGACCTTCGGCATGGGCAGCATCCCGTTCTTCATCATCCAGGCCGCCACCGCGTGCGTGCTGCTGCTGGCCGCCAACACCGCCTTCAACGGCTTCCCGCTGCTGGGCGCGGTCCTGGCCCGCGACGGCTACGCCCCGAAGGCGCTCAACACCCGCGGCGACCGCCTGGTGTACTCGAACGGCATGATCATCCTCGGCATCGTCGCCATCGGCGTGCTGATCGTCTACCAGGCCAACCTCACCACGCTGATCCAGCTCTACATCATCGGCGTGTTCGTGTCGTTCTCGCTCGGGCAGATCGGCATGGTGCGGCACTGGCGGCGCGCTCTGCGCGAATTCAAGCTCCTGCCCGCCGAGGCGGCGAAGCAGCAGTCCGCGGCCATCGAGCGCCGCTCCGCGATCTCGGGCCTGTGGATCAACTCCGTCGGCGCCGCGATGACGGTGCTCGTGCTGCTGATCGTCACGGTCACGAAGTTCACGCACGGCGCCTGGCTGGTGTTCATCGCCATCCCGATCCTCGCCGTGCTGATGATCGGCGTGAACCGGTACTACCGCGACGTCGAGCACGAGATCCAGATGGACGACACGGTGCACTTCGGCTCGTCGGGCGACGTGGCGATCGTGCTGGTGAACCGCCTGCAGAAGCCCACGTCGAAGGCGATCGACTACGCCCTCGCCGCCAACCACGACAAGACCCTCGCCGTGCACGTCGCGATCACCGAAGAGGAGTCGGCGAGGCTGCAGCGCGACTGGGCCGAGCACGAGGTGCCCATCCCCCTCGTGATCATCGACTCGCCGTACCGCACGTACACCTCGCCGGTGTCGACGTTCATCAAGAAGTACCGCGAGAAGAACGGCTCGGCCATCGTCACCGTCTACCTGCCGCAGTACATCGTGGGGCACTGGTGGGAGTCGATCCTGCACAACCGGCGCTCGCGCCGCCTGGCGCACCAGCTCATGCTCGTGCACGGCGTCTCGATCACCCTCGTGCCGTGGCTGCTCGACTCGTCGGAGGTCATCTACGGTCGCCGCTCCCGCCCCCTGCCGGGCCAGCAGCGCGGTGGCCAGCCGGTAGACAACACCCCGACGCCGCGTTCGCGCAAGGCGCCGCCCCCCTCGGCATCCTGAGTCCCGTCCGACGCCCCCCCTCGTGGTGGGGGCGTCGGAGTTCGGCCCGCCCGCGACACGTCGGTGGACGCGGCCGCGGCTCTGCGACAGGGTGGATGCCATGCCAGTACTCGCCCTGCTGAACGTCGCCGTCCTGGTGATCGCCCTGATCGACGTCATCACCCGGCGCGATGACCAGGTGAAACATCTGCCGAAGTTCGCGTGGATCTTCTTCATCGTGCTGCTGCCGCTGATCGGCTCGATCCTGTGGTTCGCGCTCGGTCGCGAGTACGAGGCGCGCTCCGCGCCGATGTCGTTCGGCGACCCGCGCCGCTGGCAGAAGGACACGCCCGCGCCGGCGGCGCCGAGCGCGACCCGCACCACCGAGCAGCAGATCGCCGACCTCGAGCGCGAGATGCACCTCGCCGACCTCGAGGAGCAGGTGCGCCGCCGCCGCGCCGAGGGCGGCTCCGGGGGCACCGCCGACTGACGCGGCGGAGCGGGCCGGGTCGGCCGAGCTCGCCGCGCGGCCCACCCGCGGGGGCAGTGACCGACCTCAGTCGGTCGGTCGCCGGCGCATCCGCTTCACGTCGGTGCGGCGCTGCTTGGCCTGCAGGCGGCGTTCCTTCGAGCCCCGCGTCGGCTTCGTCGCGCGGCGGGGAGGGGCGGGCGGTCGCACCGCCTCGGCGAGGATCGCGGCGAGCCGGTCGCGCGCGGCGTCGCGGTTGCGTGCCTGCGCGCGGTGCTCCGACGCCGCGATGGTCAGTACGCCGTCGACGAGGCGGTTCCCCAGGCGGTCCAGGACCCGCTCGCGCTGCGCGCGCGACAGAGCGGTCGAGGCCGCGGCATCCCACATCACCTCCACCCGCGAGTCGGCGGTGTTCACTCCCTGCCCGCCGGGGCCCGACGAGCGCGAGAACCGCCACGACAGCTCGGACGCGGGGATCACGAGCGTCGCCGTGACCGCGACACCGGGACCGTCGGACGCGAGCATGACTCCATCATGCGCCCGGGCTGCTGCGCTGCGCGCGCACGACTCCTGCAACCCCCACCCCACCGCGCGGCCGCGAGCCCCGACACCGCGTTCTGCCGGAGTCGTGAAGCCCCCGCGTAAGCGCGCCGTATGCGTCCGCCGCACACCCGTAGGGAAACCGTGAGGACGCCCGGATGCCGAACCTCCCGCCGGTTGTATCGGAACACGTGCCGCCCCGCGGCGCCCGCGGTCCGCCCGCGGTTCTGTTCTCGATCCTGGAGTCGTCGTGCTCGATGCCGTCTTCCTCGCCGCGACCGTCGCGATCTTCGCGCTGGTCGCCCTCGTCGCGAAGGGGGTCGAGAAGCTGGGCCCCGAGGTCCGCGCCTCGTCTCCTCGCCCCACCCCGCCGTCTGCCCCGGCAGCCCGCGAGAACAGCGGGGACCGGCCGTGATGTTCTTCACGATCCTCGCCGCCGTGCTCGCGGTCGCCGCCGTCGTCTACCTCGTGGTCGCCCTCGTCCGCCCCGAGAAGTTCTGACATGGACGCCGGAATGATCTGGTCCATCGTGTTGACCAGCCTCACCCTCATCGTCGCCCTGGGACTGGCGTACCGCCCCCTCGGCGACTACATCGCCCGCATCTACACCGGCGCGCGCGACCTCGCCGTCGAGCGGGGCACCTACCGCCTGATCGGCGTGGACCCCCGCAGCGCGCAGACCTGGCAGGCCTACCTGCGCTCGGTGCTGCTGTTCTCGTTCGTGGGCGTCGTCCTCGTCTACGCGATCATGCGGTTGCAGACCGTGCTGCCCTTCTCGCTGGGTCTCGAGGCACCGGGCGAGGCGCTGTCGTTCAACACCGCGGCGTCGTTCGTCGCGAACACCAACTGGCAGTCCTACTCGGGCGAGACGACGCTCGGCTACACCGTGCAGTTCGCGGCGTTGACCGTGCAGAACTTCGTGAGCGCCGCCGTGGGCATCGCCGTCGCCGTCGCCCTGGTGCGCGGGTTCGCATATCGCCGCAGCGGCGTGATCGGCAACTTCTGGGTCGACCTGGTGCGCGGCACGTACCGCCTGCTGCTGCCGTTCTCGATCGTCGCGGCCGTCGTGCTGCTCGCGGGCGGCGTCATCCAGAACCTCAACGGCTTCACCGATGCCACGACCCTCACGGGAGCCGCCCAGTCGATCCCGGGTGGGCCGGTGGCCTCGCAGGAGGCGATCAAGCTCCTCGGCACCAACGGCGGCGGGTTCTTCAACACCAACTCCGCCCACCCGTTCGAGAACCCGACGCCGTGGACGAACCTGTTCGAGATCTTCCTCATGCTGGTGATCCCGTTCTCGCTGCCCCGCGCCTTCGGGCGCATCGTCGGCGACAACCGCCAGGGATACACGATCCTGGGCGTGATGGGGGCGATCTTCGTGGCCTCCACCGCCCTGATGACGTGGGCCGAGCTCGCCGGCGCCGGCACCGCTCCCCAGCTCGCGGGCGGCTCGCTCGAGGGCAAGGAGGTGCGCTTCGGCATCTTCGGTTCGACGCTCTTCTCGTCGACGAGCACGCTGACCTCGACCGGCGCGGTCAACTCGATGCACGACAGCAACACCGCCCTCGGCGGCATGATGCCGATGATCAACATGATGCTCGGCGAGGTCGCCCCCGGCGGCGTCGGCTCGGGGCTCTACGGAATGCTGATCCTCGCCGTGATCGCGGTGTTCGTCGGCGGGCTGCTGATCGGCCGCACCCCCGAGTACCTGGGCAAGAAGATCGGGCCGCGCGAGATCAAGCTCGCGAGCCTGTACATCCTCGTCACGCCCACCCTGGTGCTGGCCGGGACCGCGCTGAGCTTCGGGGTTCCCGGCATCCGGGACGACGTGGAGTCGACCTCGATCCTCAACCCGGGCGTGCACGGTCTGAGCGAAGTGCTCTACGCCTTCACCTCGGCGGCGAACAACAACGGCTCGGCCTTCGCCGGCCTCACCGCCAACACCCCGTGGTTCAACACCGCGCTCGGCGTGGCGATGCTGCTCGGACGCTTCCTGCCGATCGTGTTCGTGCTGGCGCTGGCCGGTGCCCTCGCGGCACAGGATGCCGTGCCCGCCACCGCCGGAACCCTGCCGACGCATCGCCCGCAGTTCGCGGGTCTGCTCGCCGGCGTCGCCGTGATCGTCACGGCGCTCACCTACTTCCCGGTCCTCACTCTCGGACCCCTCGCCGAAGGACTTGCCCGCTGATGTCCACCCTCACCCACGCTCCGGCCCCCGCCGCCGATCCCGAGCAGACCACCCCGCGGCGTGCGTTCAGCGCCGCCCAGGTCGTCGCCGCCCTTCCGGGGGCGGCCAAGAAGCTCAACCCCGCGGCGCAGTGGCGCAACCCCGTGATGTTCCTCGTCTGGGTGGGCGCGGCCCTGACCACGCTCATCGCTCTCGCCGAGCCGTTCCTCGGAGGCGGCGACACCACGCTCCCCGCCGGTTTCACCTGGGGCATCGCCGTCTGGCTCTGGCTCACCGTGTTCTTCGCGAACATCGCCGAGTCGGTCGCCGAGGGCCGCGGCAAGGCGCAGGCGGCGACGCTGCGCAAGACCCGCACGACCACCTCGGCCCGCCGCGTCGTCTCGTACTCCGCCGAAGACCCCTCGGCATCCGCCGCCGCGACCGAAGACGTCCCCTCGGGCGACCTGCGCCTCGGCGACGTCGTGCTCGTCGAGACGGGCGAGCTCATCCCCGGCGACGGCGACATCGTGCACGGCATCGCCACGGTCGACGAGTCGGCGATCACCGGCGAATCCGCCCCGGTCGTGCGCGAGTCGGGCGGCGACCGCAGCGCCGTCACCGGCGGCACCCGCGTGCTCAGCGACCGCATCGTCGTGAAGATCACCTCGAAGCCCGGTGAGACGTTCGTCGATCGCATGATCGCGCTCGTCGAGGGCGCTTCGCGTCAGCGCACCCCCAACGAGATCGCGCTGAACATCCTGCTCGCGAGCCTGTCGATCGTGTTCGTGATCGTCGTGCTGGTGTTGAACCCCATCGCCTCGTACGCGGCATCCCCCGTCTCGATCCCCGTGCTCGTCGCGCTGCTCGTCTGCCTGATCCCCACGACCATCGGCGCCCTGCTGAGCGCCATCGGCATCGCGGGCATGGACCGCCTGGTGCAGCGCAACGTGCTCGCCATGTCGGGCCGCGCCGTCGAGGCCGCGGGCGACGTCACCACCCTGCTGCTCGACAAGACCGGCACCATCACCTACGGCAACCGTCGCGCGTCGGCGTTCGTCGCCCTGACGGGCGTCGGCGGGCCGGAGCTCGCGGAGTACGCCTCGCTGTCGTCGCAGGCCGACCCCACGCCCGAGGGCGTGTCGGTCGTCGAGCTCGCGGCAGCCCAGGGGATCGTCGCCGACCTGCCCCGGGGTGCGGAACCCGTGCCCTTCACGGCGCAGACCCGCATGAGCGGCCTCGACCTGGTCGACGGGACGCTCGTGCGCAAGGGCGCCGCGTCCGCCGTGCTCGCCTGGCTGGACGGCTCGGGGGCCGCCGTGCCCGACACCACCCGTGCCGAACTCCTGAGATCCGCGAACGCCATCGCCGAGTCCGGCGGAACTCCGCTGGTGGTCGCCACGCTGGCCCCCGATTCCTCAGGAGTTTCGCACGGCTCGGCCCGGCTGCTCGGCGTCATCCACCTGAAGGACGTCGTCAAGGACGGCCTGCGCGAGCGGTTCGAGGAGCTGCGGGCCATGGGCATCCGCACCGTGATGATCACGGGCGACAACCCCCTCACCGCCAAGGCGATCGCCGCCGAGGCCGGGGTCGACGACTTCCTCGCCGAGGCCACGCCCGAAGACAAGCTCGCGCTCATCCAGCGCGAGCAGCAGGGCGGCAACCTCGTCGCGATGACCGGCGACGGCACGAACGACGCCCCGGCGCTGGCTCAGGCCGACGTGGGCGTCGCGATGAACACGGGCACTTCGGCCGCGAAGGAGGCCGGCAACATGGTCGACCTCGACAGCGACCCGACCAAGCTCATCGACATCGTGCGCATCGGCAAGCAGCTGCTCATCACGCGCGGCGCGCTGACGACGTTCTCGCTCGCCAACGACATCGCGAAGTACTTCGCGATCATCCCGGCGATGTTCATGGGCGTGTTCCCGGGCCTCGCGGTGCTGAACGTCATGCAGCTGTCGTCGCCGGCCTCGGCCGTGCTCAGCGCGATCATCTTCAACGCCGTGGTCATCATCGTGCTCATCCCCCTGGCGCTGCGCGGAGTGAAATACCGCGCGGCCAGCGCCTCGAGCATCCTCAGCCGCAACCTGCTCGTGTACGGGCTCGGCGGCGTCCTCGTCCCCTTCATCGGCATCAAGCTCATCGACCTCGTCGTGAGCCTGCTCCCCGGTTTCTGAAAGGCCCCGTCATGCGCACCACCCTGCGGACCACCGGCGTCGCCGTCCGCGCGATGCTCGTCTTCACCGCCGTCCTCGGCGTCGGCTACATGCTGCTCATCACCGCGATCGGCCAGGTCGCCCTGCCGTTCGCGGCGAACGGGTCGCTCATCCGCTCGGCCGACGGGAGCGTTCAGGGCTCGCAGCTGGTCGGCCAGTCGTTCCAGGATGCCGACGGCACCGCCCTGCCGCAGTACTTCCAGTCGCGTCCCTCGGCCGCGGGGTACGACTCCTCGGCCTCGACGGGGTCGAACCTCGGGCCGGAGAACAGCGACCTCATCGCCTCGATCCAGGAACACCAGGCGGCGTTCGACGACCTGAACGGTGCCGGCACGATCCCCGCCGACGCGGTGACCGCCTCGGGCTCGGGACTGGACCCCGACATCTCGGTCGCCAACGCCGAGCGCCAGGTCACGCGGGTCGCCGACGCCCGTGGCATCCCGGCGTCGGAGGTGTCGACCCTCGTCTCGGAGCACACCCTGCCCCGCGATCTCGGATACCTCGGCGACCCGCGCGTCAACGTCGTCGAGCTCAATCGCGCGCTCGACGCCCGATGAGCGACGAGAATCGCTGACATGGCTCTCGTCGTGGTCCCCGCCGTCGCGCTCCGTGCGCGACGGCGGGTTCGCGTGCGTCGCCCGTCGGGGCAACCCCGGTCGAGTGTCCGGAACACGCCGCTGGCCGCGCGCGGATGCGGCGTGTCGTGGACACTCGACGGGGTATCGGCGCCGCGCGACCGGGCGGTCCCGACCACGGGGTCGGGCATCTCGAGCGACCGACGCCACGGGAGCGCCTCGTGAGGCGCGGGCATCTGCGCGTGCTGCTCGGGGCCGCGCCCGGCGTCGGCAAGACCTACGAGATGCTCGAAGAGGGGCGCCGGCTCGCCGCCGAGGGCCGCGACGTCGTCATCGCGATCGTCGAGACGCACGGCCGCGCCGCCACCGCCGCGCAGGCCGAGGGCCTGGAGACGCTCCCCCGCCGCGCCGTCGAGCACCGCGGGGTGGCGCTCGACGAGATGGACCTGGATGCCGTCCTCGACCGGCGCCCCGCGCTGGCCCTGGTCGACGAGCTCGCGCACACCAACGCCCCGGGCTCGCGCCACGACAAGCGCTGGCTCGACGTCGACGCGCTGCTGTCGGCCGGGATCGACGTGATCACCACGCTGAACGTGCAGCACATCGCCTCGCTCAACGGCGTGGTCGAGAAGATCACCGGGGTCGTGCAGCGCGAGACGGTCCCGGATGCCGTGGTGCGCGCCGCCGACCAGATCGAGGTCGTCGACCTGGCGCCGCAGTCCCTGCGCGACCGCCTGTCGGCCGGGTCGGTGTACCCCGCCGAGCGCATCGACGCCGCCCTGTCGAACTACTTCCGTCTGGGCAATCTCACGGCGCTGCGCGAACTGGCCCTGCTGTGGCTCGCCGACGAGGTGGACTCGGCCCTGCAGCGCTACCGCGTCGAGCAGGGCATCGAGGGGTCGTGGCAGGCGCGAGAGCGCGTGGTCGTGGCCCTCACCGGCGGCCCCGAGGGCGAGACCCTGCTGCGCCGCGGCGCGCGGATCGCCGCCCGCTCGGCCGGAGGCGAGCTGCTCGCCGTGCACGTGTCGACGCAGGACGGCCTGCGGGCGAGCACGCCCGGCGCCCTCGACGCACAGCGGGCCCTCGTCGAGCAGCTCGGCGGCTCGTACCACCAGGTCGTCGGCGACGACGTCGCCACCGCCCTCGTCGACTTCGCGCGGTCGGTCAATGCCTCGCAGCTCGTGATCGGCGTCAGCCGCCGCGGACGGCTGGGCGCGGCCCTCACCGGTCCCGGCATCGGCGCCACCGTCATCCGCGCCTCCGGCGACATCGATGTGCACATCGTCAACCACGCGCGCGCCGGCGGGCGGTTCGCCCTCCCCCGCCTGACCGGGCCCGCGCTGAGCGCGAAGCGTCGCATCCTGGGGTTCGTCACCGCGCTCGTGGGCGGCCCCCTCATCTCGCTCCTTCTGCTGTCGACCGGTTCCGACGACTCGATCACCACCGACGTGCTGGCGTACCAGCTGCTCGTGGTGATCGTGGCGCTGATCGGCGGCATCTGGCCGGCGGTGTTCGCCGCGGTGCTGTCGGGCGTGACCCTCGACTTCCTCTTCATCGCGCCGCTCTACACCGTCACCATCAGCGATCCCGTGCACGCGATCGCCCTCGTGCTCTACGTGATCATCGCGATGCTGGTGAGCATCGTCGTCGATCAGGCCGCCCGTCGCGCCCGCGCCGCCCGCCGCGCCTCGGCCGAGGCGGAGCTTCTCGCCACGGTCGCCGGCAGCGTGCTGCGGGGTGAGAGCGCGGTCCCCGCCCTGATCAGCCGCGCGCGCGAGGCGTTCGGTCTCGCGGGCGTGCGCCTGGTCACCGCCGACGGTCAGGTCATGGCCACCGACGGCGAGCCGGTGCGCGACGGTCGGTCGACCACCGTGCCGGTGGGTGCCGACCGGGCGATGCTCGAGCTGCACGGCCGCGATCTCGACGCGAGCGAGCGCCGACTGCTCGACGTGGTCGTCGCGCAGCTGGCCGCCGCTCTCGAACGCACCGACCTGGCCGAAACCGCCGCCGAAGCCGGAGCCCTCGCCGAGACCGACCAGGTGCGCACGGCCCTGCTCTCGGCCGTCAGCCACGACCTCCGCCGACCCCTGGCGTCGGCCGTGGCGGCCCTCGGGGGGCTTCGCGCCGCCGGCGACCACCTCTCCGACGGCGACCGCCGCGAACTGATCGAGACCGCCGACGAGAGCCTGGCGACGCTGTCGCTGCTGGTGACCGACCTGCTCGACGTGAGCCGCGTGCAGGCCGGGGTGCTCGCCGTGTCGCTCGCCCCCGTCGACGCGGCCGACGTCGTGATCGCCGCCCTCGACGAGCTTGGCCTCGGTCCCGACGAGGTGGAGCTCGCGCTCGACCCCGACCTGCCGGCCCTCCGCGCCGACGGCGTGCTGCTGCAGCGCGTGCTCGTGAACGTGCTCGCCAACGCCGATCGCTACTCGCCCGCGGGCACGCGGGTGCGCATCGCCACGAGCCGCCTCAGCGGCACGGCCGAGATCCGCGTGATCGATCACGGACCGGGCATCGCGGCCGAACGGCGCGACGACATGTTCGCGCCCTTCCAGCGCCTCGGCGACACCGACAACACCGCGGGGCTGGGCCTCGGTCTCGCCCTCTCGCGCGGCTTCGCCGAAGGCATGGGCGGCACCCTCACCCCCGAAGACACCCCCGGCGGCGGACTCACGATGGTGATCGCCCTCCCCGTCGAGGGCGGCGACGCGGCCGGTGCCGATCAGAGCGCGGTGTCGGTGGCATCCGCCATCCGAAGGAGGACGCCGTGAAGGTGCTCATCGCCGACGACGACCCTCAGCTGGTGCGCGCCATGCGCATCACCCTCGCCGCCCACGGGTACGACGTCGTCGCCGCGGCCGACGGTGCCGCGGCCATCACGCTCGCCGCTCAATCGCATCCCGACATCGTGCTGCTCGACCTCGGGATGCCGCACCTCGACGGCGTGCAGGTGATCCAGGCGCTGCGCGGCTGGACGAGCGTGCCGATCATCGTCGTGTCGGGCCGCACCGGTTCGGCCGACAAGGTCGACGCGCTCGACGCCGGCGCCGACGACTACGTGACCAAACCGTTCCAGATCGACGAGCTGCTCGCCCGGCTGCGGGTGCACGCCCGGCGGGTCACGCCGGCCTCGGGCGAGGCGATCGTGCGCTTCGGCGCGGTCGAGGTGGACCTGGCCGCGAAGGCCGTGCTGCGCGACGGCACCCGCGTGCACCTGACCCCGACCGAGTGGCGCATGCTGGAGTTCCTCGCCCGCAACCCCGGCTCGCTCGTCACCCGGCAGACGCTGCTGAAAGAGATCTGGGCCAGCGAGCAGGTCGCCGACAGCGGCTACCTGCGGCTGTACATGTCGCAGCTGCGCAAGAAGCTCGAGGCCGACCCCTCGGCGCCCGTGCACCTGCTGACGGAGCAGGGGATGGGGTACCGGCTGGTGCTCTGAGGCCGGTGCGCCGCGCACGACTCCTGCCCGAGCCTCCGGCGCGAGAGGATGAACATCCCATGAGCACCAGCGAGACCGCCGCCGCGCCCCTCCCCGCCGAGGTCGTCGATCTGCACTGCCACGGCGCGGTCGGGCACTCGTTCGACGACGCCGACCTCGAGGGGCTCGCCGCCGCCGTCGCCCACCATCGCGCGCACGGAACCGCGCGGCTGCTGCTCAGCCTGGTGAGCGCCCCCATCGACCGCCTCGAGCGCCGGCTGCGCGACCTGCGCGCGGCGCTTCCCGCGCTGCCGGGCGTGGCGGGCGTTCACCTGGAGGGGCCGTTCCTCGCGCCCGCGCGCCGCGGTGCCCACGACCCCGCAGCTCTCGTGCCGCCGTCGCCCGAGGCCGTGGAGCGGCTGCTGGCGGCGGGCGAGGGCATCGTGCGCCAGGTCACGCTCGCCCCCGAGCTACCCGGGGCGATGGATGCCGTCGACGCGTTCGTGGCGGCGGGCGTCGTCGTCGCAGTGGGGCACACCGAGGCCGATCACGATGTCGCCGCCGCGGCGTTCGATCGCGGCGCGCGGCTCGTGACGCACGCGTTCAACGCCATGCCGGGCCTCGGTCACCGTGCCCCCGGCCCCGTCGGCGCGGCGCTCGGGCGCGACCACGTCGCCCTCGAAGTGATCGCCGACGGCGGTCACGTGCACCCCGAGGTCATCCGCACGCTCTTCGCGGCCGCGCCGCGACGCGTCATCCTGGTCACCGACGCGATGTCGGCCACCGGACTCGGCGACGGTGAGTATCGCCTCGGCGGCCTCGATGTCGAGGTGAAAGACGGGCGCCCCGTGCTCGCCGGCACCGACACCCTCGCCGGCTCCACCCTGACGATGGAGCGCGCGATCGAGATGGCGACGGCGGCGGGCGTCCCCCTCGACCTTGCTCGCGCCGCAGCCTCGACGGTGCCCGCGCGACTGCTCGCGCGAGGCTGAACCGTCACCGCGTCGGCGTGTCCTCGTCGTCGGCGCAGGCCTCGAACTCCGCCTGCACCCGTGCGCAGCGGCAGGCGTAGACGATCGAGTGCAGCAGCATCAACGCACTTCCCCGAGGGTGTGGCATCCGGGGCAGGGAACGGCGATGCGGTCGCCCACCCGCACGTCACCGGGGAGCACGACCCGGGCGCACGCCTCGCTGCCGTGCGCGTCGATCACGGCGAAGGGCTCGTCGTACGCGCGCGACACGCGGCCGAGCAGACGCGCTTCGCGCCACACCACGTCGAGTCCCGCGGCGCACGCATCGAGGCGCAGCGCGTCGGGTGCGGCCTGCACCACCGTCGCCACGATCACCGTCGTCGACAGCGTCGCGGATGCCACCCCACCCGACGCCGGGATGACGGCGGGTCCCGTGCACACGCAGGGCGTGCCGCAGATGTCGGCGTAACGGCCGACCGACATCGCCCGCACCGTGACGTCGTCGAGGGTGGGCACGGAACCCGCGGGCCACGCCGCGGAGTCGAAGGGCGCCGGGATGCTGGATCGGAGGGTGGGGAGCAGGGCCGTGAGGGTCATGGCATCCGGTCTACGCGCCGATCCCGCCGCGATCCGTCGCGCTGACGGTTCTCATGCGGGACGCCGCGCGAACCTCACGCCTCCGGAGCGTGCGAAACTCCGGAGATCCCGCGCGCGGAGCGCCCGATCGGCGGTCGCACTCCCCCCGAGGCCCTGTTTCTCCGGAGTTCGGCCCGGGCCCCGATCGGCGGGCGAGGGAAAGGCCGGACTGCGGGAGCTCCGGCAGGCCGGGGCGGACGCATCCCCGCGTAGCCTGGAGGGGTGACACTCCCCTTCGACGTCGCCGCCGTGCGCACCGACTTCCCGATCCTCGAGACCGAGATCGACGGCCGGCCCCTCGTGTACCTCGATTCGGGAGCGACCAGCCAGAAGCCGCGTGCCGTGCTGGATGCCGAGCGCGAGTTCCTCGAGCGCGCGAACTCCGCCGTGCACCGCGGTGCGCACACGCTCGCGGCCGACGCGACCGAGCTGTTCGAGGACGCACGGATCACCGTCGCCGAATTCGTGGGCGCCGAGCCCGAACAGCTGGTGTGGACCTCGGGGGCCACGGGCGGCCTGAATCTGATCGCCGGTTCCCTCGGCTACGCGGGGCGTTTGGGCGAGGGCGACGAGATCGTCGTGACCGAGGCGGAGCACCACGCGAACCTCATCCCGTGGCAAGAGCTCGCCGCGCGCACGGGCGCGCGCCTGCGCCACATCCCCGTCCTCGACGACGGCATGCTCGACATGCACGCCGCGGCCGACCTCATCGGCGAGCGCACCAAGGTCGTCGCGTTCCCGCACGTCTCGAACGTGCTCGGCATCGTGAACCCCGTCGCGAAGCTCGTCACCCTCGCCCGCGGCGTCGGCGCGCTGACGGTGCTCGACGCGTGCCAGTCGGCTCCGCACCTCGCGCTCGACCTGCCGGCATCCGGGGTCGACCTCGCCGTCTTCTCGGGACACAAGATCTACGGGCCCTACGGCATCGGAGCCCTGTGGGGCCGCGACGAGGTGCTCGAAGCACTGCCGCCCTTCACCACCGGCGGGTCGATGATCACCACCGTCACACTCGACAAGGCCGAGTACCTCCCGCCGCCGCAGCGCTTCGAGGCGGGCACGCAGCCGGTGTCGCAGGCGGTGGCGCTGGCCGCCGCGGTGCGCTGGCTCGGCGAGCACGATCTCGCCGCCGCTCACGCCCACGAGGCGACGCTCGAAGCACGCATGCGCGAGGGACTCCGCTCGATCGACGGCATCCGCCTGCTCGGAGACACGGATGCCGCCGAGCGCATCGCCCTGCAGGCCTTCGCGGTCGACGGGGTGCACGCGCACGACGTGGGCCAGTTCCTCGATTCCCGCGGTGTGGCCGTGCGCGTCGGTCACCACTGCGCGCAGCCGCTGCACCGCCGATTCGGCCTGACGGCGTCGGTGCGCGCGAGCGCGGCGATCCACACGACCGAAGCAGAGATCGACACGTTCCTCGACGCCGTCTCGGGAGTTCGCGGGTTCTTCGGCGTCGGCGCGAGCACGGCGGGGGCACGCGCATGAGCGGGCTCGAGTCGCTGTACCAGGAGTTGATCCTCGACCACGCGAAGAACCGCCGCGGTTTCGGCCTCGCCGAACCGGGCGCGCACAGCGCCACGGTGCACCAGCGAAACCCCATCTGCGGTGACGAGATCACCCTGCGCGTGGAGCTGTCCGACGACGGTGAGCGCGTGGCATCCGTCACCTGGGAGGGCGCGGGCTGCTCGATCTCGCAGTCCTCGGCGTCGATGCTCGTCGCGCTGCTGCAGGAAGACGGCGGCGACGACGGGATGCCGCGCGCCGACGCCGATGCTCTCATCACGCAGTTCCGCGAGGCGATGCGCTCGCGCGGCAAGATCCCCCTCGACGAGGAGACGTTCGCCGACGCCGCCGCGCTGTCTGGGGTGTCGAAGTACACCGCGCGCGTGAAGTGCGCGATGCTCGCCTGGGTCGCGCTCGAAGAGGGGCTGCGGCTGGCCTGACGCCGGGACCGGCACACCCCCGGATCGCCGAACGGTCGCGGCTCACCTGCCCCGTGGAGCACAACCTCAGCGATGCGCACGACCTCAGCGGGATCGCCACGCTGACGGCTGAGATTACGCACATCACTGAGCGAGCGCACCCTCCGCACTGCGCACGACCTCAGCGGCATCCCCACCCGAACGGCTGAGATCGCGCACATCACTGAGCCAGCACCACTCGCGGCGGTATCCTGCGGGAAGCCGAGAGGACGGATGCCATGGCCAGCGGATTCAGTGACGAGGAACGCGCCGCGATGACGCAGCGCGCCGAAGAGCTCAGGGCGATGAAGGGCCTGAAAGGCCTGGCCAAGCTCCAGAAAGAGAACGAGGCCTGTCTCGAGGCAATCGAGAAGCTCGAGGGAGTCGATCGCGCGATCGCGGAGCGTGTGCACGTGATCGTGCTCGAAGAGGCGCCGCACCTCGCGCCGAAGACGTTCTACGGCTTCCCGGCCTACGCAAGCGACGGCAAGGTCGTGGTGTTCTACCAGCCGGCCTCGAAGTTCAAGACGCGGTACGGCACCGTGAGCTTCGACGAGACCGCCCAGCTCGACGACGGCCCGATGTGGCCGGTGTCGTTCGTGGTGCTCGAGGTGACGCCCGAGGTCGAGAAGAAGCTGCGCGAGCTGGTACGGACGGCAGCGCCGGCGGCCTGAGCTGGCGTCCGCGCCGCAGAGAAAGGCGATGACGGCGGATGCCGCGCCCCCGAGGCCGCGGCATCCTTGCGCCTACGCCAGGACCACGCGCTCCATCCGTTGGAAGCTCTGCTCCATCCCCTCGAGCATGCCCGTGCCGATCACGGCGTCGCGGGTCGCGGCATCCGGATACTCGATGAGCAGCGTCACGAGGGTGGCTCCGTCTTCCTCGTAGAACGACAGGTCATTCGTGGTCGAGGGGTAGTCGGTGCCGGTCATGTGCTCGGTCTGCACGATGCGGCTCGGCTCGTCGACGAGCAGGGTCTCGCCGTCAAAGCCGAAGCCCTCGCCCTCGGTACCGGCCTCGGGTTCCCACGCGAGGCGGTACCGACCCCCCACCGAGACGTCGACCTCGCTGACGGTCATGCGCCAGCCGTCGGGGCCGAGCATCCACTGCCGCATGAGCTCGGGGTCGACGTGCGCGCGCCACACCAGCTCGCGCGGGCCGTCGATGAGGCGAGTGATGCGCACGTGCTGGTCGCTGAGCACCTCGAGCTGCGTGCCCGTGCCCTGGGCGAACTCGCGGAGTCCGAGCAGCACGGCGTCGAGCTGGTTCATCGCGAGGGTCGAACCCTCGACGGCGCCCATCGCCACGACCTGCTCGAGGGCCTCGGCCGAGGCGAAGTGGCTCACGTTCGTCAGCCGTGAGCCCTCGGGCGTGGCCTCGAACGAGAAGACCATGCGCATCGACGGCATCCCCTCGATCGGGTCGCCGTTGTCGTCGGCGAACGAGTCGATGACCTCGAATCCCCGCGGTTCGTCGATGCGCGTGAACTCCCACGCCCCACCGGCGTGCTGACCCTGGGGCGAGGTCATGTGGTACTTCGCGTGCCCGCCCACCGAGAAGTCGAACGCATCGAAGGTCGCCGGCCAGCCGGGAGGACCCCAGAACCGCTCGAGCTGGCGCGGGTCGGTGAACACGGCCCACAGGCGCTCGGGACCGACGGGAAAGTCGGCGACCAGGCTCATGGTGAGCGCTTCGGTGTCGCTCTCGACGGATGTGACGGGCATGACGGACTCCTTCGTCGGGTCAGTTCTCGGTCGATTCGGGCGCAGGGGTGGATGCGACGGCATCCGGTTCTTCGAGGAGCAGTGCATCGAGTCGGTCGATGCGTCCGCGCCAGAGGTTCTCGTACGAGCGCAGCAGTTCTTGCGCCCGAGCGAGGGCGGCGGGGTCGGCACGCACGAGTCGCACCCTCCCCTCCGCACGCTTGGTGATGAGCCGGGCCTCGGCCAGCACCGCGATGTGCTTCGACACGGCGGCGAACGACATGGCGTATCCCGCGGCGAGGTCCGACACCGACTGTTCGGTGACGAGCGTGCGCCGCACGATGTCGCGACGCGTCGCATCGGCGAGCGCGTGAAACACGCGGTCGATGTCGGCGGAGTCGAGGTGCTGTTGTTCAACCATTTGGTTGCACGTTAGCGCGGGGTGGGGGTGTGGCGCAAGGCCTGTCGAGCACGCATTCGCGTTGCACTTCGGGCACGAGGAGAGCCCACGCAGGTACACGTTCGGGGCGACTCGGGCTGGTGGCGCACACAGGACCGAGTCACGCCATCTTCGGAGTACTCACGCCGTCCCCCGAAGCTCCCCAAGTCATGTCAAAACTATACCGAAAGTAGTATAGTTTTGACATGACTCGGCTTACCTACCGCGACATCGTCCACGAGATCGCCGTCGACAACTACGGGTACGTCACCACGCGGCAAGCCGAAAGCGCGGGCGTCCCCCGAATCGAGCTGGTCAAGCTCGCTACGCGCAACAGATTCACCCACATCGCCTACGGGTTGTACCGCGACGAGACCATCCCGCACACCCCTCTGGATGAATACGCGGAAGCGGCACTCCGCGCGGGAGAGGGTGCGTTCCTGCGAGGAGAGACGGTCCTCGCGCTCCTGGGGCTCGCCGATGTGAACCCCCGGAACATCACCCTCGCAACCCCTAAGCGCACTCGGCGCACGGTGCCCGCACACATTGAACTCACCCCGGCCCCTGCGGGCGCGAAGCCAACGCTGTACGAGGGCATCGCGGCGCAGCCCGTGGTGGATGCGCTCCTCGAATGTCGGGGCCGCGTCCAGACCGGACGGCTGCTCGAAGCTGCCGCCCAAGCGCGCGCAGAGGGGTACCTGACCATGGCAGAGATGTCGCGAGTGCGAGTGGCGCTGGCCGCGTGACGTACGACAAAGCCCCAGCGAACCTCGCCTCGCTACGGCAGCGGCTCGCCAACATCGAGGGCGACGAAGGAGCAGTCAACAGGCGAACGGTCGGGATGGCGCTGGTCGTGGTCGGCCAGATGCTCCCAGCCGGGGCCGTCAAAGGTGGAAGCGCCATGGCTCTCCGCTACGGCCGGGCCACTCGATTCACCAAAGACCTCGACGCCGCGCGACCGGGCACGCTGGCTGAGTTCACCAATGATTTCGAGGAACGGCTGCGCGCGGGGTGGTCGGGATTCACCGGTCGCCTCATCGAACGCACGGCGCCGAAACCGGCGGACGTACCCACCACGTACGTTATGCAGCCCTTCGATGTGAAGCTCGACTATCTCGGCAAGCCGTGGTGCACCGTCACGTTCGAGCTGGGCCACAACGAGATCGGCGACGCTGATGCGCCGGAGACAGCGCTTGCCGACGACCTCGCGGACCTGTTCCCATCCGTCGGCCTTCCCCGCCCGGAGCCGGTCAGTGTGATGCGTAGTGACCATCAGATTGCGCAGAAGCTTCACGCGGCGACGGGCCCTGGTAGCGAGCGCGCACACGACCTCATCGACCTACAGCTGCTCGATCGCGAAGAGGACCTCGACCTCGCTCTCGTGCGCGAGACGTGCACACGCCTCTTCACCTATCGCGCCGGGCAGCAGTGGCCCCCCGTCGTGGTCGTGAACGAGAACTGGGACACCCTCTACGACGCATCCTCTACCGGAGTAGACGTCATCCCGGATATCGCCGCTGCCGCGGCGTGGGCGAACGACTTCATCACGCGCATCGACGCGGCCCGAACGACGGGGACGAACTGACATTCAGCGTCATCCCCACGCGTCCCGCACAAGACCCTCCAACCCCCCACTCGGCAACACCACCCACCCTTCCCGCCGCGCCACGGCGAGCATCTCGGGTGCCGGGGGCTCGAACAGGCCGAGCGCCCCCGCGCGCGTCGCGAGAGAGGCGATGACCGCGTCGAAGGCGTCGGCCTTGGCGATCGCGAGCGCGGCGAACGGCCCGACGTCGAACCACGGCACCCGCGCGCGCACCGTGTCGAGCAGGGCGCTGCGGCGGGCGGCATCCACTCGGTACCCCGTCGTGTCGAAGCCCCACACGCGCAGCGAGCCGCCGGGGTACACCTCGAACAGGCGCCCCTCCCCCGCACGATCGACCGCGAAGCCGGCCTCGGCCAGGCGCCGCAGCACCCCGGCGCACCGCAGCGCCGTGACGCCCAGCCGGTCGGTCGACACGCTCAGCGGCCAGCGACCGATGCGCTCGCGGACGACGTGGTCGGTGTGCCGGTAGACGAGGGGGCGCCGCCAGTCCGCTCCCCCGTCGACCGGTCCGAGCGCGGGCGCCGTCTCGGCATGGTGGGCCTGGACGAAGTCGACGAACGCGTCGGGCCACCCGAGGGGGCAGTCGATGCCGAGCCAGGCGTCGCCGTCCGAGACCGACGCCACGATGTCGGTGTCGTCGACCCCCGCCTCGAGCCGCGTGAGTCGCGCGCCGCCGCCCGACCAGACGATCTCGGCCAAGGCGGTGCCGGGGGTGCTCGCGGCGAGGTCGATGCCGATGGTTCTCACCGGCAGCAGCCTAGGCGCGGCAGGGCGGCGGCTCTCCGAACGGGGCCGGGTGCGCGCGCAACCGCCGCCCGTGATCGCGTTCGAGGTGCGAGGATCGCTTCATGGCAGACGACGACCTCCCCGACTCGCTCGAGCCTGCCCTCGGCATCCCGCCCCGCCCCGAACCGCCCGCGCCGCCGCGACCCAAGGGCGATCTGCGGGTCGTGTCGGTCATCGCCCTGGTCACGGGCGTCGTCGTGATCGCCTGGTACCTGTTCCTGGTCACGGTCAGCGCGATCGCCGAGCTCGAGGGACTGATGTGGATCCAGATCGGCATGTGGGTGCTCGCCGCGGTGTCGGCGGTGTGCGGCATCCTGAGCCTGAACGCGCGGATGGCGCGGGAGCTCGCGGCCGCCGGCTTCATCGCGGGCGTCGCCGCCGGCCTGCTCTCGATCTCGGTCGGCGTGGCGACGGCCGCGGAGTTCTTCGGCTGATCGCGCGTCGACCCCGAGGTCGGCGACTGTCAGCGCGCGGCGCACTCCTGGCTGAGTTCGGTGAGCATCCACACCCCGGTGGTGTGCGAGAGGTGCACCGTGCCGCAGTCTCCGCTCGCGTAGGTGACGTCGAGCACGGCGTCATCGCCCTGCTCCGTCACGACGGCGACATCGACATCGGGCGACATCCCCGCCGCGGCGTACAACAGCGAACTCTGGCGCACGAGCTCGGCGCAGTCCTCGGCCTCGCGTCCCGTCGACGTCGCGTACTCCGTCAGCATCCGTTCCTGCAGGCCCGCGGTGAGCGCGCCGCAGGCGGCGACGGTGTCGGAGGAGCGCACCGCGGTCCACCACGCGCGGAAGGCCTCGACCGGCCCGGAATCAGGCACCGGCGTGGCCGTGGCAGAGGGACTCCCGTGCGGCGACGGCGACTCGGCGACGGCGGTGGACGGCTCGGATGCCACGTGGCCCGTGCACGATGAGAGGGCGACGCCGGCGACGGCGAGCGCGACGAACAGCAGCGGGCGGGGGGATCGCATGCCCTCCATTGTCACCGACATCGGCGACGGAGGCCATCCGTTTCGCGGAGGGCGGGACCCCGGGCGTGCGGGTCGCCCGGAATAGCGGGCGGTCCGCGGAGGTTTTTGCAGGTATGACGCCGGAGCCTGCGCTGGATCGTGCCCTGTCGACGCTCGACGTGCGCCCCGGTCGCGCGCACCAGCTGACGCTCGTCCCCCGAGAGCGCCTCGCCCTGCCGCGCGGCGGCGCGGCCCTGGTCTACGTCCGCGTCGGCGAGATCAGCGGATCGACCTCGGCGCGGACGGCCTGCACGGTCGACGCCGCGAGCGGGTCGGTCGCGACGACCGTCGGCGGGCGGACACTGCTGGCCGGAGACGCGTTCGTGAGCCTCGGATGCCACGGGCTCGCCCTGGCCTCGCAGTCCGGCGCCGAGGTGACGGTCGTCCCCCTCGAGGTCGCCCCGTCGGGCGACGCGCGCAGCCTGCCGCCGTTCGTCTTCGTCAGCGGCTTCGCGCACGCGGAACCCGCGGCGGCGGCGCTGGCGGCGCACCTGGGCACGACCCCGAACGCGGAGACCGCCGAGCGCCAGGGCGACGAGACCATCTGCAAGCTCATGGTGACCACCGTGCTGCTCTCAGCGCTGCGGGCCTGGGCCTCGACCGACCGCGACGCGGCCTGGCCGCCCCGCGCCGACGACCCGTTCCTCGCGCGGGTCGTCGCCGCGATCGCCCACGACCCCGGTCACGATTGGAGCATCGGCGAACTGGCGTCGCTCGGCGCGATGTCGCGGTCGGTGTTCGCCGAGCGGTTCCGCCGGCACATCGGACTCTCTCCCGCCGCGTACGTGAGCGCGGTGCGCATGGAGAGGGCGAAAGACCTGCTCGAGGCCGGAACGCCCGTGTCCGAGACCTCACGGGTGCTCGGCTACGCGTCGGACGAGGGGTTCAGCCGCGCGTTCCGCCGCCACACGGGTGTCGCCCCGTCGGCGTGGCGGGGCGGACGCCGGGCGACCGTCGCGATCTGACGCCCCCGCCGACGCCGCTGCCGCTGGGCGGCCCGGCCGGCGTCACCCTCAGCCCGCGATGGCGCGACGCTCGCGCACCGAGACCCCGAACAGCACGGCGCCGATCACGAGCAGCGCGATGCCGATGGCATCCACCGTCACCACCCCGACCGCGTCGACGAGCACTCCGCCCACGCCCGCCGCGATCGTGATGGCGAGCTGGAAGCCCGTGACCACGAGGCTGCCGCCCGCTTCGAGACGGTCGGGCATGCGGTGCCCCACCCACGTGTTCACGATGATCAGCCACGACGAGAAGAAGAAGCCCCACACGAGAACGGCCGCCGCGACCGCGATGATCGCCGCCGGAAGCAGGACGACGACCGCGACGGCGACCGCGATGACGAGCGGTCCGATGACCGAGAGCCGCACGAAGGCGCGGTCGACGACGATCCCAATGACGAGGTTGCCGACAAACCCGCCCACCCCGAACAACGCGAGCAGCAGCACGATGGTGCCCCCGTCGACCCCCGGGACGCGCTCCAGAGCGAGACGCACGTAGGTGTAGGCGAGGAAGTGGCCCAGCACGACGAGCACGTGACCGATCATGCCGCCGCCCACGCCCGGGCGCCGCAGTGTGTCGACGAGGATGCGCAGGCTCGACGCCGAGGCCGCCGGTACGGGCGGGAGCACGACGCGCACCGCGACGCCGACGACGGCCGTGATGACACCGATGAGCAGGAAGGCGACCCGCCAGTCGAGCACCTCACTCAGGGCGACGCCGATCGGAACACCCGCCACGGTCGCGAGCGACAGTCCCGCCGAGCCGAACATCACGGCCCGGCCGATGCGGTCGGGGCTCGACAGGCGCGCCGCGACCGTGATCGACATGGCCCAGAACGCGCTGATCGCGGCGCCGAGCAGGAAGCGCGCGGCGAGGATGGCGATGAGGCTGGGGGCGGCGGCCACGACGAGGCTCGACACCGTCGCCGCGGCCGCGGCGGCGGTGAGCAGGGTGCGGCGATCGAGGCGGGGCAGCAGCAGGCCCACGGTGGGGGCGAACAGCAGCCCGGCGAGGGCCGTGACGGTGACGGTCTGGCCCGCCTGCCCGGGCGTGATGCCGAGCGAGGCGGCCATCTCGGTCAGCACGCCGTTCGGCAGGAACTCGGCCGTGACCAGCAGGAAGCTCAGCAGCATCACGACGATGAGTCCGCCGTAGCGCGTGGTGGACGGCACGGAGACGGGAACCGGGGCGGTGGTGGTCATGTATCGATGCTCGCGAGCGGCGGCGTCGCGCGCCCGACCGTTCGTCCGCGGCATCCGACCGTTCGTCCGCGGGGGACTCAATCGGACGACGACGCCCGCACCGTGCGGTGGGCCCGCAGCACAAGGACGATTCCGGCCACCCAGAACGGGACCTGCACGAGCTCGGCCAGCCGGAACGCCCCGGGCGAGTACTCGCCTCCCCCCGCCTGCAGGGTGAGGACGGCGCCGATCAGCAGGATGACGAGGATGCTGGAGAGGAATCCCGCGCCGTTGACGACGCCCGTGGCGGTGCTGAGCCGTTCGCGCGGATTGTGGTCGCGCGCGATGTCGAACGCGACCATCGAGGCGGGTCCCCCGACGCACATGGCGGCGGCGAGCACGACGAGCAGCGGCAGCGGCGCCCGATCGGGGAACGCCAGGACGACCGCCCACGACACCGCCTGCGCGCCGACCAGCGAGAGCACGAGAGCCGTGCGGGCCCGGGGGAAGCGACCCGAGATCGCGCCCACGATCGGCCCGAAGGCGATGCCGCACACGACGTAGACCGAGAACAGACCGCCCGCGGTCGCGGCATCCAGACCCTGGCCCGCCACGAGGAACGGGAAGCCCCACAGCAGGGCGAAGGCGTTGCCCGAGAACGAGGTGACGAAGTGCACCCAGAACGCCAGCCGCGTTCCCGGTGATCTCCACGCCTCGCGCACGGCGCGCGAGACGCTCGTCCGCTCGACGGCGACGGGCCGGCGCTCGCGGACGACCACGGCGACCAGCACCGCCACCAGCGCCGTGACCCCCGCCAGCGAGAGGAAGGCCGAGACCCACCCCGCCATGCCGACGAGCGCGGCGAAGGGCACGACGCTGACGATCTGCCCGAACTGGCCGGTCAGACCCGTGACCTGCACGGCCGTCGGTGCGAGCCGCGGCGGGAAGCGCATGCCGATCACGCGCAGCAGTCCGGGGAAGATGGCGGCCTCACCGGCCCCCATGAGCAGACGCCCCGCGATGGCGACGCCGATGTCGGGTGCCAGGGCGAGCACGACCTGCGCCCCCGCCATCACGAGCATGCCGACCGTCAACACGGTTCGCACACCGAACCGGTCGAGAAGCAGCCCGACGGGCAGCTGCAACGCGCCGTAGACGGCGAGCTGCACGACGGCCAGCAGAGACAGCGTCGCCGCGGTGATCGCGAACCGGTCGGCCGCCTCGAGCCCCAGGGCCGCGAGCGAGGTGCGATTGACGATCGAGACGACGTAGGCGACGACCCCGACCAGCCACACGACGAGCACGCCGATCCGCAGGCTCCCCGCGCGCGCCGCGGGGGAGCTCTGCGAGACGGTGCGGGTCATCCGCGCGAGAGCCGCAGCGTCACGACCTGGAACGGACGCAGCTCGAGCGCGATGCCCTCGCCCTCGACCGCGAGGCGGCGCGAGCGCGCCATGTCGTCGCCGAGCGGACGCTCGAGCAGGTCGACCTCGGAGGCGGATGCCACGGCGAACCCGGGCGTGAGGGTCGTCGCCGCGCGGCGCCCGAGTGCCTCGTACACGCGCACGATCACGTCACCCGAGCGGTCGTCGGCGAGCTTCACGGCCTCGATGCGCACGCCCTCGTTCGACGAGCGCAGCACGCTCCACGGCTCGACCGTGCCCTCGGCCGCGGGGCGGCGCAGCGGCAGGTTCTGCTCGTACCCGGAGGCCACGACGGCGGCGATGTCGGCCCCGGGGTGCACCGCGTACGCGAACGTGTGGTGGCCGGCATCCTGGACCGGGTCGGGCGAGTTCGCCGCGCGCACCAGGCTCAGGCGCACCTCGGTCTCGACCTCGCCCGAGGCCCCGACCGTGCGGGTGATGTCGTGGCCGTAGGTGGCGTCGTTGGTGACGCCGATGCCGTAGCCCGGCTCCTCGACGTGCACCCAGCGATGGGCCATGACCTCGAACTTCGCGTCTTCCCACGAGGTGTTCGTGTGGGTCGCGCGGCGAACGTGGCCGTACTGGATCTCGGCGCTGTGGTGGTGGGCGTGCACGACGAACGGCAGCGAGGCCTTGAGCAGCTTCTCGCGCTCGTTCCAGTCGAGGTCGACCGCGAAGTGCACGCGAACGTCGTCGGCGTGCACGGCGATGGTCTGCGTCAGCCGCGAGGTGCCGAAGGTGCGCGTGACGATCACGCGGGCGCGCAGCTCGTCGTCGACCGCGAGCTCGACGGCGTCGGCGGCGTCGAGGTCATCGAACGTGTAGCGGTAGTGGGCGTCGATGTCCCAGGCGTCCCAGGCGTTGGGGAGGTCCTGGTGCAGCTGCAGCAGGTTCGCGACACGGTCGGCGGGCACGAGCTCGCGGCCCGCGGTGAGGTCGACGATCGAGGTCACGAGGCCCCGGGCGTCGACGATGACCCGCACGAGACCGTTGTCGAGCACGATGTCCGCGCCGGATCGCTCCGCCCGCACCGGGTGCGCGGGCGCGACCGGAACGAGGGATGCCACGCCCAGCGCGGGCGTCTCGACCAGCGCGAGCGGGGTGCCGGTGGCATCCAGGGCCAACGACCGACGGGCGTGGTCGGCCGAGTTCACGACCGCGGCCGAGAGCCCCGCGGCGTCCAGGGCCTCGGCGATCGAGCGGTCCAGCTCGGCGAGAGCGGCGGCGTAGTCCTCTTCGTTCTGCTCGTGCACCCACTGGATCGAGGATCCGGGCAGGATGTCGTGGAACTGCTGCAGCAGCACGCCCTGCCAGAGGCGATCGAGCGCCGCGTACGGGTACTCGGCGCCCTTCAGGGCGGCGGCGGTCCACCACAGCTCGGCCTCGCGCAGGCGGTGCTCGGCCTCGCGGTTGCCGCGCTTCTCGCGGGCGTGCGAGGTGAAGGTGCCGCGGTGCAGTTCGAGGTAGAGCTCGCCCACCCAGACGGGAGCGTCGGGGTACTCGGCCCGGGCTGCGGCGAAGAAGTCGTCGGGGTGCTCGATCTCGACCCGCGGCGATCCCTCGAGCGACTCCACCCGGCGCTGGCGCTCCATCATCTCGCGGATGGGTCCGCCGCCGCCGTCGCCGTAGCCGAAGGGCACGAGCGAGGTCGTCGCCATGCCCTTGTCGCGGAATTGGCGCACGGCGTGGTGCAGCTCCTCGCCCTCGAGCGTGGAGTTGTAGGTGTCGATGGGCGGGAAGTGCGTGAAGATGCGTGAGCCGTCGATGCCCTCCCACCAGAAGGTGTGGTGGGGGAACTTGTTGGTCTGGCTCCACGAGATCTTCTGCGTGAGGAACCAGTCCAGGCCCGCGAGCTTCGCGATCTGGGGGAACGCGGCGGTGTAGCCGAACGAGTCGGGCAGCCAGATGCCGTGCGTCTCGACGTCGAGCTCGTCGCGGAAGAACCGCATCCCCTGCGTGACCTGGCGCACCATGGCCTCGCCTCCGGGCAGGTTGCCGTCGGGCTCGACCCACTGCGAGCCGACCACGATCCACTGTCCGTTCGCGATCGCGGTCTTGATGCCCTCCCACACGTGCGGGTAGCGCTCCTTGACCCACGCGTACTGCTGCGCCGACGAGGCGGCGAAGCGGAAGTCGGGGTACTGCTCGGCGAGCGCGAGGACGTTCGAGAAGGTGCGGGCGGTCTTGCGCTTGGTCTCGCGGATGGGCCAGAGCCACGCGGTGTCGATGTGCGCGTGGCCGATGCCCGAGAGGCGGTGGGCCGAGGCGGAGGCCGGGCGCGACAGCACGTCGACGAGCTCGGCGCGCGCGACGGCTGCGGTACCGATGATGTCGTCGAGGCGGAGCACGTTCAGCGCGCGCTCGAGCGCCCGCATGACCTCGTGCCGGCGGGGCTCGGTCTCGGGCAGCTCCTTCAGCAACTGGTACAGCACCTCGACGTCGAACTGCAGCGCCCACACCTCCGGTTCGAAGACCGCGAGCTCGGCGGTGCGGAAGGTGTAGATCGGCGTCTCGGGAGCGGTCTTCTTGGAGCCGAACTTCGTCGGGACGAAGTCGTTCACGAGGATGTCGGGGTTCGCGGCGGCCTCGACGAAGAAGTGCACGGGCTCGCCGCCCGCGGCCTCGTCGGTCAGGCGCACGTAGTGGTTGCGGGGGTGGATGCCCTTGACCTGCACGCCGTCGGGGGTGTGCACGAGCGCCTCGGCCTGGTTGCCGGGCCAGTCGCCCTGGAAGCCGGGGTCGAGCAGCAGCTCGACGGTGCGGCCGGTCCAGTCGGCCGGGATCTCGCCGGTGACCTCGAACCACCAGGTCGACCACGCCCGCCCCCAGCTGTCGCCGACGGCGAAGGGGGCGTAATCGGCGGCGAGGGCCTCGGAGGCCGGGACCGGCTCGTCGGGGACCATCCAGGCCTTCAGCGCGACGGGCACCCGCGCGGAGTACACGGCGGGGAGGATGCGCTCGGTGAGCACGCGGTGGATGCGCTCTTCGACGAGCGTGAGGTTCTGGTGCACGGTGTCTCCGGTTTCGGGGTCAGCGCGGGAGGCGGGGTCGGGATGCGTCGGGAGGGGCGGCGGGGAGGGATGCCGGGGCGGCGGGCTGGTGCGGGGGCGCGGCCGACGTTCGGGTCGAGGTCGCGCCCCCGGGCTCAGCGGAGGTACGACAGGTCGGCGAAGCTGGAGCTCGCGTCGTCGAGCAAGGCCCGCGCGACGCGGACCGAGTCGATCAGCGGGTGGTGGGCCAGGGCCCGCAGCGCCGCAGCGCGCGAGCCGGTGAGAGCGGCCTCGATCGTCTGGCGCTCGACGTACTTGACGGTGGCGATGAGGCCCTGCCCGAACGCGGGCACGGCCGCGCTCTCGAGCGGGCGCGGGCCGTCGGCGCCGACGATGCAGGGCACCTCGACCACGGCCTCGGCGTCGAGGCCCGCCAGTACGCCCCCGCCGGGGACGTTGAGGATGAGCCGCGCCGACTGGTCGTAGGCGATCGCGCGCATCAGCGCGATCGCGACGTTCTCGTAGCCGCCCGAGACGAGGTCTTCCTCATCGCGGTCGCCCATGCCGGCGGAGTCCCGGTTGGTCGCCATGTAGGTGACCTCGCGCTCGTGCCTGCAGGCCTCCCAGGCCGCGTGGGGATGCGGCGCGGTCGCCGCCGTCTCCCAGAAGCCGGCCTGCTGGTCGAGCAGGTAGCGCCCGCGCGTGGTCGCGGCGTACTGGTCGGCCTGGAGCACGTCGCGACGGTACGAGTAGTAGTGCAGGTACTCGTTGGGAAGAGCTCCGAGCGTCTGGATCCAGTCGGCGCCGAACAGCGCTCCCTCTTCGAACGACTCGATGCGCTCGGGCGAGGCGAGCAGTTCGGGCAGCAGGTCGACGCCGTCGCGGCGGAGCGCCGTCAGCCACCCGAGGTGGTTGAGGCCGGCGTACTCGATCTCGACGTCGGCTGCGTCCCGGATGCCGAGGGCCCCGAGCGCGCGGCGGGCGAGGCCGATGGGCGAGTCGCAGATGCCGATGACACGATTGCCCAGCACACGACCCATGGCCTCGGTCACGACGCCGGCGGGGTTGGTGAAATTGATGACCCACGCGTCGGGGGCGACGCGCCGGATGAGCTCGGCGAGCTGCATCGCGACCGGCAGCGTTCGCAACGCGTAGGAGATGCCGCCGAAGCCGACGGTCTCCTGCCCGATGACCCCGTGCGACAGGCCGATGCGCTCATCGGCGGCACGGCCGGCCATCCCGCCGACGCGGATGGCCGAGAACACGAAGTCGGCCCCGCGCAGACCTTCTTCGGCATCCGTGTGCACGCTCACGCGCGGGGCATCGGGAAAGTCGCGCGCCTGGTCCTCGAGGATGCGGGCCATCGTGCGCAGCCGCGCGGCGTCGGTGTCGACGAGGGCGACCTCGTCGACGCGTCCGGCGTCGCGGTCCAGCAGCAGGGCTCGGTACACCAAGGGGGTGCGGAATCCTCCGCCACCGATCATGGCAAGCTTCATGCGGTCACAATCTCGACATTCCGTCGGCCCAGGGACTCGACGATCGGGCCCTCGAGCGGCGCATCGGTGATGAGCCGCCGCAGGGCGAGGGGCAGAGCGATACGTCCGGCGCCGCTGCCGGGGAACTTGCTGTGGTCGGCGAGCACGGTCGCCGCGTCGCATGCCGCGAGCATCGCCTGCTTGATCGGCACCTGCGCCAGCGTGGTGTCGCGCAGATCGCCCTCGGGCGACATGCCGCTGACGCCCAGGAAGGCGTGGTCGGCGCGGATCAGCCGCAGCGACTCGGTCGTGAGGTGGCCCGCGACGCTGCGGTACACCGGGTCGTAGTCGCCCGGGAGCACGACGAGGTGCGTGTCGCGCTCGTCGCGCAGCACGTCGTAGATGGCCATGTTGTTGGTGATGACGGTGACCGCACGGCCGCGGAGCAGTCGCGCGAGCTGCAGGGTCGTGGTCCCGACGTCGAGGATGACGGCCTGGCCGTCGCGGATCGTCTCGGCGGCGGCGCGGGCGATGCGCTCCTTGCCGTCGCGATTGACGGGCTCGACGGTGGCGAAGGGCGCGTCGCCCTCGCCCATCACGGCGCCGCCGTGCGTGCGTCGAAGGAGTCCGGCGTCGTCGAGGCGCTGCAGATCACGACGGATCGTGGCGATGCTCGAACCGGTGGCCTCGGCGAGCTCCGCGACCGTCGCCGCGCGGGCGGAACGGAGGTGCTGGAGGATCTCGCGGTCTCTGACGTCTTTCATGATGCGATCACCTTATCGCTCAAAATCGCTCAGTAACAAAATATTTACACGCAAAAATTTGCGCGTTCCTGAGCGACGAATGCTATAAACGGTGCAACGCCCCGGTCGTCACCGAAGAGAGGAGGGGCCGATGACAGTCGCATCCGGTCCCACGCCCCGCCTCCTGACGGCCGGGCAGCTTTTCCTCGATCTGGTCTTCGCCGAGCTCGACGCAGCTCCCCGCCTGGGCGAGGAGCACTGGACCCCCGCCTTCGGCTGGGGCCCCGGGGGAATCGCCAACTACGCGATCGCCGCCTCCCGACTCGGGGTGCCCACGGTCCTCTGCGCCGACGCCGGCACCGACGCCCTCTCCCGACTCGTGCGCGACCGGCTGCGCGACGAGGGCATCGTCGACGGCATCCGCGAGCGCGCAGACTGGAGCCTGCCGGTCACGGCGGCGATGAACTACGGCGGCGACCGCGCCCTGGTCACCGGTGGCCGCCCCGCCGCGGCCCTCGCCTCTCTGCTCGAGAGTGCGCCCCTCACGCCCGTCGCCGCCCTCCACCTCGACGACTCCGTGTCGGAGTGGGTGCGCGCACGCGCCGCGCAGGGCACAAAGATCTTCGCCGACATCGGCTGGGACGCCGACGAGCAGTGGAACCCCTCGGCGCTCGACGTGCTCGACGGATGCCACGCCTTCCTCCCCAACGAGGCCGAGGCCCGCGCCTACACGCGCACCGACGACGCCCGCTCCGCCGCCCGCGCCCTCGCCGATCGCGTCCCCCTCGCGGTCGTCACCCGCGGCGGCCACGGCGCCATCGCGGTCGACTCGGCCGCGGGCGAAGAGGTCGAGGTCGACGCCGTCGCGATCGACTTCGTGGATGCCACGGGCGCCGGCGACGTGTTCGGCGGAGCGCTCGCTGCTGCCGAGCTCACGGCCTGGTCGTTGCGCGAACGTGTCGAATTCGCCGCTCTCGTGGCCGCGATCACCGTCTCCCGTCCCGGCGGCGCGGCCGCCGCTCCCCGCCTCGACGAGCTCCTCCCCTGGCTCGACTCCCACCCGGCGGCCGCCGACCCGGCGCGCTTCGCCTTCCTCCGCGCTGCGCTGCACGACGGCGCATCGCCCTTCGCCGCCTCGGCGGCATCCCGCACCGCCTCTTCCTCACGCCCCACCCGAATCAAGGAGTGACCCGCCCATGATGACTTTCACCCCGCGTCACCGACGCGTGCTCGGCACCGTCGCCGTCGCCGCCGTCGCCGCCGTGTCCCTCTCGGCCTGCTCCGGCGGTGCCGGCGGGTCGTCCGACGGCCCGATGACCCTCTGGACCTGGCCCGGCGGCATCGGCGAGAGCGTCGTCGACTCGGCCAAGACCGAGTTCCCCGACGCGAAGCTCGAGGTCACCACCATCGGTGACGACGTCAAGCAGAAGCTCGTCACCGTCTTCACCGGACGCAGCGGCATCCCCTCGCTCACCGGGATCAAGGGCGAGGACATGCCCTACTTCCTGCAGCAGGCCGACCTCTTCACCGACTTCTCGACCCTCGGCATCGACGACAAGCTCGCCGACTTCCCGCAGTGGAAGCTCGCCGAGGCCACCACCTCGGACGGCAAGCTCATCGGCCTCCCCACCGACATCGGCCCGACCGCGCTGTATTACCGCACCGACGTGCTCGCCGCGGCCGGCCTTCCGACCGATCCGGCCGAGGTCGCCGCCGCCACCTCCACGTGGGAGGACTACTTCGCCTTCGGCGAGAAGCTCAAGGCCGCCACGGGCGCCTACCTCGAGGTGTCGCTCGAAGACGTCTTCACCAAGGTCATGGGCCAGGGCGAGACGAAGTTCGTGTCGGAGGACGGGGAGTTCCTCGGCGAGAGCGACCAGGTGAAGAAGGCCTGGGACACCGCGATCGAAGCCAACGAACGCGGCCTGGTCGCCGGCATCCAGGACGGCAGCCCCGACTGGGCCGCCGCCGTCAACAACGGCTCCCTGCCGACGCTGCTCGGCGCCGCCTGGTACCAGGGCGACCTGAAGAGCAACGCCCCCGACACCTCGGGCAAGTGGAACGTCACGGCGATGCCCGGCGGGCCCGCCAACATCGGCGGATCGTTCCTGACGATCCCCGCGGCCACCGCCAACAAGGACGAGGCCGTGAAGATCGTCGAGTACCTGCTCGACGCCGAGAACCAGGCCACCACCTACACCGAGGTCGGCAACTTCCCCTCGTCGACCGAGGCGCTGAGCCAGCCGGCGCTGCAGGAGCCCGACGCCTTCTTCGGCGGACAGGTCACGACCGACGTCTTCAAGGCGGCGTCCGAGAAGATGCCGGTCAGCTACACCAGCCCCATCGACAACGAGGTGGCGGCGCCCTTCATCACCGAGCTCGCCAACGTGCAGTCGCAGGGCAAGGACCCGCAGCAGGCGTGGAACGACGCGCTGACCGCCGCCCAGCAGGTGTGGGAGCGCTCTAAGTGACATCCGCCACGCGTGTCATGACGGCCTCGGGGGTGCGCCCCAGCGCGCGCCCCCGGGGCCGGGGCCTCATCCGGCACTGGCCGATGTACGTGGCCATCGCCCCCTTCTTCCTGCTCTTCCTGGGCTTCGGCCTCTTCCCCACCGCCTACTCGCTCGTGCTGTCGTTCCAGGACTGGAACGGCCTCGGCACGGCGGAGTGGACCGGGATCGACAACTACACGCGCTTGTTCACCGACGGCACGTTCTGGCTGTCGGTGCGCAACACCTTCGTCATCTTCGCGCTGTCGACGTTCCCGATGCTCGCCATCGCCATCGCGGTCGCCGCCCTGCTCAACAACGCCGTGCGCTTCAGCACCGCGTTCCGCATCGCCTACTTCGTGCCCAACATCACCTCGGTGGTGGCCATGGCGGTGCTGTTCGGCTCGATCTTCGGCGAGAACTTCGGACTGGCCAACGCGGCCCTCAACTCGCTGGGCCTGCCGGGTGTGCAGTGGCTGTCGACGCCCTTCGGCATCCAGCTCACGATCTCGATCCTCATCACCTACCAGTGGACCGGGTACAACGCGATCATCTTCCTCGCCGGGATGCAGTCCATCGGCGGCGAGGTCTACGAGGCCGCGAAGCTCGACGGCGCGGGCCCCATTCGCAGCTTCTTCTCCATCACGCTGCCGCTGTTGCGCCCGACGATCATCTTCGTGCTCGTCGTCTCGACGGTCACGGGCATGCAGAGCTTCACCGAAGCGCAGGTGCTCACCGCGAGCTCGAGCACGACGAACCCGAACAGCGGCGGCGCGGGCCAGGGCGGGCTGACCATGGTCCTGTACTTCTACCAGCAGGCCTTCAGCTACAACCGCTTCGGCTACGGCGCCGCGATCGCGTGGGGCGTCTTCCTCATCGTCGTGATCTTCACCATCATCAGCTGGCGCTTCACCGCCGGCAAGAAGGAAGACAAGGCCCGCGCATGACCGTCACCACGCCCCCCACCGCCACGGTCACCGAGCACATCACCACCGCCGGGGTACCGATGCGCCGTCGCCGCAAGGCGACACCCGGACGCGTGCTGCTGTACGGCATCCTCTCCGTCGGCGCGTTCATCTCGCTCTTCCCGCTGTACTGGCTCGTCGTGATGGCCAGCAACTCCACGAGCGACATCTACACGACCCCGCCCACGTTCATCCCGGGGCCGCGACTGTTCGACAACATCGGCGCGGTCTTCGCGCGCATCGACTTCGCCGGCTCCCTGCTGAACACGGTGATCGTGGCCTGCAGCGTGACCTTCCTGGTGCTGGTCTTCGACTCGCTCGCCGCGTTCGCGTTCGCGAAGTTCGAGTTCCCGCTGCGTCGCACGCTCTTCACGATCACCCTCGTGACGTTCATGCTGCCGATGCAGCTCGCGGTCATCCCGCAGTTCATCACCATGACCAACCTGGGCTGGGTCGGCCAGCTGCAGGCGCTCATCGTGCCGGCCGCGGCCAACGCGTTCGGCATCTTCTGGCTGCGCCAGTACATGGTCTCGTCCATCCCCGACGAGCTGATGGATGCCTCGGTGCTCGACGGCGCGGGCTTCTTCCGCCAGTGGTTCACGGTGTGCCTGCCGCTCATCCGCCCAGGTCTGGGCTTCCTCGGCATCTTCACCTTCATCGCCGCGTGGAACGACTACCTGTGGCCGCTGGTCGTGCTGACCAACCCCAACCAGGTGACCCTTCAGGTCGCGACGGCCCAGCTGAACACCGCCTTCGGTCAGGACTACGGCATGGTGATGGCCGGGGCACTTCTCGCCGTGCTGCCGCTGCTGATCGTCTTCCTCATCGGTGCACGCCAGTTCATCGGCGACATCGCCAAGGGCGCGATCAAGTGAGCGAAACCGCGCTCCGCGCCCCTCTCACGCCGATCTCGCCCTCGACGCGGGTCGTCATGGTCGACGCCGATGCGATCGGCGACGTGGCGGCGGGCGTCGTGGCGACCGTCGCCCCCGACGGCGTCCTCGGCGTGGCGACGGGATCCTCCCCTCTCGCGCTCTACGCCGCGCTCGTCCGTCGCAGAGCCGACGGTCTCGCGACCGAGGGGCTGCGTCTGTTCGCCCTCGACGAGTACGTCGGGCTCGACGCCTCCGACCCCCGCTCGTACGCGGCCTACGTGCGGTCGGTGATCGCCCGACCCCTCGGCATCCCGGCCGAGAACGTGCGCGTGCCGCACGGTTCCACCGCCGCCGACGGCGCGGCCTACGAGCGGGCCATCGCCGCCGCGGGCGGGGTGGACGTGCAGATCGTCGGCATCGGTCGCAACGGCCACATCGGCTTCAACGAACCCGGATCGGATGCCGAGACCCGCACCCGTGTCGTCGAGCTCGACGAGAGCACCCGCCGCGCCAATGCCGAGCACTTCGACGGCGAGCTCTCCCGCGTACCGACGCACGCCATGACGCAGGGGGTCGCCACGATCCTGTCGGCCCGGCGTATAGTGCTCGTGGCATCCGGTGCCGCGAAGGCCGCCGCCCTGCGCGCAGCCCTCACCGGCCCCGTCACGGCCGACAACCCCGCCTCCTTCCTGCAACGGCATCCCGACGTCACCGTCGTGGCCGACCCCGACGCCCTCCGTGAGGACCGATGACGCACCTCGGCGATCCCACCCCCGGATCCGACACCCGCCTTCCCCCGCGCGCCTGGCTGCGCTCCGACGCCCCGGTCCAGAGCCTCGACGGCGACTGGGCCTTCCTTCTGCACGACGCCGATCCCGGCGACGACCTCGATGGCCCGCCGCCGTTCGCCGCCGTCGACGCCGATGCCTCCGGGTGGGACCGCATCCCGGTGCCCTCGCATTGGGGACTGCGGGGGCACGGACACCCGACGTACACGAACATCCGGTACCCGTTCCCCCTCGACCCCCCGCACGTGCCCGATGCCAACCCCACCGGCGACCACCGGCGCGTGTTCGAGTGGCATCCGGACTTCTGCGCGGGCGGCCGCACGCTTCTGCGCTTCGAGGGCGTGGAGTCGCTCGCGACGGTCTGGCTGAACGGCACCGAGATCGGCTGGTTCACCGGCAGCCGCCTGATGACGGAATTCGACGTCACCGACCACCTGGTCGACGGCGAGAACGTGCTCGCCGTGCGCGTGCACCAGTGGTCGGCCGCGAGCTACCTGGAGGATCAGGACCAGTGGTGGCTCCCGGGCATCTTCCGCAGCGTCTCGCTGCAGGGCCGCCCCGCGAACGGCCTCGACGACGTCTTCGTGCGCGGCGACCGCGATCCCGCGACCGGCGCTGGCACCCTCGACGTGCGCCCCCGCGGTGGCTGGCCCGTGACCGTGCGGGTGCCCGAACTCGGCATCGACGAGACATGGGCGGATGCCACCGAGGTGGCGGTGCTCCCCCTCGACGCCGTCGACGCGTGGACGGCGGAGACACCCCGCCTGTACGACGTGGAGGTGTCGACGGAGGCCGAGACCGTGCGGCTGCGCGTGGGCTTCCGCCGCATCGAGATCATCGGCGACCGGTTGCTCGTCGACGGGCGACCGCTGATCTTCCGCGGCGTCAACCGCCACGAGACCGACCCCGACCGCGGCCGCGTGTTCGACGAGGACTACGTGCGCGGCGAGCTCGCCCTCATGCGCCGGCACAACATCACCGCCATCCGCACGGCCCACCAGCCCCCGCACCCGCGGATGCTGGAGCTCGCCGACGAGCTCGGGTTCTGGGTCGTGCTCGAGTGCGACCTCGAGACGCACGGGTTCTGGGACGTCGAGTGGACGGGCAACCCCGCCGACGACCCCGCCTGGCGCGACGCCTGCCTCGACCGCGTGCGCCGCACCGTCGAGCGAGACAAGAACCACGTGAGCGTGGTGATGTGGTCGCTCGGCAACGAGTCGGGGACCGGCCGCAACCTCGCCGAGATGGCCGGGTGGATCCGCGAGCGCGACGACTCCCGCCCGATCCACTACGAGGGCGACTACGGCGGGGCGTACACCGACGTGTACTCGCGCATGTACCCGACGATGGAGGAGATCGCCTCGGTCTGCGGCGAGCAGACGATGCCCGTGCACGAGATCGGTCCCGCCGAGGGAGCCCGTCAGCGCGCGAAGCCCTTCGTGCTGTGCGAGTTCGCGCACGCGATGGGCAACGGCCCCGGCTCGCTCGCCGACTACGAGGCGCTCGTGGAGCAGTACCCGCGCCTGCACGGCGGCTTCGTGTGGGAGTGGCGCGATCACGGCATCCGCACCCGCACCGCCGACGGCACCGAGTTCTTCGCGTACGGCGGCGACTTCGGCGAGCCCGTGCACGACGGCGTCTACCTGATGGACGGTCTCGTGCTCTCCGACGGCACGCCCTCTCCCGGTCTCGGCGAACTGGCCGCGGTGTGGGCCCCCGTGACGCTGGAACACCTCGGCGAGCGCTCCTGGCGGGTGCGCAACCGGCAGCACACGCTCGGCACCGACCACCTCGAGCTGCACTGGCGCATCGAGGACGACGGCATCCGTCTGACCGACGGGATCGTCGCACTGCCGGCGCTCGCCCCGGGTGAGGAGGGCACCGTCGAGGTCCCCCTCGACGGGCTGCCGGATGCCGCGACCGAGCGCTGGCTCACCCTCGAGGTGAGGTGGCGCGACGCCCCGCCGTGGGGCGACGCCGGGCACATCGTCTCGCGCGCACAGCGCCCGCTCCGGGCCGCTCCCCCCTGCCCGCCCCGCCGCGGCCGCGCCACATGGGACGGCGACGCCCTGGGTGAGGCGGTGTTCGACCGCCGCGGCGGCCTGGTGCGCTGGCGCGACCTCGACATCTCCGGGCCGCTGCCCGAACTGTGGCGCGCGCCCACCGAGAACGACCAGCTCGACGGGCAGGGCTCGTACGAGACGGCCGACCCGGCCCTCACGCACGGCCGCGGCGACGAGAGCACGCCGGCGTCGTCGGTGCGGTGGCTCGAGCGCGGCCTCGACCGCCTGCAGCACCGGGTGCTGTCGGTCGAGCGCACCGACGACGGCCTGGTGCAGCGGGTGCGGTCGATGGCCGCGCACAGCGCGCAGGGCATCGAGACGACTTTCGACTGGCGCCTCGACGGCGACGGCCTGCGACTGCACACCGACATCCGGCCGTTCGGCCCCTGGGACTGCACGTGGCCGCGGGTCGGCGCGCGCATCGGGTTGCCGGGCGCGCTGGCCGACGAACGGGTGGAGTGGTTCGGCACGGGACCGGCGGAGTCGTACGCCGACAGCGGCGAGGCCGCGTACGTCGGGCGCTTCGAGGCCGCCGTCGACGACCTCGGCGTCGCGTACGGCCGGCCGCAGGAGACCGGCCACCGCCCCGGCCTGCGCGCCCTCGACCTCGGCCCGCTGCACCTGCGCGCGATCGACGCGGGGGCGACGGGCCTGCCCGGGTTCCAGCTCGATCGTCACACCGCGCAGGAGCGCACCGGCGTCGGTCACGCGCACGAGCTGCCGCCGTCGCGCGGACTGTGGCTCTACCTCGACGCCGCGCAGCACGGGTTGGGGTCGCGCGCGTGCGGACCCGACGTGCTGCCGCGATACGCCCTCTGGCCGCGCGCGGTGTCGTGGACGGTGGTGTTCGGGTAGGCGGAGGTCACATTCGGGGACGGAATTTTTATGAGATAGTGCCGTAAGTCATAAAAATGGGAGCGCCCCTTATGAATTCCGATCCGCCTCGAGAACCCGCGGGCGACACGTCTTGGCCAGCCGTCGGCTACGAGACGCGCGACTGGGTACCCACGGCGGCCAGGGGAATCCGCGCCGCACGCGAGGGTCATGCCCGCGTTCGCTATGAGGCCTCCGTGCCGCCGACAATCGCCTCCCTCAACCCCTCACTGGTCCCTGAGGTCGCTGCGGAGGCGGAGGAAGCGGCGGCCGAACTCGCACGCTTCGATGCCGAACTCGGCAGCCGGGTCGCGGGCTTCGCCCCGGTCCTCCTGCGCTCGGAGGCCGCTTCCTCGTCGCAGATCGAGAACCTCACCGCGTCGGCTCGTGCGATCTTCTCCGCGGAACTCGGCGCGAAGGGATCCCGCAACGCCGAACTGATCGCCGCGAACACCCGCTCGCTGCACGCAGCCCTCGATCTCGCGGCGCAGATCACGCCGGCCAGCATCGCTGCGATGCACCGCGTTTTGATGGAGTCGCAGCCGAGGCACGCCCCCGGTGAATACCGGACGGAACAGGTGTGGATCGGAACCCGAGGCGACTCACCCGTCCGTGCCGAGTTCGTCCCGCCGCACCACGAACACGTTGCGTCTCTCGTCGAAGACCTCGCTGGCTTCTCGACCCGCTGGGACGTGCCGTCTCTCGTCTCCGTCGCGATCGCCCACGCGCAGTTCGAGACGATCCACCCCTACACCGACGGCAACGGCCGAACGGGTCGAGCCCTGGCACAGTCGATGCTCCGCTACCGAGGTGTCACCAGGAACGTCGCCATCCCGGTTTCCGCCGGCCTCCTGGCCGACGTCGACGGCTACCACGCCGCGCTGACCGCCTATCGAGACGGAGACCCGAACGACATCGTTCGCGCCTTCGCAGCCGCAGCATTTCGCGCGGTCGCGAACAGTCGCGAGCTCGTTTCCGACATCGACGACATCCGCGCATCCTGGAACGATCGACTGACCGCCCGACGCGACTCCAACGCCTGGCGACTGCTCGACGTCTTCGTTTCCCGGCCCGTTCTCGACTCGGCGACCGCCGCCGAAGAGCTGGGGATCGCACAGCCCAACGCGTACCCGCCACTGAAGGCGCTCGTCGACGCCGGCATCGTGCGCTCGAAAGCGGAGCACAAGCTCGGCCCGTTCTGGCGTAGCGAAGAGATCCTGCACGCCATCGACGCGTTCGCCGAGAGGGCGGGACGCCGCCAACGCGGCTGAGCCCCGCATGCACACCGCCCCACGGCATCCTTCTTCCGCGGTGTCGCCGCCCCAGAACCGCGGCAATCACCTCACCCCGCGAAAGCCGGCCCGACGTACCGCGCCGACGGGCGGATGATCTTGGGGTCGCGCGCCTGCTCGAGCACATGGGCCGTCCAGCCGATCGTGCGCGCGAGAGCGAAGGTGGGCGTGAACATGTCGCGCGCGATGCCGCACTGCTCCATCACCACCGCGGCGTAGAACTCGACGTTCGCGTGCAGCGGGCGTTGGGGGTGCCGGGCCGCCAGCTGCCGCTCCGCCTCCTCTTGGAAGGCCAGCGCCTGCGCCACGCGCGGACCGCCGAGGTCGCGGGCGACGCCACGCAGCAGCTCCGAGCGCGGGTCGGCCGTGCGGTACACCGCGTGCCCGAAGCCCATCAACCGGCGCCCCGCGGCGAGCTCCCCGGCGATCCAGGCCGACGGATCGTCGCCCGCGCGGTCCAGGCTGTCGAGCGCCCGCGCCGGGGCTCCCCCGTGCAGCGGACCCGAGAGCGCGCCGAGCGCGCCGGTGAGACAGGATGCCAGGTCGGCCCCCGTCGACGCGATGACCCGGGCCGTGAACGTCGAGGCGTTGAAGCCGTGGTCCATCGCCGCGATCAGGTACGCCGACAGCGCCCGCACGTGCGCCGCGTCGGGCGTCGCACCCGTGACGCGCTCGAGGTAGTCGGCGACCACCCCGGCTCCCGCTGCCCCGCGGTGCGGCGCGAGGGCGAGGGCGAGCGGGGCGATCGCCGCGAACCGGATCGCCTCGTCGAGCCGCGCATCGGGGTCGAGGTCGTAGAGCGCCGCGGATCGGCGGACCGATGCCGCGAGCGTCCACAACACGCGCAGCGCCGCGAGCGGCTGGTCGGTGTGCCTCGCGACGGCGGCGATCAGTTCCGGCATCCGGGGATCCGCCTGGGCCGCGGCGATGCGTTCCGCGAACGCGGCACGACGGCCGGCGTCGGGAAGCTCTCCGACGACGAGCAGGTGCCAGACCTCCTCGAACGAGCGCTCGCGCGCCAGCTCGACGGCGGAGTGCCCGCGGTAGTGGAAGTAGCCGGCCTCTCCGTTCACGTCGCCGATGGTGGTCTCGGCGGCGACGACGCCGTTCAGACCGCGGGGTACGTCGATCAGCTCGCTCATGCGCCCAGTGTGCGAACATGACGAACCCAGCGTCAACGTTGATCGGATCACCATGACCGCCCCGCTCCCCCGCCTCACCGCCGCGCAGGCCGCCGCCCGTCTCGGGGTGAAACCGCAGACCCTCTACGCCTACGTCTCGCGCGGCCTCGTGACGCGCGAACGCGACGCGCGCGGCTCGACGTTCGACGCCCTCGAGCTCGAGGCCTTCGCGGCCGGGCGGCGACGCACGGCCGGGCGCACCCCGAGCCACCCCACGACGGGGATGCCGCTGGGAATCGTGCAGACCGACATCGCCGACATCGAAGACGGCGAGCTGCTGTACCGGGGCCGGCGTGCCCGCGACCTCATCGACCAGCCGTTCGCCGAGGTCGTCGCGTGGCTGTGGGGCGCGGAGCGGATCGACGCCCCCGACACCGCGATCGGCAGCGCCCGCGCCATGGTCGAGGCCCTCCCCCCGCACGCGGGCGCCATGGATCGCCTGCGCGCCGCCCTCACCGGGTTCGCCGCCGACGACCCGCTCCGCCACGACACGGCACCGACCACGCTGCACCGCATCGGCTGGACCCTGCTCACCGGGCTCCCCGTCGCCCTCGGCGGCGACGCGCAGCTCGACGTGGCGCGCTCCCTGGCCGGCGCCTGGGGCGTGAGCGACGGCCCCGCCGTCCGCGCGATCAACGCGGCGCTCATCCTGCTCATCGACCACGACCTGGCCGTGTCGACCTTCGCCGCGCGGGTGGCGGCCTCGGCCCGCGCCGACGGGTACGCGGCGGTCGGCGCAGCTCTGGGAGCCGCCGACTCGCCCCTGCACATCGCCGCCGCCACCCGCACCTCCCGCCTGCTCACGCAGGTGCGCCGGGGCAGGGAGCCCGAGCGCGCGCTGGCCGACGCGGTGCAGGACGGCAACGGCATCCCGGGCTTCGGGCATCCCCTGTACAGCGGTGTCGACGACCGCGCCGATGCGCTCTTCCCGCTGCTCGCGCAGCTCCCCGACGGGGAACGAACGATGGATGCCGTCACCCGGCTCAGCGACACCGTCGCCGCCCGTGCGCACGCGCGGCCCAACGTGGATCTCGCGCTGGCCGCCCTGGCATCCGGAGCCCGTCTCCCCGACGACGCGGCGAGCTCGATCTTCGTCGTGGGCCGGCTGGCGGGGTGGATCGCGCACATCGCCGCCGAGTACGCCGAAGCGCCGATGCGCCTGCGACCGCGCGGGGAGTACGTCGGGCCGTGATCCGCCTCCTAGCCAGGTTGCTGGCTAGGCTGCCGCCATGATGTACACCGTCCTGGAAGGTGCGTCTTCCAGACTCAACCGGAGCACAGCCCTTCCGCCCGTCGACGCGGTGTACTGCCGCTCCGTGTGCCCGGTGATGACGTGCCCGCCGATCGTTCCGATGCGCTCAGGGACGGGGATGGGGTTGCATTACTGCAGGCCCCGTTGATGCGCCCACGCGCCGAGAGCTTGCGCAGCATCGGAGCGGCTGGTGTAGACCCGTTCGCGGTCTCGATGCGGAACACATCGCCGGACACATCCGCCGATCGCGCGACGGCGGCCTGCAGCTGCGAAACGCTATCTTCGCCCGTCGCGATCTCCTGCAGCGCCGCGACGCGAGGGGCGCTGAATAAGGACTGCGCGCGATGGTGCACTGTCTCCTGCCAGCGGAGTTTCTGCAGCGCCTGGTCGGCTTGCGCCTTCTCCAGGATGAGCGGGTTCCCAGATGCCAGGGCCTACGCCTCCGACGCGCACATCGCGGATTCGCCGATTTCTTCGATCTCGCGGCAGTCCGAGACTCATCTCTGAGTCATTCCAATAATCCCCGGTGATGGAATTGCTTTCAAAGTGATACCCCAAGATGGGTAGGCTCGCGTCCTCGGTCACAGTGACCGTGGTTGCTTCTTCACCTGTCGCTGCATTCGCGACCGACGCTCATTATCGGCGTATGTGCGTTCACTCGTTGGGATGGTTCTCGAGAGATCCCCCCTGCCGCCCTCGGGGGACTGTGCAACCTGCCGCGGTTATCAACGGTTATGTCAAAAGTCTTTGCTGAGAATTGTTCTCCGAGCGACGGCCGTCGTTGACTCGCGAACGATCAGCTTCGGCTGGATCGTGTCGTGGCTGGAATCGGTGTCGCCCTCGATGGCGGCGATGAGTTGCTGCAGCGCCAGCTCGCCGAGTTCGGCGAAGTTCTGGCGCACCGTGGTCAGCGGGGGGAGGAAGTGTCGCGCATCGGACAGATCGTCGAACCCGACCACGTTCACGTCTTCCGGAACCCGGATGCCGCGGCCGTGCAGCCCGTGGATGATTCCCAGCGCGATCTGGTCGTTCGCCGCGAACACCGCGGTGGTGTCGGTCAGGCCGAAGGACTTGCCAAACTCGAAGCCGAAGTCCGACGTCCAGTCGCCGAGGATGATCGGTCCCTCCGGCAGACCCGCCTCGGCGAGGCACTCGCGCCAGCCTTCCATGCGCTCGCGGGCGTCGAACCAGTCCATGGGACCTGCGAGGTGGGCGATGCGGCGATGACCAAGCCCGATGAGGTGCCGGACGGCCAGTCGCGCGCCCTCGCGCTGATCGACGCCCACCGTGGGCCAGGCAGCATCCGCCTCGGCCTTGATGACGATGGTCGGAAGACCCGTCGTCTGCTGTCGCAGCAGATCGAGCGATGACTCGCGCGGGGCGATGACGCACAGCGCGTCGACCCCCTGAGTGACCAGCTCCATCACCCCGGAATCCATCCGCGACGCGTCGTCATCGCCGATCGAGAACGCGCTGACGGCGTACCCGACCTCGCGCGCCGCCTTCTCGAGGGCGCGGAGTGTGCTGTTCGGACCGTTCTGCACGGGCCCGTCGATAAGCACCCCGATTCTGTGGCCTCGCCGCGTGGCGAGCGCCCGATCCGTCCAGCTCGGCGTGTAGTTCATCTCCTCGATGGCTTGCAATACACGCGCGCGCGTCGTCTCGCGGACGAAAGGGTACTCATTCATCACGCGGGATACCGTCTGGTGCGACACGCCGGCGCGTAGCGCGACGTCGTAGATGTTGGATCGCTGCAAACCGCGACTCGAAGCTGGGGGCATCCCATATGTCCAATCGGTCTACGTCCACGCGCGGGCGGCGCCAATGCTCATGCTGGTCAGATGCCCCTGTCCCGCAGCCACTGTTCGACAGAACGAGGTGTGATACCGAGCAGTGTCTGGGCCGAGCGAGATTCGTCGATGCGCTCGTCGGGCATCGACCATCGTGCGTGGTAGGACGCGACGACGGGCTCAACGCCTGCCGCTCCGAAAATGGGGGTGATCAGCTTCCCGTAGTCGTCGGGGTTCTGGCTGATGAAGGTGACCGGTTCGTTCAGGTGGGCTGAGAATGCGTCGGCGAGGTCGTCGCCGAGCAGGGCCGGAAGCGCACCTGCCTCGACAACGCCCTGCACGTCGCGGTTGTCCGTGAGAAGTTTCACGGCGATGTCGGCCATATCCAGGTGAGAGACCCACGAGATGGCGTAGTCCTCGCGAATCGGATAGCGGAGGCTCCCCTCGACACGCACGGGCCCGAGGGTGACCGGCAGAAGCAGGTTCTCGAGGAACGTCTTCGGCGCAATGACCGCGTAAGACACCCCGGACTCCCTCAGCCTGTTGTGGAGGATACCGTGTGCAGTGATGGCCCCGTCGGGCAGGGTCAGTGGGTACCCGCTCGTCGAAAACACGACTCGCTTGGGGCGTGACTGTGCCACCGCGTCGCCTATCGCCGTCGCGAAGGCTGCCTGCTGGTCGGGGCTGCCTAGGGGCAGGTGAACGAACACGCCGTCCGCGTCCTGGTAAGCCTTGGCAAGGGATGCGACTGAATTGAAATCGACGGTAACGGCCTTGACGTCAGCTTTCGTCGTATCGCGCACCGCCGCCACTGCGTCAAAGCCTGCTGCAAGCAGGAGGGGGAGGATGGGGGCGCCCTGAGCGCCCGTTGCACCATGAATGATTAGTGTCATGAGACCATTAGTGCATACAACGCATCGGTTACTTCAAGTGCACTAAGGAGTCATGTGATTCAGGGCAGCGACCTGGCCGGAGCGCGGGATCGCCCGATTCCTATCGCTTCTCGATGGACCGTGGGCGACTCTGATCGTTCGAGAACTGCTGAATGGACCGTGCCGTTTCGGCCAGCTGAAGGATGCGCTGCCCGGTATCAGCGCTCACACATTGACCGATCGGCTGCGCCGCTTCGAGGCCTACGGAATTGTCACCCGGACCTCGTATCCAGAGACTCCGCCCCGAGTGGGGCACGAGCTCATCAACCCACTCGCGGCCGACCGAGATCCTATTCGGTATGGGAATTCACGCCACTTATCGCGGAATAACACACCGCTGTCCTCGCGCTCGGTGAGGAGGTGTCGCGGTAGGGCCGCGCCTGTGAGCGGGCGTCGGTTGCGTGCTCGCGCGGCTACGGCGTCCAGTCGATCAACGACTGCACTCGGTAGCTCTCGAATACAAAAGAGTAGGTGTCGAGCTTTCATTCCGTTGACGATCCAGTAGACCTCTCGGCCGCGCCGTCAGACGAACGATCGTGCTGACATGACGAGGGTTCGCCCGCCCACGTGCGGACGCACCCTCGTCGGCGAACGGGTCTTAGCCGCAGTTGCGCGCGGCGTAGTCGGCCGTCACCGTGTCCTGCACCCGCGCTCCGTTCACCTCGGTCGACACCGCAACGGTGGCACGGGATCCGACGAGGCTCCCCCAGACCACTCAGGGCGAGGCTCTCGACATTAGGGACGGCGCGGCCCGTCTCGCAACAGCCCACCAAGCGCCACCCATAACACCGGTTCGGATCGCAACCGCGACACGATTCCGTCACCGCCTTCAGCCGTTTGAAACGCCTGGATAGGCGTGAGATTCGGGGTCTTACCCGCTGAAATTCTCCCTTTTCATGAGTCGTGCGCGTGTGCGGCAGGAGCGACGGAGTGACACACACGCGCATGAATCATGAATGATGCATAGTCAGCTGCAGATGGCCGCCCCGTACTTGAGGTCGCTTCTGAGCGTCGGTCGCCCCTCCGCGGTGCCGGTCACCGATACAGAGCCGGCGACGATGGATGTGGCGCGAGATGTGAATGCGACGCTCGTCGTTCTTCCGGGTGCGAGGGCGGGGATCGACTTGGAGCCGTATGCGGTGGCGACAACGACGTCCACCGGCACCGTGTCGGCGTTCTTGACCGACACATTGACGTAGACCTTCTTCGTAACGCACCGAGTTGTCACCGTCGCGATCAGGTCGAGCTCGGCGACGGTGACATCGACAAGGGTCCAGCGCTGGGCCGAGGAGCCGCGGTACACCTGCTGCTCGGTCGTCGCGCCGTCGCCCGTGGCAGCTCCCGTCACGGCAAGCGCATGCGTAGAGAAACGGTTCGTGAGCGCAACCTGCCCGGCTGCGACCGGCGTAACCGCCCACTGCTGCTGCAGCACGTCTGCGTCGGACCAGATCGATGCTTTCGCGCCGGCGTTCCGCGATCGCCCCCCGATCTCGAGCGTCTTGCCACTGTTGACGCTCGTCAGGGTGTAATACCCGTCGACATCCGTTGCGAAGGACCACCGCTGGTTCGCCGCGTCCGAGTCGGTCGCCTGGACGACCGCAGCCCCATTCACCGGCGATTCTCCGAGAACGGTCAGAGCCTTGCCACTGTTGACGTTGATCAACTTGTAGACGCGGTCGGGGGCGACCGCGAAGGACTGACGTACCGGCTCGGCCTTGCGTCCGCCGACCCGCAATCCGGCGACGTTCGTGTACCCACCCGAACCGGCTTTCACCGTGAACCGGATGAAGCCCGCCATGACGGGCGGCCACTCGACGACCTTCGGAGTACGATCGGCGACCCACGTTCCGGAGGCGGCCGTGGTGAAGGTCACGCCGTCGGGGCTCGTGGATACCTCGAACGACGTGACGTCACCGTCGGTTCCGTTATCTCGGGACCACTGCTTTGGGAGGTACTCGAGCGTGGTGACTCCGTCGTAGACCCCGCCAAGGTCGAGAGTGATCGAGACCGGAACAGCAAGCGCCCCCGTTCCCGGCCAGGTGGACCAACAGGTCTGCAGGTTGCGGTCGGCGCGCCCGTCGATCGCAAAGTATGGCGGTTCGGGGTCACGGAATGCTGACGCGTAGGCGGCGACCGGGGTGATCAGGTACTCGGCTCGCAGCGGCTGCATCGGCAGTGCCCCGCGGGTGAGGTTGGGCGACCACGCCGCCCCCACCTCCGCCAGCCGCGTCACCACGCCGGGGTCGAGCTTGCCGTCCCGGTTGGGAGCGCAATTGAGGATGAAAGAGGTCCACTTCGCCTCCAGCCCCGTGATGTGGCCGACGATGTCATCCGTCGTCATCATCGGCTTCGTCGGGGTGGACGGATGCCAGAACCAGTCGCGGTCGCTGATGGTCTGGCCCTGGAGACCCGCCCACGTGTTACCCGCAGGGGCCTGGATGCCCAGCGGCTCCTCCCAAAAGATCGCGTCGCTGAGCCACGGCGTGAGCACGGCGCAGATGTCGACCATCACACAATCGGGCTGAAGCGTCTTGACCAAGTCTCGTACACGCTGCAGCGGCACCTGCTGGTTCCCCATCTGCCACGCGTAGCCGTCAAGCATGAACAGCTCGATCGGACCATACCCGGTCAGCAGTTCGGTGATCTGGTTGAGCACGTACTCGATCTGGGGCGGGTCCACGCCCGCGCTCGGATCGCTCACGTGGTAACCACCCGTAGCCTGCACGGGGTAGGTGCGATCCCAGATAGAAAAATAGAATCCGACTTTGAGGTTTCGGGAACGGAACGAGTCGACGTACTGCCTGACGACGTCGCGCTTGTACCCCGAGTTCATGACGTTCTGTGATCCGTATTTGGTCGGCCACAGTGCGAATCCGTCATGGTGCTTGGTCGTGAGCACTCCGTAGCTCATGCCGGCTGCGACAGCGGCATCCGCCCACTGGTCGGTGTCGACCGAGGGAGGGGCGAACAGCGACGGGCTCTGGTTGGGCGCCGCCCACTCCTCATCGGTGAACGTGCCAAGATTGAAGTGGTTGAACATGCCGAAACGCATGTCGACCACCTTCTGCAGAAGGGCTTGAGTGTCCCACCCCGCGCCCATCGCGGCAGCCTGGAACACCGCCTTCGGAACACCCGCTGCCGTCGATTGCGCGAACGCGGGCCGCCCTCCACCCCCTATAGCGGGGATCAGGAGCCCTGCGGCGGAAGCGCCCGCTACTCCAAGAAACGATCGGCGGTCAAAAGTGCCTGACGACATTGTCTGAACTCCATCTGAGTCTGCACCGCGCACTGTTAGCGCGAACATAATGTCCGACGGACTATAGCACGGATCCAGCAAATGGCAAGCCGAGACCCGATCGCTGACGTACCTAGAGGCGATGATGCGCGTGATTCTTGCCAAAGGGCTTCTCGTCGCATCTGGGCCGGCTAGCACGAGTAGCGAGCACGGAATGCTCATACGCCGATACCTTCCCGGCGCCCTGACGACCGGCAGATCCGTGGCGACCAAGGTGGTGGCGCAAGCCGATACCGACGCCTGGGCCAGGGCGGGCTCGGTCGGGTAGCCATGTCACCGTTTCGTACTCCACCAATGGAGTGGCCTTCGTGGCGGTGGGCGGTGCGGTCACTCTTCCCGGGCTGGCGGCCGCTCCGGATGCCGGTGTCTTCTCGACCTCCCATGATCCGCCCCGATACGACGTGAATGAGTTCACCGTTCCGACCGTTCAGTTGAAACGCTGAAGGAAGCCCCGGGCGCGACCCGCCAGGTCGCACCCGGGGCTTCGTCGTGCCGGACCGCCCATCTGCACGGACAATTACAGACCCGGAGCACCACTCCCTTCGTCCTCTCCGGGCCGCTCGATCGTCGACCGACGTCAGTAGGAGACGCAGCCCGCGGACCACCACTCCCCGTCGCCGCGCTCGGGATGAGCGACGGCGGAGAGCCCACTGGAGCCTCTCGACGAACGCCACCCGGCACCTCCTCGACCACGCCACGATCCACGCGGTTGAGGCAATATTCGACCTGTCCACTCGGTAACTTCCGCAAACATCACATGTATGATCTAATGGCTGTGCTCGCTCCGAGCCATCGCCACAGTCGTCGATACGTAAAGGACCCGTCATGGCCACTCCGCTCCCCGCCTTCCGAGGCAGGCGTCCGCGCCGCCTCCTCCTGAGCGCGACGGCAACGGCCGCCGCCTGCGGTCTCCTGCTCACCGGATGCTCCTCGGAGGATGCAGGTGGCGGGTCGGAGTTCGGCTTCGTCGCCGCTGTGCAGGATCCAGACAGTGCGATCACCGTCTGGGTCGACGCCGCCCGCGAGCCTGCCGCCGCCGCTTTCCAGGCTGCGAACCCCGACATCGAGATCAACGTCGAGACCTACGACGGAGGGGCCGACGGGTCAGGATCGTTCCAGACCAAGGTGAGCGCGTTCGACCAGGCGGGCGAGGGGTGGCCCGACGTAGTCTTCTCGACCCAGAACACCGACGCGTCGTGGGCGAGTCAGGGCGAGACCCCCTTCGCAGCCGTCCTGGACAAGGGTTTCCTCGATGACAAGTTCCTCTCGGGCTTCACTCCCGGCGCGCTGGACCCCCTGACCGTGGACGGCTCGCTCTACGGCCTCCGCAACGACCTCGCGCAGAACGTCCTCTGGTACGACCAGTCCCTGCTCGATGAGTTCGGCTACGAGCTCCCCACGACATGGGAGGAGTACGAGGCCCTCGGCGAGAAGGTGGCCGCGGAGCACCCCGGCTACATCGTCGGATCCGTCGGCGACTCCTGGGCTCCCGAGGTCTACTTCTGGGGTGCCAAAGCACCCGTGAACCAGGTCGAGGGCGTGAACGAGATCTCGGTCGACACGACAGACGAGCGCGCAGTCAAGATGGCCGGGATCCTCGACACCCTGATCGACAACGGCACCGTCGTGCAGGACAGCGTGTTCGGGTCCGACTTCGTCAGCACCTACGCCGGTAAGGTCCTGCTCATGCCCGGCCCGATCTGGTACTCCGGCGCCATCTTCCAGAACCCCGACAACCTCGCCTCGGCCCCCGGCACCATCGGAGCGGGCCTCCCGCTCGCGTGGGACGGCGAAGACCCGGTGACCGGCAACGTGGGCGGCGGCACCTGGTTCGTCTCCAGCCACTCCAAGAACCTGGAGGCCTCGAAGGCGTTCGTCGAGTTCGTCACAAGCGACCCCGCCTACCAGGTGGAGCTCTCGCCCGGTTACCCCGCCTACGCCTCCGCCGGGAACGCCTGGCTCGACAAGCAGGCCGCCAGTGGATTCTTCGCCGGCGACTTCGCCGCGGACGTCCGCGCCTCCTCAGGTCTGGTCTGGGAGGGCTGGGGCTATCCCCGCTTCTCGCAGGCGGCCATCTGGGCCAAGACGGTCACGCCGGAGCTCGCTGCTGGCGCCTCGCTCGTCGATACCCTGCCCGCCTGGCAGACCGCGATCGAGAACGAGGCGCAGGTCAACGGATACACGGTGGCGAAGTAGCCGTGACCGCTCTCGCTGCAGCCGCCGCTGCAGCCGACCCCCTCCAGGGTCGGCGGCAGCCGCCGCAGCGACGCGCCGCGAATCGGCGCGTCGCCAACCGCAACCAGACGCGGATGTCCTACGTCTTCATCAGCGGCTACACGCTCTTGACGATCGCCTTCGGGCTCCTCCCCACGCTCTACGCCCTGTTCCTCTCGGTCACGAAGGAGGGGCGGTTCGTCGGCCTCGACAACTTCGTCCGGGTGATCGACGACTTCCGCTTCTGGCCCGCGGTCTCGCACGTCGGGGTGTTCCTCGTGGTCTGGCTCGTCGCCCTGCTGGTGCTCGTCGTCTTCCTCGCGGTCGCCGTGCACGCGATCGGAGTGCGCTGGCTCAGCTCATCCCTCCGCTTCCTGTACTACGTGCCCGGCGCGATCGCCGGCGCGAGCTCGGTGGTGCTGTGGCTCTTCGTGCTCGACCCGTCGGTCAGCCCGGTCTCGGGCCTGCTGCAGCTGCTCGGATTCGAGACCCTGGTGCAGACGGTCGCCCCGGCCAATCTGCCCGCTGTCTTCGCCGTGATCGCCTTCTGGTCCGGTGCCGGCGGCTGGATCGTCGTGGTGTACGGAGCCCTCAACAACATCCCCACCGAGGTGATGGAGGCCTCCCGGATCGACGGTGCGGGCGCTTGGCAGACCGCGATCCACATCCAGCTGCCGATGCTGAAGAAGTGGATCTCGTACATGGCGATCATGTCGCTCGCCGCGGGGACTCAGCTCTTCGTGGAGCCCAAGGTCCTCTCGCAGGCCACGAAAGGCGTCGTCCCCACCGACTACTCCCTCAACCAGCTCGCCTACCAGTACGCGTTCAAGTTCTTCGACTCGAACGGATCCGCGGCGATCGCTGTGCTGCTCCTGGTCGTGTCCCTCGGACTCTCGATCTTCTTCGTCATCAAGGGAGGACTCTTTGACCGCGATTGACACCGGTGCACGCCGGTCGACGACTCCGGCCGCCTGGCTCGGCCGCATCGCGGTCGGGGCTGTGCTCGCCTTCTTCGTCCTTTTCTTCCTCATCCCAATCGTCTGGCTGGTCATCGGCTCGGGCAAGTCCGCCCGTGACCTGATCACGACGGGCCCCTTCCAGCCCGGCTCGCCCCAGGCGCTGATCGACAACTGGAACTCCCTAGCCTCGTTCCAGGACGGCATCGTCTTCACCTGGCTCGGCAATTCGGTCCTGTACTCGCTCTCGGCGCTCGTCATCACGCTCCTGATCAGCATCCCCGCCGGTTACGCGATGGCACTGGGGGATTTCCGCGGGCGCAAGGCTCTCCTGTTCACGACCCTCGTCGTGATGCTGATCCCCAACACCGCCCTGGTACTCCCGATCTTCCTCGAGCTCAGCGCGGCGAAGCTCATCGGGTCGCCGCTGGCCGTGATCCTGCCGTTCTCGTTCTTCCCGTTCGGCGTCTACCTGACCTACATCTACTTCTCCACGAGCATCCCTCGGGATCTCCTCGCCGCAGCGCGGATCGACGGCTGCAGCGAACTCGGGGTCTTCTGCCGCATCGCTCTGCCGCTGGCGACTCCGGTCGTCGCGCTCGTCGGCTTCTTCGGCTTCGTGTCCAACTGGAACAACTACTTCCTCCCGTTCCTCACGGTTCCGGGCAGGAAAGCCCCCATCCAGGTCGGTCTGACCGAGCTCCTCTCGAACGTCCCGGCGTTCAACCCCACCGCGGCCGGAGTGACCTCGATCCAGCTGCCCGCCCTCGCGCTGGCGACGCTGCTCTCGGTCCTGCCGGTCCTCCTGATCTTCTTGTTCTCACAGCGCTTCCTCGTGGAGGGCATGACCGCCGGAGGAACAAAGGAATGAACAACGGCTCCGACGACCGGATCCAGAGGCACGGCCTCGTCATCGATCTCGTACCCGAGATGCGTGACGAGTACCTCCGCCTGCACGCCGCGGTCTGGCCAGAGGTCGAGGCAGCCCTCTCTGCTCACCATGTGACGAACTACTCGATCTTCCTGGTGGGAGACACTCTCTTCGCCTACTACGAGTACACGGGCGAGGACCACGACGCCGACATGGCCGGCATCGCAAGGGACGAGGTCACGCAGAGGTGGTGGGCGCTGACCGACCCGTGCCAGAAGGCGTTCCGGGCCACCCATCCGGACTCGGGCGGCTGGCAGGAAGCCCGCGAGATTTGGCACCTGCGATGACCCGGCGGATCCTCGATGCGCACCTGCACGTCTGGGACCTCGCGACGACCCCGCAGCCCTGGATCCTCGAGGCGTCACTCGATTCCCTCGACCGCGATTTCACGGTCCGGGACGCCGTGGACGTGACGACGGGAGCGGGCGTGGACCGCTTCGTGCTTGTGCAGACCGAGCACTCCGTTCGAGAGACCCTGACGATGCTGGTGGAGTCGTCCACCGAGCAGGTCCACGGAGTCGTGGGCTGGGTCGACCTCGCCGGCGACACCTCCGCCGACCTCGACGCGCTGGGCGCGGCTCCCGGTGCCGAGGCGCTCGTAGGTGTCCGACACCTCGCCCACACCGAGTCCGACGAGCAGTGGCTTCTGCGCGCCGACGTCGCTTCAGGCCTCGAGGCGGTGGCGGCGCGCGGGCTGGCCGTCGACCTGGTCCTGCGTCCGTGGCAGCTCCCGGTTGCTGTCGCGGTCGCCCGCGCGCACCCTGGTTCACGCTTCGTGCTCGACCATGTCGGCAACCCGCCGCAGGGTCGGGAGGAGTTCACGCGCTGGAGCTCGGTGCTGCAGGAGCTCGCCGCGTCGGGGAACGTCGTCGCGAAGGTGTCCGGCCTCCTCCTCGTCCCCGTCGAAGGGAAGACCCGTCCGCCCTTGCTCGAGGAGATCCTCGACGTCGCGGTGACGGCGTTCGGCCCAGGACGGCTGATGTTCGGTTCGGACTGGCCGTTGGTCGAGCTCTCGGGCGGCTATCGCCACTGGGTGGACCTCTATGTGCGTTCCACCCGGTCGTTCAGCGTCGACGAGCAGCAGAAGATGGATGAGCGGACCGCTCTCGACACCTATCGGAGAACTCGATGACACCCCTGCCCACCCGTGCCGTCGGCTCGACAGGAGTGCGCCTCAGCGAGGTCGGCTTCGGAGCGGCCGGTCTCGGCAACCTCCTCCGGGAGACCTCCGAGGAGGACGCGCGCGCGTCCGTGGACGAGGCCTGGGTGCTCGGCGTGCGCTCCTTCGACACGGCCCCGCACTACGGTCTCGGGCTCTCAGAGCGCCGCCTCGGCGGGGCCCTGCGGGACAGACCGCGCGACGAGTACGTCCTGTCGACCAAGGTCGGCCGACTGCTGCGGCCGAACCCTGAGCCGACGGCCTGCGACGACGATGGCTTCGCCGTCCCCGGCGACCTGCACCGGGTCTGGGACTTCACGGCCGACGGAGTGCGTCGCTCGCTGGACGAGTCGCTCGACCGGCTCGGACTCGACCGCGTCGACATCGTCTACGCGCACGACCCCGAGATGCACACCGCGACATCCGGCCGGGAGGCGCTCGAGGCACTCGCAGAGTTGCGCTCCGAAGGTACGATCCGGGCGATCGGCGTCGGGACCAACTCCGCCGATCAGGTCGCCGCACTGTGCGCGACGGGACTGCCGGACGTGATCATGCTGGCGGGGCGATACACGCTCCTCGAGCAGTCCGCTCTCGCGACCGCGCTCGAGCCCGCGGCCGAGGCCGGAGTGGCCGTCGTGGCCGTCGGTGTCTTCAACTCGGGCCTGCTCAGCCGCCCGACACCCGATCCACGATCCACGTACGACTACGGCGTCGTTCCTCCCACGATCCTCGCGCGGGCCGAGCGACTCGCAGTGATCTGCCGCGATCATGGCGTCGACCTGCCGGACGCCGCCATCGCCTTCCCGCTGCGCCATCGCGCCGTGGTGAGCGTCGCCCTCGGGATGCGCTCGGCGGCGCAGGTCGCCGACAACATCGCACGGTACCGACGGGCGCTCCCCGAGGCCCTCTGGTCTGACCTCACCGCCGCAGGGCTGCTGGACCCCCGATCCACCGCACAGGACAGGAACGCCCTATGAAGTACTCCCACCTCCGCACCGATGGCGGGCTCGTGCCCGCCGCGTTCCAGGGCGGACGAGCTCTCGACGTCCGGCGGTTCACTCCGGCGATCACCGGAGCGTTCCTGGCCGAGGGACCGCATGCAGACATCGCACGGATCATCGCAGCCGACGGTCTGCCGGAGCTCGACCACTTCCTGTACGCCGACGACGCCCGCGTCGCTGCACCCGTGGCACGTCCCGGGAAGATCGTCTGCATCGGGCTGAACTACCGGGATCACGCCGAGGAGACCGGAGCGGCGATCCCGACCGAGCCGGTCGTCTTCATGAAGGACCCCTCGACTCTGGGCGGCCCCTTCGATCCGGTCCGCATCCCTCGCGGATCCGTCAAGACCGACTGGGAGGTCGAGCTCGGCGTGGTGATCGGGCGCACGACCCGCTACCTCGACTCCCCCGCCGACGCGCGCGCCTGCATCGGGGGGTTCGTGCTCTCGCACGACGTCTCCGAGCGCGAGTTCCAGCTCGAGCGCGGAGGGCAGTGGGACAAGGGCAAGAGCTGCGAGACCTTCAACCCGCTGGGTCCGTGGGTGGCGACCGTCGACGAGATACCGGACCCGCAGAACCTCGGCCTGCGGCTGTCGGTCAACGGCGTCGAGCGCCAGAACGGCTCCACCAGCACCATGATCTTCGACGTCGACCACATCGTCTGGGCGCTCAGCCAGGTGATGGTCCTGCACCCCGGTGACCTGATCAACACGGGGACGCCCGCCGGGGTCGCGCTGGGGCTCGAGGGCACTCCCTACCTCCGAGCGGGAGACGTCGTCGAGCTCTCGATCGACGGGCTCGGCCAGGCCCGTCAGAGCATGATCGGCTGGGACGCGGCATGAACGGCGACAGCATCGCCGGCCTTCGGGTCCTCATCACCGGAGGAGCCTCCGGCATCGGCAGGACCACGGCGGAGCGATACCTGGAACTCGGAGCGACCGTCGCGATCCTCGACGTCACCGGCGACGGCATGCCAGAGGGCGTCGTGGCACTGATCGCGGATCTCCGCTCGACTGCGGACATCAGGCGGGCGTTCGCCGAACTCGAGCGCCTCTGGGGCGCTCTCGACGTCCTCGTCAACAATGCGGGGATCAGCGCGGTCGGCACGGTCGAGGAGACCGCGGACGACGAATGGCTGAGACTGCTCGACATCAACGTCGTGGGCACGGCTCGAGCGTCGGCCGCCGCGCTGCCGTTACTGCGTCGCTCGTCCTGCGCCTCGATCGTGAACGTCTCCTCCATCGCTGCGAGTGCGGGGCTGCCGCGGCGATCCCTCTACTCGGCGTCCAAAGGAGCGGTCTCGGCGCTGACGCTGGCGATGGCGGCTGACCACGTCCGAGAGGGCATCCGCGTCAACGCAGTGGCTCCCGGCACCGTGGCCACTCCGTTCGTCGACCGCATGCTGGAGGGCTTCGACGATCCGATCGCCGAGCGCGCTGCGCTGAACGCACGTCAGGCGACGGGACGCATGGTCACCCCGGACGAGGTCGCCGACGCGATCGTCTTCCTCAGTGACCCGCGCGGCCGATCGACGACGGGAACAGTCCTCGCTGTCGACGGTGGGATGAGCGGCCTCCGCGTCCGGCCCGAGTGACGCCTCAGGCGCCGACACCCCGAGGAAGGCGGCGCCGGCGCCACGCCTCCGTGATCAGGAACTCCATGTCACGCTCGGCCGCCTCGGCGTTCTGCTGCTCGATGGCGGTCAGGACCGCGGCGTGCTCGCCAAGCGTCCGGCGCAGATCCTGCTCCTGGACCTCCCCGTTGAAGCTGCGGCTCTCCCGCGCGCGGTCGTAAAGGATCCGGGCGATGCTCTCCGCGAGCCGGTTGCCCGAGAACGTCATCACGAGTTCGTGGAAGGCGACGTCCGCGGGAACGAAGGCCTCGGGATCGTCAACCACCTCCGCCATCCGGTCGATCGCGGCTCGCATGCGATCGAGCTGCTCGTCGGTGCGCCGCCCGGCAGTGGCAGCGGCCATGGCCGACTCCAGCCTCGCCCGGACGATCGTCAGCTCGTCGAGGACGTCCAGCGAGTCGTCGCGGCTGATGAGAGCACTCAGCACGATCCGATCGAGCATGTTCCACGAGCTCGTCGGCTGCACTCTGGTCCCCCGACCCTGCGCGACAGCGACCAGGCCCTTCTCCTCGACACGCTTGATCGACTCACGGAGGACGGTCCGGCTGACTCCGAACTGCTGAGCGAGCGGCCCCTCGGGAGGCAGGACGTCCCCGGGCTGCAGCTCACCCGAGACAATCGCCGTGACCAGCCCCTCCACGACAGCGACGCCGAGCCGAGCAGCCGGCGTCCGGGAAGCGCTCGAGAGGACCCGAAGGGTTTCGGGGGCTTCGGATTCACTCATGACACCAGTGTAAGAGAACGTCATACCTCTTCGTTAGGTATGATGTATGCTGTTTATGCCCGGACGGCACGTGGCCGCCCGCACCCATTCGATGATGAGCAGGGAATCCATGAAGATCACGGGCTATCGAACGCTCACCACGGTCCACCGGTGGGGGCGGCCGATCGGGGACGTCAACGGTCACGTCGCGGGTACCACCGAGGTTCCGATCGTCATCCTCGAGACCGATGAGGGACTGGAGGGCATCGGCCTCGGGTCGCACCGCGACCTCGACCGACTGTTCCCGGCACTGCTAGGCGAGGACCCTCGCGCCACCACCGCCCTTTACGACCGCATGCTGGCCTTCGTCTTCAAGTCCGGGCACAGTGGCGCCACCTTCGGCGGCATCGGCGCGCTCGACATGGCCCTCTGGGACCTCAAGGCGAAGGCTGCGGGAGAGCCGCTCTGGCGCCTGCTCGGAGCGCGTGATCGCTACATCCCGGGCTACGCGTCCGGACTCGAGATCGCGGTCGCCGACGAGGATCTGGCGCAGCTGTACAGCGGTTGGGTCGAGCGCGGCTTCACGGCCGTGAAGATCAAGGGCGGCCGCGACCTCGCGAGCGACCGTCGACGCCTCGAGATCGCCGCCGATCTCTTCCGTGCCAACACGACGTCTCCTGCACTCATGTTCGACGCGAACGAGTCCTGGAATCGCAAGCAGGCCGTCCGCCACATCAGCGCGCTCGAGGAGACGCTCGACCTGACCTGGGTCGAAGAGCCCTTGCGCCGATGGGACGCCGCCGGCCTCGCCGCCGTCTCGCAGGCGGTGCGCGCCTCGGTCGCCACCGGAGAGAATCTGACCGGGCTCGACCAGTACCGCTCCCTGTTCGACTCCGGAGCCGTCGACGTCGTCCAGACCGGCAGCGTCTGGGGAGTGACCCACTTCCTTCGCGTGGCCGTACTCGCGCACGGCCACGATCTGCCGATGAGCGCGGTGAGCTACAACACCAATCCCCTCGCCCACGCCGCTGCGGCCATCCCCAACAACCTCTGCATCGAGGTCCAGGATCTCGGATCGCCCGTCGGCATCACCGTCGACCAGGAGATCGCGGACGGCGGGATCGTCCTCGGCGATGCGCCCGGGTCCGGCGTGGTCATCGACGAGGCGGCGATCCGGCAGGCCAAGGGCGCCAATGGGTGGACCGACCCGGTCGGGCCGCACTTCCGCCCCGAGCGTGCCGGGCTCCGACTGGTGCCCGAGCAGGTCTGATCCCCGCCCGCGGTCTCGACCGGGAAGGGCTCCGCGTCGGCTTTCAGGAGTCGGCGCGGAGCCCTTCCGCATACTCGGCGCTCGGGACCCGTCACTCGCTGCGGAGGAGCCCGTACCGAGGAACCCGCCCCGCCGACCACTCCTCCCGGACATCGTCCGACATGATGCCCCCCACCGCTCCTTGTCCTGTTGCCTCGTCTCATCTACGCCCACGGGCAGGGGCAGGGGCTCGATGCGATAACGGCGCCGCAGCGCCGAAATCGAGCTTCTCGGCGTTCCCGTTCGCAGAAGCCGCCTGCCTGCGGTCCCCCGGGGATCCGCGCCGGAACAGCCGTGATCCCCGGGCCCGGTGCGCACGGCACCGATCCCGGGGATCGCGGTCTGTCGGAGGGTCAGCGCGTCACCGGCAGCTCACAGCCCCGTACGACACCTGCACCGTGCTCGAAGCGCGCGCCGGTCCCGTCGCCACGACGGTGAGGACCCCGGCTGGCATCGCCGTAAGCCGCGTCGCGAACGCGGCCGTGGTCGCTGTGCCTGGCTGGACAGCGGCCGTCGCCTTCTCACCGTACGGGGACGACACCTTTACGCCGATCGGTACCCCATCGGTGTTTCGCACGGTCGCGATGAGCTGGACCGTCCCCGCAATGCAGCGGGGCGCGGCGGTGGGTTGCAGGGAGACGCCCCTGCTGGCAGTGATCGACACCTTCCCCGAGGAACTCGCGCCGGTCGCGGAGTCCCGCGCCATCACGGTGTACTCCCCTGCCGTCAGTCGGGGCACGATGACGATCGCAGACCCACGGGCGGGCACGGTCGCGCCGGAACGAAACACCATGCCGCCGGTCGCCGTGCGCGAAGCGGTGACCTCGACGAACTGCTCGCGGTCGGTCGGATTCGTCACCGTCGCGGTCGCCGTCCCGTTGCGCGATCCGTCGGTCTCGGGTGAGGACGCAGTGAGGGTCAGACCCGGCGCCGCGGTGCGCGCCTTCGTGAGGAAGTCGCGGAACGACGCGCTGCCCGCATTACCGGTCACCCCTGCGTTCGTCGACTGCACGACACCGGCGTCGACTGCTCGGTCCCGCCCGGCGGCGAAATAGTCCGTGCGGGTACCGAGCACCTGGAAGGTGGCGCCTCCGTCGAGCGAGTAGGACGCGACCAGAGTCGTGCCGCCCTCGCGGCTGAGCTTCAGCGTGATCGGGCTCGGGATCGTCTGGGCGACGTTCCAGGCCGTGGTGGACGCCGCCTCGACCGTGTACCAGTTGGCCGCCCCGTTCTCGACGGTGAAACGGATTCCGCGCGTCGGGGTGAGCGCCAACACGGCCTCTCCGCTCGAGGTGCCCGTGCCGTTCGAGGCTCCGCTGGAGCCCGAGGTCGAGACTGCGAGGTCGTCGCGGATAATCAGCCCGGACTTAGTGAAGTCGCCGATCCGCTCCTGCCCGGTCACCGTCACCTGGACGGAGTCGTCGGCGCCGAGGACATCGGGCTGGTACACGGTGCTGTACGAATCGGTCTTCGTGGGGTTCTCACCGCTGATGTCCGCGCTGCGCTGCCCGAGGACGGCGATCTGGCTTCCCTCCACGCTCATCGAACTCGCGGTCGCGCCTTGGAGCGAGCTCGTGCGCCACGGCGCGGGCAGGCCGGTGAACGCCCCGTTCGTGATGGTGAAGCTCTGCGCGACCTGGGCCGAAGCGTCGTCCCCAAGGACAGTGACCGTGTAGACGCCACCGCCCAGACGTTCCGCCCGAGTGGCCGCCGTCGCTCCCCCGGCGGCGGTGAGGTCGGCGGAGTGCACAGTCGCGCCCGCGGCGTTCGTGACGACCACCGAGTAGCGCGTCGGATCGACGGTGGGGTTCCTCACCTCCACGCGTGCAGATCCCGACGTCAGTCCTGGCACGGTGGGCTCCTGCGCCGCGATCCGGACCTCCGGTGCTGCGGGAGCCGATTCGCGGACGACGATGCGCACGGCGGTCGTCGCGGCGCCTGCGTCGGTCCGGGCCTCGATGGTCGCCGTGAACGCACCGGCGCGAGTCGGCGTGCCGGTGATCGCACCGGTGGCGGCGAGCGTCAGTCCCTCCGGGAGCGACCCGTCCACGATCGCAAAGCGGGCGTTGTTCGTCGCCGTCAGTGTGGCCGAGTAGGGTCGGCCCGCGACGCCCGCCTTCTCCGGCGCCGCTGTGATTTCGGGCATCGTCCCCGTTCCTGTGAATCGCAGACCGGAGAATATCGCGGTCGACGTCGTCAGCGCCTGCGTCGCCGCGATCGCGATGCGGTCGGCACTCGAGTGGACGAGTCCCGCATCGAGCCTTCCCGTGTCCGCTCCGGTGAGGTCGACCGTGTTCCGCAGGTCCGTGTAGGCGTTTCCGTCGAGGGAGTAGGACGCCTTCAGCGTGTTCCCGGTGCGGGTGATTCGCAGCCACAGGGGACGATCCGGGACAGCGGCCTGATCGATCTGGGTGTCGATCACGCCGTCACCGCTGCGATCGGCGCGGAAGGCGATCCACCCCGGTTCGGCCACAAGAGTGGCGTAGCCCGTCGACTTCTCGGGCACCGCGGCATCGGCCGTGCGGCCCAGATCGTTGCGCACGGAGAGACCGGAGCGGTAGAAGGCTCCTTCGACGGAGTCCAGCCGCGTCGTCACCGTGCCGTCGTTCGCGAGGCCGTCACGCGAGTACACGGTCGTGTACTCGTCACCGGCGATGCCGATGTCGCGGCCAGAGGACTGCAGCGCGATCGACTCACCGCTCCTCACCGCCTGTGGGGCGAGGTAGGTGCCGAATCCGGCGACGGTCAGCGCGGGGTCCACCGGCCCGCCGAGCACCACGGGCAGGGTGCGCTTCACTTCCGTGCTCGTCGTGACGGCCCCGGAGCGACTGGACGTCGACACTGAGACGGTTCCGTCCGTGATCGCGGCGGCTCCCGAGACCTTCCAAGTGGCGGTCCCCGTCGCACCGGGGGCCAGCGAGACCGGAGCCTGCGCGAGTGGCGTGAGGGTCACTCCGCTGGAGCCCGTCGCCCTGACGGTCACCGCGCCGAGCGGGTCCGTTCCGAGATTCGCGACGGTGGCGGTGACCACCTGAGCGCCGGATGCGTCCCGGGTCAGAGCGAGGTCGAGCCCGCGAGGCTCGCCGACACGGTCCCCCGGACGGCGGTGCTCGGGGCGGATGCCCGCGGCAGCGACGACCTTCTGAGCGGCGAGCGGGAGCTCGGATATGCCGATCTGACTCCGGGTCGTGATCCGGTTGTTGTAGCGCCCGTCACCGGCGGGATCGCAGGCGGCGGAGTCGTAGCACCACGGGCCGAGGTTGAGCCCACCGCCGAGAGCCCAGGTGCCGTCGACGGTGTTGTCACGGGTGGTGTTCGGCTGGCCTTTCGCCGGCGTGGGCGTGCCTTCGGAGAAGCCGTTGGCGAAGGTCCAGATCCCGCCGGCCGACAGGACGTTGTCCTTGGCCGTCATGTACCGGGTGCCCTCATCGAAGTAGAGCTTGAAACCTGTCGCGCCGACGACGTGATTGCCCTCCCAGGAGCTCCCCGGCGTGGCTCCGAGGTTGTAGAGGATGCCGCCGTCGGCGCCTTCCTTCTTGAAGTCCCACATCGCGTTGCGGGCGACATGGATGTTCCGGTTCGTCGTCGGGTCGTCGTCCGCGTACCGCTTCATGAACAAGTAGGCGCCGCGTCCCTGGTAGACCGCGTTGCCGCCCGCGTCCGGAACCCCCCAACCCCAGCCCGTGTCGATTGCGTCGTACGCGCCGTCTGACAGCTCGTTGTGGACGACCTCGGCCCCGTCGAAGTAGGTGACGAGAATCGCGGACCGGTCGAAGTAGTCTCTGCCGACGCCTGTGATCCGGTTGTCGCTCACGATAAGCCGAGCATTGCGGCTCGCCTCCCGTGAGGGGTGATGCGCCTCGGGCGAGACTCCTCCGGCCGCGATCGCAGTGCCCGCGATGTCGCGGAACGTGCTGGTGAGCACGGAGACGTCCTGAGCGGCGAGACCGACGCCGCTCAGGGTGGCGCCGGAGTCGTTCCCGATGCCCAGGGCATTGCCGCCGATGTGAGCGAAGGTGCTCCCACTAAAGGTGACGTTCGTCGCCGCGGTCACCTGCACCGCGGAGGACGCCTGCTCGAACAGGTCACGCCAGGATTCGAACGCAATGCACTCGTTCGGGTAGAAGGGGCGTGCGCAGGAAGACTTCGGGGCCTGCGGATGAGCGGCGTTCCACGCCGCCAGCTGGGCGGAGTTCAACGGCAGGTTCGGATAGTCCCGCACATCGATCAACCGGGGCTTGTCGGCCGCCGCCACGGCGCTCCCGTCGTCGAGGTAGCGATGGACGCCATCGCTACCGAGACGGAGGAGTCGGACGACCGGGGCCTGCTCCGCGCCGACGAAGACGCGCTGGTCGGAGGTGGGAAGGTCCTTCGTCACCGGGTCGACGAGGGCGAAGACCCGGCCGGAAATGAAGCTGCCGTTCTGCTGGTTGGCGAATCCCTCGTCGGTATTGGGCCTCAAATCGCTCGAGTGCTCGAACGAGAGGCCTTCGAAGCGGAGATTCCGCACGGGGTTGACGGAGCTCTCGCCACTCACGCTGAGAAGCGTCTGCTGCTGAGGAGCGACGATGTCCACGTTGTTGGGATCGACACCCACGGCGGGCTTGTAATGGAGCGCTCCGGCTGTCTGATCGAAGAACCATTCGCCGGGCTGATCGACGAGCACTCGCGCGTTCTGCAGGCGGAGAGTCCGATGGCTGTTGTCGGGAAGGGGTTTGTCGATGGTGTCCCAGCCCCAGGTGTTGTTGTCCCACGACGGCTGCTGCATCACCGCCGAGGAGGCGGCGAGGGAGGACACGGGCGCGATGCGGTCGGTCCAGGACCCGCGGCTACGCAGCTCGACGCGCTGCTGGTCGCCCGCCGGCAACGCCTTCAGAACGGACCAGATCCGACCGATGTCCGAGGAGAGGTAAGCGGGATCGACGGAGAACCCGGTCCGGTTCCACGTGATCCTGTTCGCATCGAGCTCTACGTGAGAACGCGTTGCCTGTCGTCCGTCGACGTACAGCTGCCGGAAGTCGAAGTCGGACTCCAGGGGCGCCGACCAGACTCCGGATGCGTCAGGACCGGTCCAGTCCTCGACGGCGCGTCCACCGGAGATGACGGGGGCGGCGTCGGGCGCTGCTCGCCACGTCACGCTGTGGCCGTTCCGCCCTCCGTCCTCGACACCGAAGCGCAGGGGACCCTCGAGGAGGAACGTCCCGTCGGCCACGACGACGGTCACGTCCCGATCAGCCGAGGCAGAGCGGACCGCCTCCTGGGCTCTCGTCAAGGATCGGAACGGCGCGGAACTGGACGTCCCGGAGGACGAGTCGTCGCCGCTCGGCGATACGTAGTAGGTCGCCGTGTCGGCTGCAGCAGCGGCGGGAGCGGTCAGGATCGCGGCGAGCAGCGCGGACACTGTCACCAGCGCTGTCGTCAGGACGGACTTCTTCAGTGGCACACGGACTCCTCGTCGAGTTCTCCAGACTCCTCAGCGAGTCCGGGTTAAAGGTAAGACGTATGACTAAGTATTACAAGGAAGAGAAGACGCCTTGTTGCCGTGAACGATCGACGGTCCGGTCCGAGCACCACTCGCAATCGGACTGCGGCCCGCCTGCCACCGCAGCACATCGGACGCAGCCCGATCGCGTGGATCGAAGACGAACCCGAAGGGACTCTTGTCGATGATGACGAGACGATGACACTCGAGCACACGCCCCTGACCATCGGCGCTCTGGCCGCAGCCGCGCTCGTTGCGAGCGACACCGTGCCCGTGGCGGCCGCTGAGACTGGGGCCGCCGTCCCGACCCCCCAGCAGAGCCTGCTCGGGTCGTTCACCTTCGACACGGCGCCCAGCGGCGGTGCCTTCACGGACCGCTCGGCCAGCGCGAGCGTGCAGGGCGCCGCGGCTCTCGTCGTCGGCCAGGAGGGGCAGGGACAGGCCGTGCGCCTCTCCCCATCGTTCTGGCTCGACGTGAAGGCCGCCGACGGCACTTCCCCTACTGAAGGGGGCGGGTCTCGATGTCAGCCGCCCATCCGCGCTCGTTGAACTGATGCGGCCGTTGGTCCGGCACGAGCGCCACGGACGACCACCCGCGGTTACGCGGAGCAGCTGAAGGACGACACGTGGTACGCGGCAGCAGCTATCGCGAGCGATGCACAAGCACTGTGGTCCGATGACCGGACCTTGAACATCCTGGCCGCTGACTTTGGATCACAGACGTTCTCGACCCCCGCGCTACTAGACGTCCTCGAAGAGGAAGGCCGACTCGCGTCCGCCATCGTGACACAGATGCGAGCGCACCTCGTGGCCGAGCGATACGTCCATGCTGACTTCAATGAGGACATCTTCGCCAGGGCTATGACACGCTTCGGCCCGGCGCCGCAATGAACGTCGCGAGCGTAGTCGAGCACCTAGACGGCGTCCGCGCCGAAGCGAAAGTGCGACTTCATGCTCTCACACGCCACTCAGCACACACCGGTCGAAGTCGACGGCGACAGCCTTCCCGCCGGCCTTGGTTGTGTCGCGCACCGCGGCGGTGGTGTCGTGGCCGGCTGCCTGCAGGAAGGAAAGGAGGGGAGCGCCCTGAGCGCCCGTTGCACCATGAACGATGATTGTCATGCGACTATTAGTGCACACACTGCACTATTTACTTCAAGTGCACTAAGGAGTCGGCATGGGGTTCATCGCGCAGACTTGGCCGGAGTGCGGGATCGCTCGCTTCCTGTCCTTGCTGGAGGGGCCATGGGCGACGTTGATCGTCCGAGAGCTCTTGAACGGTCCTCACCGTTTCGGGCAGTTGAGGGACGCTCTGCCTGGGATCAGTGCTCACACGCTGACCGACAGGTTGAGGCGGTTCGAGACGTACGGGATTGTCACCAGGACCTCATACCCGGAAATCCCGCCCCGGGTCGAGTATGAGCTCACCGAGTTGGGGCGAGGACTCCGGCCTGTCCTCGATGCGATGAACGCATGGGCGCTGACTGTCCCCCCCGCCGTTGCCGAGGAAGAGGAGGTCGCGCTCCCGGCCTCTTGTGCTGGCGTCGTCTACGAACCGAACCAGCCGACCTCTCGCGCGTGAGATGAACGATTTAGTTCCGACGCTGCCGGTGACGGCTGACCGCATCGTTGTTGCCGCAGCGCGCTGAGCAGTAGGTCCGGCGCCCATTGCGGCTGGTGTCGACGAAGACCCTGTTGCAATCGGCGCGGGCGCACACACCCAATCGTTCACCTCCGCTTTCGACGAGGAAGATCGCGATACCACCGGCGGTGACGGCCATCACGCGGGCGACGATGTCCTCGTCCTCACCGGTGAAGTGCAGGTGCGGGCTCCAGCCGTCGTGTGTCGTGAGGTAGGCGCGAGTCGTCCCCCCTGTGAGGATCACGTTTGCGGCGCGTGTGCGGTCCTCCGTGGCTGACGCTGCGAACACCTCCCGGAGCAGGTCGGCCCACTGCGCGAGAGCGTGAATGTGGTCATCGGCCAGCTCTGGTTGCCGAATCTCATGAGAAAGCAGCACGTCCCGCATAGCCACGCGGGACAGCGGTTGTCGTACCCCCGTCACGGCATTGACGAGGTCGGCGGCGAGGGCGACGCCCGTCATGTTGTCATGGTCGTACTGCATTTAACAATTACACCACCTCGGCACCACGTCGTTCACGGTGACCCTGCCAGCAGGGCGAGTGCTGCCGGCAAGGTGATGACCGACAAGATCGTCTGAACAGCTGTGATGGAGGCCATCAGTCTTGTATCACCCCCATTCGGGCTGCGAGGACAGTGGCTGACGGGGCGGTGGGAACGGCGGAGATGAGCACGATGGCCACCAAAGATGTCCCCGAGATGCCCATCGCGATCGCGATGGACGCCGCGGCCCACGGGACCGCGACGAGCTTCAGCGCGCTGGCTAACGAAATATCCAACAGGTCCCGCCAACGTGCGTCGAATCGGATGGCTGCGCCGGCCGCAAGAGTCCCCGCAACCAGAGCCGGGGAGGAGAAGAGATTCAGCAGGGGTGCGACAGCATCCGGTACGCCCGTTCCGGTCAGGCTCAGGGCGACTCCGGCCGCGCACGCCAGGATCAGAGGGTTCGAGGCGAGCTCGCGCACGAGTCTCGACCGCGGCCGCGCCGCCGCAAGGTAGCCATAACGCGCGAGGGTGGACACGCACAGGACGTTCACCAACGGCACGACGACGGCGCTAGCAATCGCAAACGACGCCACACCCGCTGTCCCGTGAGGCGCCGCCGCGAAAGCGAGCCCGATATACGTGTTGATGCGGACGCTTCTTTGCACGATCGATGTCACCGCCGGCCCGCGTAGCCTCAACGGGCGTCGCAACGCGATGACGACAGCTGTCGCTGAGACCAGCGGTATAGCCAAGCTTGCAAGCATCAGCAAAGCATCGAGCGAACCTAGGTCCGTTTTGCCGATCGACGAGACAAACAGCGCTGGAGTGAACACGAAATAGCTCAGCCATTCGATCCCGCGCCACACGTCAGGCCTCTTCAAAGTCGAGCGACGAAGCACCGCCCCTAGAACGAGAACAGCGGTGATCGGCAAGACAGTCGAGAACACGATGGACACCTGACGACAGTGATGCAATCAGTCACATCGCTTCAACCATCACGCACGGCTTCGAGCGCCCGATGGGCGGCACCGTTGTCTCGCGGGGGCGACTGTTTCCGGTCGCGCGTTGTGCTTCGAGTGGTCATCGTCGAGGAGCACTCAAACGAAGGTTACGCAGGAGTGGCCGGGTCAGGCTCCACAGGTGCAGATGAGTGTCTGTTTGGAGTCCGTCACGGCTGTAGCAGAACTCAGCTCACGCCCGGCTCGATGCTCAGCGAGGGAGACGAAGGGCATAGTGACAACACTGAGCGTGGTGAGGATGATGCCGAGTGTCGAGCGCTCAGCGTCGATCCGGCCGGCAAGGGAGAAGGCGTCCGCAAAGGTGACGTAGGCGGCGAGAGCAAAGAACGCGAACGCGGTGACGCGGAGGGTTCCCTCCTCCCACCGTTCGGGGTCTCGGTGGGTGCACTGCCAAGCTGCGGCCGCCGCCGAGAGAACCTTGATCGCGCAGTCCAAGCCGAACGCTACGTGCGCGGCAGAGCCAGCGACAGAGCCTGCAGCGATCGCGACTACCGCTTCAATCAAGTTGTAGCCAGTGGTTGCCGTGGCAATCCACCGAATGCGGCGTTGCAGCTTGTGCCGACGTTCTGCGGCGAGATGGGGGTCGCGACAATCAAAGAAGAGACGTCAATATACCCCCCAGGGGTATATTGATGCATGCAGGAGCGCCGATGATCGAGCATGCGCACACCCAGAACGACCACACCAGCCCAAACGCCACGTCGTGGCGGGGGCAGCGACCGTGCATTGCCTGACGGGATGCGCGGTCGGTGAAGTCCTTTGGCATGGTGTTGGGACGAGCCTCGGTCTTCACAAGGCCGGCAACGTCGTGACCTCGATCGCCCTGGCATTTCTCTTCGGCTACGCGTTGACTATGCGCGGCCTGCTGCGGGCCGGACTGTCCTGGCGTGCCGCGGTCGGGATTGCCCTCGCCGCTGACACCGTTTCGATCGCAGTCATGGAGCCCATTGACAACACGGCGATGCTCGCCATCCCCGGCGCGATGGGCGCGGGGATCGCGAGCGGCTTGTTCTAAGGTTCTCTTGTCGCCGCTCTTGCTGTCGCGTTCGTGGTTACGACGCCGGTCAACCGCTGGCTGATCAGCCGCGGCAAGGGCCACGCGGTCGTTCACCGTCTCCACCACCAAAGCGCAGCCCGGAGAGCTACCCCAATAGTCGAGATCTGGACCGGTTTGGACTGAGCTGTCAGTTCGATGCCGTCATTCCGAGAGGGGAAATGGCCGTAGAGCCTGTGGCGTCAAATCTGCGACGGTAGCTCGAGGGGGTGCAGTCGAAGGCGGAGAGAAAGTTCTGGCGGAGGGTGATCGGGCTCCCGAAGCCACAGAGGTTCGCTATCTGGTCGATAGTGAGGTCCGTGGCTTCCAGTAGTCGTCTGGCTTCATCTAGTCGGCGCGAACGCACCCATGCTGCGGGTGTTGCTCCGGTTGCTGACCGGAAAGCGCGGACGTAGGACCGTCTGCTCAAGTGCGCCTGCGCAGCGAGCCGTTCTACGTCGATCTGTTCGCTGAGGTTGGTGAGCGCCCACTCTTGCGACTGGGCGATCGGGTCGCCTGCGTCTGCCTGGGGCACGGGTCGTTCAATGTACTGCGCTTGTCCGCCCTCACGGTGGGGAGCGATGACCATCGATCGTGCAATGCGGTTGGCGGCATCGGCGCCGAGCCGGCCTCGGACGAGATGAAGGCACGCGTCCAGGCCTGAGGCGGTTCCCGCCGAGGTGAGGACGTCTCCGAGATCGAGATAGAGAGCGGATGCGTCGACCGTGATGTCCGGGTGGCGCTCGGAAAGCTGGTCGACTGCACGCCAATGGGTAACCGCTCTTCGGCCGGATAGCAGACCGGTGTCGGCGACTGCGATCGCGCCGAGACAGAGTCCAACGATGAGAGCGCCCCGCGCATGCGCAGCTCGCATCGCACGGCGAAGCCCGGGGCCCAACTCCTTGCCTTCGCGTTGCCACGAGGGAATCACGACGATCTCGGCGTCCGACGTCGCTTTGAGTCCCTTGATCCCGCTTACGGAGTAGCCCTCGGCGGTGCGAACCGACCCGGCGCGGTCGGAGAACAAAACCGTTTCCCACTGTGCGAGACGGTGTCGTCGCACTTCATCGAAGACAATTTGGGGCGTCGACAGGTGAAACATCGTCACCCCGTCGAACGCATAGATGGCGATCTTCACGCGTCTATCTCCCTCCGTGGCCCGAATTCATCGTATGCAGTCATTCGTGCCACTGGCGCACGGCGAGCGGTGCTCGGATGCTGGATGTACCGCCTACCCCTGGAGTTGAGATCTCATGACCACCCCGAATCGCGCGCTGATCCTCGTCGATGTGCAGCAGGAGTACTTCACCGGCCCCCTGGAGATCCAGTACCCGCCGCACGCCGAGTCGCTACCTCAGATCACCGCCGCCATCGACGCCGCGAAGGCCGCCGGCCTCCTGATCGCAGTATTCCAGCACACTGCCGGTAAGGATGCCCCGGTTTTCAATCCCACGATGGACGGCTTCAAGCTGCACCCCGAGGTCGCGGAAAGGGTCACGCCCGAGTGGAAGAGCGTCACGAAGAAATACGGCACGGTCTTTGCTGGTACCGGGTTGCTCAAATGGCTCCGGGTTCATGACGTGGACACCATCACCCTGGTCGGTTACATGACCAACAACTGCATTGTTGCCTCCGCGGCCGAGGCGGAAACGCACGGTCTCGCGGCGGAGGTTCTTTCGGACGCGACTGGCGCGATCAACATTGCCAACGATGCAGGCATTGCGGACGCGAAAACCGTACACACCACCCTGCTGGCCCTGTTGAACTCCAACTTCGCCGCAGTCGCCACCACCGGCGCGTGGGTGGACGCGGTCAACGGCGGCGTGGCCCTTCCCAAGAGCAATCTTGCTGAGTCCGCGGTGATGGGCGCGCAGCGGGCGGCCGCCCAGTGAGCGCCTGCAACCGTCGGTGGCCGTTGGCCGAACGCGTCGCTGAGGAACTGAGGCAGATGGTTTTCACCTACCGGGAGGGACTCGTCGAGCACGACGTCGTCCAGGTCGGCTCATTTTTCAGGAGCTGGTCGCTTCGCCGGGCTGCACCAACGCCCTGACGACCAACTCGCATTCAAACTGGTTGGCTCGCCTGTCACCCTGTGCAGGCGAGCCAACCGCTTATGACAACCTCCTGAGCATTCACGCCGGTGGACAGGGTGTTCGTCGGTCGCGCCCGCATGAACGTCACTCCCATGATCCCGGCTACCGCGATGATCCCCGCCGCCCCCATGAGCACGGCCCCGCCGTCCGCGCGATCAACGCGGCGCTCATCCTGCTCATCGATCACGACCTGGCCGTGTCGACCTTCGCCGCGCGGGTGGCGGCCTCGGCCCGCGCCGACGGGTACGCGGCGGTCGGCGCAGCTCTGGGAGCCGCCGACTCGCCCCTGCACATCGCCGCCGCCACCCGCACCTCCCGCCTGCTCACGCAGGTGCGCCGGGGCAGGGAGCCCGAGCGCGCGCTGGCCGACGCGGTGCAGGACGGCAACGGCATCCCGGGCTTCGGTCATCCCCTCTACAGCGGCGTCGACGACCGCGCCGACGCGCTCTTCCCGCTGCTCGCGCAGCTCCCCGACGGGGAACGAACGATGGATGCCGTCACCCGGCTCAGCGACACCGTCGCCGCCCGTGCGCACGCGCGGCCCAACGTGGATCTCGCGCTGGCCGCCCTGGCATCCGGAGCCCGTCTCCCCGACGACGCGGCGAGCTCGATCTTCGTCGTGGGCCGGCTGGCGGGGTGGATCGCGCACATCGCCGCCGAGTACGCCGAAGCGCCGATGCGCCTGCGACCGCGCGGGGAGTACGTCGGGCCGTGATCCCGCACGAAGCAACCGGGTCTGCGACTCGCTCGCCCGTGGCGGGGTCATGGCAAAGCACCGCGCCCTCGTCCGTCGGGTCTGGTACATCCTTGTGTCACACGACACATACTTGTTACCTTAGGCACATGGATGTTCCGTCTCTGATCGAGCTCCTCGGGCGCACGCCGACCGCAACGGCGCGTGCGACCGGGCTCTCTCGTATGACCGTGCGCCGGGTGCGCGATGGAGTGTCCGCGCCGACGATCGAGACGCTACGCGAGCTCGCGCTGGCGGCCGGGTACGACATCGACGTGCAGCTGGTGCCCGTGAGCGACCCGGCAGCCGCCGTGGCGGCGCGAGTAGTCGCCGACCCGGCCACCCCGACCCGGGAAGATCTTGAGGGCTGGGGGATGACGTCACCTGAGGAAGTCCAGCAGATCGACGAATGGATGGCTCGCCTCGAGCGTCACGCCGGCCCCGACCGGAATCGACTGCTCGAATTGGCGGGCCGGTACTCGGCCGCGCAGCACCGGAAGGGTGCCAGGTTCTTCGCCCCGAAGCCGGGGCTCACGCAGCAGCAGACGATCGAGGTGGCCAACAGTGCTCTGCGTCCGCTGAGCGGGGCAATTTCGGGAGTTGCGGCTGCTCGCGCCTACCTCGGCCACGCCCCGGACCCCGGTCCCGTGGTGGCGTGGTCGACGGATACCGACGCGGTGGCCGAGCGGCTGTCGGCGACGATGCGCGAGGTTGACGAGTATCAGCCGGCCGGTGTTCTGGTTGCGCCTACGATGCAGGCTTACCTGGTCGACATGATGATCCCGCCGGACTGGGAGCAGCAGATCGTCTCGCCGATCCAGGCGGCGATCGACCTGTACGGACTGGGCTACGACCAGCTGGCCGACGAGATCACCGAAGGGTGGTGAACGATGAGCGAAGAGAGCACGCAGGAGCGGTCTCCGAAGAAGTGGGGTATGACCGCGGCGGACTTCGCCACGCGTGCGCAGGAGAACCGTGACCGACACCAGGCGGGGGCTTCGATCCGTGATCCGTTCGTCGGCGACGCCACCCGTGAGCAGCGCACGGGCCGGATCACCTGGCGACCGGGTGCGGTCAACTTCGAACTCGTCGAGCCGTCTGCGGTGCAGCGGTCGCTCTTCCGCCTAGAGAAGTCGCTGCCCGAGCTCGTCTGGAACGCGGCCGCCCTGGAGGGCAACACCTTTACGCTGCCGCAGGTGCAGACCCTGCTGGATGGTGTCACCGTCGGTGGGAAGAAGCACGAGGAGGCGGAGCAGATCCTCGCCCTGAGCGAGGGCATGGACCTGATGATCAGCGCGGTGCGTGACGGCTCCTTCTCGCTGCGCAAAGAGATGAGTGACCGCATCCACGGTGTGATCGCCAGATACGAAGCGATCGAGTCGGGCAACTTCCGTGGCGAGGGTAGCGTGCACGGCGGCGGTTCCGTCACGCTCGCCAGCGGCGGGACCGTCGACGGTGATCCGACCGGGAGGAACGGGGAGCAGCTACGGGAGGACTTCACGAACCTGCTGGCCGGGCTCGGCGCACTCGGCGATCCGAGAGCCCGCGCCCTGGTGTACTTCGCCTCGGCAACCCGGTCCCAGTTCTACTTCGACGGGAACAAACGCACCGCCAGAATCATGATGACCGGCGCGCTGGTCCAGTCGGGCTTCGCGCCCATCAACATCCCCTATGCACGGCAGGAGGAGTTCAACGTCGCGCTGGACGAGGTGTTCCGCACGGACGACGGGACCCGGCTGATCTCCTTCCTCACGACATGCACCATGCTCGACCGACGATGAGAACGCCGGTGATCTGCGGAACTTCCGCGTCGCGTTTCGCACTGCGGTGATGTCGTCTTCGCCGAGAACGACACCTAGCCAGTTTCCTGGCTAGGATGCCGCCATGATGTACAACGTCCTGGACGCGCGGAACAACCTGTCGAAGCTGATCGCCGACGCCGAGTCGGGGATCGAGGTCACGATCGCGCGCCGCGGGGTGCCGGTGGCGCGGATCGTGCCCATCGAGGGCGCCCCGTCTCGCACGCGCAACGCTTTCGCGGAGTGGTTGGCAGCGAACCCCGTCACGGCGGAGCGAGCGCGACCGGTCGACGAGATCGATGCGATCGTCGCCGAGAATCGGGCCGCCGGGGCGTGATCTACGTCGACAGCTGCCTGGTCATCTACGCGGTCGAGCGCGACGACGACATCGGCGAGCGCACGCGCACCGCACTCGCAGCCGCCGACGAGCCGCTCGCGACGAGCCCCCTGGTCATGCTCGAGGCGCTCGTGAAACCGATGCGGGATGCCGACGCCCAGGCGCAGTCGACCATGTGGAGCGCCTTCGATGCTCTCGAACTGCTGCCGGTGGACCCCGACGCCTTTCTCGACGCGGCGTTGCTGCGTGCCCGCTATCGAGGCCTGCAGACGGCGGATGCCCTGCATCTCGCCGTCGCCCGACGGGCGGGGTGCCGCGCTCTCTGGACGAACGACTCGCGTCTCGAGACGGCGTCGGGGGGCTTCGCGGTCGACGTCATCGGCAGCGCTCGCTAGCTCCCCCACCTGCGTGCCCTGCGCCCCCTCCGGCGTTCGAGGCCGATGCCGCCCCGGCGTCTCAGCGGTTCTCCCACCCGCGCGCGAGTTCCACGACCGCCGCCACCGCGGCCTCGGTGTCGGCCGGTGAGCCGCCCGCGCGACCGGCGACGAGCCCCGCGACGAACGCGCTCAGCGGCGCCGCGGGCCGGGCCACGCCGTTCGCGACGTCGCGAGCGAGGTCGAGGATCAGCGAGATGGGGATGTCACCCTCGCCCAGGTCGAAGCGCTCGGCGAGCGCCGCGCTCCAGTCGTTGAGCGCCTCGGGCGGCAGGGTGCGGGATTCGGTCATGGCTGCTCCTCCTCGGGCTTCTCGGAGATCGTCCCACGTGTCGACGTCGTGCGTCAGGGCCGGGTCGACCGACACCGGGGTCACCGTCATCCCTCCGAGCAGGGCCCGCATCGACGCATCGCGGCCGCGGTCGGGAAGAGGGGATGCCGCTGCGCGGAGCGCCGCCGTCCGGTACCGGCCGATCAGCCACTGGCGTCGGCCGTCGTCGAGGCAGACGCCGTCGACGCCCGACGGGAGCACATCGGGCAGCAGCGCCACCGCCTGCCCCGCCGTCGGCAGGTCACAGGCGACGACGTAGACCTCATCGGCATCCACCGACGACAGGGCCGCGATGATCCCCGCCACCGGGCCGCCGAACGGGGGCTCCTCGCGCACCCACTCGACGTCGAGGCCGGGGTCGAGCTCGGGCGCGGCGACCACGATGCGCTCGACGCCCGCCGTGCGGACGGCGGCAATGGCCGCGGCGAGCAGAGTCGTGCCGTTCACCTCGAACAGGGGCTTCACCGCCCCGCCGACCCGCGAGCCGCGCCCCCCGGCCAGCAGGATCGCATCGGCCGTCACCACAGCGTCACGCTCACGAGATCGCCCGCGACGAGGTCGGTCTCGCCCGGGGGGACGACCGCCAGACCCTCGGCATCGCCGAACCCGCGGGTGCCGCGCTCGACCGGACGGGCGAGCCACCGCCCGGGATCACGGCGGTCGAGGGCGACCGGCACGTACTGCACCCGCTCGGCACGCGCGCGCCACCCCGCGGCGAGCGCCACGCGCACGGCGGCGCGACCGAGGTCGACATCGCCCTCGAGCGCGCGCAGCGCGGGCCGAACGAACAGCTCGAACGACACCGCCGCGCTCACCGGGTTGCCGGGGAGGCCGAACAGCAGGGTTCCCGCGGGGGTGCGCCCGAAACCCTGTGGCTTGCCGGGCTGCATGCGCACACGGTCGAAGCGCATGAGGTCGCCGAGGGTGTTCTTCACGACCTCGTACGCCCCGGCGCTCACCCCGCCCGAGAACACCACGACGTCGGCCCCGGCCGCCTCCGCCGCGGCGATCGCGCGGCGGGGTCCGTCGCCCTCGTCGCCCACGCTCGTGCGCAGCACGACCTCGGCACCCGCCTCTTCGGCGAGCCCGGCGAGCAGCACGCTGTTCGACTCGGGGATCCGGCCGCGCGCCAGCGGTGCGCCCGGGGCGACGAGCTCCGAGCCGGTCGACACGACCGCGACGCGAGCGGCGCGCGACACGGTGACCGTGCCGACTCCGGATGCCGCGATGGCACCTGCCCGTGCCGCGGTGACCCGCAGCCCGTCGGCGACGACGAGGTCGCCCGCGCGCACGTCGGAGCCGCGGCGGCGGACGTGCGCACCGGGTCCTCGCGGCGGCACGACGATCGTGACCGACTCGACGCCCCCGTCGAGGCCGTGCGCGGTGTCCTCGAACGGAACGACGGCGAGGGCATCGGTGGGCACGGGCGCCCCCGTCATGATGCGGGCCGCGTCGCCGGCATCCATCCGCGGGTCGAGGTCGGTCCCCGCGGGAAGATCGGCGACCACGCGCAGGGTCGCGGGCGCGAGATCGCGGACGGCGAAGCCGTCCATGGCCGAGCAGTCGAAGGCCGGCACGTCGACGGCCGCCCGCACCGGATGCCGCAGCACCCGGCCGCGGGCCGCCGCCACGTCGCGGGGCTCGGGGTCGAGGGGCTCGACCGCGTCGAGGACGGCGGCGAGGTGGTCGGCGACGTCGATCACGCGGGGGTCCGTGCGGAGGGGACGGGCATGGTTCCAGCGTAGGCGCGGGGGGTGTGCGGGCGGGCGCTGCGTGGGTGGGGCGGGCAGGCGAGCGGGGGCCGCGCGCGCGGGCTGGGCAGGCGCGCGGGGCGAGCGGGGGCTGCGCGGACGGGCTGCGCAGGCGCGCAGGGCGAGCGGGGGCCGCGCGAGCGGGCTGCGCGACATCGAGGCCTCGGCGCGGGGCTGGGCTGCGCCGGGCGCGGGGCGGCGCGCGAGGGCGGAGAGCGGGGCCAGCGGAGGGCGTGGGACAAGCGGAGGACGCGAGAGCGGTCCCTCGCCCCCCGCCGGTCCCACGCCCTCCGCTCATCACACCCTCCGCTCATCACGCCCTCCGGCGGTCCCACATCCTCCGCTCGTCACCTCGCCGCAACCCCCGAAGTCCCGGACGCGCCCGGTCTACCGTGGGGACATGGACGACCTGACCTACGACGAGGTCGGCGCGACGGCCGGCGAGATGCCCCCGGGGTACCACCACGTCCGCGCCCACCGCGTGATCGGGCACGGCCGCGGCGATTTCGAGCGCGCGGCCGACGCCCTGCTCGCGGGCGAGGCCCAGCGGCGCGCCGGCGCCCGGGTCGAGCTGTCCGAGACGCCGATGCGCGACGGCACGCGCGTCACGATGCGGCTGGGTCTCGGCATCCTGGCGTTCCGCATCCCCTGCCTCGTCGTCTGGGCCGAGCGCACCGACACCTCGGCCGGCTTCGCCTACGGCACACGTGCGGGCCATCCCGAACGCGGCGAGGAACGTTTCACGCTGACGCTGCGTCCGTCGGGCGAGGTGGCGTTCGACATCGCGGCCTTCTCGGCACCGGGCCGCTGGTTCACACGCGTGGGCGCACCGCTCGGCCGCGTCGTGCAGGCCTGGATGACGCGGCGATACCTGCGGGCACTCGACGCGCGCTGACGCGTCGTGCCCGGTGCCGGATGAACTCGGGCCCCCGACGACGAGGCGGCAGGCCGGGCGCTGGTGCCCGCGCGGCGTGCACAACTCCTGAGTTCTGGCGGCACCCGTCCGCCGCGGGGGCGGAAATCCGCGTATCGGCCCCCGCGCACCGCCCGATCCTCCGGAGTTGTGCACGGGCGGTCGGCGACGGCTCGGGCACCGAGATCGCCGACGGCGACGCGAAGGGCGCCCCGGCCGAAGCCGGAGCGCCCTTTCGTCGTGCCTGGGGTCAGGAGCGGGGACGGTCGTCTTCCACGACCGACTGCACGCTGTCCGTCGCCGGCGTCTCGTCGTCGGTGCGTACCTCGTCGGCAGCGATCGCGAGGTCGACCGCGGCGTCTTCGAGGGCCTCGGCGACCACGTCGCGCACGTCTCCGCGGTCGTCGGCGGGCGTGCTCGTGACGGGGCTCTCGGGCTCGAGGCCCTCCGTGACGCGGTCCGCCGCAGCGATGTCCGCGTCCGCATCGGCGGAGGCCACCCGCTCGCGTGCCGCCTGCATCGTCTGCTCGACAGCGGCTGCGGCACCGGCGGCGACGTCCTTCGACCTGGCCACGGCGACGTCGACGGTCTCCGACGCGCTGGCGGCGAGGTCCTTCGACTTCGCCACCGCGTCATCGACGGCAGCCGAGGCACCGGCCGCGACGTCCTTCGACTTCGCCTTCATGTCGTCGACCGCCACCGATGCGCGGGCGGCGACGGCATCCGTGCGCTCCTTCACCTCGCCGGCGACGTCACGGGCGCGGGCCGAGACGGCATCCGCCTTCTGCTCCGCCTCGTCGACGACGTCACGGTCGAACGGGCCGAAGACGCCCGTCACGACCACGTCGACGTCGATCCGACCGCGACCGAGGGGCTCGAGCGCGTCGCGGACGGCGGTCCGCACGGCATCCGACACCTCGCGCAGCTTGTGCGGGTAGTCCACGACGAGCGAGATGGTGGCGGTGACGGAGTCGGCGCGATCGGTGTCGATCTTCACACCGGGCGCGGTGCTCGCGAGTCCCACGCGCTCCCGGACGGCATCCGACGCACGCCCCAGCAGGCTACCGAGGGAGTGGACGCCCGTGACGGATCCGGCGGCGGTCGCGGCGAGCGCGGCCGCGGCGTCCAGGGCCGGGGGGTCGATGGCGGGGTCGATGGTGGTCATGACGTCTCCTTGTGGGGTGTCAGCGCACGCGGGTGTTGTCGTGCGCGAGCTTCGCGCGCAGACCCGAGTGGATCGAGATGTAGGCGCGCAGATTCTGACCCGTCAGGGCGGCGAGGTTCGACACGAGGGTGTCGACGTGCTCGGCCACCTGGCGGGGAGAGGTGTTCTGTCGCGGGGTCACCGCGACGTGCAGCACCGACTCCTTGTTGATCTCGCCGGCGGTGATGCGGGCCGAGAGGATCTCGTCGCGCTCGGCCAGGGCGTTCTTCAGCGCTTCGGAGGCGAAGTTGTCGGTGACCGTGATGCGGCCCTCGTCGCTCGCGCTGCCGGTGGACTGCAGGGGTGCCTGACGACGACCGCGCACGGCGGACGAGGCGATGACGATGAGGACGACGGCCAGCACCACGAAGGCGGCGACCGCTCCCCAGCCGGCGGACTCGCGACCGAGGCCCACGAGCCAGCCCTGGAAGCCGCCCATGACCGAGGTCCAGGTGTCGGCTCCGCCGGGGGCGAGCCCGACGAGCAGAGCGAGGGCACCGGCGGCCAGCAGCACGACGGCGACCAGGAAGAGCAGGAAGCGGTTCAGACCGCGACGCGTCGCATTCATCGGGACTCCTTGGTGTCGGGACGCTGCACGCGCAGGTGGGTGCGCACGGCGGGCGAGAGCTTGTACGAGGTGACCTCTTCTTCGACGAGACGGCGCAGCTCGGCTTCGTCGACGGGGATGCCGACCGGGGGCCGCACGGTCACGTCGACCGAGCGGTGGGCCACGCCCACGACGATGTCGTCACGGGCGATGCCCGACTCGTTACTCAGGTGCTGGGCGACGGCGGAGGCCACGACGCCGTTGTCGACGACGACGGCACGCTCACCCCACGCCATCTCGTGACGCGACAGGCGTCCGGGCTTGAGCGCGAGGACGAGAACGAGCACACCCACGAGGGCGAGCACGATGCCGCCGACGATGAACGCGACGGGAAGCAGGGCGGTGGGGGCCGCGACGATGGCGTTCAGCGCTTCGCCGGGCGCGACGAGCAGAGCGGGCTGCCCGACCAGGTTGAGGATGATCTCGACCGCGGCGTAGGCCAGGACGAGCAGGAGCAGCACGGCCACGACGATCATGGCCACGGTGCGCGGCGAGTGGGTCTCGCGGCGCACGACGGTGCGGAGCACGGCGTCGGTCATCACAGCACTCGCTTTCGCTGGGGGGCGGAGGCGCCCGAGATGGTCAGGTCGACGCGCGAGACCTCGCGGCCGAACAGGCGGGTCAGACGCGACCGCAGCTCACTCTGGGCGACGCGGGCGGCTTCCAGCACGGGGGTGGCGGCGCGCACGGCCTCGGTGTCGTCGAGGCGCGGCACGGGGAAGGCCGAGGTCACGCGGACCACGGCCGTGTCGCGGGACGAGACGATCTCGACGCGGACGTTCTTGGCATCCACGCCGATGATGTCGGCGGCGGCCCGCTCCGCGGTCTTCTGCAGCACGCGGTCCGAGATGGCGACGCGGCCCGCGGGGAGGCCGGGGCCGGCAACCGAGCTGCGGTTGCCGACCCCGGGAGAAGCGGTGACGGTGGTCACGATGTGCTCCGACCCTTGAAGGCGTTGACGATGTTGCCGAAGTCGATCTCACCCGCCGTGATGCGGGCGACGACGATTCCGATCGCCATGAACAGGGCGACGAGGATGAATCCCCAGAAGCCGAAGATCAGGGCGCTGAGGGCCAGGACGAGCCCGACCAGGGCGCCCTTCGTCGTGGCGCTCACTGGACGCGCTTTTCGTTGCTGTCGTCGTCGTTGTTGTCGTCGCCCGGGATGTGGACGTCGTTCACGTCGACGTTGACCTCGACGACCTCGAGGCCGACGAGACGGTTGATGGCACCGGCGACGCGGCCGCGGACCTGGTCGGCGACTTCCTGGATGGGGGCGCCGTACTCGACGACGATGGTGATGTCGGCGGCGGCCTGGGTCTCGCCGACCTCGACCTTGACGCCCTGCGTCAGGTCGGTGGCGTTGATCGCGTCACGGATGGCACCCAGCGCGCGGGCTCCGCCGCCGCCGAGCGCGTACACACCGGCGACCTCGCGGGCAGCGATCCCGGCGACCTTGGCGACGACGCCCTCGGCGATCGTGGTCTTGCCCTCGGTGTGGGCGTCCTGTCCGCGGGCGCTCAGCGGGCGGTTCACGCGCGACGCCGTCTGGGGGACGTTCTGCGCGGCGGGGGTGGTGGGGGCGTTCTCAGCCATGTCCGTGCCTTTCAACAGTCGTGACCCGGTCGTTCCGGGGTGGGCGCTTTGGCCTACATGGATAAGACGTACCGGGTGCAGGAATCGTCACGTCGGGATTGAAAAAAACTCCGAAATCTGTATTCGCATGAATGCGAATGAACGCCTTCCGCGTGATTCCGCGGGTGGATGCGCTCCCACGACGCCCCCCGCGTCGGCGGCCCCGGACGCCCGACGAAGCGGATCCCCGTAGTCCCCGCCCCCCGGATCCACCCTCCCCGCCCCTCCCGATCCGGTCGGCGCCGCCGGGCGTACGCTCGATCCATGAGCCCCCTCCGTGCGTTCCTCCGGTCCTGACGTGGGCCGCCTCACCGCCTCCCGCCGCGTCACCCGCCTCACCCTCGACGGGGTCCGTCGCGAGCGACCGGATGCCATCGCCGTCGAAGAGCCGCTCGAGATCCGCGTCGCCGGGTCGCCGTTGGCCGTCACGATGCGCACCCCGGGTCATGACGTCGAACTGGCCGCCGGTTTTCTCGTGTCGGAGGGCGTGATCAGCCGCGGCGACGAGTTCGCCCGGGCGATCCACTGCGGCGGCCCCGGCACCGGCGGTGCCGACGGCAACACGTACAACGTGCTCGATCTCACGCTCGCACCGGGCGTCGCCCTCCCCTCGCCCGACATCGCCCGCTCGTTCTATACGACGAGCTCGTGCGGCGTCTGCGGCACGGCCTCCATCGAGGCGGTCGAGAAGGTGTCGTCCTACGACGTCTCGTCCGACGGCATCCAGGTGTCGGCGCACGACGTCGCGGCCTTCCCCGACCGCCTGCGCGAGCAGCAGAAGACGTTCGACAAGACCGGCGGACTGCACGGCGCCGCCCTCTTCGACGTCGCGAGCGGCGCGATGCTCGTGGCCCGCGAAGACGTCGGTCGGCACAACGCCGTCGACAAGGTCGTCGGGTGGGCGCTGCTGAACGACCGCCTGCCGCTGCGGGGGACGGTGCTGCAGGTCTCGGGCCGCGTGAGCTTCGAGCTGGTGCAGAAGGCCGTGATGGCCGGCATCCCGGTCCTGTCGGCGGTGTCGGCGCCCTCCTCTCTCGCCGTCGAGCTGGCCGACCGTGCGGGGCTCACGCTGGCCGCGTTCGTCCGCGGTGGCAGCATGAACCTGTACACGCGGGCGGATCGCATCCAGGCGCCGTCCACAACCCCCGCGACGGACGAGGTCGCGAGCGTACGCTGACGAACGCGCACGGGGGTGAGGGTGGATGCCACCGCCCCGGCGCTGAAGACTTCGGAGGGTGAACATGGGTGAGTCGTTCGGATTGATGGCCGAGAAGCCGCGACAGGGCGGGCTCGGGCCGGCGGTCACGACCGAGTGGTCGAGCACCGGCGAGTACGAGCACCCGGCCGCCGGCTGGGGGGCCGCCCTCTCGGTCGGAAAAGTGCTGCTCGAGCAGCGCCAGCCCGTCGCGGGGACGCGCGCGATGTTCACGATGAACCACCCCAAGAGCGGGTTCGACTGCCCCGGCTGCGCGTGGCCCGACGACAAGGGCGTCGCCCTCGACATCTGCGAGAACGGCATCAAGCACGTCACGTGGGAGATGACGCACAAGCGCGTCGGCAAGGAGTTCTTCGCCGAGCACTCCGTGACCGAGCTGTCGCAATGGACCGACTTCGACCTCGAAGACGCCGGTCGCCTCGTCGGCCCCCTGGCGTACGACGCGGCATCCGATCACTACGTGCCGATCTCGTGGAACGACGCCTTCCGCATGATCGCGCAGCACCTCACCGCGCTCGACTCGCCCGATCAGGCGGCGTTCTACACCTCGGGGCGCCTGAGCAACGAGGCGTCGTTCCTCTACCAGCTGTTCGCGCGCGAGCTCGGCACGAACAACCTCCCCGACTGCTCCAACATGTGCCACGAGGGCTCGGGACGCGGCCTCACTGCCTCGCTCGCCACCCCGAAGGGCACCGCCGACCTCGAAGACTGGGAGAGCTGCGACGCCCTCTTCGTGCTCGGCGTCAACGCCGCCTCGAACGCTCCGCGCATGCTCACGAGCCTCGCCGAGGCCGTCGACCGCGGCGCACAGGTCGTGCACGTGAACCCGCTGCGCGAAGCGGCGGCAACCCGCACGATCGTGCCCCACGAGATCGTCGACATGGCGACGTTCCAGTCCACCCCCACCAGCACGATGAACCTGCAGGTGCGCCCCGGCGGCGACCTCGCCCTCATCCGCGGCATGGCCAAGGTCGTGTTCGAGGCGTCCGAGACCGACCCCACCGCGCTCGACCAGGCCTTCCTCGACGAGTACACGACGGGCCTCGACGCCTACCGCGCCCTGGTCGAGGCGACCGGCTGGGACGAGCTCGTCGAGCAGGCGGGACTCACCGAGGCCGAGATCCGCGGAGCCGCCGACGTCTACCTGAGCGCCGAGCGCACGGTCATCAGCTGGTGCCTGGGCGTCAGCCAGCATCAGCACGGCGTCGACACGGTGCGCGAGATCGTCAACCTGCTGCTGCTGCGCGGCAACGTCGGACGCACGGGCACCGGCCCCTCGCCCGTGCGCGGTCACAGCAACGTGCAGGGCAACCGCACCTGCGGCATCAATCACAAGCCCACCGAGAAATGGCTCGCCAAGCTCGACGAGGTCTGCGGCATCGTCTCGCCCCGCGAGCCCGGCCTCGACACCGTGCACACGGTCGCGGGCCTGCACCGCGGCGACGTCAAGGTGTTCGTCGGCATGGGTGGCAACTTCGTGCGGGCGGCCCCCGACACCGCCCTCACCGCCGAGGGCATGAGCCGGTGCGAACTGACGGTGCACGTGAGCACCAAGCTCAATCGCAGTCACCTGACCCACGGCAAGGACGCGCTGATCCTCCCGTGCCTCGGCCGCACCGAACGCGACGTGCAAGAGGCGGGCCCCCAGTCGATCTCGACCGAGGATGCCATGAGCTCGGTCATGCTGTCGCTCGGCTCACGCCGCCCGGCATCGTCGCACCTGCTCAGCGAGCCCGAGATCATCGCGCGCATGGCCCGCGCGACGATGCCCGAGTCGGCGACGCCGTGGGAGTGGTACGTCGGCGACTACGACCGCATCCGCGACACCATGGCGAAGGTCCTGCCGGGCTTCGAGGGCTTCAACGAGCTCGTCCGCCAGCAGTACGGCTTCCGCATTCCGCAGCCGGCTCGCGAGCGCGACTTCCAGACCCCGTCGGGCAAGGCGGAGTTCTCGGATGCCGAGCTGCCCGACGTCATCCCCGAAGAAGCCGACGTGCTGGTGCTGCAGACCATGCGCTCGCACGATCAGTGGAACACCACGATCTACTCGGCCGACGACCGGTACCGCGGCGTCCGCAACATCCGCGAGCTGGTGTTCATGCACCGTCGCGACATGAAGGAGCGCGGCATCGCCGAGGGAGACCTGGTCGACATCGTCGCCACCTCGCGCGACGGGTCGGTCCGCCGCGTCACGGCGTTCCGCGCGCTCGAGTACGACACCCCGAGCGGCAGCGCCGCCGGCTACTTCCCCGAGCTGAACGTGCTGCTCGGTCCCGACGACTACAGCCGCCAGAGCGACCAGCCGCTGATGAAGGACATCCGGGTGCGCATCGCGAAGACCGCGTCCTGACCACCGGGCCCGCCGTGCACCGCGGCGAGCCCCCTTCCCTGACACCCGGGTCGGTGCCGCGTTCCGCCCGCCATCCGCTCCAGGGTGGTCAGCGGTCGAGCCGCGACAGGGCCTCCGCGGTCGCCGCGCGGAGGGCGACGACCGGGTCGCGCCGGGCCAGGTCCGCCCCCACGATCCGGGTCATCGAGAAGACGTGGGGGCCGTCGACTCCCGGGGCCACGTTCCCGGCAATCAGGGCGGCGGGCACGCCGTACCCCGCGGCGAGCGCGAGCACGTGACCCGGCCCCTTGCCCTCGAGGGTGGTCGCGTCGAACGCGCCCTCCCCCGTCAGCACGAGGTCGGCTCCGGCGATCGCCGCGTCGAGCCCCCGCGCGGCGGCGACGAAGGCGGCGCCGTCGACGAGCTCCGCCCCGGCGGCGAACAGCGCGCCCGACAGACCCCCGGCCGCGCCCGTCCGCGCCACCCCGTCGAGCGAGCGACCGAACCGTGCGGTCCACTCCGCGGCATCCGTCACGAGTCGAGCCGTGAGGCGCTCGACCATCGCCGCATCGGCCCCCTTCTGCGGGCCGAACACGCGCGCGGCATCGCCGAACGCGGCGGTGGCGTCGGTCAGCACGATGACTCCGGGCGGGAAAGGAACGCGAGCACCCAGCGCGTCGAGCGCCCCGCGCCCGCCGTCGGTCATCGCCGATCCGCCCATTCCCACGACGATCCGCGTCGCCCCGGCGTCGAGGGCGAGAGCCAGCAACTCGCCGACGCCGCGGCTCGTGGCGCCCCACGGGTCGTTGCCTCGCGCACCTCCGGCGAGGACGAGCCCGGATGCCGCGGCCGACTCGATCACGGCACTGTCACCGTCGAGGCGCCAGGCGGCGGCGACCGGAAGACCGAGCGGCCCCGTGACGGTGTCGCGACGGGTCGGGCCGCCGAGGGCGTCGAGCGTGCCGTCACCGCCGTCCGCCATGGGTAGGACGACGGTCTCGGCCTCGGCCCACCGCTCGCGGACCGCCGAGGCCATGGCATCCGCCGCCTCCTGGGCGGTGAGCGTGCCCTTGAACTTGTCGGGGGCGATCACGACGCCCATGGGCACCTTCGGTCGGGGCGGGTGTCTGCACCCTACCGCCGGGCATCGCGCGGCCGGGCGGCCGCCGCACGCCCTCGGCGATCCGCGCACCCTCAGCCCGGATGCCACGAGCCCCCGCCCGCACACAACCTCAGCGATTCGCGCACCCTCAGCCGATCGAGCCCGAATCGAACCGACGTTGTGAGAAGCACTGACCTTGCGCCCGAACGCCCCGAGCGGGCCGCCCGCAGACGGCCCCGGCGATGTCCGACCACCCAACTAGACTGACTCCGTCCGGCCCCTGCGATTTCTGGAGCTCAGCCGCGTGACCACTTCACCCGAATCCGCCGCCCGTACGGCACTCGCCGACACCGTCGAGAACGCCATCTCGACGCCCGAGAAAGAGCAGCCCTACGGCGCCCTCGGTCTCAAGAGCGACGAGTACGCCCGAATCCGCGAGATCCTGGGCCGCCGCCCCACCAGCGGTGAGCTGGCGATGTACTCGGTCATGTGGAGCGAGCACTGCTCCTACAAGTCCAGCAAGATCTACCTGCGCCAGTTCGGCCAGAAGGTCAGCGACGAGATGAAGACCCGCCTCATGGTGGGCATGGGCCAGAACGCCGGCGTCGTCGACGTGGGCGACGGCTGGGCGGTCACCTTCAAGGTCGAGTCGCACAACCACCCCAGCTACATCGAGCCGTTCCAGGGCGCGGCCACCGGCGTCGGCGGCATCGTGCGCGACATCATCTCGATGGGCGCGCGCCCCGTCGCGATCATGGATCAGCTGCGCTTCGGCGCCATCGACCACCCCGACACCCCGCGCGTGGTGCACGGCGTCACCAGCGGCATCTCGTTCTACGGCAACTGCCTGGGCCTGCCCAACATCGGCGGCGAGACCGTCTTCGACGCCGTCTACCAGGGCAACCCGCTGGTCAACGCCCTCGCGGTGGGCGTCATGCGCCACGAAGACATCAAGCTCGCCAACGCGACCGGGGTGGGCAACAAGGTCGTGCTGTTCGGTGCCCGCACGGGCGGCGACGGCATCGGCGGCGCCAGCATCCTGGCATCCGACACCTTCGCCGACGGCGGCCCCACCAAGCGCCCCGCGGTGCAGGTGGGCGACCCGTTCGCCGAGAAGGTGCTCATCGAGTGCTGCCTCGAGCTGTACAAAGACGACCTCGTCGAGGCCATCCAAGACCTGGGGGCCGCCGGCATCTCGTGCGCCACGAGCGAGCTCGCCGCCAACGGCGAAAGCGGCATGAAGGTCGAGCTGTCGAAGGTGCTGCTGCGCGACCCCTCGCTGACGCCCGAAGAGATCCTCATGTCGGAGTCGCAGGAGCGCATGATGGCGATCGTCGCGCCCGAGAAGCTCGACGCGTTCCTCGCCGTCGTCGGCAAGTGGGACGTCGAGACCAGCGTGCTCGGCGAGGTCACCGGAGACGGCCGCCTCGTCATCGACTGGTACGGCGAGCGCATCGTCGACGTCGACCCCTCGACCGTCGCGGTCGACGGCCCCGTGTACGAGCGCCCCGTCGCGTACCCCACGTGGATCGACGCGCTGAACGACGACACGGCGACGACCCTCGCGCGGGCGACGGATGCCGAGACCCTCCGCCAGCAGTTCACCACCCTGGTCGCGAGCCCCAACCTCGCCGACACCTCGTGGATCACGAACCAGTACGACTACTACGTGCTCGGCAACACGGCGCTGAGCTTCCCCGACGACGCCGGTATGATCCGCGTCGACGAAGAGACCGGCCTCGGCTTCGCGATCGCGACCGACTGCAACGGCCGCTACAACCAGCTCGACCCCTACAACGGCGCGAAGCTCGCTCTGGCCGAGGCCTATCGCAACGTCGCGGTCACGGGCGCCGTGCCCACCGCCGTCACCGACTGCCTCAACTTCGGCAGCCCCGAGAACCCCGAGGTCATGTGGCAGTTCAGCCGGGCCGTCGAGGGCCTGAGCGACGGATGCCTCGAGCTCGGCATCCCGGTCACGGGCGGCAACGTCTCGTTCTACAACCAGACCGGTGACCAGCCGATCCACCCGACCCCCGTCGTGGGCGTCCTGGGCATCATCGACGACGTCGCCGCCCGCATTCCCAGCGGGTGGCAGGATGCCGGTGAGAACCTCTACCTGCTCGGCACCACCGCCGACGAGCTCGACGGTTCGCAGTGGGCCGGCACGATCCACGACCACCTCGGCGGCCGCCCGCCCCGGGTCGACCTGGCGCAGGAGCGCAAGCTCGCCGAGCTGCTCAAGGCCGCCGGTTCGCAGTCGCTCGTGTCGAGCGCCCACGACCTGTCGTCGGGCGGTCTCGCGCAGACCCTCGCCGAGGGCGTCATGCGCTTCGGCGTGGGTGCGCGCGTGTGGCTCACCGAGCTCATGGAGCGCGACGGCGTCGATGCCACGGCGGCCCTGTTCAGCGAGTCGACCGGCCGCGTCCTGGTCAGCGTCCCCCGCGAAGAAGACGTCAAGTTCCGAGGCCTGTGCAACGGCCGCGGCTACCCGGTGCTGCGCATCGGTGTGACCGACGTCGAGCCCGGCACGGTGGCATCCCTCGAGATCCAGGACGTCTTCACCGTCACGGTCCCGGAGCTGCGCCGCCTGTCGAACGAGACCCTGCCCGCCGTCTTCGGTCCCACCGTCGCGGAGCCCGTGGCCTGAGGGTTCGGGCCCTCGGCCCCGACACCCCGCCCGCCCAGAGGAGAAGTGCGATGAGCGACGACGACGACATGACGGTGTTCAGCGACAAGCGCCAGCGGCGGGTGAAGCTCACCGCGTGGGTCGTGATCGGTGCGCTCATCCTCACCGGTGGCGGCGCGACCGTGTTGACGTTGATCCTGGGCTGACGCGCGTCCCACGCGAGGGGCGTTCCCCGTCGCCGAGGCTGCGTCCCGGCGGAGCGCCCCCTCTCGCGTCGAACCGACTCGGGCGTCGGGGGTGCTTCCCCTGCGCGTTCCGGCCGAATGCCCGGCGTGATGTCAGACACCGCCCGTAGCATGGGGGTGTGGAACCGCTGGTGATCTTTCTCACCGAGTGGTGGTGGATCGGCCCCGCAGCGGCCGGTGCCGGCACACTCGGGTGGGTCGGCGTGCGCCGCACACGGCAACGCGCGCTCCCCGCGGGAACCACGACCACCGGCGACCGAGCGGCCCGGGCCTGGGCTTCTCGCCCGCTGAGCAAGAACGCCGCCCGTCGTCTCGAGCTCGACGCCGCGCAGCTCGATCTGCAGAGCGCCCGGCACGCCGTCATGCGCGGACGCGCCGAAGTGAAGGTCGCCGATGCCGAGGTGGTGCGCGCTCAGGCCGAGCGCGCGGCTTCCCGCGTTCCGGCCGACGTGGTCGCCGCCGCCCGCGGTCGACTCGTCGACGCCCAACGCGACCTGCGCGCCGCGACCGCCGAGGTGCGGGCCAGCCGCGCCGGAGTGAAAGCGGCGAAGGCCATGCTCCCGGCGATCCGCTCCGGTGGCGCGCCCCTTCCGGTCGCGCGCCTGCTGGCCGAGCACGACGCCATCCTCGCCCGCTGGATGTCGTACGAGACCGACCCCGCGCTGGCGATCGACTACCCCGCCATGACCGACTCGCGCTCCCCCCTGCTCGCCGACTTCCTGCGCGCGCACGAACGCGCGCAGTGGCTGCGTCCGGCCTCGACCACGACGCGTCTCGAGCCCGCCCAGTTCCTCGCGTACCGCGATGCCGTGCGTCACGTCTCGCACGCGTTCGACCGCGCGGAGCGCGCCGCACGGCGCGGCGGCGAGCAGCCCAGCGTCGAGGGCACCGACGCGTGGGGTCGCGTGGCCTCCGATCTCGCCGAGACGGCTCAGCGCGCGCTGGCCCGTTCGATGGAGTCGATGGGCCGTGCAGCGGCCCGCAACTGGAGCGAACGGGGCGCGAAGCGCGCGCAGAAGAAGGGCCCCGACGCCGCTCCCCCCACGCCGAACGAGCGCCCCGTGTGGCCGCCGCCCGCGCGCGAGAAGCCGCGACCGCCGGCATCCTGAGCCGCCGTCGGGCGAGCGGCGTAGCATGGCGCCGTGCAGGAGTTCTGGAATTTCGCCGGCCAGTACTGGTGGCTGGTCTTCCCCGTCTTCGGAATGACCATGGGGGCGGTCAACGCGCGCGTGAAGCACCGCGAGGTCGCCGCCCGTCGGCGCCACCGCGAGCAGATCGAGCTGATCCGCGCGCAGGGCGGGGCCGTTCCGGCGTCGATCTCCGCTCCGACCGTGGGCGCCCCGGTCGCCGACGCCCAGCAGCGCGCCGTGGACGCGCACGACGCCGTCACCCACCGCTGGCTCGAGTACGAGCTCGACGCGTCGAAGCTCATCACCTACCCGGCGATGAGCGACGGCCGCCAGCCGCTCACGGCGGCGTTCCTGCGCGCGAAGAAGGTCGCCGACAATCTGCGCCCCCGCACCGATGAGGTGTTGTCGCCCGATCGGCTCAAGGAGTACCGCGAGGCCGTCACCGACTACGAAGTGGCCTTCGAGGTCGCCGAGCGCGACGCCCGACGGGTCAAGGACGCCGCGTTCACCGCCGACGAGCGCAAGCGCCTCGACACCGCGAAGCAGCTGCTCAGTGTCGCCACCGACCAGGCCGCCACCCCCAACGAGCGGCAGGTCGCCTACCGCCGCGTGCGCGAGGAACTGAACGGTCTCATCTGGCTGTCCGACGAGGCCGTCGACGTGCTCGAGAAGAAGGTCGCGCTCGAACTGCCCCGCGGCAGCGGCGATACACCTCGCACTCCGCTCATCCCGCCCGAGCCCGCGGTCTGACGCCACCGCTCCCGCGCGGGGTCGTCAGCTCTTGCGGCGTATCCGCACCGGCCCCCGCGCCGTCGTCACGTCGACGACGCAACCCTTCTGCGTCACCTCGACCTCGCCCAGGCCGACGAGTTCGTACGCGGCGTCGCGTGCCGGCTGCATGAGGTCTCGCCAGTCGTCGCCGCCGACGGCGCGAGCCGCCTCCGACGGGCAGATCGTCTTGTCGGCGTCGCGCGCGGCGAGCAGTTCGCGAATGGATGCCACGAGCCGAGGATCCGCACCAGATGCCGGGGTCATCTGTCCAGTGTCCCTCCGCGCCGGGGTGCCGGGGTCAGAATGAGCCGGTGATCACCGACCGCCATGCCCCCGATCTGCCCGGACGCGCCGTCATCGAGCAGCGGTGGAACCGCGCCGTCTTCGTGCACTGGCGGGTGGACCCGGCCGACGTCGCGCCGCTGCTCCCGGCCGGTACCCGTCCCGACGTGCACGACGGCTCCGCGTGGGTGGGGCTCGTGCCCTTCGTGCTCAGTGAGTTCCGCTTCCTGCCCCTGCCGCCCGTGCCCTTCGTCGGCACGTTCACCGAGATCAACGTGCGCACCTACGCGATCGACGACGAGGGCCGCCGCGGCGTCGTGTTCCGCACGCTCGAGGCCGAGCATCTGGCCCCCGTCCTCGGGGCCCGCGCGCTGTTCGGCCTGCCCTACCGATGGGCTCGAGCCGGAGTCCGCACCGACGGGGCGCGCATCGAGTACCTCTCGCGGCGTCACGGGGGTCGGCATCCGGGAACCCACGTGCGTGCCACCCTCGGCACCGACACGGTCGACACCCCCCTCTCGCGGTTCCTGACCGCGCGATGGGGCTTCCACGAGCGTCACCTGGGCCGCACGATCTGGGCCGCGAACAGCCACGAACCGTGGCCCCTGGTCGAGGCGCAGCTCGACGTGCTCGACGACGAGCTCGTGGCCGACGCTGGCTTCCCCCAGCTCGCCGGCCGCACGCCCGACTCGGTGCTGGCGATGCCCGCGGGCCACCCCGGCTTCATCACGCGCTTCACGACGGCGCACGCGATCGCCTGACTCCACCGTTCCTCCTGTCACGACCGCCGGCCACCCGCGGCGTGGGGCGACATGACGCGAACTCGCCGCGCTCGGGCGCCCTCTCCCCGGCGTCCGCGCACGAGAAGACGGCCCCCTCCATGCCGGAGGGGGCCGTCTTCTCGCGGGATCTCAGTCGCGCTGCGTCGGGAACGCGTCGGGGTACTGCTCGAGCCACGCCTGCACGGCCTCGGGCTCCTTGCCCTCGCCGTACTCGTTGACCACGAGGTCTTCGAGCGAGCCGTACTGCTCGTCGTCGAGCTGGATGCCGGCGATGAGCTCGGCGGCATCCGGGTACTTCTCGGCGAAGCCGGAGGTGGCGAGGAAGTGCAGCGCCTCGGGGTCGCCCATCAGACCCTGGGGGTCTTCGAGGTCCTTCACGTCGTAGGCGTCGTTCGCCCAGAAGGGACGCCACAGGGTGACCGCGATGTCCTTCTGCGCCGCGATGGCGTTGTCGAGCTCGGTGAGCATCGCCGCGGTCGACGAGGTGACGAGTTCGAAGTCGCCGTCGAGGCCGTAGCCGGGCAGCATGGTCTCCTGCGTCTGCTTCGTGAGGCCGGCACCCGGCTCGATGCCGTAGATGCGCCCCTCGAAGCGGTCGGCGTTGGCCTGCAGCTGCTCGATCGAGTCGACGTCGACGTAGCTGGGCACCGCGATCGTGAGCTTGGCGTTGTCGTAGTACGCGCCGAGGTCTTCGATCTTGTCGCCGTAGGTGTTCATGTAGTCGGCGTGCGTCAACTCGGGCCATGCCGACGGGTAGATGTCGACGTCGCCCTGGGCGAGGCCGGCGTAGAGCGGGCCCGCCTCGGTGAGGGTCTGCATCTCGACGGTGTAGCCGAGCTTCTCGAGCTGGTCCTCGAGCAGGTAGGCGGTGCTGAGGCCGTCGGTCCACGACGGCAGGAACCCGAGCGTGATCGTGCCCTTGTCGCCGCCGCCGTCTCCGCCCTCGGCCTGGTTGCCGCTCGCGCAGCCGGCGAGCGCGAGGGCGCTGACGGCCCCGAGGGCCAGGGTGGTGGTGAGGTTTCGCTTGTTCATCGCTGTGTTCTCTTCCTTTTCGTATGCGTTTCCGTGTGTGCGCGCGCGTGAGGTGCCAGGACTCACGCGGGGGTGGGGGTGAGGGCGGCGGGGGCGGCCGGGGCGCGACGTCGGCCCAGCGCCGCGAGCAGCGACGAGGCGTTGTCGGCCCGGTTGCCGAGGGCGGCGGTGAGGCGGTCGAGGTACACCGCCAGCACGACCACGCTGAGGCCCGCCTCGACGCCCTTGGGCAGGTTGACGGTCGAGATCGACTGCACGACCTCCTTGCCCAGGCCGTCGGCGCCGACGATGCCGGCGACGACCGCCATCGACAGGGCGAGCATGATGACCTGGTTGACGCCCGCCATGATGGTGGGCATCGCGAGCGGCAGTTGGATGCCGCGCAGGATCTGTCCGGGCGTCGCGCCGAACGCATGCCCGGCCTCCACGGTCTCGGAGTCGACCCCGCGGATGCCGAGCTCGGTCAGACGCACGCCCGGGGGCAGCGCGAAGATGACGGTCGAGACGACACCGGGTACCACCCCGATGCTGAAGAACGTGATCGCGGGGATCAGGTAGACGAAGGCGGGCATGGTCTGCATGAAGTCGAGGATCGGCTTCATGACGGCGCGCACGGTGGGATTGCGCGCCGACCAGATGCCGAGCGGCACCGAGATCGCCACGGCCACGATCGTCGCCACGAGCACGAGCGCGAGCGTCTGCATCGCCGTGACCCACTGACCCATGCCCAGGATGAGGGCGAAGCCGATCACCGTGCCGAGGGCGAGCTTCCACGAGCGCAGGAGCCACGCCAGCAGTGCCGCGATCACGATCACGACGATGATCGGGGCGGCCAGCAGCACGTCGCTGAGGCCCCCGACGAGAAAGCGCACGGTCACGGCGATGACGTCGAAGAGCCCCGAGAGGTTGTCGCGGAGCCAGTCCACGCCGGCGTCGACCCACTGGCCGACCGGAATGCGGAAACCATCCATCAGCGCATCCCTCCGTTCTCGGATGCCGGGACCCCGGGGTCGGCGAAGGTCGCGTCGAGCACCGCGTCGATCTCTGCCGACGGAAGCGGGTTCGGAAGCACGGTGATCTCCTCGGTGGCGGTGGGGCCGGGGCCGAGAGCGGCCAACAGGGTGACGCGCGGGATGACGCCGGCGAGGCGTCCTTCGGCGTCGAGCACGGCCAGCGGCAGCGGCGACTCGACCGACGGCACGAAGAGGTTCATGAGCACGTCCTCTTCGCGCACGCTCTGCGGCAGCGGCCGGAGCCTGCCGAGTAGCGAGTTCTCTCCCGCGCGCACGAGCTTGATCGCGTCGCGGTCGGTGATGATGCCGAGCGGCTTGCGGTCGCGGTCGGTGACGTAGGCGGCCGACATGTATGCGTCGCGCATCTGGCGCAGGGCCGTCCGGGGGCCCGCCGACGCGTCGACGCGCGGTCGGGGACGTTCCATGACGTTGCCGGCCGTGAGCACGCGGGCGCGGTCGACGTCCTGTACGAACTGCTCGACGTAGTCGTTGGCCGGGTCGGTGAGGATGTCTTCGGGGGTGCCGATCTGCACGATGCGCCCGTCGCGCATGACCGCGATGCGGTCGCCGAGGAACATGGCCTCGTTGAGGTCGTGGGTGATGAAGACGATCGTCTTCTTCAGTGTCCGCTGCAGTTCGAGCAGCTGCTCCTGCATCTCGCGACGGATGAGGGGATCGAGGGCGCTGAAGGCCTCGTCCATGAGCAGGATGTCGGTGTCGGCGGCGAGAGCGCGGGCGATGCCGACGCGCTGCTGCATACCGCCCGACAGCGCGGAGGGGAGCTTGTCGCCCCATCCCTCGAGCCCGACGAGAGCGAGGATCTCGTCGGCCTTGGCGAGGCGCTCGGCCTTGCCGACGCCGCGGAGCTCGAGCGGGTAGGCCACGTTGGCCGCGACCGTCCGGTGCGGCAGCAGCGCGAAGTGCTGGAACACCATCGCGAGACGATCGCGCCGCAGCGACCGGAGTCGCGCGGTGCCGACGCCCGTGAGGGGATCGCCCTGCACCTCGACGGTGCCCGCGCTGGCCTCATGGAGGCCGTTCAGCATGCGGATGATGGTGGACTTGCCGGAGCCGGAGAGCCCCATGATGACGAAGATCTCACCGGGGTGGACCTCGAAGCTCGCGTCGATGACGGCGGCGGTCCCGTGGTCGGCGATCTCGTCGCGACGGGCGCCGGAGCGGAGCTTCTCGACGGCGGCCTGGGGGGCGCGGCCGAAGACCTTGAACAGGTTCTTCGCCGCGAGGGCAGGCGCCTCGAACGCAGGCGGATGGGTCACTGTGTGCACCTCAGCGGCCTCGGGTGGCCGCAGCGGTCACGCCCGGGTGGCAGCCGTCAGCACTCCTCGGGGGGTGGAGTGCGTCGGCGTCGAATGTCGGATCCGACGCCCAGGCCGCCGACCGTACGCTCGCGGCGTCGACTCCCCCGAGTCGTCACCGGCGACCGCGGACTGGTCGGGTGGGCGGCCCGAATTCGGGCCTCCACCAAGGTTTCACGGTGATGGATCGGCTGGCAAATCGCCCGCCGCGTTGCGCTCTCGAGCACCCTGTGGCACGCGCGTGCGCGTGCCCGATGCTTCCCGGGCTCTCCCCCGCGGGCATCCCCGGATGCGAGCCCGGGCGTGTCGCGCGACGTCGGCGGAGGCGCTCCGGCATCCCGAAACCGTCGCGCCGAGGCGACTGCCGCTCAGTCGGTCCCGGGGTGCGCGGCGGCGGACCGGTGGTGACGGATGACCTCGGCGACGACGAAGTTGAACCACTTCTCGGCGAACGCGGGGTCGAGGTCGGCGTCTTCCGCCAACCGCATGAGCCGGGCGATCTGCTGCTCTTCGCGCGAGGGATCGGACGCCGGCATGCCGTGCTGGGCCTTGAGCACACCCACCTGCTTGGTGCAGCGGAATCGCTCGGCGAGCAGGAAGATCAGCGCGGCGTCGATGTTGTCGATGCTGCCCCGCAGGCCCTGCAGGATCGTGGTGGGGTCGGCGTCGGTCATATGTCCTCCCAGATCGCTCCGAGGATACCGCGCGCGAGGCTCGACGTAACGCGCTCCCCGCAGACCCTTACAGTGTTGAGCATGAGCCGATCGACGCGCCCCGACCCCACCTCCGAGGGCGCCGAGGCGGGGACCCCCACCTCCCGCGACAAGCCGGTCTGGTCCGCGGTCTCGCGCCCCTACGCCGCCGGCTTCTTCCTCACCCTCGGCGGTCTCACCGCGCTCCTGCTGGGTGCTGCGCTCTCGAACATCTCCACGGTGCTCATCTACATAGCGATCGCCCTCTTCGTGGCCCTCGCCCTCGACCCCCTCGTGCGCCTGCTGGTGCGCCGCGGCCTGTCGCGCGCGTGGTCGATCGTCATCGTGTTCGGCGGCCTCGCCGTCATCCTCGCCGGCGCCCTGTGGTTGCTGATCCCGCCCGTCGTCCGTCAGGTCGAGCAGTTCGTCCGCGACATCCCGAACTTCGTCAACGACCTCATCGACAGCGACGCCGTGCACTGGGTCGAGTCGAACTTCGGCGACAGCCTGGGCGACGTGCTCAAAGAGGTGCAGGGCTTCGCCACCAACCCCACGAACATCGCGGCGATCGGCGGCGGTCTTCTTCAGGTCGGCATCACCATCGGCACGTTCGTCTCGGGAGCGATCATCGTGCTGGTGCTGAGCCTGTACTTCCTCGCGTCCCTGCCCAAGATGAAGAACAGCCTCGTGCGTCTGACGCCCGCGCGCAGCCGCGCGACGGTCTCGGACATGACGGGTCAGATCACCGACTCGGTCGGCGGGTACCTCGCGGGCATGGTCGTGCTGGCGCTGTGCAATGCGGTCTTCGCGTTCATCGTGCTGACGATCCTGCAGCAGCCCTTCGCCGCGCTGCTGGCGGCCCTCGCCTTCGGGATCACGCTCATTCCGCTCGTCGGCTCGGTGCTCTTCTGGGCGACCGCCACGGTCTTCACGCTCATCGTCAGCCCGAGCGCCGGCCTCATCTTCGCAATCGTGTATCTCGTGTACATGCAGGTCGAGGCATATCTCCTCACCCCCCGCGTGATGAACCGCACGATCTCGGTTCCCGGCTCGCTCGTGGTGATCGGCGCGCTGGTCGGCGGCACCCTGCTGGGGCTCCTCGGTGCGCTGGTCGCGATCCCGGTCACGGCCTCGGTGCTGCTCATCATCAAGCAGATCGTCATCCCGCGTCAGGATGCCAAGAAGTAGGCACTGACGTGTGCCGCCGCCGGGGCGTGCCCCGGTGCTCGCGAGCGTGCGCATGACGGGCGTCCGGGGAGAGCGGCATCCCGAGCCGGTCCGTCGCTGACGCAGCTGAGCGGGCGGGGCCGGCACGCGGGCCGGACCGCTGGGGCGGCTCAGCGCAGCGGCAGCAGCCGGGTCGGCGAGGGCGACGGGGTGCGGTGACGGACGCGGCCCGGGATGCCGGTGCGCACATCGAGCGGGAGCGAGACGATCTCGTCGGCGAGCTGGCCGGCGACCAGCAGCGTGTCGGCGACCACGACATGGTGGCGCGGCCAGTGCGTGCCGGTGTCGGCGAGCGCGAGGAGCTGCACCTGCTCGCCGGCGCCGCGCACCGACAGCACGCCGACGGTGTCGCTGCCGCGCACCCCGGCGTACACCGTCGCGCCGTCGCGGCTCGCGCACAGCTCGGCGGCCGTGTCGGTGTCGAGGGTGCCGATCAGGGGCTGCCCCGACACGATGCTCCACCGCCCCGAGGCGTCGGCGGCCAGCACGAAGACCTCTCGGCTGAGCTCCGTCACGACGTAGAGGTGTCCGGAGGGGTGCCACAGCCCGTGCCGGGGGCCGCTGCCCTGGGGCAGAACGACCTCTTGCACGGGACGTAGGCCCGCCGGGCCCGAGCGCCAGAAGCGCACCAGGTCGAGGCCCATGTCGGTCGTCGCGACCAGGCCGCCCGGAAGGAAGATGGCCTGGTGCGCGCGCGACACGCGCTCACCCGCGGCGGCTTCTTCGGACTCGGCATCGGTCACGGGCGCGTCGTCGTACGCGGGCACGAAGTGCGCGTACTGCTCACCCACGGCCTCGCGCAGCGCGCGGGCGGCCGCAGCCAGATCGGGCACCGCCGCACCCGAGACGCGTGCGCCGGTCGAGATCGTCTCGCCCGTCGGACCGGCTCCGTAGGGGTCCGACGCGTCGGCGGCGATCACGGGGCGCGACGGGCGACCCGCGGCATCGAGGTCGATCCTCACGACCCGGCCGTCGCCCCAGCAGCTGGCGACCAGGTGCGAGGCGTCGGGGGCGACCGCCACGTGGCAGACCGCGGCTCCCGCGTCGACCGGCGTGCCAAGCGGCGCCAACCGCGTCTCGGCGCTGCGGCGGTAGGCCTGCACGGTGCCGTCGGACTCCAGCGCCGCGTAGAGCACGTCGAGCGTGGGGTGGGCCGCGACCCACGAGGGCGAACCGGGCGCGACGACGGCCGTTCCGACCATGCCGAGAGGGCCCGAGGCCACCGGCGAGTCGGCCTCGCCGGCCTGGAGCAGGCCGATGCCCTCGGCCGCTCCGCTGTCGGCGGCGTAGGCCCCGACCCAGAACCGCACGTCAGTCGACCAGGGGGTGCCGCACGATCACCTGGTCGCGCGCCGGGCCGACGCCGATGACCGAGATGCGGGTGCCGCTCATCTTCTCGAGAGCGAGCACGTACTCCTGAGCGGTCCGCGGCAGATCCTCGAAGGTGCGGGCCGTCGAGATGTCCTCGCTCCAGCCGGGGTAGGTCTCGTAGATCGGCTTCGCGTGGTGGAAGTCGGTCTGATTGACCGGCAGGTCGTCGTAGCGCACACCGTCGACGTCGTACGCGACGCAGACGGGGATCTCGTCGAGACCGCCCAGGATGTCGAGCTTGGTCAGCACCAGGTCGGTGATGCCGTTGATACGCGTGGCGTAGCGGGTGATGGGCGCGTCGTACCAGCCGACGCGGCGGGGGCGACCCGTCGTCGTACCGAACTCGAATCCGCGCGAGCGCAGCCAGTCGCCGCTCTCGTCGAACAGCTCGGTGGGGAAGGGCCCCGAACCGACGCGCGTCGTGTAGGCCTTGACGATGCCGACGATGCGGTCGAGGCGGTTCGGCCCCACGCCCGATCCGGTGGAGGCACCGCCCGCGGTCGCCGACGACGAGGTGACGAAGGGGTAGGTGCCGTGGTCGACGTCGAGCATGGTGGCCTGGCCGCCCTCGAAGACGACGACGTCACCGGCATCCAGTGCCTCGTTCAGCAGCAGCGAGGTGTCGGCGACCATGGGGCGCACGCGCTCGGCGTACGAGAGCAGGTCGTCGACGATCTCGTCGACGGTGATCGAGCGACGGTTGAAGACCTTCACCAACAGGTGGTTCTTCTGGTCGAGGGCGCCCTCGACCTTCTGGCGCAGGATGTTCTCGTCGAAGAGGTCTTGCACGCGGATGCCGACGCGGTTGATCTTGTCGGCGTAGGCGGGGCCGATGCCGCGACCGGTCGTGCCGATCATGCGCTTTCCGAGGAAGCGCTCGGTGACCTTGTCGAGCGTGCGGTGGTACTGCGTGATGAGGTGCGCGTTGGCGCTGATCTTGAGGCGGCTGGTGTCGAGGCCTCGGGCGTTCAGCGCCTCGAGCTCGGCGAAAAGCACCTCGAGGTCGACGACGACGCCGTTGCCGATCACCGCGTTCACCCCGGGAGACAGGATGCCGCTGGGCAGCAGGTGCAGTGCGTACTTCTCGTCGCCGATGACGACGGTGTGGCCGGCGTTGTTTCCGCCGTTGAACTTCACCACCCAGTCGGTGCGCTCACCGAGCAGATCGGTGGCCTTGCCCTTGCCCTCGTCGCCCCATTGGACTCCGACGATCACAATTCCGGGCATGTGCGCTCCTCGCGTCTGATTCCGGCGGTCACCCCATCCTATCGAGCGGGTCCGACACCGCCCTCGCAAGCCCCCTCGACCGACGGGGGCCGCCGCTAGCCTGGGGCGATGCACCGATCGCGCGGGTGGGCCACCGGATGGAACCTCGCACGGATCGCCGTGGCCGTGCTCATCGTCGTCGCCGTCGTCGCGCAATTCGTCTCGACGCTCGGCGAGGCCGTCGCCCGCGGCCGCGACACCACGACCGTGATCGCGAACTTCTTCAGCTTCTTCACGATCCTCTCCAACGTCTCGGCCGCGGTCGTGCTCGTGCTGCTGGGCGTGCGCTTCCTCGTGCGCGGTCGCCGTCTCGAGGTCGATCCGCCCGCGCTCGCGACGGTGCTGGCGTGGGTGTCGACCTACATGATCGTCACGGGCATCGTCTACAACCTGCTGTTGCGCGGCCTCCCCCTGCAGCCCGAGACGGTGGGCTGGTCCAACGAGATCCTGCACGTGTGGGGGCCGCTCTTCCTGCTCCTCGACGTGTGCCTCGGGCCGAACCGGCGCCGTCTCCGCTGGACCGCCGCCCTGGGCGCCGCCGTCTTCCCGATCGCCTGGATCGTCTACACGCTCCTGCGGGCGCCGCTGGTGACGAACCCGACCACCGACGCCCCGTTCTGGTATCCGTACCCCTTCCTCGACCCCAGCACCGGCGGGTGGGGCAGCGTCGCGGGGTACATCGTGGTCATCGCCGTCGCCATCGTCGCTCTCGCCGTCGGCGTCGTGGCGATCGGTCGGGCGCGCGGCATCCGCCCGAACTAGACCGACGCGTTCTCGCAGGGCGGGCCGCGCCGACGACCTACCCTGGGAGCGTGCGTATGCGATCGATGTCCGCGGCCCTGGCCGCTGCCGCCCTGCTCCTGCTCGCCGGTTGCTCCGGAGGCGCGTCCGACGGGGCCGCTCCGTCGGCGGGCGCCTCCGCCGGGGAATGCTCCTATGCCGCCTCGGGTCAGCCGGCGGTCGACGTCACGCCGCCCGCCGCGGGCACCGACCGCCCGACGGGGCAGGTCGACGTCGTCCTGTCGACCTCCGCCGGTGACATCCCCATCGCCCTCGACGGCGAGAGCGCCCCGTGCACCGTCGAGAGCTTCGTCTCGCTCGCGCAGCAGCAGTACTTCTCCAATACCGAGTGCCACCGCCTCACGACGTCGGACATCTTCGTGCTGCAGTGCGGCGATCCCACGGGCACCGGCCGCGGCGGCCCCGGATACCGCTTCGCGGACGAGCTCGACGGCAGCGAGACCTACCCCGCGGGCACCGTCGCCATGGCCAACGCGGGCCCCGGCACCAACGGCTCGCAGTTCTTCCTCGTCTACGAGGACACGCAGCTCGCGCCCGATTACACGGTCTTCGGCACCATGTCGCCCGAGGGACTCGACGTGGTGAAGTCCATCGCCGCCGCGGGTACGGCCGGCGGCGCCGCCGACGGCGCTCCCGCCACCCCCGTCACGATCTCCGACGTCACGGTCGGCTGACCCGCGCCGCCCGCGCGCCGCGGCGCCCACGAATCGGGGTGTGCGGGCGGGGCGCAATAGAATCGACGGCATGTCCAAGGTCTTGCAGTCCCTTCCCGTCGGCGAGCGCGTCGGCATCGCCTTCTCGGGTGGTCTCGACACCTCGGTGGCCGTCGCGTGGATGCGCGACAAGGGCGCCGTCCCCTGCACGTACACCGGCGATCTCGGCCAGTACGACGAAGACGACATCGCGTCGATCCCGGGTCGCGCCACGCAGTACGGCGCCGAGGTCTCGCGCCTGGTCGACTGCAAGACGGCGCTCGTCGAAGAGGGCTTCGTCGCCCTCGCGTGCGGCGCGTTCCACATCCGCTCGGGCGGTCGCACGTACTTCAACACCACGCCGCTGGGCCGCGCCGTCACCGGCACCCTGCTCGTGCGCGCGATGAAAGAAGACGGCGTCGACATCTGGGGCGACGGCTCCACCTACAAGGGCAACGACATCGAGCGGTTCTACCGCTACGGCCTGCTCGCCAACCCGTCGCTGCGCATCTACAAGCCGTGGCTCGACGCCGACTTCGTCACCGAGCTCGGCGGGCGCAAAGAGATGAGTGAGTGGCTCGTCGCCCACGACTTCCCCTACCGCGACAGCGTCGAGAAGGCGTACTCGACCGACGCCAACATCTGGGGCGCCACGCACGAGGCCAAGACGCTCGAGCACCTCGACGTCTCGCTCGAGATCGTCGAGCCCATCATGGGCGTGCGCTTCTGGGACCCCGCGGTCGAGATCGAGACCGAAGACGTCACGGTCGAGTTCGAGGCCGGTCGCCCCGTCGCCATCAACGGCACGCGCTTCGACGACCCGGTCGAGCTGGTCCGCGAGGCCAACACCATCGGCGGCCGCCACGGCCTCGGCATGAGCGACCAGATCGAGAACCGCATCATCGAGGCCAAGTCGCGCGGCGTCTACGAGGCCCCGGGCATGGCGCTGCTGTTCCTGACGTACGAGCGCCTGGTCAACAGCATCCTGAACGAGGACACCCTCGCGACCTACCACGAGCAGGGTCGCCGCCTGGGCCGCCTGATGTACGAGGGCCGGTGGCTCGAGCCGCAGTCGCTCATGCTGCGCGAGTCGATCCAGAAGTGGGTCGGTTCGACCATCACCGGTTCGGTCACGGTGCGCCTGCGCCGCGGCGAGGACTACACGATCCTCGACACGGTGGCCTCGGGCATGTCGTACTCGCCCGAGAAGCTGTCGATGGAGCGCGTCGGCGACGCGGCCTTCGGCCCGGTCGACCGCATCGGCCAGCTCACCATGCGCAACCTCGACATCGCCGACTCGCGCGCCCGCCTCGAGCAGTACGCGAGCATGGGCCTGCTCGGCGGTCCGACCGGCGAGCTCGTCGGCGACGTCGCCGCGGGCGGCGCGAACGAGATCATCGAGTCGGCCTCGCCCCTCGACGCCGCCGGCGAGCGCCTCGCCGAGGCGACGGATGCCGCGGGCGAAGCCGCCGCGTTCGACTCCGGCACCGACTGACCGCACGTCCTCCCGAGAGCCCGCGGCGTTCGACGTCGCGGGCTCTCGTGTGTTCGGGGGGCGGGGTGCCGCCGCCAAGAAGTTGCACACGACCGTGCACTTTCGGCGTACACTGAGGCACCGTGACCACTTCCACCCGCCGCGACGCCGTCGAGAACCGCGCCGGTATCGTCGACGCCGCCACCGCGGTCATCGGCCACGACCCTCGCGCGTCGATCGACACGATCGCGCGCCGCGCCGGTCTCTCGCGGCGCGCCCTGTACGGACACTTCGACGACCGCAACGCCATCGTGCGCGAGGTCATCGCCGCGGGCGCCGCCCGCTTCAACGCCATCGCCGATCGTGTCGACGACGCCGATTCCCGCGTCGCGCTCGCCCGTCTGGCATCCGAGCTGTGGGCCGAGGCCGCGCACGTGCAGGCCGCCGCAGCCCTCGCGCTCGACGACGCGCACCTGCCCGAGACCTCGGCCGCCCTCGCGCCGCTCCGCCGCCGCATCGACGCGATCGTGCGTCGCGGCCAGGAGTCGGGCGAGTTGCGCACCGACCTTCCCGCGCCCACGCTCTCGCGCCTGCTCGAAGAGACCGGGCGCACCGTGGTCGCCCGCGTCGACGCCGGATCGAGCACCGCCCGGTCCATCGCCGTGCGCGCCGTGCTCGGCATCGCGGGACTCTCGTGGACAGAAGCACGCGACCTGGTGGCGCAGTACCCCGAACTGGAGGCGCAGTGAGAATCGTCCTGAACGCGGTCGCGAAGGGTCGCGCCGAGCGCGCGCTGCCCGCGACGTCGACCGCCTACGAGACCGGGCGCGCGACCCTGGTCGTCGCCGAGACCGAGCAGCGTCCCACGGTGCTGGGCCTCGTGGCATCCGGCCGCATGAACATCGACAGCGGTTCGGTACTGGTCGACGGGCACGCCGATGCCAGGACCCTGCGCCGCCGGGTCGCCCTGGTCGACGCCCCCGTCGTGTCGGAGCCCGAACCGAACGTGACGGTCACCGGCGTCGTCGCCGAGGAACTGATGTTCGCCGGCCACGCGCCGACGCCGTTCGCCGCCGCACGCTGGCTGGAGGGCATCGGGCTCGACGAGATCGCCGGGCTGCCGATCGGCAACGTGGAGCCGGCCGCCCGCATCCGCCTGCTGCTGGAACTCGCCGCGCTGCGCAAGGACGTCGAGGCGCTGGTGCTCGTCGCCCCCGACCGCCACGGCGGCGAGCCCTCGGCCTGGTGGGCCATCGCCCGCGAGTTCGCCGAGCGCGGCTACGCGGTGCTCGTGATCGCGGGACAGGCCTCTCGCACGGCAATCGACGCGATCGAGAACGCAGGAGAACAGGTCCGATGAAGATCCCGCAGATGATCGCGGCGGAGTTGCGCCGACTGACCTCCACCCGCATGTCGGTGATCGCCCTGGTGGCGCTGCTCGCCGTGCCCATCCTCTACGGCGGCCTGTACCTCTGGGCCAACCAGGACCCCTACGGCAACCTGTCCAGCGTCCCCGTCGCGCTCGTCGTCGACGATCAGGGCGCCGACGTCAACGGACAGCAACGCAACCTCGGCGACGAGGCGGCCGATCAACTGCTCGGCAGCGACACGTTCGAGTGGCACCGGGTCAGCTCCGACGCCGCCGACGCCGGGCTGCAGGCGGGCGACTTCGACTTCATCGTGACGCTTCCGGCCGACTTCACCGAGGCGGTCGCGTCGCTGTCGAGCGCGACCCCGCGCCAGGCCGACATCGAGCTGCGCACCAACGACGCCAACAACTACCTCGCCTCGACCATCGGCACGCAGGCCGTGGCCCGCATCCAGGCGTCGGTGGCCAAGAAGGTCGTCGACGAGGCGGGGCTCACGCTGCTCGACGCCCTGCACACGGTTCGGGTCAGTCTCGTGGATGCCACGACCGGGGCGACGCAGGTCGTCGACGGTCTGAACTCGGCGAAGTCGGGCTCGTCTCAGCTCGTCTCGGGCTCGTCGCAGCTCGCGGACGGCTCGTCGCAGCTCGCCGACGGCACCGCTCAGCTCTCGAGCGGCGCGAGCCGGCTGCGCGACGGAACCGCCCAGCTGCGCGACGGGGCCGCGCAGGTGGCCGACGGTGCGCAGCAGGTCGCCGGGGGTGTCGATCGCATCGACGCCGCCGCGCGCGAGGTCGGCTCCGTCGCCTCCGACGCCGCCGCCCGCCTGCCCGAGGCGCGCGCCGACATCGCGAAGGCCCTCGCCGACGCCGGTCTCGACCAGGCCCGCATCGACGAGATCCTGTCGCGTCTCGACCCCGTGGGTCAGCGGCTCACCGAGGCCAACGGTCGCGTCCAAAGCACCGTCAACCAGATCGACCAGCTCGACGATGGCGCCCGACAGGTCGCCTCGGGCAGTGCGTCCGTGGCCTCGGGCGCGGCGACCGCGGCCGACGGAGCCTCGGCCCTCGCCGACGGCGCGGGCTCGGCGGCATCCGGAGCCGCCTCGCTGCGCGACGGGTCCGCGCAGGTGCGCGACGGCGCGGGCCAGCTCGACGCCGGCCTCGCCCAGCTCGCGACCGGCGCCACGCAGCTGCGCGACGGGCTGGCCTCGGGCGTGCAGCAGATCCCCGACAACGATCAGACGACGCGCCAGGCCCAGGCCTCGGCCATCTCCGACCCGGTCGCCGTGGGCACCAGCGCGGTGACGAAGGCGCAGAACTACGGCGCGGGCCTCGCCCCGTTCTTCGCCGCCCTGGCCGGCTGGATCGGCATCTACGCGCTGTTCCTCATCGTCAAGCCCGTGTCGAAGCGCGCGGTGACGGCGCTGCGCTCCCCCGTGCGCGTGACCCTCGCCGGGTGGCTGACACCGGCGGGCCTCGGCGCCCTGCAGATGGTCGGGTTGTTCACGGTGCTCGCCGTCGCGCTGCAGTTCTCGTTCGCCAACCCGTGGGCGGCCCTCGGCATCCTGATCTTCGCCTCGGCGACGTACGCGGCCATCGTGCTGGCGTTGAACGTGTGGCTCGGATCGGTGGGACAGTTCCTCGGCCTCGTGCTGATGGTGCTGCAGCTCGTGACGGCCGGCGGCACGTTCCCCTGGCAGACCCTCCCCGCTCCCCTCGCGGCGCTGCACCACGTGCTGCCCATGGGTTACGTGGTGGATGCCATGCGGCAGGTCATGTACGGAGGAGACGTCGGCCGCGTCGGCTACGACCTGCTCGTGCTCGGCGCGTGGATGGTCGGCGGGGTGCTGCTCGCCGCGATCGGCGTGACGCGCATGACGCATCACCGCACGCTGCGGGATCTGCAGCCGAGCCTGATCGGCTGACGCGCGACGGCGTGAGGTTCCAGAATTCGTCGCGGGGAACAGCCCGCCGGCGACGAATTCGGTCGACTCACGCCGCAGGCAGCCGCACCTCGAACACCGTCCGGCCCGGCGCGCTCTCGACCGCGATCGAGCCCCCGTGCGCCGCCGTGATCGCCTGGGCGATCGACAATCCCAAGCCGGTGCTGCCGGCGTCGCGGTTGCGCGAGTCGTCGCCGCGGGCGAAGCGCTCGAACAGCCGCTCCGCGATGCCGGGGTCGATCCCCGGGCCGGTGTCGGCGACGCGCAAGACGGCCTCGCCGCCCGCGCGTGCGAGCGACAACGTCACCACCGTTCCGGCCGGCGTGTGCGTCTGGGCGTTGCGCAGCAGGTTCGCGACGACCTGGCGCAGGCGGTTCTCGTCGCCGGGCACCGATATGAGGTCGTCGGTGACGTCGAGGCGCCACTCGTGCGTGGCGTCCGCCGCTTGCGCGTCGCTCACGGCGTCGACGGCGAGAAGGGTCAGTTCCACCTCTTCGCGGCGCAGCGGCTGGCCGGCGTCAAGACGCGCCAGCAGCAACAGGTCGTCGACGAGGGATGCCATGCGCTCGGCCTCCGACTCGATCCGGTCGAACGAGCGGGCCTGCGTCGGGGTCATCGGACCGGCTTCGCCCAGCGACAGCTGCGCGTAGCCGCGGATGCTCGACAGCGGCGTGCGCAGTTCGTGACTGGCATCCGCGATGAACCGCCGCAGCTGCTCCTCGCTGTGCTGACGCGCGGCCAACGACGACTGCACGTGCCCGAGCAGATCGTTGAGCGAGGAGCCCACCCGGCCCACCTCGGTATCGGCGTCGGTGTCGGCCGCGGCGACCCGGTCGGGGATGTCGACGCTCCCCGCGTCGAGCGACAGCGTCGACACGCGCTGGGCGACGTCGGCGACCCGGTCGAGGGGCCGCAGGCTCCTCCGCACGAAGAGCGACAGGGTGAGCACCGCGATGAGCAGGGTGACCGCCGAGACCGCGACGAGGATCCCCGTCAGCGCCGACGTGGTCGCCGTCACGTCGGCCTCCGAGTTGCCGGCGATGACCGTGGTGCCGTCGTTCTCGGCCGCCGCGATGCGGAAGGCGCCGAGGTCTCCCCCCAGGTCGACGGTCGTCGGTGTGCGGTCGGTCGCGACCGAGGAGCGCAGCTGGGCGACCTGATCGTCGCTCACCACGACCTCGGTGCCGTCGGCGCGCGTGTACTCCGAGGTCTGCACCGAGCCGTCGCCGGCGATCACCACCAGCAGGGTGCCGACCCGCGGCGCGGGGCTCGCGGCATCCATTCCCGGGGGCCGGTCGACATCGCCCCGCCCGTCGAAGCCGCCCCGGCCGGCGGCGAACGACAGTCCCTCGCGCACCTGTTCGTCGAGGCGGTCGAACGCGAAGGAGCGCAGCGACAGGATCGTCGCGACGCTCATCACGACGAAGGCGAGGGCCACGAGCACACTCGTCCCCGCCACGAGCGTGCGCCGCAGCGTCCAGCGACGCCGGGTCGATCGCCTCTGCGTCATGGCGTCTTGATCGTGTAGCCGACCCCGCGCACCGTGTGGATGAGGGGCTCGCCGAGGGTGTCGATCTTCTTCCGCAGGTACGAGATGTAGATCTCCACCACGCTGCCGTTGCCGCCGAAGTCGTAGCTCCACACCTGGTCGAGGATCTGCGCCTTGCTCAGCACCCGCCGCGGATTCTGCATGAGGTAGCGCAGCAGCTCGAACTCCCTCGCGGTGAGCTTGATCGGGATGCCGCCGCGCTCGACCTCGTAGGACTCCTCATCGAGCGACAGGTCGCCCACGCGCAGCCGCGGGTCGGCGTCGGCGACGGCGGCGACGTGGCGCCGGGCCATCCCGCGCAGACGCACGATGACCTCCTCGAGGTTGAAGGGCTTGGTGACGTAGTCGTCGGCCCCGGCCGAGATCCCCGCGATGCGGTCCTCCACCGCGTCCTTCGCCGTGAGGAACAGAACCGGGGCGTCGTTGCCGGCCGCGCGCAGGCGCGACAGCAGTTCCCTGCCGTCGACGCCCGGCATCATGATGTCGAGCACGAGCAGATCGGGCGAGAACTCGCGGATGACGCCCCACGCCTCCTGCCCGTTCGCGGCCGTGCGCACGTCCCAGCCCTCGTTCTGCAGCGCCATGCGCAGCAGCTCGCTGAGGTTCGCTTCGTCGTCGACCACGACGGCGCGGATGGGAGAGCCGTCGGGGCGGGCCAGGGGTGCGGGGCGGGAGGTCACGAGAGCCAGCATGCAGCCTCACGGGCCCCGGAGTCACGCGACATACCCGCTTCATAGCAACGGTGAGGGAACGGTGAGGGCGTCGTTCCTACCTTCGGGAACACGGCCGCACCCCGCGTCCGAGAGGAGAGACATGTACGGCACCTACCTGCGGCGCGAACTCGCCGGCCGCACCAAACAGACCGTGATCGTCGCGGTCGGACTCGCGATCGCCATCGCGCTCGTCATCATCGTCAACGCGCTCTCGGCGGGCGTGCGCGACGCGCAGTCGCAGGCCCTCTCGTCGGTGTACGGGGTCGGCACCGACCTCACCGTCACCGGCGCGCAGGCCCAGCCCAGCGAGGACGGGGGCGGGCCGCGGTTCGACTTCGGCGCCGACGCCGGCTCGACGCAAGACGGCACGACCACCCTCAGCCAGTCGCGCCTCATGACCGACAGGATGCGCGCGACCCTCGACGCCTCGACCGTCACCACCGTCACCGGTCTCGACGGCGTGTCCGCCGCCACCGGGGCCCTGGCCCTGACGAACACGACGTTCTCGGGTCAGATGCCCGACCGCAGCGCCACCACCGACGCGGGCACGGGCACCGGAGGCGGCATGGGCGGCAGCGCGGGCCAGCCGCCGTCCGGCGGCCCCGGCGGCGACGGCGGGAGTGCGTTCGGCGTCGACTCGTTCAGCGTGCTGGGCGTCGACCCCGCCGCCACCGTCGGTCCGCTGTCGTCGGTGACGGTCACCGACGGCCGGGGCCTCACCGCTGCCGACGCCGGCACCGACGTCGCCGTGATCGACGCCACGTACGCGGCGAGCGCCGGGCTGGCCGTGGGCGGAACGATCGACCTGGGCGGAACGACGATGCAGATCGTCGGCGTCGTGGCCTCGGCGTCGTCCGATGCCGACACCGCGGCGAACGTGTACCTGCCGCTCGACGTCGCCCAGAGTCTCGCGGGCGTCGGCGACGTGGTCTCGACCGTCTACGTGCAGGCCGATTCCGCGGATGCCATCGACACTGTGCAGAGCGAGGTCTCGACCGCGCTGCCCGACGCCACCGTCAGCTCGCAGTCGGAGCTCGCTTCGACGGTCTCGGGCTCGCTGTCCAGCGCGTCATCGCTCATCTCGAACCTCGGCACCTGGCTGTCGATCGTGGTCCTGCTGGTGGCTCTGTCGCTCGCGGTGCTGTTCACGATCTCCGGCGTCGCACGCCGCACGCGGGAGTTCGGCACCCTCAAGGCCATCGGCTGGTCCAACGGCCGGATCGTCCGCCAGGTCGCCGGGGAATCGTTCGCGCAGGGCCTCATCGGCGGCGTCGCGGGTCTGATCCTGGGCCTCGGCGGCATCCTGCTGGTCAACGTCATCTCGCCCACCGTCTCGGTGACGTCGAGCGCCACCACGGGTGGCCCCGGCGGTCAGGGCGGTCCCGGCGGTGGGGGCGGCTTCGGCCAGGCCGCCGCGCAGGCCACCGACATCGTGCTCAGTGCGCCCGTGACCCCCGTGGTCGTGGTGGCGGCCGTCGGCATCGCCGTGCTGGGCGGCGTGCTCGCCGGCGCCTTCGGCGGGTGGCGTGCCGCACGCCTCAGCCCCGCCGCCGCCCTCCGCTCGGTCGCGTGACCAGAATCCCGTTTTCGAAGGAGACATCATGACCCTCACCGCCCCCACCGATACCCTGACCGCCTACCGCCTGCGGGGCGTCACCCGCACCTACCGCCAACGCGACACCACGGTGCAGGCGTTGGCCGGTGTCGACCTCGACATCGCCGCGGGCGACTTCGTCACCATCCAGGGCCCCACCGGCGGCGGCAAGTCGACGCTGCTGCAGATGCTCGGCGCTCTCGATCGCCCCTCCGCCGGGTCGGTGACGCTCGGCGACCTCGACATCGCGCGCGCCTCGAACTCCGACCTGAGTCGCGTGCGCGCCGCCGAGATCGGCTTCGTGTTCCAGGGCTTCAACCTCATCCCCACGCTCACCGCCGCCGAGAACGTCGACATGGGCCTCCAGCCGCTCGGTCTCGACCGAGACGAGCGGCGACGGCGCGTGACCGAGGCCCTGGAACGCGTGGGGCTCGCCGATCGCCGCGACCACCGCCCGGGCGAGCTGTCGGGCGGGCAGCAGCAGCGCGTCGCGATCGCGCGCGCGATCGCCAAGCAGCCCCGGGTGCTGCTGGCCGACGAGCCGACGGGCAACCTCGACGAGAGCATGCGCGACGAGATCCTCGAGGTGCTCGAGGGACTGAACGCCGAGGGCCTGACGCTCGTGGTGGTGACCCACGACTCCGCCGTCGCGCGGCGGGCCCGCCGCCGCCTGCGCCTGGCGAAGGGCGTGGTGACCGACATCACGGCAGGCTGACTCGGCCGGGCTCGACCTCGGTACCCCGAGGCCGCTGAGCCCACCGGAGCGACCGGGCGTTCCTCGACGCCCGGTCGCTTCGCCGTCCCCGTCGACGGCTCCACAGCTCTCTCCCCACCCCCCGTCAAGTCCCGAGGCCGCCGAGCCGCCCGCGCCGTAAAGTCGAGTCACGACGACCGAGGGGACACCATGGCCGCCCGAAACACACGCCTGATGCGCTGCACGCCCGACGACCTGTTCGCCGTGCTGTCCGACGGCTGGCTGTACCCCGTGTGGGTCGTCGGGGCGGCGCGCATGCGCGACGTCGACGAGCACTGGCCGCGCGAGGGCGCGCGCATCCACCACTCCCTCGGCATCTGGCCGGTCATGATGCACGACGAGACCGAGATCGTCGAGTGGTCTCCGCCGCACCGGCTGCGGCTGCGGCCGAAGGCCGGCATCCTGGGTCGCGGGGTGATCCGCATCGACGCCCGTCCGCACGCCGACGGCACCGCGGTCACGATCCTCGAGGAACCCGTCTCGGGCGCAGCGTCACTGCTGCCCGCGGCCCTGTGGAAACCGATGCTCGTCCTGCGCAACCACGAGTGCCTGAACCGCCTGGCGTTCCTGGCCGAAGGCCGCCGCGAAGAGCGCGAGGCGCGCGAACTCGATCACCGCACCGAGACGCCCGACCCGCAGGACGGCACCCCGTCGCCGCAGGCACGTGAAGACGTGCGCGACGCCGGCGTTTGACCTCAGCTCTCGGGGCGCGACTGCGCGCCCGTCGCTCCGGGCTGCTCGGTGCTGTGGTGCAGTTCGTCGATGTACAGGTTCTTCTCGTCGGTCGTGCGGTTGCGGTACGCGGCGCGTCCGACCATGTGGGCGGCCAGAGGAGCGGTCGCGAATTGGATGAGCACGATCGGGATGCCGAAGGCGAGGGCCTCCCACGTGCGCAGCGACAGCGCGACCGCCGACACGATGAGCAGCACGCCGAGCACCTGCGGCTTGGTGGCCGCGTGCAGACGGGTCGGCACGTCGCGCCAGCGCAGCAGGCCGATCGTCGCGGTCAGGCACAGCACCGCGCCGATGAGCACGAGCACGAGCGCGACGGTGTCGAGAACGGAGTCGAGGGTCATCTCGGGTTCTCCTTGCGCGCGACGAAACGGGCGACCGCGATCGAGCCGAACACGCCGACCGCGGCGATGATGAGCATCGCGGGCAGCGACTGGGTGTGCTTGTTGATCACCATGTCGGCACCCAGGATGCAGAGCACCTCGGTGAGCAGCACGTCGGCGGCCACGGCGCGGTCGAGGATCGACGGGCCGATCACGAGGCGGATCAGCGCCAGCACCGCGGCGGCGGCGAAGACGGCGAGGATGACGACGACGAGCGGGTTCACAGCAGGGTTCTCCCGTCGCGCGGGGTCTCGGCTCCGTGCCGGGCATCGGCATCGGACTCGGCGATCTTGGCCCGCAGCTCCTGCAGCTCTTCCTTCGAGCCGACGGCCCGCGTGATGCGGGCTTCCCAGCCGAGCACGACGCGGCGCTGATGCTCGGCATCCGCATCGCTTCGCACGCCGATGGTGTGCAGGAACAGGGTGCGGTTCTCGCGGTCGACGTCGACGATGAGCGAGCCGGGAATGAGGGATGCCGTGACGGCGGTGTGCGCCATGATCACGTCGTCGTCGACACGCAGAGGCACCGCGATGATCGCGGCCCCCGGCTGCCGCCGGAGATCGACGACCTGCCACGCCACGATGAGCGAGCCGCGGATGACCGCGCCGAGGAAGGTGACGACGAAGACGAGCCCGTACCAGAGGTTGATGCGGCCCGACAGCTCGACCGGGGGCAGGCGGAACACCCGCGTGACGAAGATGGCCGCCACCAGACCGGTGAGGAACGCCAGCCAGGTGAACTGGCCCCACAGCAGCATCCACAGGGCGACCAGCCACACCAGGAACGGCAGCTGGTGCAGGAACAGCCCCACCTGGGACCGGCGCGACGGGCTCATTGCTGACCCGCCTGTTCCCGCACCTGCACGAGACTCACGCCGTCGGTGATGGTGACGCCCGCCCGCAGGCACATGTCGAGCAGCGGGCCCGCGAACACCGTCAGCGCCAGGGTGACGGCCACCATGCCGACGGTCGCCGAGGTCATGATGCGCGGGATCGCGCGACGCTCGGTCGAGATCGTCGCGGCGGGGGCGTTGCCGAGGTAGGCGACGCGCTCCATCGTCTCGGGCGAATCCTCGTTCTCGCGCCAGAACGACAGGTTCCACGCGCGCATCAGGGCGTAGAGCGTCAGGATCGATGTCGCGATCCCGCCCACGATCAGCACCATCATCACCGGCGTCCCCACCTGGGCCGCCGCGTCGAAGAGCGCGTACTTGCCGATGAAGCCCGAGAAGGGCGGCAGACCGCCGAGGTTGATGGCCGGGATGAAGTACAGCACCGCCAGAAGGGGCGCGGCCCGCATGAGGCCCTTCACCTTGAGGATCGAGGTGCTGCCCGCGCGGCGCTCGATGAGGCCCACCGCGAGGAACAGCGTGGTCTGCACGATGATGTGGTGGACGATGTAGTAGATCGTCGCCCCCACCGCCAGCGGCGTGTTGATGGCCAGACCGAAGATCATGTAGCCGATGTGGCTCACCAGCGTGAACGACAGGATGCGTTTGAGCTCGGCCTGCGCGACGGCGCCCAGGATGCCGACGATCATCGTCGACAGCGCCACCATCATCAGCAGGAAGTTGAGGTCGTTGTCGACGAACAGCTGGGTCTCGGTGCGGATGATCGCGTAGACGCCCACCTTGGTCAGCAACCCGGCGAACACCGCGGTCACCGGCGCCGGAGCCGTGGGGTACGAGTCGGGCAGCCAGAACGACAGCGGGAACACGGCCGCCTTGATGGCGAACGCGAGAAGCAGCATGAGATGCAGGATCGTCTGGGTGTCCTGCGGCAGCAGTGCCATGCGCTCGCTGATCTGCACCATGTTGACCGTGCCGAGCGCGCCGTAGACCATCGCGATCGCGGCGAGGAACAGGATCGACGACACCAGCGAGACGACGATGTAGACGACCCCCGTGCGGATGCGCGACTCGGTACCGCCGAGGGTGATGAGCACGTACGAGGCGACCAGCAGGATCTCGAAGCCCACGTAGAGGTTGAACAGGTCGCCCGCGATGAAGGCGTTGAAGATGCCCGCGCCGAGGATGAGGTAGGCCGGGTAGAAGATCGAGACCGGGGTGTCCTCGTCGTTGTCGGCGGCTCCCTGACCGATCGAGAACAGCAGCACGGCGAGCAGCACGATGCTGGTGACCACCACCAGGAGCGCGGCGAGCACGTCGACGTACAGCACGATGCCGAACGGGATGTCCCACGCGGCGATGGCCACGGCGAGGGGGCCGTTCGTGTCCACCTCGACGAGCAGCACGGCGCCGAGCACGAGCACGGCCGTGAGAGACGCCACCGACACGACGATCTGCGTCTTCTTGCGACGGCCGAACACGAGGTTGATCGCGGCGCCGATGAGCGGGATGCCGACGAGCAGGGGAACGAGGGCGCTCACGGGCGATCACCATCCTGGGGGTCGCGGGAGTCGGGGGTGGGGGCGTCGTCGTCGTCGCGCTGCACGGCGACGCGGTCGACCGGTGCGTCGTCGACGAGCTGCGACAGGTCGCCCTGGTGCAGCACCCGGATGGGCGAGGCCACGTCGCCCACGAAGTCGGTGGTGACGTCGTCGTCGTCGGAACGCGACTCTTCGTCCATGGCGTCTTCGGGCTCGGTCGCCGTGCGCGTGCGAAGAGCCACATCGTCGGCGTCGTCGATGACCGTGTCGGCCTGACCCAGCTGCCAGGAGCGGTAGATCAACGCGAGCAGGAACGCCGAGATGCCGAACGTGATGACGATGGCCGTCAGGGTCAGCGCCTGCGGCAGCGCGTCGGACATGTCGGCGGGGTCGGTCTGCCCGTCGTAGAACGGCGCCCTACCCGGGGCGCCCATGACGATGAGCAGCAGCAGATTGGCGGCGTTGCCCAGCAGCAGGAAGCCGATGAGCACGCGGGTCAGGCTGCGCTCGAGCATGGCGTATACGCCGCACGCGAAGAGCACGGCCATCACGATGACGAGGACGAGAGAGATGGTCACGGGCCCACCACCTCCGCGTCTTCGGGATGCAGGGACTGCCGGTCGACCTCGGCGCCGAGGCTGCGCAGCACATCGAGCACCAGGCCGATGACGACGAGGTAGACGCCCACGTCGAAGATCGTGCTGGTGACGAACTCCCAGTGACCGATGAGCGGCAGCTCGCCCTCGAACGTGAAGCTCTGCAGAGGCGCGAACCCGAAGGCCATCGGCACCAGCGCGCACAGCACGGCGATCGCCATGCCCGCGCCCAGCAGCCGGCCGGCGTCGGTGGGGGCGGCGGCGCCGAGCTCCCATCGCCCCCCGGCGATGTAGCGCATGACCAGGCCCATGCCGGCGACCAGACCGCCGGCGAAGCCGCCGCCGGGGAGGTTGTGCCCGGCGAACAGCAGGTACAGCGACACGATCATGATCGAGTGGAAGAGCACCCGGATGATGATCTCGAGCAGGATCGACCGGTTCTCGGGCTGCACCTTCGAGCCCGAGATGAGCCAGGCCCGCGGAGCATCGGTCTCGCCCACGCGCTGGGCCCGCACTCCGCTGTCGGTCTCGACGAGCGGGCGACGGCGACCGAGACCCGTGCGACTGCGGGCCGTGCCCGAGCGCCGCGACAGGTTGTCGCTGCGGTCGGTGATGAAGACGAGCGATGCCACGCCCGTGGCCGCGAGCACGAGCACCGAGAGCTCGCCCATGGTGTCCCACCCGCGCAGGTCGACCAGCGCGACGTTGACGACGTTGCGCCCGTGGCCGATCTCGTACGCCAGCGCCGGCCACTCGAGCGAGATGGGGAGGTCTTGCCGCGCGCCGGTCGCGACGACGGCGACCAGGGCCATGGTGAGACCCACCCCGGCGCCGAGCACGGCGCGCGCAAGGGGGGCGACCGATTCGTTCTGCTCGCCCATGCGGGCCGGCAGACGCCGCAGCACGAGCGCGAACACGACCAGGGTCACCGTCTCGATGAGCACCTGCGTGAGGGCGAGGTCGGGGGCGCCGCTGGTGGCGAAGAGTACGACCATGCCGAGGCCGGTGACCGACACGAGCGCGACGCCGGTGTAGCGCTTGCGCGCCCGCACGGCGAGGATGCCCGCGGCGATCATGATGGGCGCCGAGATCAGCTGCGCCGGCGACTGCCACGCGTCGAGCTGCGCGCGCCACTCGCTCGATGCGAGCAACGCGGTGCCCTCGGCCACCACGAGAACGACGAAGATCGTGCCCACGTAGAACGGCAGCGAGCCGCGCTGGAAGCGCGCGGTGACCCACTCCGACGTGTGGTCGATGCCGCGCAGGGTGGCGTTGTAGACGTCGTTCGCCGTGAACGGCAGCACGCGGCGGCGCTTGTGCAGCTGCGTCTTGCGCACGACCCAGAACACCCCGGCGCCGAGCGCGAGCGTGCCCAGCGAGATGAACAGCGCCGGCTCCAGACCGTGCCAGAGCGCGAGGTGGTACGGGTACTCGGGAGCGGGAACGCCGGCCGTCGCCTCGGGCAGCTCGTCGGCGTAGGGCGCGAGCCAGTGGTCGACGATCGGAGCGAGGAAACCGAGCGCGAGCGAGGCCGCCGACAGCAGCACCGGGGCCGAGAGGAAGCCGATGGGCGGGTCGGGCCACTCGGTCTTCTCGACGTCGCGCTTGGTCCAGTACGCACCCCAGAGGAACCGGATGCCGTACGCCGCCGTCAGAGCGGAACCCAGCACGATGCCGATCAGGGCGACGAGACCCCATCCGGCGCCGCCCTCGGCCTCGTGCAGCAGGGCGGTGAGAGCCGTCTCTTTCGCGACGAAGCCCAACGTGGGGATGACGCCGGCCATCGACGCGATCGCGATGAACGAGGCCGTGGCCATGACCGGGGCCTGGCGTCCGACACCCGAGAGCTCGCCGATGTCACGCGTGGAGAGCTGACGGTCGATGACGCCGACCACGAGGAACAGGCACGACTTGAACAGAGCGTGGCTGAGCAGCAGGGCGACGCCCGCGAGGGCGGCATCGCGCGTTCCGTAGCCCAGCATGACGGTGAGGAAGCCGAGCTGGCTGACCGTACCGAAGGCCAGGATGCGCTTCAGGTCGCGTTCGCGCAGCGCCTGGAAACCGCCCAGCAGCATGGTGAAGACACCGAGGGTGATCAGCGTCGGGCGCCAGAACGGGGTGTCGGCGAAGCCGGGGGCGAGCCGCGCGATGAGGTAGATGCCGGCCTTCACCATGGCGGCGGCGTGGAGGTAGGCGCTCACCGGGGTGGGAGCGGCCATGGCGCCGGGGAGCCAGAAGTGGAAGGGGAAGATGGCCGATTTGCTCAGCGCGCCCACGAGCAGCAGCAGCACGGCGATGTCGACGACCGTCCCCACGGGGGGATCGGCGAGGATCGCCGACAGGCTCGAGGTGCCCGCCTGCACCACCAGCAGCACCACGCCGATCAGCATGACCAAACCGCCGAGGGTCGTCACGAGCAGCGCCTGGAGAGCGGCACGGCGACTCGCCGCACGACCGTGGTAGTAGCCGATGAGCAGGTACGACAGCACGCTCGTGGCTTCCCACAGCATGACGAGCACGACGATGTCGTCGGTGAGCACGAGGCCGTACATCGCGCCGGCGAAGGCCAGCAGCACGGCCGAGAACTGCCCGACGCCCTGCGTCTTGCCGCGGAAGTACCAGCGGCAGTAGAGCATGACGAGCGCGCCGACGCCCGTGACGACGAGGGTGAGCAGCCAGCCCAGCACGTCCATGCGCATCGAGAGCGAGACGCCCAGCGCGGGAATCCACTGGTATTCCTCGAACGGAATGTCTCCGCCGAAGACCGACGCGGCCTGCACGATGGCGAAGGCGAAGGCGAGTGCCGGAAGCACCGCCGCGACGTAGAACGCCCGAGCTCCGATGCGTGAGACGAGCCACGGGAGCAGGAGCGGGAGAGCCGCGAAGGCGCCGAGGAATATCAGCATGGTCGGGCCTCCTCGGGTGTCGACGGGCGGAGTGCCCGGGCTCTCGGGGTGTCGTGACTATTCTATGCGGAGCATGAGACTCGTCGCTGCCCGCGACCTCATGTGGTACGCGGCGGCGCGGTCGTCGTGCCCTCGCGGAACGTGCACGACAACCGCAGACCCGAGGGCACGGCATCCTCGAGCATCGCGGCGACGGCCTCGCCGGCCGCGCGGCCCTTGGCGGTGGCCGGCTGCACCAGCGTCGTGAGGACGTGCGGCGCCAGGCCGTCGACGACGACGCCGTCGAACCCCGTCACGCTGACGTCGTCGGGAACCCGGAGGCCCGCCTCTTCGGCGGCGCGGATGACCCCGGCCGCCAGCAGGTCGCTCTGCGCGATCACCGCGGTGGGGCGCTTGGCGGGGTCGGCGAAAAGCGTGCGTCCGGCGATCGCGCCCTCGTCGATCGAGCTGGTGGCCGCGGCCAGCGCGGGCGCGTCGGGGAACACACGACGGGCCCCGGCCAGTCGATCGGCGGTGACGTCGACGCGCACGACCTCGTCGGACGCGATCCAGCCCCGCCGCCGCGACGTGTCGATCGGCAGGGTGACGAGAACGACGTCGCGGTGCCCGAGGCCGGCCAGGTGTTCGGCGGCGGCGGACTGCGCCTCGGTGTTGTCGAGCAGCACGCGCGGGATCCCCTCGCCGGCGTCGCCCTCGACGACGACGACCGGGATGCCGCGTCCGCGGACGATCTCGAGCGAGTCGCGCATGCGGGGGCTGCACCCGATCAGCACGGCGGCGTCGATGGGCGCGGTGTGGAGCGACGGCTCACTCACCGTCTCACCGTCGTCGCGCAGCAGCAGCAACGCCGCACCCAGGCGCGAGACCCCGTCGGCGAGGCCGTCCATCATGTGCGTCGTCACCGGGTCGAGGAAGGCGGTTCCGAGGTGCTGGTCGAAGACGACGCCGACGATGCCCGACCGTCCGCGCCGCAAAGAGGCCGCGCGCGGGTCGGGCCCGGTGTAGCCGAGACTCTGCGCCGCGGCGAGCACGCGTGCCCGGGTGGCCTCCGAGGTGGGGGTCTTGCCACTGAAGACCACCGAGGCGGTCGACGGCGAGACGCCCGCCTCGCGGGCGACGTCGCTGATGGTGGCGCGTCGGGTGCTCACTGGCCGATCGTAACCCGCGACACGCGCGCTTCCGAATCGATTCGATCGACGTCGAATCGATTCGGTACAGTGGCGCCATGCATTCCACGCTGACCCGGTCCCAACTCGTGCGTTGGCACGTCGCGATCTGCGCCATCTTCCTCGCGAGCGGACTCAGCATCTCGACCTGGGCCTCCCGCGTGCCGGCGATCCGCGAGTCGCTCGGCATCGAGAACTCCGGCGTCGGGCTCCTGCTGCTCGGCATGGGCGTGGCATCCATCATCGGACTCTCCATCGCCCCCGCCGTCATGGCCCGCATCGGCGCCCGCACGGGAATGCTCGTCGCGCTGGTGCTCGTGGGCGTGGGCCTGGCCATCATCGGCTTCGGCACCGACTCCCTGCAGCTCTTCGCCGTCGCGCTCGTGGGCCTCGCCCTGTTCGGGTTCGGCAACGGCGCCGTCGACGTGATGATGAACGTCGAGGGCGCCGCCCTCGAAAAGGCCACGGGCCGCACGATCATGCCCCTGCTGCACGCCTTCTTCAGCTTCGGAACGGTGATCGGCGCCGCCCTCGGCTTCGTCGCCGTGCGCTTCGACATCCCGGTCGTCGCGCACTGCGTGGCCATGGGCGTGGTCATCGTCGTGGTGGCGTTCGTCTCGGTCGCCAACGTCCCCCGCGCCGAGGTCGCGATGGACGCCCCCGTCGCCGAGGAGCGCGCTCACTGGCGCGAGCGCCTCGCGGTCTCGCTGCAGGCCTGGCGCGAGCCGCGCACGTACACGCTCGGCGTCATCATGCTGGGCATGGCGTTCGCCGAGGGCAGCGCGAACGACTGGCTCCCCTCGGCCGTCGTCTACGGTCACGGAGCACCCGAAGAGGCCGGCCCCGCCGTGCTCGCGGTCTTCTCGGTCGCGATGACCGTCGGACGCATCGCCGGCGGACCGGTGGTCGATCGTCTCGGTCGCGTGCTGGTGCTGCGGGTGCTGGCGGCCACCGCGGCCGCGGGCCTGCTGCTGTTCATCCTCGCGCCGTTCGGCCCGTGGGTGTTCGTGGGCGCGGCACTGTGGGGTCTCGGTGCCTCCCTCGGCTTCCCGATCGGCATGTCGGCCGCCGCCGACGACCCCGCCAAGGCCGCCTCGCGCGTGGCCGCCGCGGCGACCATCGGGTACGTCGCGTTCCTCTGCGGTCCCCCGATCCTCGGATGGATCGGCGACCACATCGGGCTGCTCAACACGCTGCTCATCGTGGTGGCGCTGATCGTGGCATCCGGTCTCTTCTCGGGGGCGGCCAAGCCCCTCGTCGTCGCGAAGGCCGAAGCAGAAGAAGCGCGCCGCTGACGGGCTCCGGCAGACGTGCTCCACCCCGGGCGGGAGGAATCGGGAGGGACAACGGCGGCGGCGTCGAGACCGATCCGCGCATCCGAATAGTCTGAGCGCCGGAGCGTCGGGCGACCTCGGAACCACCGGGACGCGTTGACGTGGGGAAGGAACGGCAACCGATGGAGTTCTTCTCGTTCGATCTCGGCGGCATCTTCGTCGCCGTGGTTCTGGCGCCCATCGCGTGGTCGATCAAGAACTGGGTGCAACGGGCATCGCAGCAGCGACAGGCCGAATTCGAGCAGTCCCAGCGCGACAGCGAGGCCCGCCGCCTCGAGACGCAGGAACGCCTGACCCTGGCCAATGAGAGACAGCGCGAAGTACTGGAGCTCCAAGAGGCCTTCGATATCCACGAATCCCTCACGACGCGGGAGGTGTTCGAGGCGATGAGCCGCGCTGAGCGAGAACCCGCCTCGCGCGAGTATCTGACGCAACTGCATCGTCGCGCCTCGCATCGATACGAGCAGTTCGACGAGCGCTGGCCGCTCCCGCCCGACGTGCAGGAACTCGTGCGCGCCGCCGTCGCCGACATCGCCCGTCGCATCCCCGCGGAGGCCGCCGAGGCACAAGCGCTCTTCGAGCAGAAAGTCGAGCGCAAGACGCTGGCGGGCGACCGCAGTACGTTCCGCGTCGACGGGCATGTCCTTAGCAAGCACCACACGCTGCATGCCATCGCCGTCCGGTTCGCCCGGGAGCACGGCATCCACACCGTCGACGACTTCACCCGGGAGTGGGGCGCCGTCGTCACCCGCGTGATCGGCACGTCTCTCACGCCCAGCGTGTTCACCGGCCGAAAGCTCCTGACGGATCCGCGCGTCGGCAGCGAGTCCTATCTGCGACGCTACGCACCCCGGGACCGCAAGACATTGGCCGACCTGGGCGGGCTCGAATTGGACGGCACCTCGTACTTGTTGGCGTGGGAGAGCGGTGTGACTCCGGCGCCCGCCGACATCGGCAGGGTTGTGCACCTGCCCTTGATCGAGGAGTTCGCCTCGAACCCGAAATGGCACGTCACCGAGGGTCCGCGCCACGAGCGCGATTAGGCTCGACGGGTGCGTCTCGTCATCGCCCGTTGCTCCGTCGATTACACCGGCCGACTCAACGCGCATCTCCCCCTCGCCACCCGCCTGCTCGTGCACAAGGGCGACGGCAGCCTGCTCGTGCACTCCGACGGCGGCTCGTACAAGCCGCTCAACTGGATGAGCCCGCCGTGCAGTCTCACGCTCGAGCAGCCCGATGAGGCCGACGTCGAAGACGGCGTGATCGAGCGGTGGCGTGTCACCCACGCCAAGACGGGCGATGCGCTGCTGGTGCGCATCCACGAGGTCGTCCACGATTCCTCGCACGAGCTCGGCGTCGACCCCGGCCTCATCAAGGACGGCGTCGAAGCCGACCTGCAACGTCTGCTGGCCGAGCAGGTCTCGGTCGTCGGCGAGGGCCTGCGACTCGTGCGTCGCGAGTACCCCACGGCGATCGGTCCGGTCGACCTGCTGCTGCGCGACGACGCCGGCGGCACCGTCGCGATCGAGGTCAAGCGCCGCGGCGACATCGACGGTGTCGAACAGCTCACGCGCTACCTCGAGCTGCTCAACCGCGACCCCCTGCTCGCTCCGGTCACCGGCATCTTCGCGGCCCAAGAGATCAAGCCCCAGGCCCGCGTGCTCGCCACCGACCGCGGCATCCGCTGCCTCACCCTCGACTACGACGAGATGAAGGGCGTGCAGTCGGGGGCGCCGCGCCTGTTCTGACGCACTCCACGCGTGGGCAGCGAGCCGGGCCGATGCCGCGCCGGTAGCGTGGGAGCATGCCCGTACGCTCCCCCTTCTCGTGTGTCCTGTGGGACGTCGACGGCACTCTCGTCGACGCGTCCGAGGGGATCCTCCGTCGCCTGACGATCACCCTCGAGCATTTCGGACGCACTCCGCCGACGCGGGGAGAACTGTCGCACTGGATCGGGCCGCCCATGTTCGAGTCCTTCCAGGTGAACGTCGGGATGACGCCCGAGCAGGCCACCGAGGCCGTCACGTTCTATCGCGGCCTCAATCGCAGCGAGGGCTACACCGTCAGCGCGCGGCTGTATCCCGGCGTCGGTGAGATCGTGCACGACCTGCACGCCGCCGGTGTGCCGCAGTCGACGGCCAGCTCGAAGCCCGAGGTGCAGGTCGTGGCCCTGATGGACCACTTCGGTCTCGCCCCCGACCTCGAGGCCGTGGTCGGGGCGTCGCTCGACGAACGCACCCTGAGCACGAAGTCCGACATCGTCCGCGAGGCCCTGCGGCGACTGGAGGCGCAGGGTGTCGACGTCTCGCGCCCCGTGCTGATCGGCGATCGTCACCACGACGTCGAGGGCGGTCGGGATGCCGAGGTGCCCGTGATCTTCGTGCGCTGGGGGTTCAGCTGGCCGCACGAGTCCGAGGGCGCGCAGGCCGCCGTCGACGACGTCGACCAGTTGCGGGCCCTGCTGCTCGTCGACGACGCCCCCGCCGACCGTGACTGACGTCGCCTGGGCGATCCCCGCGGCGATCGCGCTCACCGGCGGTCTGCTCGTCGCGGCGATCGTCGTGCTGGTCGTTCGGGTGCGTCACCGCTCGCCACGCGCGCAGGCCGCGGCGGCCGAGGCCGTCACCGCCGCCGAGGCCGCCCTGCTCGACCTCGATGATGCGGTCAACTCCCTCGACATCGCGTTCGAAGCGGCCGACGCCCTGCCCGCGAGCGATGCCCCGGCAGATCTGCGTCGGGCGTACACCGCCGCCCAACGCGCTCGCGACCGCGGGTTCTCCGACGTCTCGTCGCTGCGACGGGGTGCCGTCGTCCCCGCGCGACGACGTGTCGAGGCCGAGCGGCTGCGCGCCGGGCTCGTGTCGCAGCTCGCCCGCGTCGAGGCGACGCGCACGCAGCTCGCCGCCTGGTCGACGGCGCAGCGCACCCCGGCCGCGCTCGTCGCAGCCGCACGTCGGCGCCGCGACGAGGCCGTGACCTCGGCGGGCGATCCGGCCCCGCTGCTCGCGGCACTGGGCGACCGCTTCGACTCCGACGATTGGCGCGACGCCGCCCTCTCGGCGCGGGCCGGCCATGCCGCACTGATCGAGGCCGATACCGAGATCGACCGCGCTGCGGCACGCGACGCCGATGTCGCAACCGTGATGATGCACCTGCACCGCTCGACCGACGCCACCCGCCGGGCCGGACGCCACCTGCGTGCCGTGGAGGATTCCCACCGCATCGCCCTGCAGGCCGCCGACAACGTCACCGCCGAGCTGGCCGCGGCCCGCGCCGAACTGGGCGCGGCGATCGAGCTCGCGACCGCCCGCGCCGACGCGTGCGCGCCCGGCGCGCAGGCGCGTCTGCTCTCCGCGGTCCGCGACCTCGACGACGCGGCCGCCCACGCTCCCCGTCGCCCGCGCACCGCCGTCGAAACCGTGGCGCGGGTGCGCGAGGTGCGCGACGACGCCCTCGGCGAGGCACCGAGCACCCGGCATCGGCTCGAGGTCGCCCGCACGGCCCTGCCCGGCACTCTCGCGTGCGCGCGTGCCGCCCTCGCCGCGGCCGACGCGCGCGAGGGCGTTCTGGCCATCGACGCCCGACTGCGCCTCGAGACCGCGCGTCGCGAGTTGGCAGCGGCCCGGGCGGCCACCGACGCGGTCGTCGCCCTGGCCAACGCGCGCGCCGCCTGGCACGCCGTCTCCTCGGCCGAGCTCTGAGCGAGAGGCCGAGAGCGGCCGTGCCCTATCTTTAGCGGCATGAGGGAGAACACCACGACCCGCCGCGTGAGCGCGGTCGCGCGCCGCATCCCGGCCACGCTCGCACTCGTCGGCATCCTGATCCTCGTCGGCGTCGCGGTGGGTGCACTGTGGCAGCCGTTCACGGCGTCTCCCCTGTTCCCGAGCGTGGCCTACGGCCTCCCGGCGCTCGAGGCGGGCCGCTGGTGGACGCCGCTCACCGGCTCGTTCTTCGTCGGCGCCCCCTGGGTCTACGCGCTCGTCGTTCCGGGTCTGGCCGGCATGGCGCTGCTGGAGTTCCGTCGGGGCAGTCGCGTGGCACTGGCCTACTTCGGAGCCGGGCAGCTCTTCTCCGTTCTCGCCGCGGCCGCGTTCCTGTGGGGCGCCGCCCTGCTCCCGTGGGCGTGGGCCCAGGAGCAGGCGATGGCCCTCGGCGTGGGACCCTCCGGCGGCATCGTCGCCTGCCTCGCGGCCGCCGTCGGGGTCCTGCCCTCACCCTGGCGCCTGCGGGCCGGCACGACGCTGATCGCCGTCCTGTCGGTGACATTCCTGTACTGGGGAACGTTGTCCGACCTGCAGCACGTGTTCGCCGCCACGCTGGTGCTGGGCGTCGACCGCTCCCTGCGCCCGCAACGCGTGAGTGTGCGCGAGCAGCGACTGATCGCGTTCGCTCTGGTGTGCACCCTCGGGGCGATGGAGATCATCGGCTACGTCGCTCCCATGACGGGCCCGTTCGGCTCGTCGGGCCCCGCCGACGGCTCGTGGCTCGACGTCGCCGTCAACACCGTGCTCGTGCTCGTCGTCGCCCTGGCGCTCCACCGCGGTCGGCGCTGGGCGTGGATCGTGCTCCTGACCTACAGCGCCCTGAACCTCGTGCTCGTTCTGCTCACGCTGCTCCTCGCCCTGCTCGTGGGCGTGACCGAGCTCGAAGCCGACCTGGATGCCGACCTCACCAGCATCCTCGCCTCGTCGACGCTGTGGATCCTGGCGGCGGCGTACTTCGTGCTCGTCCGCGCGGCTTTCCGCGCCCGCCCGCGCGCGGCCCTCGGCGACGCGCCCACCCCCGGGGTCGAAGACGTCAAGACCGAACTGCGGGCCTCGGGCGGCGGGACCCTGTCGTGGATGACCACGTGGGAGGGGATGTCGTACGCGCGATTCGGCCGGGGGATCGTCGCGTACCAGCGTCGCTCGGGCGTGGCGCTCGCCCTGGCCGATCCGCTCGGTCCGGTCGAGACGCGGGCCGCCACCGCGCGGGCGTTCATCGAGAGCGCCGAAGCCGCCGGGCTCGCGCCCTGCTTCTTCAGCGCCGACGACGCGACGCGTGCGGCGGTGCCCTCGGACTGGCGCAGCATCGTGGTGGCCGACGACACCGTCGTCGACCTGCCGGGTCTGGCCTTCACCGGCAAGGCCTGGGGCGACGTGCGTACGTCGCTCAACCGCGCACAGCGCGAGGGGATGACGTTCCGTCTCTCGCGCCTCGCCGACGAGACCTGGGGCGTGCGTCAACAGCTGCGCGCCATCTCCGAGAGCTGGGTCGACGAGAAGGACCTGCCCGAGATGGGGTTCACGCTCGGCACCCTGCACGAGGCGGCCGACCCCGAGGTCCGCATCGCCCTCGCCGTCTCGCCGCACGGCGACGTCGACGGCTTCCTGTCGTGGCTGCCGATCTACGGCGATGGGGCGGTGCGCGGGTGGACGCTCGATCTCATGCGCCGACGCGACGGCGGGTTCGGGCCGGTGATGGAGTACCTGATCGGCTCGTCGGCGCAGCAGTTCTCCACGGAGGGGGCGGCCGTGATGTCGCTGTCCGGCGCGCCGCTGGCGCACGAGTACCCCGCCGACGCCGGGGCCATCGTCGACCTGCAGACGCGCATGGCGAGCATGCTGGAGCCCGTGTACGGGTTCGCCTCGCTGCACCGCTTCAAGCAGAAGTTCCACCCGCGGTACGAGACGCTCTCGCTCCTCTACCGCGACGAGGCCGACCTCGCGCGCATCGGTGCCGCTCTGACGCGGGCGTTCCTGCCGCACGCCACGATCCGGCAGTTCGCCTCCGCGGGCGTCGATCTGGTGCGCCACGAACAGTGAAGACCCCGGCCGCGCACGATCGTCGAGGGACGCGAGCGCGGCCGGGGCCGATCCGGGACGTACCCGAGAAGATCAGATGACGCGGATGTCCTCGGCCTGAAGGCCCTTGGGACCCTGGGCGACCTCGAACTCGACGCGCTGGTTCTCTTCGAGCGAGCGGTAGCCGCCCGACTGGATCGCGCTGTAGTGCGCGAAGACGTCCTGACCGCCGTCATCGGGGGCGATGAAGCCAAAGCCCTTTTCCGAGTTGAACCACTTGACCGTGCCCTGCGTGCTCATCGTCATGCCGTTTTCCGCTTGAGCCGGCACCGTGCGCGCCGGACTGTGCCCCCACGGTAACGGGCCGGATCACTCGGCGCACAGGGCTGTGACACAAACGTTGCGTCGATCGCCGGGGTGGTGTCCCTCTGTGGTTCGTCCGCCGGCCCGGCGCGCGCTGGCGGCGCGACGGGCGGTGCGCGGGAGGAATCGCTCCGGAGCCCATACGACGCCCGGGCTGAGCAGTGCTCAAAGCCCGGGCGTCGACGGATCCCCCCGGATATGCCACGCGAGGCGTGACGTGATGACATTACCGGTCGCGCGAGCCTCTGCGCGACAAGAAAACGAAGAATCAGGGAGTTATGGCGATGTTCTGTGATAACCGGGAGTCGTATGATCCGCGTGATGGACACCCGGAGACGCGCTTCTGCGCTCGTCGAGGAGGCGTACTCCGCCCTCGGCGAGGCGATCGTCGACGGGCGCCTGCAGCCCGGTGATCGTTTGCGCGACGTCGAGTTGGCGGAACTCATGGGCATCTCCCGCACCCCCGTGCGCGAGGCCCTGCAGAAACTCGAGCGCATCGGCCTCGTGGACGTCGCCGCCAACCGGTACACCCGCGTCTCGCAGCTGACCGACCGCGCGCGGACCGACATGCGGGAGTACGCCGCGCACACCATCGCGGGGGCGATGCGGGTGGGCCTCCCCCGCCTCACCGCCACCGACATGGACACCGCCGTGCGGCACGTCGACGCCATGCGCGACGCGGAATCGTCGGCGTCGTATGTGAGGGCCGTGCTCGCTCTGTATGCCGTCGTGGTGGCCGGTTCGCGCAATATCGTCTTCGCGAAGGCCCTCGCGCAGACCGAGCTGGTGCTGCGCCGCAATCTCGACGGCTGGACGAGCATCGACGGGGACACCCGCGGCGCCCTGTTCCGACACCTGCGCGGGCAGGTCTCGGCGCGTGACGCGAACGGCGCCACCTGGACGTTCCTCGCCCTGCACGGCTTCGCCTGACGGCGCAAGGCCGGCGGGGCGCAGACAACCCTTCGCTAGCGTGGCGCCATGCCCCACATCGAGCTGCGCGACCTTCGTGACGAGGATCGGGATGCCGCCTTCGCGGCGCTCCGCGACAGTACCTCGACGTGGCCACGGGTGTCGATCGACGACCGCGCCTCGTTCGACCGGTGGGTCGACGGCGAGGGCACGAGCGTGCACGCCATCGTCGAAGACGCCGCGGTCGTGGGCGTCGCCGCCGCACTCGACGTCGACGACGACCGCGAGATCCTGCTCGCGGTGTCGCCGCACACGGGCGACGACGCCGCCACCGAGGCGCTGCGTCTGCTCACCGTGCGCGAACCGGAGCGCCCGCTGTACGCCTGCGTGTCCGCCGACGACGATCCTTCGCACGCCGTTCTCGCCCGCCTCGGTTTCGTCGAGCACGAGCGCGACGGCGCCGACATCGTCTACGTCCTGCCGCCGACCCTGGAGTAGGCCGGGACGTTGACCTCCCGTGGCATCCGTGTTCGGCTGGAGTCATGGTGAGCGAATGGTGGTGGGCCGCCTTCGCGGTCGTCGGAGCCGCGCTGTGGTGGTGGTCGATCCACCTGACCCTGGGTGCGTACCCGCGGGAGCGTGTGTCGTACTGGGCGAACCCGCGAAAGGCGCCCCGTCGAGCCGTCGCGTCGCGCGCCGTGGGAATCGGGCTGACGGTCTTCGGGGTCGGCATGATGCCTCGGCTCGTCGAGACCGAGCCGTGGGCCGCGGCCCTCGTCGCCGGCGGCGCGATCATCGTCCTCATCTGGGTGCCCTACGTGGTCGCCATCGCCGCGCACAATCGCCGGATCACCGCGATCGGCGCACCCGACTCCCCCGCCCCGGAGCGCGCACCCGCCTCCCGCGGCCAGAACCCGCCGTCGCCCGCCGCGGACGTTCGCCGCGCCCCCTAGTTCGGCTCTTCCGACTCCTCGAGCGACTCGTCGACCTCGATCGACGAGTCGTCGGTGGCGCTGGCCTGTTCGGCTCGCTCCGCCTGCTGCTCGGCCCGGGCGTAGGCCTCTTCGACGCGGCGCTTCTCCGACATGAACGTCCCCTCCGTGATCGATCGTCCGACCAACCTAGGGTCGACGATCCCGCGGCGGAAGATCCCTCACCGACGCGACACCGACGCCACGACCGGGCGGTGGTCGCTCCCGGCGTCGTCGAAGCCGGTGACGACCGCGAATCCGCGTGCCTCCCAGTCGCCACCGGTGAGCACGTGGTCGATCGGTGCGGCGAGCGCGGCTGGCAACCGCACGGGCCAGGTGCCCACGGCCGCGGCACCCCGATCGGCGGCGGCGTCGCGGCATCCGCCGATCACCCCTCCGTCGCGACCCAGCCCCGAGAAGTGGTCCAGCGTCGCGTTCAGGTCCCCCGCCACGATGACGTCGGGATCCGCGCATCGCGCGGCGACCCACTGCAGCCCGTCGACCCACTCGGTCATGATCCGCGGCAACGGGGGCAGGGGGTGAGCGGCCACCAGCACGGGGCCGTCGCCATCGCTCGGCCGCCACACGCCGCTCGGTACGCCGGGAGTCGATCCCGCCGACGCGTCGCGCTCGTACGGGCCGAGCGAGGTCGCGATCAGGATCGAGGTCGGCACGGGATCATCGCCCGGCTCCGACACGACGGTGTCGTGCGTCATCTCGATGCCGTCCCGAGCCAGGATGCCGACCACCGCAGCCGCCGCGATCGCATCGGTCTCGGGCAGGCTCACCACGTCGGCCCCCGTCTCGCGCACCAGCCGCGCGATGCTCTCGGGCGACGCGCCGCCGCCGTAGGTGTTCCACGCGACGACGGTCAGATCACCCTCGGCGATCGCACTGCCTCCGCCCCGCGCGAGCAGGACGGTGCCGTGACCGACGGTCGCCGCGGCGAGCGCGATCGCGAGGGCCGCTGCCACGCTCCATCGTCGCCGCAGCACCGCCACCACGGTGGCCACGAGCGCAAGAGCACCGAGAGCGAGGGCCAGGATGCCGCGGAACGGGATCGCATTCGACACGAGGGGGAGCCGGTGCAGGCCGACGGCCTGCGGCCACACGCAGATCACCGCCAGCACCACCCCGATCACCAGCGCGATGACGAAGGGGCTGCGTCGGGTGTTCGGCATCCGGACAGTAAAGCGGATCTAAGCGCACGCAGAAGGGCCCGGGGCGCGGTTCCACCGCCCCGGGCCCTTCGTTTCACCTCAGCGCGCGGAGCGGCGGCTGGTGATGAAGCCGTAGATGAGCAGCACGATGATCGAGCCGCCGATGGCCAGCAGCCAGGTCTGAATCGAGAAGAAGTCCTGCAGGGGCGCGTTGAAGATCAGGCCACCCAGGAAACCGCCGAGCAGTGCGCCCACGACGCCGAGGAGCAGCGTGATGAGCCAGCCGCCGCCCTGCTTGCCGGGGAGGATGAGCTTGGCGATGGCGCCGGCCAGCAGGCCGAGAAGAAGAAATCCGAAGAATCCCATGATGTGTCCCTTTCGCGAGTGTGAACCGAAGACCGCTCTCGCGGGTCCCTCGATTCATCCAGCTTGCTCCCAGGTTCGATTCTTGGGGGGTGGGTTGCGTTCGAGCCGAACATGGTGTTCGGGGTCGATGAAATCGGTCGGACGGGGCGGTCCCGGGGAGCCGTCGTCTTTTCAGACGAGAAAACACGGCGACTTCGTCGAGGCCCCGCGGCACTTATCCGCTTGTTCACGGCGGCCGACGAGGTATGGCGCGAGAAAGCACGCCGTCGGCGCGGAATCTGCGGCGACGGGGGCGATTAGCGTCGGCAGGAGCGAGACGTTCGCGCTCGCGTGGGGCTCGCGCTCCCCGTCTCGCTCTCGGTGTCAGTTCGGGTCTGCACCGATGCTGGGCGGACGCCGCAATTGGGGGCGGCTTCCGCCCAGCCTCCCCACGGGAGCGGACGGCGGTGCGGGCAGGAGCCCCCGCCCCCTGGTCCCACCCGCACCGGTCGAGTGCCACCGCCTAGCGGCAGAGGCCGGTCGACGTGCTGCTGTAGCAGATCGACGTGCTCCAGGAGCTGGCGAAGACCTCGCTGCGCTCGGTCTCACCGCGCTCGAGCGTCTGCAGAGAAAGCAGGTATCCCATTGATGTCACCTCCCCCCGGGGCTCGGCGCCCGGTGTCGGGCGGAGTCGACCGGGGGGAGGTCGAGGAACGGCAGCGCCAACCGCTGACCGTCACGAAGACTCGCGAGCATCCACAGCACGCCGGCCGAGCCGGTGGCCAGGTCGCACGACAGGCGCAGCAGGGCGCGGCCCGGATACCCCACGCCGTGGGGGCGGGGGATCTCGTGCAGACGCAGCAGCCGCCGATGGCGCTGCAGCGCGCGGCTCTTCTCGGGTGTCGGTGTTCGAGCCAGCAGGATCATGAGACCCGCGCGCCCCTGGAACAGGCCCGACTCCAGCACGAACTCGGGCAGACTCGCGCGCTCGAGGGCCGCGAGGGTGGCGGTGAGCGGGTGCGCGGGTGCTCGCTCCACGAGCGCGGCGAGGGCGAGGGCGACGCCGGCCGATCCCGAGCCGAGGTACGGCAGGAGCCGCCATCCCTCGTTCATCTGCAGGGAGCCGTCGCCGGCCTGGGTGCACCGTGCGAGGTCGGCGCGGATCGCCGCATCGGCCAGCTGCAGCAGCGCCGGGTCGCCGTCGCGATCGAAGAGGGCCATCGCCAGCAGGGCGATCCCGCTGGGGCCGCGCAGCAGACCGCCCGCCCCCGTGGCGACCGGGTCGGTCGAACGCTCGCTCCACCCGTTCGCGCGATCGGCGATCTCGTCCAGGATGCCGCGCGCTCGGCCGACCAGCTCGGGGTGCCGGTCTGCCAGCCGGAGCAGTCCGAGCGCGGTTCCCGCCGGTCCCCCGTAGATCCCCGGGGCATCCCACCGCAGCGGAGCGTCGAGGCATCGCTCCACGGCGCGGTCGGCCGCGTCGATCCGCCCGAGTGCCTGCCACGCCGCGGCGGCGCCCGCCAACCCGTCGAACAGTCCTGAGCGGGCGGGGGCCGCCTCGACCGCGCGCTCGCACCACTCCACGAGCGGGGGCGGCACCCGACCCCCGGCCGCGTGCAGCGCGATCAGCGGGCCGAGCGCTCCGTGCGCGAGGGCGTACGGGGGCTCGTCGAACTGCGCCGGGTCGCCCGGCCAGAGACGATCGGTGCGTTCGGGCGTGGCATCCGCGATCAGCTGGCGGGCGACGACTGCGAGGGGATCCGCGAGGTCGTCGGGCTCCGGGGGTGAGACGCGGGCGAACCCGAACGCGCGTTCGTCTTCTTCTCTCAGGTCGAACCTCTCGCTCACCCAGGCGCGCACCTCGGCCTCTTTCCCCGCGTGCAGGTCGAAGATGGGCGTCATCGGCGCGAACAAGAAGAGCTGCACGCGCCGCAGCGCGAAGACGTCCGCCGCCACCCCACCGCGACCGTCGGGCGCGACGAAGCCCGGCGCCCCGATCACCGGGGGCACGTCGTCGGCCGCGGGGCGCGCCATCTCGAAATCGATCAGGGTGACCTCGCCGTCGTCGTCGACGAGGAAGTTGCCCGGATGCACGTCGCCGTGCGCGAGACCCGCCGCGTGCACCGCGGTCAGCGCCCGCTCGATACGGCGCGCGACCTCCAGGGCCCAGGTCCGGTAGGTGTCGACGGCGTCGGCGTCGACCTCGGCCGACACGAGCGGATGCCGGGCCACGACCGCCTGGTGCAGCGGCAGGCCGCGTGCGCGTTCCAGAACGAGGTAGCGATGCTCGAGAACGGTGAACTCGCGCAGCAGGGTCGCGGTGCCGGTTCCCTGGAGTCGCCGCAGCGTTCGGGCTTCGCGATCCGCGCGTTGCACCGCGCTGAGACCGTCGGGGGTCACCCCGGCGTGGGGGCGCGCCTCTTTCACGATCACCTCACGCCCGGCATCGCGCGCGGTGTACACGCCGCCGGCATTCGAGAACTGCACGACCCCGGTGATCTCGGGAAAGCCCGGGGGCGGCTGCCGGTCCCGCAGCTCATCGATCAACTCCCGCAGGAACGGCGGAACGGGTGCCCAGGCCGGCGGGTCGAACCCCGGCCGCCGCACGTCGGCCACGAGGTACCCCGACGGATGCCGGATCGCCGGCACCGCGGTTCCCTCGATGTCCACGAAGATCCGGTGGAAGCCCCCGTACCGCACGAAGACCGGCCCCTCCCGCCATCGCAGGTCCGAGAGCACGTGCGGTCCCGCGAGGCGCGCGGTGCGCCGCCCGAGGTGCGTCAACGTCCGGTGCAGCTGATCGATCGACGTCGGGTAGATCGTGACGAACTTGCCGGAGCCCTCACGACCGGCGTCCTTCGCGTTCGACGACGCCCGCACGCCCTCGGTCGAGAGGTGTTTGAAGGCGATCCCCGCGCGCAGGCAGTGGGCGGCGACCTCGCGCAGCAGGGTGTCGGCGGTGTCCGCCGTGCTGCTGAGGTGGATCTTCCAGCCCTGCTCGGGAAGCACGATCCCGGTCGGCTCGAGGTACGTCCAGATCCCGTCGTCGACGCGGTTCCAGCCCTCGGGCGCGTCGACCACGAAGCGGCGGTCGTCCGCTGCCGGCGGGCGTCGTGAGGGAAGGTCGTAGAAGGTCTGGTCCGCGCGGGCGAACACCGGATAGATCGCGTCCATGCCCCCGCCCACGCCGCCTGAGACGCCGGACTGACGCGGCGCGAAGCCATGGTGTTCTCGCGCGAGCGGGGCGGCTCCTCACCGCGGGGGGGCCGACGGCGGGATCGAGGGTCCTGCACGGGGGCATTCGAGCCGGTCACGCGCGCAATCCCGAGAGGAGAGCGAGGCTGCGGACCCGACCCGGGGCGTCAGATGACGACGATCAGATTCGTCCATCCGGACGAGCGGTGAGCTCGGAGCTCACCCGCACTCCCCACAGGGCGAGTTGCGTGCGATCCGAGACGTCGACCTTGCGCAGCGAGGACTGGATGTGGGTGCGCACGGTGTTCACCGAGACCACCAGCTGCGCCGCCAGCTGCTCGTTCGAGGTGACACCCTCGCTGAGCAGCCGCACCACGCGACTCTCCGACGCGCTGAGCGAGGCGACCTTGGCCCGGTCGTCGGCGCTCAGTCGGCGCTCGGCGATGTCGCGCAGCAGCGGGGCCGTCACGTGCGTCGACACGAGGGCGTCACCTCGGTGCGCGGCGTGGATGGCGTCGATGAGCTGGGCGCTGTCGTGCGTCTTCAGCAGGTAGCCCGCCGCTCCGTTGCGCAGAGCCCGCATCACGAGGCGGTCCTCGCCGTGGCTGGTGAGCACGATCACGCGGGTGGAGCCCCCCGACTCCTCCACGACGGCGCGCGTCGCGTCGATGCCGTTCATCTCGGGCATCTCGAGGTCCATCAGCACGACGTCGGCGTGCGCGGCGAGCGCCCCGGCGAGCGCGTCGCGACCGGTGGCGGCCTCGCCGACGACCGAGATCCCGTCGGCGTGCTCGAGGCGCAAGCGGACGCCGCGTCGGAAGGGGCGGTTGTCGTCGGCGATGAGAACCCGGATGGGTGCACTGTCAATCACGTTCCGCCTCCGTCGTCCTCGGGAAGGGGATCTCCACCCCCAGGTGCCAGCCCCCCTGGTCGTCTGCCGACGCGTCGACGGACCCGTCGACGAGAGTGAGCTTCTGGCGCAGGCTATCCAACCCCCAGCCGAGTCCGAGGTCGTCCTCGTCGGCCCTCACCCGTCTCGCCGGTCCGTTCGCGACCGTCGCGGTCAGCCGGTCGGCGTCGACGTGCACCCCGACGTCGACGGCGGCTCCCGCCGCATGCTTGGCGGCGTTCGAGAGCCCCTCCGAGATGGCTCGGTACGCGGTGGTCGAGACGACCACGGGCGGCGACTGCAGATCCCCGGTCGTCGTCACCCGCACATCCATGCCGCGCTCGCGCCAGAACGCGACGAGCACGGCGAGGCTCCGCAGATCCGGCGTGGGCGTCTGGGCCGAGGAGTCGACGGCACGCAGGTCGCCGAGCGCGCCGTAGAGGCTCGCGGCGGCATAGCGTCCCTCGGCGCGCACCTCTTCGATGAGGTGCAGCGCCTGCTGCGGGTGCTCCGGCGCGAGCTCCACCGACGCGTCGCACAGCGAGACGAGCCCCGCCAGGTGCTGACCGGCGACGTCGTGCAGTTCCTGGGCGATGCGACCGCGCTCGGCGTTGCGCGATGCCTCGACCGCTTCGGCCTGCTGCGCCTTGAAGGCAAGTGCGCGTCGACGGGCGCGCTGCGTGCGCCGCTCGAGCACCGCCCACAGCATCCCCAGGGCCACACCGGCGAAGCACACGGATGCCAGGGCGGTGCCCTCCGTGAGGACGAAGCTGACGACGGCGCCGGCCGGTGCTCCGGCGGCCGCGGCCCAGAGGCCCAGCCCCACCACGGCCACGAGCACGCTCGCCCCCGCCCACGCCGCCGCGACGGGAATCGACCGCGCGCTGCCGACGGCGAACATCGCCACCGCGACGACCAACTGCATCGGAGACGCCCACGTCGGAACCCCCAACCACAGCGCGATCGCGAGGTAGCAGGCCAGAGCCCCCAGCATGGCCGGTACGGGGCGGTGGGCCGCTTGCGTGACGCAGAGCGCCTGGGCGAGGCATCCGAGGGCGGCGAGGCTGATCACGACGGCCGGCGGCAGCTGGTGCCCCCACTCCCCCGCACCCGTCCACAGGGCGACCAGCGGGTCGGCACACACCTGCACGACGGTCGCGAGGAACACCACCGCCGTGAAGACGGGCGAGCGCATCGCCTGGATCACCTGCCCGGTACCCGCGGATTCCTGTACCGTCTGCGTTTCCCCCACCATGACTCCATCGTCATGCCTTGCCCCTGGGTTTCCCGCATTTTCGCGCTGTCGCGTGGCGCCGGCGTCGAACGGGCCGGCCCGCGCACGGAAACGAGAAAGGCCCCGGGATGAACCCGGGGCCTTCTGTGTTGTGTGCGCGAGGGGGGACTTGAACCCCCACGCCCGTGAAGGCACTGGCACCTGAAGCCAGCGCGTCTACCTATTCCGCCACTCGCGCGTGCGCGGCATCGAGGATGCCACGCGACCAACTTCCCGAGAATATCACGGTCGCGCCCGCACGACGAAACGCAGGCCCCGAGAGGCGCGTCCATGACCTGCACAGCAGCCCTGGCTACGATGTGCCTACTGGTCTGCCTGCCTGAAGGAGTCTTGTGGGACTACTCGACAGTTTCGAGAAGGGTCTCGAACGCGCCGTCAACGGTGCGTTCGCGAAGACCTTCCGCAGCGGCATCCAGCCGGTGGAGATCGCATCCGCCCTCCGCAGCGAGCTCGACAAGAAGGCCGTCGTGGTCACCCGCGACCGCATCCTGGCGCCCAACTCGTTCTCGGTGCGCCTCTCTCCCGCCGACGACGAGAAGATGAGCGCGCTCGGGTCGACCCTTGTCACCGAACTCGACACCCTGGTCAAGAAGCACGCGCGCACGCAGGGGTACTCCTTCGCCGGTCCCGTCGCCATCTCGATCGAGCGCGACGGGTCGCTGTCCACCGGCACCCTGCGCGTCGACTCGCAGACCACCGAGGGCCAAGTGGCGTGGCGCGGCGTCGTCGACATCGACGGCAAGCGTCATCCGCTCTCCTCGGCCCGCACGGTCATCGGGCGCGGGAGCGACGCCGACATCACCATCCCCGACGCCGGCACGAGCCGCAAGCACGTCGAGATCCTCTGGGACGGCGAGCGCGCGATGGTCCGTGACCTCGGTTCCACCAACGGCACCACGCTCAACGGCCACAAGGTCACCGAGGCCGCTCTGCCGCCCGATTCGACGATCTCGATCGGTCGGACCAATATCGTGTTCCGAGTGGTGGCGCAGGCGCAGCCGCCGCGGCGCCCCTCGGCGTCCGACGCCACGCGCATCTTCGACGTCCGGGAACGGGGACCCCTTTCATGAGTCAGTTGACTCTTCTCCTGCTGCAGGGCGGGTTCCTCGTCCTGCTGTGGTTCTTCGTCTTCGGGGTGGTCTACTCGCTGCGCGCCGACCTGTTCGGCGTGAAGGTGCGAAAGCTCCCCGAGCCGGTCGCCGCCGCAGCTCCGGCGGCCGCGGCCCCCACCGCCTCGCCCGACGCGGTCACCACTCAGGTCAAGCGCCCCGCGGCCCCGGTCCCCGCACCGGCCGGGGGCCTCGCCACCACCGCGAGCGTCTCGCGCATCGTCATCACGAGCGGTCCGAAGGCCGGCCTCGAGCTGCCCCTCGGCACCGAGCCCCTCACGATCGGCCGCTCGAGCGAGTCGGGCCTCGTCGTGCGCGACGACTACACCTCCAGCCACCACGCGCGTCTCGTGCTGTGGGGGGAGCAGTGGATGCTGCAGGACCTCGACTCCACGAACGGCACCTCCCACGACGGTGTGCGCGTGGCCTCCCCGGTCCAGGTCAAGGTCGGGGCACCGATCAAGGTGGGCGCCACGACCTTCGAGTTGAGGAAGTAACCCTCCTCCATGGTCTTCCAGGGCTCGAGCGTCGCCATCTCCCACACGGGCAAGGTGCGCTCCAACAACCAGGACTCCGGCTACGCCGGGTCCAATCTCTTCGTGGTCGCCGACGGTATGGGCGGCCACGCGGGCGGTGACGTCGCCTCGAGCCTCGCGATCCACCGTCTCACCGACCTCGATCAGCCCTTCACGACGCCGTCCGAGGCCGAGCACGCGATCCGCGACGCTCTGGCCGACACCGCCGCCGAGCTGATCGACACCGTCGCCCGCCGACCCGAGCTGGCCGGCATGGGAACCACCGTCAGCGCGCTCGTGATGGTCGACGCCTACGCCGTCATCGGGCACATCGGCGACTCGCGCATCTACCTCTACCGCGACGACACCCTCACCCAGATCACCGCCGACCACACCTTCGTGCAGCGCCTCGTCGACTCGGGCCGCATCACGCCCGAAGAGGCGCGGTATCACCCGCGCCGGTCGGTGCTCATGCGCGTTCTCGGCGACATGGACCCCGACCCCGAGGTCGACACGTTCATCATGCCGACGCAGGACGGCGACCGGTGGCTGCTGTGCTCCGACGGCCTGTCGGGCGTCGTCGACGACCCGCACACCGCGCGCACCCTCGGCCTGGGCCTGCCGCCGGGGCGCACCGCCGATGCCCTGCTGAAGCAGGCGCTCGACGGCGGAGCACCCGACAACGTCACGGTCGTGCTCGTCGACGTCGGCGGACAGCACCCCGTGTTCATCGGCACTCCCACGATCGTCGGATCCGCCTCGAACCCGAGCGGTGTCGTCGTTCCCGCGGCGCGTCCGGGTCGCTCGGGGTGGCTGCACCCCGCTCGACAGGCGGCCAACGAGCCCACGCACTTCGAACCCGCCGCCGAGTTCCTCGAGGAGCTCATCGAAGAAGACCGTCGCCGCGCCCGCCGTCGTCGACTGGGCTGGCTCGCCGCCCTGCTCATCGTGCTGGCGGGGATCGGCGTCTCGCTGTTCGCGGGGTACAACTGGACGCAGACGCGCTACTACGTCGGCGCCGATGAGAACTCCGTGGTCATCTACCGCGGCATCCAGCAGTCCATCGGCCCGGTCTCGCTGTCGACCGTCTACGAAGACACCAACATCGTGCTGGCCGATCTGTCCGACTTCGACCGGCAGACCGTCGAGGCCACCATCTCGGCACGATCGCTCTCCGATGCCGAGCTGATCGTCGACCGGCTGCGCCCGACCGAGGAGGCCGGCGGATGACCGATCAGAAGCTCACCCGCGGTGAGGCCGTCTCGACCGACACCGCCGTTATGCGCGCGCTGAAGAAGATCCGCGTCCCCGCCACGCAGCGCAACCGCGAGCTGGGCCTGCTGGTCTTCGCCGTCGCCGTCTACGGTTCGGCCGTCGCCCTCGTGCAGCTGGGCGTGAACGGCACCGTCGACCCGGCCTTCCTGCTCCTGGCGGGCGTTCCCGCGTTCCTCGCCCTCGTGATGCACGTCGTCCTGCGCCTGCGTGCCCGCGACGCCGACCCGTTCGTGCTGCCGATCGCGACCGTGCTCACGGGCCTGGGCATCGCGATGATCTACCGCATCGACCTGGCCGACAAGGCGAGCGGATGGGATGCCACGGGCAACCGCCAGATCGCCTGGGCGGTCATCGCGATGGTCATCGCCCTGGCCGTGCTGATCTTCGTGCGCAACTACCGCGTGCTGTTCCGCTACACCTATCTCTTCGGTCTCGTCGGCATCCTGCTGCTGCTGCTGCCGTTCGTGCCGGGCCTGGGCACCGACCAGAACGCCGATGTCTGGGTCTCGCTCGGATTCGTGTCGTTCCAGCCCGGTGAGCTGGCGAAGATCTGCCTCGCGATCTTCTTCGCCGGCTACCTCGTGCGCACCCGCGAGAGCCTCACCTCCACCGGCACGCGCTTCCTGTTCATGACCTGGCCGCGCGCCCGCGAGCTCGGACCCGTGCTCATCATCTGGCTGGTCTCGCTCGGCATCATCGTTCTGCAGCGCGACCTCGGCACGGGGCTGCTGATCTTCGGCATGTTCGTCGCCATGCTCTACGTCGCCACGGGCAAGACGAGCTGGGTGTTCATCGGTCTCGTGCTCGTCGGCGTCGGTGCGTTCCTGGCATCCCGGTTCCTCCCGTACGTGAACGGGCGCTTCGCCAACTGGCTGAACGCGTTCGACCCCGAAGTCGTCAATCGCGACGGCGGCAGCTACCAGCTCGTGCAGGGCATCTTCGGCCTGTCGCACGGAGGACTGTTCGGTACGGGCCTCGGTCAGGGGCGGCCCTACATCACGCCGCTGTCGCAGAGCGACTACATCGTGCCCAGCCTCGGCGAAGAACTGGGTCTCGTCGGCCTGTTCGCGATCCTCGCGCTGTACATGGTGTTCGCCAGCCGCGGCGTGCGCGTGGGGCTCGCCGGTCAGGACGACTTCGGCAAGCTGCTCGCCACGGGCTTCTCGTTCACGATCGCCCTGCAGGTGTTCATCATGGTCGGCGGCGTGACGCGCGTCATCCCGCTCACCGGCCTCACCACCCCGTTCCTCGCGGCGGGTGGCTCCTCGCTCATCGCCAACTGGATCATCGTCGCGTTCCTCCTGCGCATCTCAGATGCCGTCCGCAGCCGCCCGCGAGTGGTGATCGGCTGATGACCCCGATGACCCCGCGCCCCGGCGCCCCGATCTCGAAGGAGGCACCGTGACAAAAGAACTCCGACGCCTCAGCATCGTGATGCTCGCGATGTTCATCGCCCTGTTCGCCTCGACCAGTGTCATCCAGGTCGTGCAGGCGAACGACCTGACCAACACCACCGGCAACACGCGTGCGCTGTACGACTCGTACCAGATCCAGCGCGGATCGATCATCGCCAGCGGCACGGCCATCGCCTCGTCGGTGCCGTCCGACGACGTCTACAGCTGGCAGCGCCAGTACGCGGATGCCGAGATGTGGGCGCCCGTGACCGGCTACATGAACCCCGTGCTCGACGCCAAGACGCAGATCGAATCCGCCGAGAACAGCGTGCTGAGCGGCTCGGACTCGAACCAGTTCTTCTCGCGCATCGACCGCGCGATCACGGGCCAGGCCCCGCGCGGCTCGAACGTGGAGCTCTCTCTCGACGCGAACGTGCAGAGGGCGGCGTGGGACGCCCTCGGCGACCAGCAGGGTGCCGTCGTCGCGATCGAGCCGTCGACGGGCCGCATCCTCGCCATGGTGTCCAAGCCCGGGTACGACACGAACGTCCTCGCCTCGCACGACACGGATGCCGTGAACGCGGCGTACGACCAGCTCGTCGCCGACTCGTCGCGCCCCCTCGACAACCGCGCCATCGGCGGCAACCTCAACCCTCCGGGGTCGACGTTCAAGCTGGTCGTGGCCTCGGCTGCCCTGGCATCCGGCCGCTACACCCCCGACTCCGCGTTCCCCAACCTCGCGGCGTACACGCTGCCGCAGTCGACCAACGTCGTCAGCAACGCGGGTGGCGGAACGTGCGGCGGTGGGGACACCGTCACGATCGCGACCGCCCTGCGCCTGAGCTGCAACATCCCGTTCGCCGAGCTCGCGGTCGACCTGGGTGACGACGCGATCCGCGCCGAGGCCGAGAAGTACGGCTTCAACGCGCAGTTCACGATGCCGCTGGAGTCCACGGCATCCACCTACCCCTCGTCGCCCAACGCCCCGCAGACCGCGCTCAGCGGCTTCGGACAGGGCGACGTGCGCGCAACGCCCCTGCAGATGGCCATGGTCTCGGCGGGTATCGCCAACGGCGGTGTCGTGATGAACCCGCGCATGGTGGACCGGGTCATCGAGCCCAACCTGTCCGTCAAAGACGAGAGCAGCAGCAGCGAGTTCGGTCGTGCCCTCGAGAGCACCATCGCCGCGCAGATGGTCACCATGATGACGGCGAACGTCCAGGACGGCGCCGCATCGAATGCAAGAATAGACGGGGTTCAGGTGGCGGGTAAGACCGGCACCGCGGAGAACGATTCCCGTCCCTACACTCTCTGGTTCACCGGCTTCGCCCCGGCGGACGACCCCCAGGTCGCCGTCGCCGTGGTGGTCGAAAACGGTGGAGGCCAGGGGCAGAGCGGGAGCGGCAACGAGATCGCCGCCCCGATAGCGAAGAAGGTCATGGAGGCGGTGCTGGGTAAATGAGACCGACACAAGGTGTGACCTTCGGCGGGCGGTACGAGCTCGATTCGCGGATCGCGATCGGCGGCATGGGCGAGGTCTGGGAGGCCAACGACCACGTCATCGGGCGAACCGTCGCCATCAAGATCCTCAAAGACGAATACATGGGCGACCCCGGGTTCCTCGAGCGCTTCCGCGCCGAGGCCCGTCACGCGGCCCTCGTCAACCACGAGGGCATCGCGAGCGTCTTCGACTACGGCGAAGAAGACGGCAGCGCCTTCCTCGTGATGGAGCTCGTCCCCGGCGAGGCCCTCTCGACCATCCTCGAGCGCGAGGGGTCCCTGTCGACCGACAAGACGCTCGACATCGTCGCCCAGACGGCCGCGGCCCTGCAGGCGGCGCACGCCGCCGGCCTCGTGCACCGCGACATCAAGCCGGGCAACCTGCTGATCACGCCCGACGGGCGCGTGAAGATCACCGACTTCGGCATCGCGCGCATCGCCGATCAGGTGCCGCTGACCGCGACCGGCCAGGTCATGGGCACGGTGCAGTACCTCTCGCCCGAGCAGGCGTCGGGTCATCCCGCGTCGCCCGCGACCGACACCTACTCGCTCGGCATCGTCGCGTACGAATGCCTGGCCGGTAAGCGCCCCTTCACGGGCGAGTCGCAGGTCGCGATCGCCATGGCGCAGATCAACGAGCAGCCCGCACCCCTGCCGCCCACGGTGGCCGTGCCGGTGCAGAACCTCGTCATGGCGATGATCGCCAAGAAGCCCGATGACCGACCGGCCTCCTCGGCCGCGGTCTCGCGCGCAGCCACCGCCCTCCGTCGCGGCGACCTCGTCGCGGCCGCCGCGGCGGTCCCGGCCATCGCCGCGGGTGCCGCCGTCGCCGACGACGCGACGCAGCTGCTCACGGCGGGGCAGACCTCCGCGGCGACGCGCCTGCTGCCGTCGGCCGGAGCGGGAGCGGCGGCGACGTCGCTCCTCACCGAGGAGCACACCGAAGAAGACGTGCAGCCGCAGAAGAAGGCGCGGAGCCGCTGGACGTGGCCGCTCGTCGCCCTCATCGCCCTGCTCGCGCTGATCCTCGGCGCCACCGTCGTCGGCCTGCTGTCGAACCAAGACGCCCCGGCGCCCGCGCCCACCAGCGCCGCCCCGTCGATATCGACGCCCGCACCGGCACCCTCGACCCCCTCGCCGGCCCCGAGCCCCACCACCACGCGTGTCGAGGTCGCGTCTCTCGGCCTGAACGGCAAGACCTGCGACGACGCGCGCGCCATCCTCGAGTCCAACGGTCTCGTGGCCGACTGCCGCGTCGGCAACGCCGCGACCACCACGGCCGACGTCGGCCTCATCTACGACGTCAACCCGACCGGTCGCGTCGACGAGGGCACGACGATCACCGTCACGACGTACGCCGACGAGACGCCGCTGACCGCGCCCGGTACGCCGACCCTTCCCGGGTCGACGGTGACCGCCGGCGCCGACGTGCAGGTCTCGTGGCAGCAGTACACCTGCCCCTCCGGCACCGGATCGGTCGCGTCGTACAACTTCACCGCCGTCAACGGAACGTTCGACACCAACGGGCAGTCCACGGCGTCGTTCGAGCCCGACGCGCGCACCGCGTCGCTGAAGGTCAGCAACTCCGTGGGTCAGACCCTGCGGGCCACTTACACCGTCAGCTGCTCGGGCACGGATCGTACGGCCGGGCCCTCGGGCGAGGCGTCCGCGAGCATCGCCGGCGGCAACACCCCGAGCCCCACGATCACGGGTAACGGCGGCAACAACGGCAGCAACACCAAGCCCTGACCTCCGTCATCCACCCACGCCAGGAGTTCCTTCGTGACCACTGAGACGCGCGTCCTGTCCGGGCGCTATCGCGTCGACGACCTCATCGGTCGCGGCGGCATGGCCAGCGTCTACCGCGGATACGATCAGACGCTCGGCCGCACGGTGGCGATCAAGATCCTGCGCACCGATCTCGCCGGCGACGCCGCGTTCCGCACGCGGTTCCGTCTCGAGGCCCAGGCCGCGTCGCGCATGGCGCACCCGACGATCGTGCGGGTGTTCGACGCGGGTGAAGACGTCGAGACGGGCCTCGACGGCAATGATCGCCCGGTCCCGTACATCGTGATGGAACTCGTCCAGGGGCGCCTGCTGAAAGACGTGATCGCCGAGGGGCCGGTGCCCACCGACGACGCTCTGCGGTACGTCGACGGCATCCTCGAGGCTCTGGAGTACTCGCACCGGGCCGGCGTCGTGCACCGCGACATCAAGCCCGGCAACGTCATGATCACCGAGGCCGGGCGCGTGAAGGTCATGGACTTCGGCATCGCTCGGGCGGTGTCGGACTCCTCGTCGACCGTCGCCGAGACCACGGCCATCGTGGGGACGGCGGCGTACTTCTCGCCCGAGCAGGCGAAGGGCGAATCCGTCGACGCGCGCGCCGACCTGTATTCGGCCGGAGTCGTCCTGTACGAGCTGCTCGCGGGGCGCACGCCGTTCCGCGGCGACACCCCCGTGGCCGTCGCGTATCAGCACGTGAGCGAGGCACCGCTCCCGCCGAGCGAGATCAACGACACCATCCCGCGGGCATTGGATGCCATCGTGCTCCGCGCCCTGGCGAAGGATCCGTTCCAGCGTCCGCAAGATGCCGCGAGCTTCCGCGAAGCGCTCGACGAGACCGTCGACGGCAAGGCGCCGACAAAGCGCCAGATGTCGGCTCTGTCGAACGAGCTCTACGGTCCCAACCCGCGCCAGGCCGCCGAGACCGCGCGCTCCCTGCGTCAGCTGAGCACCGACACCACCATGCGGCGCACGCAGGCCGGGCCCCCGGTCGCGTGGATCTGGGCCGGCGTGACCGTCCTGGCGGTGCTGCTGGTCGCCGTCCTCATCTGGGTCATGCAGATCCAGCAGACCGACGACGTGCCCACCACCTCGCTCGCCGTCCCCAACGTGGTCGACATGTCGTACGAACGTGCCGTCGAGACGCTCGAGGCCGAACAGATGACCACGAGCCGCGTGAACGAGTCCAGCGAGACGATCGCCGCGGGCAATGTCACGCGCTCGACGCCCGAGGCCGACACCTCGGTCGCCGCGGGGCAGCTCGTGACGCTCTACGTCTCGACGGGCCCCGACACGGCCAAGGTCCCGACCCTCGACGGCATCACTGAAACCGAGGCCCGCACCGCTCTCGAAGCCGCCGGTCTCTCGGTGGGCTCCATCCGTCGTCAGACCGATCCCGCCCTGGCCGGGGGGACCGTCATCTCCTCGAGCCTCGCCTCGGGCTCCGACGTGGCGAAGGGCACGACGGTGAACCTCGTCGTGGCCAGCGGTCAGATCGTGATCGTCGATTACACGGGTTACACGGTCGATGCGGCCAAGCGCGAGCTCGAGTCCGACGCGAAGCAGCTCACCGTTCAGGTGACCGAGGACCCCGGATGCCGTGCCTCGTCGCCGGCGACGGTGAAGACGCAGTCGCTGGCCCCGGGTGAAGTGCCGGTGCACAGCGAAATCACCCTCACGACGTGCTCGGGCTCCTGAGCCGCCGCGGGTGAAGTCGGGCGCCGCGCAGCGCGGCGCCCCGCAGGCCGGCGTTCTCGAGCCAGCGACCCAGCAGGGCGTGGCCGCCTTCGGTGAGCACGCTCTCGGGGTGGAACTGGACGCCTTCGATCGGGGCGGTACGGTGCCGCAGACCCATGATCACCCCGCCGTCCGTGCGCGCGGTGATCTCGAGGTCGCCCGGCACCGACGACGGGTCGACCGCGAGCGAGTGGTACCGCGTCGCGACGAACCCGTCGGCCAGGTCGGCGAACACGCCCTCGTGGTCGTGGTGGATGACACTCGTGATGCCGTGCAGCAGCTCGGGTGCGTGCCCCACCCGTCCGCCGAACGCCGCGGCGATCGCCTGGTGCCCGAGACAGACCCCGAGCAGCGGAACCCCGGTGTCGTACGCGGCGCGGACCACCGCCACCGACTGACCGGCGTCGAGGGGATGACCGGGTCCGGGTGAGACCAGGATCGCGTCGGCACCCGACGTCGTCTCGAGCAGGGCCGGGTCAGCGGCCGACATCATCACGGTGGTGGCGCCGAGGTCGCGGACGTACCCGGCGAGAGTGTGGACGAAGCTGTCGCGGTTGTCGACGACGACGACGCGCCAGTCGGTCACTCGACCGTGACCTCCTGGGGATAGACGATGTCGCTCACCCAGGGGAAGACGTAGAAGAACAGTCCGTACAGCACGGCGGCCGCGAGCACGAGGACGATGAGCAGGCGTACCCACCACGGACCGGGCAGAACGCGCCAGAGGGCTCCGTACATCAGGCGGCTCCGGAGGTCAGTGACACCGGCGGGCCGGCGTCGGTGCGGGGGGTGAACGACTCGAAGACGCCGTAGGCGATGGCGCGCTCCGAGAAACCGTAGCGAGGGCTGCACGTGGTCATGGTGATGACGCGGTCGGTCGCCTCGATCTGCGGCGCCTGGGGGAACGGCAGCAGCACCTCCACACCGTCGGGGCGCACGTACTCGAGGTTACGGAATCGGTAGGTGTACCACCCGCCCTCGGTCTCGACGACCACGGCGTCCCCGACGCGCAGCGACGGAAGGTCCGCGAACGGTGCGCCGTGGCTGCCGCGGTGGCCGGCGATCGCGAAGTTGCCGACCTGACCCGGCATGGAGGTGTCGGGGTAGTGCCCCAGACCGATCGGGTCGAGAGTCACCGACGCGCTCACCCCGCCGGCCAGCTTGAACTGCCAGTCCGCGCCCAGACGCGGTACGCGGAGCACACCGAACACCTCGCCGTCACCGGGCTGATCCAGAACCGGGGGTTCTGCGGTGGCGGGACCCGTCGTTCCCGGCGTCGGGGTGACCGACGGTGCGGGCGCGGCCGGGGCGCTGTTGGCCCATTCGTCGGTGAGGTTGCTGGCCTCGTCTTTGAACTGCGCGCCGATGATGGCGTCGCCGATCCACAGCTGCCAGACCACGAACAGCAGCACGACGACGCCGGCGGTCACCAGGAGGTCGCCGAGCACGCCGACGAAAGACAGACGTCGCCGGTCGCCGCGGCCACCACGTCGGCTGCGGCGGGTCGGTGGTTGCTGCACGGTCTGCACCAGGCGAGTCTAGTTCCGTGGGTCCGTGGTCACCTGGCCGTTAGACTGACCGCATGGCGCGAACTGGTAAAGGCGACGACCCGATCGCCGAACGCAATGATGGCGGATCGGCACCGAACCCCGTGTGGTTCCTGCCCCTCATGGTCGGACTCATGCTCGTCGGCCTCGTGTGGGTGCTGGTGTTCTACCTCAGCAACTCGCAGTTCCCCATCCCGGGCATCGGTCCGTGGAACCTCGTCATCGGCTTCGGCATCGCCTTCGTCGGCTTCCTCATGACGACGCGCTGGCGCTGACTTGCCCGAAAGTTACACCCGTGTAATTCATCCCCAGGTTGTGGATGGATCTGTGGATAACTCTCAGACGTAGGCGATCGCGGGTATGGCCAGCAGGCCGACCAGCACCACGGTGAGCGCCACGAGCAGACCGATCTGCAGACCGCGCTGGCGCGGCGCGCGCGTGCGGGAGTAGATCAATCCCACGGCGGCTCCCGTGGCGAGCCCACCGAGGTGCGCCTGCCACGAGATACCCACCGCGGCGAGTGCCCCGGCGAAGTCACCGCTCCCGATCGACTGCACGCCGGCCGCGACGAACGGCCAGGCGAAGTTGATGGCGATGATGACGCCGATCACCCGGATGTCGGCGCCGATGTGGCGGCCGATCACGAGCAGGGCACCGAAGAGAGCGAAGATCGCGCCCGACGCACCGACCGTCCACACCCCGGGAGCGAGCAGGGCCACCGCGACCGAGCCGCCGAGGGCGCCGACGACGTAGAGCGTCAGGAAGCGCGCGCGACCCAGCAGCGGCTCGAGATTGCGACCGATGAACCACAGCGCGAGCATGTTCAACGCCACGTGGAAGAACCCGCCGTGCACCAGCGCGACGGTGAGCAACCGCCACGGCTGGACGACACCGGCCTGCGGCAGCAGGTACACGCTGTTGAACATCAGCAGGTTGGTGAGCAGGGGACCCACACCGGGGATCAACCCGATGATGTAGACCAGCCCCGTCACGGCGATGATCGCCAGCGTCACGCGAGGGCGGTCCGACGACACGATCGCCATCGGGCGCGAAGCCCAGCGGCGCTGCGCCTTCTTCTGCGCCGGAGTCTGCGAGGCGCGTTGCTGCGCCATGCACTCCGGGCAGATGACTCCGACGGCGGCGGGGGTACGGCAATCCGAGCACACGGTGCGCATGCACCGCTGGCACAGAACGAAGCTCTGCCGGTCAGGGTGCCGGTAACAGAAGTTGTCGCTGTTGCGACGGAACTCGTCGGTCGTAGACACCCCCGCCGCCCGTGGGACTCAGACCGAGACGACGTCGACCGACTGAAGGACGACGTCGACCTTCGGCCGGTCCTGCGCACCGGTGGGCACCGCGGCGATGGCGTCGACGACGGCCTTGGAGGCGTCATCGGCGACCTCGCCGAAGATCGCGTGCTTGCCCTGGAGCCACGGGGTCGGGTCGGTGGTGATGAAGAACTGCGACCCGTTGGTGCCCTCGGCCTTGCCGGTGATGGCGTTGCGACGCAGTCCCGCGTTGGCCATGGCCAGCTTGTAGGGCGCCGTGAAGTCGAGCTCGGGGCTGATCTCGTCGTCGAAGTTGTACCCGGGGCCGCCGATGCCCTGGCCGAGGGGATCGCCGCCCTGGATCATGAAGTTGGGGATGATGCGGTGGAAGATCACGTCGGAGTACAGGGGACCTTCGCCCGGGGCACCCGTAGCCGGGTTGGTCCATTCCTGGGTTCCATCGGAGAGCCCGATGAAGTTGCGGACGGTACGGGGAGCGTGGTCACCGAACAGGTTGACGACGATGTCGCCGTGGTTGGTGTGGAGGGTCGCGACGGCAGTGTGGTTGGCCATGGGTACATTCTCTCAGAGTTATCTGCAAGGGTCGGCGGCGCAGGCGGCCCCTTCTGGCAAGATGAACGCAACGTACATCCCATCGATAGGGAGGATGAGCCGTGGGCCTCAGCCGCAAGAGCAAGAAGGAACTGCGCAAGCTCCAGAAGCACGCCGCCAAGGTGTGGGAGTCGCAGCAGGTGCTGCTGGGCGAGAGCGGGAAGGTCGCTCGTGAAGCCGGCCACCAGCTCGGTCGCTTCAGCCGCGAAGACCTCGTCCCCGCCGTGCAGGACGGGTACAGCAAGTACGCCGCCCCGTACGTCGACAAGAGCGTGAAGTACAGCAACCGTTTCCTCAGCACCAAGGTCGTCCCGGCCGCCGGTGCCGTGGTCGGCGGAGCCATGTCCGTATGGGACGCCGCGGGCGACACCCGTGACCGCCTCGCGAAGGGCCGTGGCTTCGAGCTCGACACTCACAAGTACGCCAAGCGTGCCGAGAAGTACGGCAAGCAGGCCTCGAAGCGTCTCGCCAAGAAGCTGCCGTCGCAGCACGACGGAATCGGTGCCGGCGGTGTCATCGCGATCATCCTCGGTGTCGTCGCCGCGGCCGGCGTGGCTTACGCCGCCTGGCAGACGCTGCGCGCCGATGACGAGCTGTGGGTTGCCGACGACCCGCTGCGTGCACCGGACGCGTGAGCGACCCCACCATCAGAGTCAGAGAGGCCGCGCGTGAGCGCGGCCTCTCTGTCGTCATACGCGAACGCCCCGCGGCCTCAAGCCTCGACGAGGCGGCCGCGCTTCTCGGCATCCCGGCCGCCTCGATCGTGAAGACGCTCGTCGTCAAGCGATCCGACGACACCTACCTGTTCGCGCTGATCCCCGGCGATCGGGCGATCTCGTGGCCGAAGCTCCGCGCGGTCGTGGGCGTCAACAAGCTCCGCCTCCCCGAGCCGGAGTTGGCGCTCGCGGCCACCGGATACGAGCGTGGGACCATCGTTCCGGTCGGCAGCACCACCGACTGGCCCATCTACGCCGACGAACGCGTCGTCGGCGAGCGCATCGCCATGGGCGCCGGAGCCCATGGCTACAGCCTGTTCGTCGACGCCGACGATCTCATCTCGTCGTACGGCGCCGTGGTCGCCGACATCAGCGCCGAACGCGCCTGACCGGGCTCACGGCCGAGCGAGGCCCGCCATCCGGAACGCCACGTCGACCAGCTGCACGCGCCGCAGCTTGCGGGCGGTCGGCAGGGTGAACCACTCCGCCCGGTCGGTGGAGCCGTCGACCTCGTTGCGCAGGTGCCCGCCCACGACGTGCGCGCGGTAGACGATCCGCAGGGCGTGGAGGGGTCCGGTCTTCCCCTCGGCGGCGCGCGACTCGGCCGGGATGACCCGCGAATGGATGCCGAGAAGCTCGTCGATGCCGACCCGGTACCCGGTCTCTTCTCGCACCTCGCGGCGTACGGCGCTCACGGGGTCCTCACCGTCTTCCAGACCGCCGCCCGGCAGCGTCCACGCCGCGCGTCGCCCGTGCACCCAGTGGGCGAGCAGCACGCGGTCTTCGGCGTCGGTGATGACGGCGTACGCGGCGACCCGCATGTCCATGACCGAACTCTAGCGAAGCGGGGGAGGCCGCACGTCTCGGCGCGAGCGGCGCGGCCGGAAACGAGAAGAGCCGGTCCTGATGGACCGGCTCTTGCATCGTTGTGGAGCCTAGGAGATTCGAACTCCTGACATCCTGCTTGCAAAGCAGGCGCTCTACCAGCTGAGCTAAGGCCCCGTGAGGGAGAAGGGTGGGGCTACCAGGACTTGAACCTGGGACCTCTTCATTATCAGTGAAGCGCTCTAACCGCCTGAGCTATAGCCCCGTCTCGGTGACGTGATCACGTCAACCTCGAAGACTTTACCGGATCACCGAGGTTTTTCCGAATCGACGTCAGTTCGACGTGAAGCCGACGAGCAGACCGCCCGTGACCTTGACGGCGAGGTTGTAGATCCCCGCCATGACGGCGCCCAGAACGGTGACCACGACGAGGTTGAGGATCGCCACGATGGCCGCGAAAGCCATGACCTGCGGCAGTCCGACGTACTGCGAGAGCGTCGCCCCGCCATCGGTGAAGCTCGTGAAGAACTCATCGAGCTTCGTGATGAGGCCGGTCGCCGACACCACCAGGTAGATCAAGAAGTACGACACGACCGTGACGATGGCCAGAGCCACCGCTGCCAGGAACGACAGCTTCACGGCCGACCAGAAGTCGATGTACACCAGGCGCAGACGCACCTGCTTGGCAGGGGTCTTGTGAGTCGACTTCTTGGCGAGTTTGTCGGCTACCGTGCTCATGCGTCAGTACTTTCCTCGGGGGTCTCGGGAGCGGAGGCATCGGCCTCGTCCGCAGGGGATGCGGCGGGCTCCGTGGTTGTCTCCGTCGTCTCGGCAAGGTTGCGCTCGGCGTTGCGCGCGATGGCGATGATGCGGTCATCGCCTCCGGCGCGGGCGAAAACGACACCCATCGTGTCGCGTCCCTTGGCGGGCACCTCGGCCACGGCAGAGCGTACCACCTTGCCACTGGCAAGAACCACAAGGACCTCGTCGCCCTCGGACACCATCATTCCGCCCGCGAGGGTGCCGCGATCGTCGGTCAGACGCGCGACCTTGATGCCCAGACCGCCGCGATTCTGCATGCGGTATTCGGTCACGGCGGTGCGCTTGGCGTAGCCGCCCTCGGTGACGACGAAGACGAACTCGTCATCCTGGGCGACCGATGCCGAGAGCAGACTGTCGCCCTCTCGGAACTCCATGCCCTTCACACCCGAGGTCGAACGACCCATCGGGCGCAGGGTGCTGTCGGTGGCCGAGAACCGCAGCGACATGCCGAGGCGGCTGATGAGCAGGATGTCGTCTCCCTCGTCGACCAGCATCGCGCTCACGAGCTCGTCGGCGGCGCCCTGCTCGGCCTCGTCACCCTCTTCGGCGACCTGACCGCGCAGCTTGATCGCGATCACACCGCCCTGACGGTTGGTGTCGTACTCTGCGAGCCGGGTCTTCTTGACCAGACCGCCGCGTGTGGCCAGGACGAGATAGGTCGACACCGAGTAGTCGCGGATGTCGAGGATCTGGGCGATCTCTTCGTCGGGCTGAAGCGCGAGCAGGTTCGCGACGTGCTGGCCCTTCGCATCGCGACCGGCCTCGGGCACCTCGTACGCCTTGGAGCGGTACACACGGCCCTTGTCCGTGAAGAACAGCAGCCAGTGGTGCGTCGTCGTGACGAAGAAGTGCTCGACGACGTCGTCGGCGCGCAGCTGCGCACCCTTCACGCCCTTGCCGCCGCGGTGCTGCGAGCGGTAGTTGTCGCTGCGCGTGCGCTTGATGTAGCCGTCGCGCGTGACGGTGACGACCATCTCCTCCTCGGCGATGAGGTCTTCGATCGACACGTCACCGTCGAACCCGTGCAGGATCTCGGTGCGGCGGTCATCGCCGAAGCGGTCCGTGATCGCGGTGAGCTCGTCGCGGATGATCGTGCGCTGACGCGCGGGCGTGGCGAGGATGTCGTTGTAGTCGGCGATGCGGGCTTCGAGCTCGGTCGCTTCGTCGACGATCTTCTGCCGCTCGAGCGCCGCGAGGCGGCGGAGCTGCATGTCGAGGATCGCCTGCGCCTGCACATCGTCGATGTCGAGGAGCTTCTGCAGGCCCTCGTTGGCATCCTGTGCCGTCGGCGAGCGACGGATGAGCGCGATGACGTCGTCGAGGGCGTCGAGTGCCTTGAGGTAGCCGCGCAGGATGTGCATGCGCTCTTCGGCCTTGCGCAGGCGGTACTGCGTGCGGCGCACGATGACCTCGACCTGGTGGTCGATCCACAGGCTGATGAAGCCGTCGAGCGCGAGCGTGCGCGGCACACCGTCGACGATCGCCAGCATGTTCGCGCCGAAGTTCTCTTGCAGCTGGGTGTGCTTGTAGAGGTTGTTCAGCACGACCTTCGCGACGGCGTCGCGCTTGAGCACGACGACCAGGCGCTGACCGGTACGGCCCGAGCTCTCGTCGCGGATGTCGGCCACGCCAGTGATCTTGCCCTCGCGAGCGAGGTCGCCGATCTTGACCGCGACGTTGTCGGGGTTGACCTGGTACGGCAGCTCGGTGATCACCAGGCACGTACGGCCCTGGATCTCTTCGATGTTGACCACGGCGCGCATCGTGATCGAGCCGCGACCGGTGCGGTAGGCCTCTTTGATGCCGCGCGTACCGAGGATCTGCGCGCGGGTCGGGAAGTCGGGGCCCGGGATGCGCTCCATGAGCGCTTCGAGCAGCTCCTCGCGAGTGGCATCCGGGTTCTCGAGAGCCCACAGCGCGCCGGCCGAGACCTCACGCAGGTTGTGCGGCGGGATGTTCGTCGCCATGCCGACCGCGATGCCGACTGAGCCGTTCACGAGCAGGTTCGGGAACCGCGCCGGCAGGACCGTCGGCTCCTGCGTCTGGCCGTCGTAATTGTCCTGGAAGTCGACGGTCTCTTCTTCGATGTCGCGCACCATCTCGAGCGCGAGGGGTGACATCTTCGTCTCGGTGTACCGGGGCGCGGCCGCTCCCTGGTTTCCAGGCGAACCGAAGTTGCCCTGTCCGAGTGCGAGCGGGTACCGCAGCGACCACGGCTGCACCAGACGCACGAGGGCGTCGTAGATGGGGGCGTCGCCGTGGGGGTGGTAGTGCCCCATGACCTCGCCCACCACGCGGGCGCACTTCGAGAACGACTTGTCGGGGCGGAATCCCCCGTCGTACATGCCGTAGATCACACGGCGGTGCACAGGCTTGAGGCCGTCACGCACATCGGGCAGCGCACGGCCGACGATGACGCTCATCGCATAGTCGAGATAGCTCCGCTGCATCTCGAGCTGCAGGTCGACCTGGTCGATCCTGCCGTGGTCGTGGGCGGGCTCGGCGCGGACGTCGTCGGGCTCGGGAGTGGAGTCGTCAGCCATGTCTTCTCAGTTTCGTAGTGCGTCGTCGTCGATCGTCGTCGTGCCGGACGAGATCAGATGTCGAGGAAGCGGACGTCTTTGGCGTTGCGCTGGATGAAGCTGCGGCGCGATTCGACGTCTTCGCCCATGAGGACCGAGAAGATCTCGTCGGCCGCGGCCGCGTCGTCGATCGTGACCTGCTTCAGCGTGCGCGTCTGCGGGTCCATCGTGGTCTCCCACAGCTCGTGATCGTTCATCTCACCGAGACCCTTGTACCGCTGGATGCCGTTGTCCTTGGGGATGCGGCGACCGGAGGCCTGACCGTCGATCAGCATCGCGTCGCGCTCACGGTCGCTGTACGCGTACTCGTGCGCGTGGTTCGACCACTTCAGGCGGTACAGCGGCGGCTGCGCGAGGTAGACGTAGCCGGCCTCGATGAGCCCACGCATGTAGCGGAAGAGCAGCGTCAGCAGCAGCGTCGTGATGTGCTGACCGTCGACGTCGGCATCGGCCATGAGCACGATCTTGTGGTACCGCGCCTTGGTCATGTCGAAGTCTTCGCCGATGCCCGTGCCGAAGGCCTGGATCATCGCCTGCACTTCTTTGTTGCCCAGCGCGCGGTCCAGGCGGGCGCGCTCGACGTTGAGGATCTTGCCGCGCAGCGCCAGGATCGCCTGTGTGTGGGGGTCGCGACCCTGAACGGCCGACCCACCGGCCGAGTCGCCCTCGACGAGGAAGATCTCGCTGATCGACGGATCCTTCGACGTGCAGTCCTTGAGCTTGTCGGGCATCGCCGCCGACTCGAACACGCTCTTGCGACGCGCGGTCTCGCGCGCCTTTCGCGCGGCGAGGCGGGCGGTGGCCGCGTCGAACGCCTTGCGGATGATGTTCTTGGCCTGGGTGGGGTTGCGGTCGAACCAGTCGCCGAGCTTGTCGCCGACGACCTTCTGCACGAATGCCTTGGCCTCGGTGTTGCCGAGCTTGGTCTTGGTCTGACCCTCGAACTGCGGCTCCGACAGCTTCACCGAGATCACGGCGGTGAGACCCTCGCGGATGTCGTCGCCCGTCAGGTTGTCGTCTTTTTCCTTCAGCAGGTTGTTCGCCCGCGCGTAGCGGTTCACGAGAGTGGTCAGCGCCGCGCGGAAACCCTCCTCGTGCGTTCCGCCCTCGTGCGTGTTGATGGTGTTCGCGTAGGTGAAGACGTTCTCGGTGTACGCCGTCGTCCACTGCATCGCGAGCTCGAGTGCGATGTGGCGGTCGGTGTCTTCGGACTCGACCTCGATGATCACGTCGTTGACGACGTCGGCCTTGCGCACGCGATTGAGGTGCTCGACGTAGTCGACCAGGCCGCGCTCGTACAGGAACGAGTCGTGGCGGCCCTGGGTGACCTCTGCTCCGGGGTCGCCCTCGGTCACGACCGCGTCGGGCCGCTCGTCGCGCAGGCTGATGCGCAGGCCCTTGTTCAGGAACGCCATCTGCTGGAACCGCGTCCGCAGGGTGTCGTAGTCGAAGTCGACGGTGTCGAAGATGGTCGCATCGGGCCAGAACGTGATGGTCGTCCCGGTCTTGTCGCTCTCTTCGCCCTTCGCGAGAGGGGCGAGGGGAGTACCGCCGTCGCGGAACGACTGACGCCACACGTGTCCCTGACGCTGCACCTCGACCTCGAGACGCGTCGACAGCGCGTTCACGACCGACGAGCCCACGCCGTGCAGGCCGCCCGAGACGGCGTAGCCACCGCCACCGAACTTTCCACCGGCGTGCAGCACGGTGAGCACGACCTCGACCGTCGACTTGCCCTCGGTGCGGTGCATGTCGACCGGGATGCCGCGACCGTTGTCGATCACGCGGACGGCTCCGTCGCTCATGATCGTGACGTCGATCGTGTCGCAGTAGCCGGCCAGGGCCTCGTCGACGGAGTTGTCGACGATCTCTTGCACGAGGTGGTGCAGACCCCGCTCACCGGTGGAGCCGATGTACATGCCGGGGCGCTTACGGACGGCCTCGAGACCCTCGAGCACCTGGATGGCGTCTGCCCCGTACTCGTTGGGAACCTTGGTCGATGCGACGGGAGGTTCCTCGGAAACGCTGTCGGGGTTTTCGGACGTCATGGGTACGTGCGCTCCAGATCGGTTCGTCGGAAGCTCCATCCTACCGCGTGGGGCTCGCGAAAATGGCGTGTACGCCCCTACACGGCGATAAATCGGACCGAGGCGGGATCGACCATGGCCTAGCCGTAGGTATCGCGCGGACCGCGGCCTGGAACGGCTCTGGGGCCCCATTTCCAAGAGGGGACGTCCGGCCCTACGAACCGGATGGCTTCGACCCCCGCGTCGGGGAAGCGTCGGATGATCTCCGAGAGGATGTGCGCGCGCATCAACTGGAGCTGCTTCGCCCACGCCGTCGAATCGGCCTGGACCGTGAGCGTGCCGGCATCCAGAGCCACCGGGCGGGTATGCGCCGCCGTCTCGGCACCGGCGACCTCGTCCCACTTGCGCACGAGGTCCTCTCGCGACAGCTGGGGCTCCCAGCCCGCCGATCGAGTGAGGCCCGACAGCACATCGCCGAGTCCCCGGGGATCACGGCCCGGCGTGAACGGTGCGTTCTCGCCGTCGTCCACCCGGCGCCGACGCTTCTTCTTGCGATACGGCGAGGGCTCGAGTCCGCGCAGCCGCAGGTACGTCGCCACCGTCTCGGGCAGCTCGCCCTCGTCACTCATCACCGGGCTCACGGATCTGACCGGCTTCGACCCGCACGACGTGGGCGCGCAGCTCGGGCGGGACGTCTTCTTCGACGGCCGACGTCACGATGACCTGTTCGTAGCCCGCCGCGAACTCGGCCAGGCGGGCGCGGCGCCCGGTGTCAAGCTCGGCGAAGACGTCGTCGAGGATCAACACGGGGTCTCCGAGCCGTGACTCGGCACGCAGGAGCTCGGCCGAGGCGAGTCGGAGCGCCAACGCGATCGACCAGGATTCGCCGTGCGAGGCGTAGCCCTTCACCGGGAGGCCGCGCACCTCGAGTACGAGGTCGTCGCGGTGCGGGCCGACCAGGGTGAGTCCGCGCTCGAGTTCGGCCGAACGGCGTGCGGCCAGCGAGGCTCGGAACTGCTCTGCCAGAGGAAGGGCCGAGCCCGCGGTCTCGATGGCGTCGTCTTCTTCGGGGTCGCCCCCGCCCACCGACAGCGCCCACGTGAGCCGTGGTCGGTGGTCGTCGCCCGCGATGGCCTCGTAGGCGTGCGCCACGGGCTGGGAGAGGGCGGATGCCAGCGCGATGCGCGCTTCGATCACCTCGGTGCCCAGGGTGACGAGCTTGTCGTCCCATACGTCGAGGGTGCTGAGGGCGTCGCCGCGCACCCCGCGGGCGCGCGCCGATTTCAGCAGGGCGCTGCGCTGCCGCAGGACGCGGTCGTAGTCGCCCAACACCGCGGCCATGCGAGGAGTCCGTTGCACGATGAGCTGGTCGGCGAACCGACGCCGAGCGGACGGGTCACCGCGCACGATCTGCAGATCTTCGGGGGCGAACAGCACCACCTGCGCGTACCGGGGCAACTCCGAGGTGCGGACGTTGACGCCGTTGACCCGAGCCTTGTTCGCACCCTGGCGGTTGAGCTGGAGCTCGAGGAGCACCGTGCGCTCACCGTGTGCCAGACGAGCGCGCACGATCGCGGCATCCGTTCCGTCGCGCACCATCGGTGCGTCGTGAGACACGCGGTGCGAGCCGAGCATGGCGAGGTAGGCGACCGCCTCGACCAGGTTCGTCTTGCCCTGCCCGTTGCGACCGATGAAGACGTTCGCGCCCGCGGAGAGCGAGACATCGGCGACCGCGTAATTGCGGAAGTCCTTCAGTCCGAGCTGCTCCACGATCACCGAGTCAGACTACCCGTCGCCTCCGACACGACGACCGGAGCCCGATCTCAGCGCAGGAGCAGGTTCGGCTGGAGAAGGTACTTGAACGAGCCCTCGCCGCCCTTGTCGACCGAGGTCTGCGGGGTGACCAGCACGGGACTGAGCTTGTTCGCGTTGTCGCTCGAGGTGAACGTGATGCGCGTGAACTCGCTGCGAACGGCACCGAGCGACTCGAGCAGGTACTGGGGGTTGAGGCCCAGGGTGACCTCGTCGCCGACGAGGGTGGCGTCGACCGACTCGGTCGCGCGCGCCTGCTCGGTGCCGGAGGCATCCATCGAGACGCCCTCGGGACCGAAGGTGAAGCGCAGCGGAGCGGAGCGGTCGAGGACGAGCGCCACGCGGCGCACCGCCTCGGCGAGCTCGGCGGTGTTGACCACGCTGTGGTGCTCGGTCTGCGCGGGGAACAAGCGGCGCACGGGGGGGAAGTTGCCCTTGATGAGCAGCGAGGTCACCGTCTTGTTGCCGGACGAGAACGCGATGATCTCGCGATCTCCCGAGCCCGAGAAGGCGATCGAGATGTCGCCGGCGTGCGCGAAGGTCTTGCCGACCTCCTGCAGCGTGCGGGCCGGCACCAGGGCCGACGTGGGTTCGTCTGAGGCCGCCGAACCGCCGTCCCAGGGGATCTCGCGCAGGGCCACGCGGTAGCGGTCGGTGGCGACGAGGCTCAGGCGGGTGCCCGTGACCTCGAGCTGCACGCCGGTGAGCACCGGGGTCACGTCGTCGCGCGAGGCGGCGAAGGCGACCTGTGCGATGGCCGTGGCGAACTCGTCGGCCGGGACGAGGCCCGATTCTCCACTCACTTCGGGGATCGCCGGGTACTCCTGCACGGGCATGGAGGCGAGAGTGAATCGTGCGGAGCCGCAGGTGAGCAGGATGCCGCCGTCGTCGTCGACGGTGATCTGGATCGGAGCGTTGGGGAGCCGGCTGGCGATGTCGTTCAGAAGTCGGCCGTGCACCAGGATCGTGCCCGGCTCGTCGACGGTGGCTTCGATGGTGGTGCGCGCGGAGGCTTCGTAGTCGAAGGCGGCGAGGGTCAGACCCTGGTCCCCGGCCTCGATGAGCACACCGGCCAGGATCGGCTGCGGGTTTCGCTGGGGCAGGAGCTTGACCACGAACGAGACGGCTTCGCTGAACACATCACGATTGACGTGGAACTTCACGGATGCTCCCTTGATGGCGGGTACGGCTTACCCATGCTAGCCCCACGCTTCCGGCGAGCCGACGACGGACCTGGCACGGCAAGGTCATCGAATCTCTCTTAACAAAGGGAAAAGGATCTTCATCTTGTTAACCACTGTGGAGACTGTGGATAACTTCCGACATGCGTGTTAACAGCTGGGAACTACACCGTTGTTAACTGTGGACGCGCTGCGGACAGCCTGGGCAGTTAACAGCGACGCGAGGGAGTGCGGTCGAGCCCTCCTCCACAGGCAAGCCCCGTTCGTACACAAGTCATCCGCAGCAAATCAGAGTTATCCACAGGTTTTCCACACTGTGTAGAACTGTGTCGGGAACCACTCGTACGGAGGCGTGTGCGCGATTTTCCGGACCGAAAACGCGCGAAGGGCTCGCCCACGATGGTGGACGAGCCCTGACGGGAGAGGAGCGCTCAGCGCATACGGCCGAGCTGGCTGGTGATCTCCGACACCTGGTTGAAGATGGAGCGGCGCTCCTTCATGAGGTCGCTGATTTTCTTGTAGGCGTACATGACGGTGGTGTGATCGCGGTTTCCGAAGAGCTGCCCGATCTTCGGCAGTGACAGGCTCGTGCGCTCGCGGCACAGGTACATCGCGATCTGTCGAGCCGTGGCGACGGCCTGCGAACGGCTCGAGCCGTAGAGGTCGTCGACCGACAGCTTGAAGTACTGCGCCGTCGCCGTGATGATGTCGGTCGGCGAGATGACGTTGGCATCGTCTTGATCGATGATGTCGCGAAGCACGGTCTGGGCCAGCGACATGTCGAGCGTCGACCTGTTCAAGCTGGCGAAGGCCGAGACGCGGATCAGCGCCCCTTCGAGCTCACGGATGTTCGACGAGACGACGGTGGCGATGTACTCCAACACGTCGTCGGGAATCAGCAGTCGCTCGCTCTGCGCCTTCTTCCGCAGAATCGCGATGCGCGTTTCCAGGTCGGGGGCCTGCACATCGGTGATGAGTCCCCACTCGAAGCGACTGCGCATGCGGTCTTCGAATCCGGTCAACTGCTTCGGCGGCAGGTCGCTGGTGATCACGACCTGCTTGTCGTGGTCGTGGAGCGTGTTGAAGGTGTGGAAGAAGGCTTCCTGCGTCTCGGCACGACCCTGGAGGAACTGGATGTCGTCGATCAGCAGGATGTCGACTTCGCGGTACCGCGCCTGGAACGCCGAGCCGCGGTTGTTCGCGATCGAGTTGATGAAGTCGTTCGTGAACTCCTCACTCGAGACGTACCGCACGCGGATGCCCGCGTACATGCTGGCCGCGTAGTCGCCGATGGCATGGAGGAGGTGCGTCTTGCCGAGGCCGGAGTCGCCGTAGATGAACAGCGGGTTGTACGCCTTGGCCGGTGCTTCGGCGACCGCGACGGCAGCGGCGTGCGCGAAACGGTTCGACTGCCCGATGACGAAATTGTCGAAGGTGTACTTCGGGTTCAGGCGGGTGTCGTTCCGAGACGCCGGCACGATCGGCTCCGGTGCCTGTTCGATGACGGCCGCGTGCACAGAGACGGCGGGGCCGGATGACGACGGCCGGTCATCGTCACGGGACGAGGTGCGGTGGGATTCGACGAGGTCGGGATTGACCACGACGCGGAAGGTGCCCACTTCCGGGTCACTCCCCTGCACCTGAGCGAGCGCTTCGAGGATCGACGCGCGCATGCGTTTGTTGAACTGCGCCGCGGTCAGGTCGTTGGGGACGTCGAGGTAGAGGGTCCCGCCCATCACACCCTGCGGCACCGCCAGATTGAGGAAGCCGTGCAGCTGCGGGGTGACCCGATCGTCGGTGAGAAGATGGTCTAGCACGGCGGACCAGACGGGAACATCCGGTACTTCGTGCAGAGACATATCCCCTCCGGGATCTAGACGCGACGGCGATCGACGAGTCGCGTCGAACCTGTGGATAACTCCGGGGGCCACGCTAGTTCGCGGCTCTCGAGGAGCAAAATCCACTGTAAGTCCCGGCCGCGTGTCTTTGCCACGCTTGTGGACGGAGCCTGGGGATAATGAGCGGTCGGCTTCCCAGTTTGAGTTAACGCCCCGCTCGACGTAGCCTTAGTCGGTTGACTTATGCCTATACGGCAGTCCCGACCCCCGTCCCCGGCAGAAGAGCATCGGGCGACATCACCTCCGGAGTGACCCATGAGCAAGCGCACCTTCCAGCCCAACAACCGCCGCCGCGCCAAGAAGCACGGCTTCCGTGCCCGCATGCGCACCCGCGCCGGCCGCGGCATCCTCGCGGCGCGTCGCGCCAAGGGCCGCACCGAGCTTTCGGCCTGACCCACCAGGTGCTCGCGAAGCCGAACCGACTCACCCGCGGATCGGACTACAAAACCACAGTCCGACGGGGTTCTCGTTGTGCCGGAGCGCACACCGTGACCTACGTCGGATCGTCGGCTGAGAGTGGTTCGCCTCGCTTCGGCTTCATCGTGAGCCGACAGGTCGGCTCCGCCGTCACCCGCAACACCATTCGCCGCCGCCTTAAAGCGGTGTGCGCCGAGGCGCTCCCGTCCATCAACGGGGGCGCCTCTATCGTCATCCGCGCTCTGCCGTCCGCGGCGACCGTGGATTACGCGACACTTCGCGCCGATGTGGTGCGGTGTCTGCAACGCAAGGCCGTCGCATGAGTGCGTCGACACTGCCGACATCGGCCACCGGGGCCGGTCGCCTGGCACCGGACGCCGTCCTGGCATCCCTCCCCCTCCTCCCCCGGAATGCAGGGCTCGCCCTGCTGCACGCGTATCGAGCGACGATCTCGCACGTCTACGGCGACGTGTGCAAGTACTACCCGTCATGCTCCGCCTATTCGGTGGGAGCGGTGCAACAACACGGACTCGTCAAGGGCGTCGCGTTCACCGCGGCCCGTCTCGCACGCTGTCATCCCTGGGCTCAGGGGGGCATCGACGATGTCCGTCCGCACCGCGCCTTCCGCCACGAACTCACTCCGCACGGTTTCGTCGTGCCTTCCCGAAAGGACTGATCGTGCAATTCGATCTCATTGGGACCCTTCTCTGGCCCCTCAAGTGGGCTGTCGAGCTCGTACTCGTCGGTTGGCATTCCCTGTTCACGGCGTTCGGCATGGCTCCCGCCGCCGGCATCACCTGGGTGCTGTCGATCGTCGGACTCGTGCTCATCGTGCGCGCGGCCCTCATCCCGCTCTTCGTCAAGCAGATCAAGAGCCAGCGCAAGATGATGGAGATCGCTCCCGAGCTGCGCAAGGTGCAGGAGAAGTACCGCGGTAAGAAGGACCAGCTCTCTCGCGAGGCCATGAGCCGCGAGACCATGGCGCTGTACAAGAAGCACGGCACGACGCCGGTGTCGAGCTGCCTGCCGCTCCTGGTGCAGATGCCGATCTTCTTCGCGCTCTTCAGCGTTCTGAACGACGTCTCCAAGCACGCCGCGAGCGGCGTCGGCGGTGTCGGACTGCTCACCCCCGAGCTGACGACCGAGTTCTACGACGCGCGCCTGTTCGACGTGGCATCCATGCACGTCAACCTCGTCACCGCATGGGGTCAGGCCGACGGCCAGGTCACCGTCGCCATCCTGCTGACGCTCGTGGTGCTCATGATCGGGTCGCAGTTCTTCACGCAGCTGCAGATCATCTCGAAGAACCTGTCGCCCGAGGCCAAGACCGGTCAGGCGTACCAGATGCAGAAGATCATGCTGTACATCCTGCCGCTGGCCTTCATCTTCTCGGGTGTCTTCTTCCCGCTCGGTGTCGTCATCTACTGGTTCGTCAGCAACCTGTGGACGATGGTCCAGCAGTTCGTGGTCATCCGCGAGATGCCCACACCCGGATCTGACGCGGCCAAGGCTCGTGAGGAGCGTCTCGCGCGCAAGGGGAAGGCCATCGATGCGACCGGAAAGGTCGTTCCGATCGAGAAGTACCAGGCCGAGCAGCAGCGTCTTCTCGAAGAGGCCGAGCGTGTGCGTGCAGCGCAGCCCAAGCGGCAGCAGCCCGTGGGCAAGCAGCGCGCCAAGAAGCAGCAGACCACGAAGAACACCGGTACGGCGAGCGGATCGGCCGGCACGCCCGGCTCGTCCCCCGCGCCCTGACGACCCGAAAGATCACGATGACGACGTCCGATCAGATCGCACCCGAACAGACCGCCGCCACCGAGGAGCAGCTCGAGCAAGAAGGCGACATCGCTGCCGACTACCTCGAGGGACTCCTCGACATCGCCGACATCGAGGGCGACCTCGCCCTCGATGTACGTGGGGGGCGTGCCTACGTGTCGGTCGAGGCCGATGACGCGGAGGCCCTCTCGACGCTCTCGCACCCCGACACCGTTCAGGCCCTGCAGGAGCTGACGCGCTTGGCCGTGCAGAACTCGACGGGGCGATTCTCTCGGCTCATCCTCGACATCGGCGGTTCGCGTGACGCGCGTCAGCGCCAGCTCGAAGCCCTCGTCGACCTGGCGATCGAGCGGATCAACGAGGGTGCCACACAGGCGTCCCTGCCGGCCATGTCGAGCTACGAGCGCAAACTGGTGCACGACATCGCCGCGGACCGCGGTTACACCTCTGAGTCGTTCGGTGAGGGCGCTGACCGCCACACCGTGCTGCGACGCGGCTGATCAGGATGCCGGAACAGCTCGAGCCTGAGCCGGCGGCAGCGGTCGCGCTGTTCGGCGACCGCATCGACCGTGCGCGGCAGTTCGTCGCCGCTCTCGCCGAGCATGGCGAAGAGAGGGGTCTCATCGGCCCCCAGGAAGTTCCGCGGCTGTGGACCCGCCACGTCCTGAACAGCGCGATCACGGCGCCGTACTTCTCCGGGCGATCGGTGGATGTGGGTTCGGGCGCCGGCCTTCCCGGTCTCGTGCTCGCCATCGCTCGTCCCGACGTCGAATGGACGCTCATCGAACCGATGGAGCGCCGTACGGCGTGGTTGACCGAGCAGGTCGCCGAGCTGGAGCTCGACAACGTGACGGTCGAGCGCATGCGCGCCGAAGAGTGGGCCCGCGGGCGCATCTTCGACGTGGTGACCGCCCGAGCCGTCAGTGCGCTTCGCACCCTCCTGCCCTTCACCGCTCCCCTGGTCCGCCCTGGTGGGAGGCTGGTGTTCCTCAAGGGAGCCAGCGTGGGCGCGGAGATCGAATCGGCCGCCAAACAGGTTCGTAAGCTCGGCCTCACAGACGTCTCGGTCGAGGTCGTGGGCGAGGGTGTGCTCGACGAGCCCACGCGCGTCTTCTTGGCCACCGTCTCGCGCTAGCGTTCGTGGAGGCTCTGAGGGGCTGCAGACGCCGCTGAGAGCCCACGCACGAGCGCGCGGGTGTGCGCGGCGGGTGCAGCACGGATGGTGTGCGCCCGTGGCGGGTATGGAGTGAGGAGCGGACACGGCGGTCGTCAGAGACGACGCTGACGCGAGTTTGTGCCCTTTCCCCACGGTGGCGGTGTGGTGGTCTCGGGCAGCGCCAGGGGCTGTCTTCGGTGCGTGCCTACGCACGATGGTCCAGGGCTGCGGCCGGACCGAGACATCTTGCGGGGAGCCAGCGTTCGCACCATCATTCCCCAATCTATTCAGGTGAATATAGTGGTGGGTGTAGGAAGGTGGGCGGCGCGATGGTCCTCTGGGCGACGATGAGGTCGGCAAGGACGGGTGCATCTGACGCATATCGCGCCGGATGACTTCTGTCAGATGGGGTGCGCGTGGAGCGTTCATCTGCTGCCGCCGTGCGCCTCGTGAGAGACGTGTCTTCTTCTGGATGCCAGACAAGGCACCATTGCGTCCGCGTTCGCCGACGTTGTTCACCACGTCACGTCCTCCCTCGCTCGCACGACCGGTTCGCGTGCGCGGAACGTCGTGAGGTGGGAGGACGCGCTCGAGTCCGAGTTAAGGCGAGAGCTCTGCGGACATGGTCGTCCTCTTCGGTGAGCCTGCGACGAGGCCTGTGGGAATCGAGTCTCGTCGACGGTGAGACGGAACGGGGCACCGTATCGATCTGAAGATCCGCGGACTGGGATGGATCTACTGCGCGGGCGTGACAACGAGACCTCACGAAGCGCGTCTGCCGTGTGCGGTGGAGTTCGGAGGCGTCGACCGTTCTTGCTGCTACAGAGTGTGATGGTGGCTCGGGCGAATGCCCTGGTGCATTTCGCGTACGGGTGGGGAACGTGCTGACCAGTTGCGAGAACGTGGGGCCGTTGTCATGACCCGCACGAAGCGGGGTCCGGGTCTGGTCCGGATGTCGCTGCGTACGCCACGGTGTTCGCAGTTTCACGAGCGTAGGCGGATTCGTTCGAGCCTCTCGCTGCCCCAATGATCCTGCACATGTGAACGTGCCCCACGATGGGTGGGATCCCGTGATGCACGGTGACGATCGTGAGGTGGCGGCTCACGGGCTGTGGAGCCAGCTCGACGCGGTCGTCGTGTGTGGGGCCCGGGGAGGTCTGGGCGTGAGCCGCAAGTCGGTGTTCGACGCTCCCCTGACCGGGGTGTGGGCCTGGGCCAGCGTTGTGCACCGTGCACCGGGTTTTGGAGCGGCGCACGGGAACTCGGTTGTGACCATCAGAGTATTTCGGGGCGGCCAGAGTAGAACGATCATCTTGCATGGCATCGAGTACGGGGGCGGACGGTGACGTGATCTGCGCTTGGTTGAAGCCCGTGTGGGGCGCGCGCTTGCAGGGAGAGGCTAAGGGGTCAGCGAGAGGTGACCAGCAGGCGCGGGTATGCGGTGTCACTCTCGTGTTCCACGTGAAGCATCTCGACTCTCTGGCTTGCTGTTGAACCGGCCCGTGTGTGTTTCACGTGAAACATTGAAGTTCGGGTCGAGAAGGTGGCAGGAGAGAGCGTCGGTGTCGGGTTGATCCCGCATGAGCACATCGCCTAGCTCTCGTCTCGCGGGCGCGGAATCGCGGCAGAGAATCAACGGTCGGGACGCTCCCCCGCCCATTGCTGCGCGCCCAGGCGCTCCCCGTTGGACTGGGTTGTAGTTTCGGCCCGACACGCGGATCGGTCGGTATGGGCTGGCCTTTCGGTTGCCTCTGCCCAAGACGTTGGTTCCAGCGGGGCGTCTTGAACCTTCCGAATGGTCGGTCCTGTGCGGGCGGCGCAAGTGTGTGCGGCTTGATCCGCGCGACGCCTTTCACGGGAGGTGGGAGGCTTGCGCAATGAGCGATGGCGGTGCCCTGACTTACCGCGGTCAGAGATGACTCGGTCAGCCGCCGGGAGTCTGGCCTGCTTCGCTACAGCCCTGGTCTCAACCAGTCGTTCTCCCAACAAGCCGTCTCGCCGGAGGGATCGACGTGACGGAGGGTGGGTTGTGATGAGATGCCTCCCGTGGACTGGCGACGTGGTCCGGCGGCTGATTCGGATGAGGACGTGATCTCCTCACGGTCGCGGACTCACTGACCGCGGCCGTCATCGACCGGCACGGTGCCAGCCGAACGGTGCACAATAGGCCGACGCGCGCCCCGCAGAACCACTCGGCGTCTCGTGTGGAGGTCGCCGCTGCGTAGAGAGCTCGGCATGGAGTTGACGGTGCATGGAAGGCGACACCGAAGTAGTCGAATCCGGACGAGTGCCATTCCGGGCAATCGAGGCTCGGCCCGGCTCGAAGGGGCCATCCCCCGGAGCCACCGTGCCGGTCGTGTGTGCCGGCTAATGCGATGTGCTGGGCGGTGCGACGTGCGGGGACGTACGTCGTGCCGCGACGTCTTTCGTGCCGGACCTATGTCGTGCAGGGAGATGCACCGCGCGGCGAAGTGTGTTGTCGCAGCCGCGCCCAGATGCGGTCGGGAGCACTTTCATGCGCACTGGCTGCAGCATCGGTGGCGGGACAGCGCACTGGGAAGGTCGGACGACGCCGTACCCTCCGCTCCGGTGGATGCTCCCCTGCATGGATCGAGAGACGGTCGCGGCGTACTCCGGCTTCTGCGCGGCTCAGAGATCGGCGTCGTCCGACACGCTGAGGCGCCCGCGCTTTGCTGCGCCGCGACTACCCCGCGATGGGCGCAGACAGGAGAGCGCGCGAGTGGCTGTGCGGGTCGCGTCGCTGCGACTCGGCCAGGTCATGCGTGAGGGTGGCGAACCAGTGCCGTAGTTCTTCGGCTCGAGAACGTGAGAGCACCGAAGTGACGTCACTTCGGGAGTATCGGCGCACGAGATCACGGGGCCAGATGCCGGTGAAGGCGTTCACCTTTCCGACACGGATAGATGTTTCTCGAGCCCCCACGAGCACCGCGGGTGTCCAGTGCTGAGCCCCGTCGGATCCGAGGAACTCTTGGCCACTTGGCGAGGCGTCAGGTCCACGTCCACGGGTATAACGCCGAGGTCCGAGGCGTTGAATGACAGTCCATGTTTCACGTGAAACATCGCGTATGTCGCCGGCCGATAGATCCGCCGCATTGCACCAGTACGCGGCGCACAGGGAGCCCCGCCTTCCCGCGCCCGTCTACGACAGGGATCGCGTCGTGAAGCGCGTTGGCCATCGCCATGCTGGAGCGGGTCGGAATTCAGATGCTGTCTGAGCGTCGATCGGGGACCCACCGGGAACGCGGCTTGACCAGTGACCGCCGAGCTCGCGGACGCTGCACGTGTCTGCTGCATCAGAATGCTCTGGGCGAGCTCCGTGCGCGTCGGGGATGACGCGAAGGACGGACCCCACTCCCCCGACGGTGGACGAGCATCCCAGTTCGCTGCCTCCCCAAGTGACCGGCGTCGACTCGCACATAACGGACGGAGATCGTCGTGCAAGCTGTGATCGAGGCCCGACTATGCGCTCGCGTGGGGCGCTGGACTGCTCAGAGAAGGCGCATCAGCGGACCACGATCGACGCCGTTCTGGACACCAGTGCTCCGAACGGAGAGACGAGCCTCATGATGCACCGGCTTCGTTACCCACCGATGCGTGCCGCAGTGGAGTCGACGGGCGCAATCGCCCGTTGTAGGCTCTCGCTCCGGCGGCAGCGGGACGCGATGATTGTCGACTGACTAGAGTGTTCTGAGATCGGGCGATGGTGCCGAATAGAACGGCCTCCTTCCCAGCAGTCGAGGTCCGGATGGGAAGTGAACCGAGCGAATGATGCGCAGGCGCCAGACTGGGCGATGTTTGACGTGAAACACTGAGCGATCGAACGCGCGCAGAGCGGTCTTGACCGGACGCTGCGCCGGGATGAACATCGCCGTTCGGAGCCAGTCGACGGGGAACTGGGTAGCCTCAAGCAAACCCCAAGCGCGCGGGATGCCGCCCTATTGCCGCAATCTCGGGTTTGGATGGACGGGGCGGGATGTTTCACGTGAAACGGTCTCGCATGCGTGCCACCCGTGGTGTCACACCGCTGCCTGCGGTCATCGTTACGACACCGCGCTTCCGGCGGTGCCCCGCACTCCGCTCGGATCTGGCTGGAGGCCCTGTCGAGCCCTTTCAGGACGAGAGCAGACGCCTTGATTCACAGGTTGGTGGCAGCTCACTCATCAGTGGCCAGCGGATGAGAACGAGCCACGCACTCACTTTCAGGCAGCAGCGATGGCTGATGTTTCACGTGAAACACATCGGTCCGCGGTCTCCAATGCCACGCGCATTTTTCGGTCGGGCGCAGCCACGCCGTACAGAACGCAACCCCGCGTGAACCGGTGAGCATGGATTCTGTTGCGAGATGAGAGCTGTCAGAGTCGGCGGATCGCATCACCACGTGCCTGCACTGTTAACCCTCCGCTCCGTGAAGCCAATCGGGCAGGCACCTCGCGTGTCGTGGAAGTCGTCCGCTCAAAGTTGCCCGCAGCGAGCTGTGCGGGCAGCTCACCTCTTCAGCCGAGACGTCGTGCCCCATGATCCCGCCACGCAGGACACCGCAGGAAAGCTCGGGTATCACCCATGGACGGAGCGATGGACGATCAGCGTGATGGCGGGAAGAGGATAGCTGTCCGTAGAGAGAGGTGGACCGGAACAACCCAGTCGAGTGATGGTCGTTGCACAAATGACGGTCCCACCCGGGTATCCGGGGATGGCGCGAGTAGACTGAGCAAGTTCGGCAACGGAGAGGTGTTTCACGTGAAACAGTCCGATGGGGCATCTGCGTCCTCTTCCTTCGAGGACTCCCCCATCGCTCGTGAGATCGCTGATCTTTCCGCGCGACGTCGCGCCCTTGACTCGCGAGAGGTGGAGCTGTCGGGACGCACTCGCGTCTTCACCGTCTCGAACCAGAAGGGCGGCGTAGGGAAGACAACGACCGCGGTAAACGTGGCCGCCGCTCTCGTGTCGATCGGGGCTCGCGTCCTCGTGATCGATCTCGATCCGCAGGGCAATGCGTCGACCGCTTTGGGGGTCGCTCACAACGCTGAGACGCCGAGTGTGTACGACGTTCTCATCGACGATTTCCCGCTCGCCGACATCGTGCAGACGAGCCCGGAGTCACCGAATCTTCTGTGCGCACCGAGCACGATTCACCTCGCCGGCGCTGAGATCGAGCTTGTTTCGCAGGTTGCTCGGGAGCACCGACTGCGCGGAGCTCTCCGCGACTACCTCGCGATCGACGACAACCACCTCGACTTCGTCATCATCGACTGCCCGCCGTCCCTGGGCCTGCTGACCATCAACGCGTTCACCGCCGCCGATGAGGTCATGATCCCCATTCAGTGCGAGTACTACGCGCTCGAGGGCCTGAGTCAGCTTCTGGGCAGCGTGCAGATGATTCAGAAGCACCTCAATCCTTCGCTCCACGTCTCGACGATCCTGTTGACGATGTACGACGGCCGTACGCGTCTCGCTCAGCAGGTCGCCGAAGAAGTGCGTTCGCATTTCACCCACGAGGTCCTCGACACGGTGATTCCCCGATCGGTGCGCGTCTCCGAGGCGCCGAGCTTCGGTCAGACGGTCATCGCGTACGATGGCCAATCAGCGGGGGCCATCGCTTACCGTGAGGCGGCGGTCGAGATCGTCGCGCGCGACACCACGAAGAAGGATTCCTGATGGCGAAGAGAACCGGTCTGGGTCGCGGTATCGGCGCCCTCATTCCCACCGCAGAGCCGTCGGAGTCCCGTCCGGTCGACGTCTTCTTCCCCGGTGCGTCGAGCTCGTCGACGGCGGAGTCCGCGGAGAAGACTGACGCATCTGCCGAGGCAGATGGTCTCGTCACGGTCCCGGGCGCGCGGCTCGTGCACATCGACCCCAAGTTGATCGTTCCCAACCCGCGTCAACCGCGCACGCACTTCGACTCCGACGATCTCGCTGAGCTCGTCCACTCCGTGCGCGAGTTCGGCGTGCTGCAGCCCGTCGTGGTCCGGGACAAGGGCGACGGCACCTATGAGCTCATCATGGGCGAGCGCCGCACCCGCGCGTCTCGCGAGGCAGGCCTCGACACCATCCCCGCGGTGGTCCGTGAGACCGAAGACGAGTACCTGCTGCGTGATGCTCTGCTCGAGAACCTTCACCGTTCCCAACTGAATCCGTTGGAAGAAGCGTCGGCGTACCAGCAGCTGCTCGAGGATTTCGGGATCACGCAGGAGGAACTCGCCACGAGGATCGGCCGGTCGCGCCCGCAGATCAGCAATACGATCCGCCTGTTGAAGCTGCCCGTCCCCGTTCAGCAGCGAGTGGCGGCCGGAGTCCTGAGTGCCGGACACGCCCGCGCCATCCTGTCGCTCGACGACCCGCGTGAGATGCAGAAGCTCGCCGACAAGATCGTGAACGAGGATCTGTCTGTGCGCGCGGCCGAAGCCGCGGCGAAGATGCCCGGGGTGGCGCCGGTGCGGCAGAAACCGCAGGCAGGCTCGCGTCGTGCAGGCCTCGACGAGGTCGCCGAGCGTTTGGGCGATCGGTTCGACACGAAGGTCCGCGTCTCTCTCACCGCGAAAAAAGGCCAGATCAGCATCGATTTCGCCTCAATCCAGGATCTGAACCGGATCCTGGCGACCCTGGGCGAAGACGGGTACACGGGCTGAGACCCACCCCACAGGTGCGCACACTTGTGCACACCCGGGCGCCAGACGATCCCGGTGTCGGTGGCTCGACGTAACCTGGATGGGTGACTTCGAACGACCAAAACCCTCGCCGTCGTGCCAGCCTGGAGCTGCTGCGTGCCGAGGCGTCCGACGAACTCGCGGTGCTGATTCACGAACGCCTGCGGGGCGGCGAAGATCCCTGGGACTTCATGGAAGACCTGCCGAACGTGGATGAACTCGTGGTCCTCACTCTGCGGGCCGAGAACATCACAGAGAACGGCGGCGTTCGCCCCAATCGCGCCCGCAACTACCGTGTGCTCCGTCAGATCGCCCTCGACTATCCGGCTCTGACGCGGGCTGTGTGGCGCATCCTGGGCGAAGAAGAGTCGAACCGGGTGTGGGACGCCAGCGCTCGACTCGACGCCTCCTGACGGCGGGAGACCCCCGCGCCGGCGAAGCCGGCACCGCTTTGCGTCGGGCACCGACCGCGTTCCGTCGAGCGGCGGTCGCGTACCGGCATCCCTCTCTCGACGTGTGGGCACCTCGGCAGGGCTGTCCCTTCCGAAAACGACGAATCCCCGACGCCGTGGCGCCGGGGATTCGATGATCGCGGGGACTCAGCCGAGGAACGGCGCGAGGTCCTGCTCGAGTGCGTACTTGGGCTTCGCGCCGATGATGGTCGTCTTGACCTCACCGCCCTGGAAGACCTTCATCGCGGGGATGGAGGTGATCTGGTACTTCATCGCGAGGTCGGGGTTCTCGTCGACGTTGAGCTTGAGGATCGTGATCTTGCCCGAGTTCTCGTTCTGGATCTCGTCGAGGACGGGGGCGACCATGCGACACGGTCCGCACCACTCGGCCCAGAAGTCCACGAGAACGGGTCCGTCAGCCTGCAGGACGTCCTGCTCGAACGTTGCGGAGGTCGTCGCCTTGGCAGTCATTGCATATCTCCTTAGATGGAAGCTTCAGTGAATGAAAACGCTGGTGAGCGTTCTTTTGTTCCTCAGACGACAGCGGCGTCGGGAAGGCCCTCGATGGGGCTCTCCGCGACCGCGGGCTCGCCGGCCTCGCCGCGGGCGGCGAGGAAGTGTTCCACGTCGAGGGCAGCGACGGTACCGCTGCCGGCGGCCGTGATGGCCTGGCGGTAGGTCGGGTCGATGACGTCGCCGGCGGCGAAGACACCCTCGACCGACGTGCGCGAGGAACGGCCGTCGACCCAGATGGTGCCCTGGTCGGTGAGCTGCAGCTTGTCGTGCACGAGGTGGGTGCGGGGGTCGTTGCCGATGGCGACGAACAGACCGTCGAGGGGGAGCTCGCTCACGGTGTCGTCCACCGTCGAGCGCAGGCGCACACCGTTCACGGCGTCGTCGCCCAGGATCTCGTCGACCGCGGAGTTCCAGATGAACTCGATCTTGGGGTTCGCGAAGGCACGCTCCTGCATGATCTTCGACGCCCGCAGCGAGTCCTTGCGGTGGATGATGTAGACCTTCGACGCGAACTTGGTGAGGAAGTTCGCCTCTTCCATGGCGGAGTCGCCGCCGCCGACGACGGCGATGGTGCGGTCACGGAAGAAGAAGCCGTCGCACGTGGCGCACCACGAGACGCCGCGGCCCGAGAGGCGCTCTTCGCCCTCGAGTCCGAGCTTGCGGTACGCGGAGCCGGTGGCGTAGATGACCGAGATAGCCTCTTCGACCTTGCCGCTGCCGAGCGTGACGGTCTTGACGGGGCCGTCGAGCTGGAGCGACACGACGTCGTCGTACAACACCTGCGCTCCGAAGCGTTCGGCCTGCGCCTGCATCTTGGCCATGAGGTCAGGACCCTGGATGCCGTCGGGGAAGCCGGGGAAGTTCTCGACCTCGGTCGTGTTCATGAGGTCGCCGCCGGCTTCGACGGAACTCGCGACGACGAGGGGCTCGAGGTTGGCTCGGGCGGCGTAGATTGCGGCGGTATAGCCGGCGGGGCCCGATCCGATGATGATGACGTGACGCACGGTAGCGCGTTCCCTTCGTTGATTCCGTCGGATGAAACCCATGGTAGCCCCGGGATATTCCGGGAACCCGGGGCTAGCGGCGGGGGAGGAAGCGTCGGCCCAGGGCGAGCGCCGGCGCGAGCTCGGGGGTGCGGAAGAGCGCCAGGATGCCGAGGTACACCGCGAGCACGACGGAGCCGACGATGGCGGCACCTGCCGCTCCCGCGAGGGCGCTGCTGGTCGTCCACCCGTCCGCGCCGCCGAGCAGCAGCAGCACGCCGTACCCGGCGGCCGCCGCCGGAAGAGCGGCCAACGCGAACCTGCCGAGGGCGAGCAGCCACGATGCCGTTCCGATGCCGGACAGGCGACGGTGCAGCAGCACGGTGGCGACGACGACCTGCACGACGCTGGCGATGGACTGGGTCAGGGCCACACCCGCCGCCAGCTCGCCGCGACCGAGAACGGCACTGGCGAGGACTGCGCCGCCGGCGACGAGGGCGCACTGGAGAAGCGTGAAGAAGAAGGGTGTGCGCGTGTCGTTGTACGCGTAGAAGGTGCGCTGTACGACGAACAGCACGGCGAGGGGCACGAGGCAGACCAGGAAGCACAGCAGCACCGGTGCCGCGGCAACGGCCTGCTCCGCGTTCGTGGTGAAGATGCGGCTGGCGGGAACCGCGGCGACGGCGAGGGCCGCGGCCGACGCGACGATGAAGAAGCCGAGCGTGCGGATGCTGCGCGAGATGTCCGCGCGCACCTGGTCGTGGCGACCCGCGGCCGCGTGCTCGCTGAGCTGGGTGAAGTACGGCGTTCCGATGGACAGCACGATGATCGAATACGGGAGCATGAACAGCAGCCACGCGTTCTGAGAGGCGAAGATGGCGGGGTCGTTCCCCGAGGCGCCCGAGAGCACGTTGGATTGCACGATGCCGGCGAGCTGACCCGCCACGACCATCAGGAAGGTCCAGCCCGCGAGACGCCCGATGTGGCGTAGGCCCACGCCCTTCCACTGGAAGTCGGGCCGCAGCGTGAGCCCCGCCCGCCGCCAGAAGAACAGCAGCACCAGGGTCTGCACGACGATGCCGGCGGTGGCGGTGCCGGCGAGCGTCGCGATCATCGAGGGCGTCCACGCCGCGACGCGATCCTGCGGGCCGCTGAAGATCAGGATGAAGACGCCGAACCCGGCGATCGAGATGACGTTGTTGACGATCGGCGCCCACGTGTACGGCCCGAAGACGCGCCGGGCGTTCAGGATCTCGCCCAGCAGTGCGTACAGACCGTAGAAGAAGACCTGCGGAAGGCACCAGTAGGCGAAGGCGGTCGACAGTGCCAGCTGATCGTCGGTGAACTTGCTCGCGTACACCTGCACCAACAGGGGCGCGGCGACCATGGCGAGCGCGGTGGCCCCCAGCAGGCCCACCGTGCCCAGCGTGAAGAGCTTGGAGACGAATGCCTGGCCGCCGTCGGCGTGCGCTGCCGCCTTGACGATCTGCGGGACGACCACGGCGGTCAGCAGACCCGTCGAGATGATCGCGTAGATGTTGTTGGGCAGCTGGTTCGCGACGGCGAAGGCGTCACCCGCGCCACCGATCGAACCGATGGCCGCGACGAGCACGATGGTGCGCAGCAGACCGGTCAGGCGCGACGCGATGGTCCCCGCTCCGATGAGCACACTCGCCCGTCCGATACTGCTCACGGGCGGTTCTCCTCGGTGAAGTCGGATGACAGCGGCTCGGTGCCGTCGTCGTCGGTGTCGGGGGCACTGTCGTCCGATGCCGGGCTGCGCCCATCGGCATCCGGGCTCTTGCGCACGATGCTGCCGTCGGCCGGGGGCTCGGCATCCGGAGTCTCGTCGCCCTCGGTGCGCGTTCGACGGCGACGGGCGATGGTGCGCACGACGCCGAGACTCAGGAACGCCACGATCAGCAGGATGATGACGATGAGGCCGATGCTCTCCCACTCGGCCCGCACCTCGACGTCGACCACCTGCGGCGAGCCCACGGCTTCTCCGGTGGGGCTGTAGAGCCGCAGGGCGACGCTGACCTCGCCGTTGGCGATGCGTGCCTCGACGGGGACCTCGACGCGCGTGTTGGCCGAGGCCTGAGCGTTGACGGTCGTGCGCGGCTGCACGCGGAGCCGCACGTCGTTGGGGTCCACGGCCATCACGACCGTGACGGGCCAGGGCAGGTCGTTGCGCACCCACGGCCGCAGCGGCGCGCTGGAACTCACGAGTCGGAAATCCGACGACAGGATGCCGACGGAATCGAGCGTCGTACGCGTCGCGGCGCGGTGGTCCGAGACGGCCTTGCGGGCGGCATCCCCCGTCCACGACACGTTCATCACCTGGAGGACTTCGGCGCGCTCGCGTCCGGTGAGCAGCTCGGGCTGGTCGAGGATCGTCGCGAAACGGTCGATGACCTGCTCATCGGCGACCAGATCGGCGACATCGGTGACGCGGGCGGTGTCGACCGTCGCCTCGGCGAGGGTGGTCTCGGATGCCGGGATCGTCGACACCGCGGCGAGCGTGGAGCTGCTGTACCCCGGCGCCGTCGCGACGAGGCCCAGGGTCGCGCGGAGACTCACGCGCGAGCGGTCGGTGCCGCGGTCGAGGATGGCGAGGACGGGCTGATCACCGGTGGTCGCGCGAGCCAGGGCGAGGTAGGCCTGCGCGGCCGCGAGCGCCGACCCCCGTCGGGTCGTGTCGTTCTGTCCGGCGGCGTCGGCGAGAGCACGCGAGACCTCGGCGTCGTAGACGGGGGTGGATACGCCTGCCACGGCGGCGGCGGCCTGACGTGCGCCCCCGACCACGCTGGTCGACGGCACCAGCACGTGGGCGGGCTGATCGGCGGTCCCGAGGGCACCGAGGGCGGTGACGGTGTCGGCGCCGGCGGATTCGGTCGCGGGCCAGAAGACGTTCGGGGTGGCGGAACCGATGTCGAGCAGCGACGTCAGCGACGGGTAGGACGGCTGGCCCGGCGTCGCCGATGTCGACGGATCGGGCGTCGACACCGCCGAGACGGCGGGCGCGGGCTGGGTGAAGTCGGCGGCCGTCATATACGACTGCAGCGACGTCGGTGAGAGGGGGGCGGTGAGGCCGGCCCGCAGCTGCGCGGCGATGTCGGCGTCACCGAACTGCAGTGCGAAGCGGTTGTTGGGCAGCGCCAGCAGACGCTGCAGCCAGGCCACGGCGGTGGGGGGTGCGGCCGAGCCGAGAACCCGGATCGCCGCGGGGATGGCGGGATCGACCGCGAGGGTCGCCCCGGTTCCGTCGACCGCATCGAGTTGGGCCGAGAGAGCGCCGTCGACCGCGGTGAGCTCCGCCAGTTCGCTCGCGCTCAGCAGCCCCCGGGTCATCGGTGCGGCCGTGATGGGAACGACGAGGGCGACGGGTGTCTGGGCGCCCGCGTCATTCGGAACGACGACCACGGTCGGGGTGCGCAGACCCGCGCCGTCGGCCGTCACGCGCACCGGGTAGACGCCCGCCGCGCGTCCGGCCAGCGCGGCGTCGGTCGCCGGCACCGACAGCGCCGTGGTGGTCTGGGCGCCGGAGGCGGTGGCATCCATCGATCCGGTGGCGACCTGCTGCAGGGTGACCCCGGTGGTGTCGCCGCCGAGCCAGCGCTCGAGGGCCGCGTCGTCGCTCAGGGGCGCCGTTCCCAGCTGCAGGCCGACGGGGGTCGCGACGGCCGACCCGGAACCCGCCGCCAGGGTCACGGCGACCGTCAGCGCCTCACCGGGGCGCAGGATGCCGTTGGCGACGGGTGCGGCCGACAGGACGGCCGGCGTCGTCGAGGCCGACGGCGAGGGGCTCGGTGCGGCAGCCGCGGCGGGCATCGCCGGGACCGCGAGTCCGAACGCCAGGGCGCCGGCGGCGAGGGTCGCCAGCAGCCGGCGCGTGAGGGAGCGCCGCGGCACGGGTGAGCCCGGAGGCTGGGAGGTCACGTTCATACGAGCGTCGGTGGAACGAGGGGGCCTCGCACCGCGTTGAGTCTAGGCCCGCGCACCTCGGAGCCCCCCGATAGCCCCGCACAGACGGTTGAATGGACCGGTGCTCCCCGAACCCGACGCCCTGCTGTGCCGCGCCCTCGCCGACGACCTCCGTGCGGCGGGCTTCGCCAGCGCTGCACTGAGAGAGGCGTGGGGGGCCCAGGCCGACGACGCTCTCGCCCGCGGCCTGCGTCGCCCCGCCACGCGCGCGCTGGGTGACCGGGGTGACGCGTTGGCCGTGCTGGGACGCCTCTGGGGTCTGGGACTGCCCGTGGCACGCGGCGACGTCGAGGCGGCGCTGCCCGCGCTGCGCGTCGACGGAGCCGTGACTCTGGGGCTCATCGAGGTGTCGGGCGATGCGGTCACCCCGGCGGTGCTGCTGCGCCCGCAGGGGTTCTCCGACGACCAGGGCGACGTCGAATGGTGGATCGCGAGCGATCTCGACGAGTCGGCGCTCGAGGGCCCGCTCCCCGAGAACCACGTGCTCGGGGTGGGGGGCGCCTCCGAGACCCTCGCGCGGCTGCAGCTCACGCGTCGCGCGCACACCGCCCTCGATCTCGGCACGGGGTGCGGCATCCAGGCCCTGCGGTTGCGCCGTCTGGTCGACCACGTCGTCGCGACCGACATCTCGGAGCGCGCGCTGCGGTTCACCCGGCTGAACGCCCTGCTCAACGACGTCGACGGCATCGAGACGCGGCACGGCTCGCTCTTCGACCCCGTCGCCGGCGAGACGTTCGACCGCGTGGCCTCCAATCCCCCGTTCGTCATCACTCCGCGCGTGGCCGGTGTTCCGGCGTACGAATACCGTGACGGTGGTCTCGAAGGCGACGCGCTCGTCGCGTCGGTCATGGGCGGTGTGGGCGCGCACCTGTCCCCCGGCGGTGTCGCGCAGTCGCTCGGCAACTGGGAGTACCGCGAGGGCGAGTCGGGACTTGATCGGGTGCGCGACTGGATCGGAACGTCGATGGACGCCTGGGTCGTCGAACGGCAGGTGCTCGATCCGCTCGCCTACGCCGAACTGTGGGTGCGCGACGGCGGCACGGTCGCCGGCACCCCCGCGTACGCGCGGCTGATCGACGCCTGGCTTGACGACTTCGCCGAGCGGGGGGTGACCGGCATCGGTTTCGGCTACATGCTCGTGCGCAAGCCTCTCGCCGGAGCCCCCACGCTCGCCCGCTTCGAGCGGGTCGACGGCGGCGGCGAGGCGTGGTTCGGATCGCACCTGGCCGCCTGCCTCGCCGCGCACGATCGCGCGGCGCTGCTCGACGACGAGAGCCTGGCCGACAGCGTGCTGCGCGTCGCCCCCGACGTGACCGAGGCTCGGCACCACCGACCGGGTGAAGAGGACCCCTCGGTCATCGAGCTGCGCCAGGGCGGGGGCTTCGCGCGCACGCTCGAGGTCGACCCCGCGTTGGCGGCGCTCGTGGGCGCGTGCGACGGCGATCTGTCGGTGGGCGTGCTCGTCGACGCGATCGCGCAGCTGCTCGAGGTGGATGCCGAGGCCCTCCGCGCCGACCTGCTCCCGCGTGTGCGTGAGTTGCTGGTGACCGGGTTCGTGGACTTCGCCGACGACTAACGCCCGCCGGTGTCTGCGGACAGGGTGCCGTCGGCCCTCGCGTCTGGCGCGGAGCACGTCTGCGGTGGCTGTCGGCGGCCCCGGATAGGCTCGAAGGCATGCTGAACATGGTCGACGGTCTCGCGCGCCTGGAGGAGCTGGCGGCCCACCCCGTGGTCGCCACTCTCGCCCGCGTCTTCGCCGACGCCGGTCGCGACCTGGCCCTGGTCGGGGGACCCGTCCGCGACGCGTTGCTGGGCCGGATCACCCACGACTTCGACTTCACCACCGACGCGCGTCCCGACGAGATCCTCGCCCTGGTGAAGCCGGTGTCGTCGGTGCAGTGGGACGTCGGTCGGGCCTTCGGCACGATCGGCGCCCGGGTCAGGGGTGAGCAGGTCGAGATCACGACCTACCGGGCCGACAGCTACGACGGCGTCACCCGCAAGCCCACCGTCGAGTTCGGTGACACGCTCGAGGCCGATCTCAACCGCCGCGACTTCACGGTCAACGCCATGGCGCTGCGGGTTCCCGCCCGCACCCTCGTCGACCCGACGGGCGGCGTCGAAGACCTGCTGGCCCAGCGCCTGCGCACCCCCATCGATCCCGCGGTGAGCTTCGGCGACGACCCCCTGCGCATGCTGCGCGGAGCTCGATTCGCGTCGCAGCTCGAGTTCACCCTCGACCCCGACACGCTCGCCGCCATCGTCGAGCTGCGCGCCTCGCTGAAAATCGTCAGCCCCGAGCGCGTGCAGGCCGAGCTCGTACGGCTGCTCCAGACCGACGACCCCGTCCGCGGTATCCGGGTGCTGGTCGAGACCGGCCTGATCGACGAGTTCCTGCCCGAGGTACCGGCGCTGCGCCTCGAGGTCGATGAGCACCACCACCACAAAGACGTCTACGAGCACTCGCTCACCGTGCTACGCCAAGCCATCGCGCTCGAGAAGGAACGGCATCCTGATGCCGCCCCCGACGTGCCGCTGCGTCTCGCGGCGCTGCTGCACGACATCGGCAAGCCCGCGACGCGGCGCCTGGAGCCGGGCGGCGGCGTGACCTTCCACCACCACGACATCAAGGGCGCACGCCTGGCCCGCAAGCGTCTGCAGGCGCTGCGCTTCGACGCGAACACCACGACCGTCGTCTCGCGCCTGGTTGAACTGCACCTGCGGTTCTTCGGCTACGCCGAGGGCGCGTGGACCGACTCCGCGGTCCGACGCTACGTGCGCGACGCCGGTGACGAGCTGGAACGCCTGCACATCCTCACGCGGGCCGACGTGACCACGCGCAACAAGCGCAAGGCTCATCGCCTGGCATCCGCGTACGACGACATCGAGAACCGCATCTCGGCCCTGCGCGAGCAGGAGCAGATCGACGCGATCCGCCCCGAGCTCGACGGCAACCGCATTCAAGAGGTGCTGGGTGTGAAGCCCGGTCGTGAGGTGGGCGAGGCCTACCGGTTCCTGCTCGAGCTGCGCCTCGACGAGGGCGTGCTCGGCGAAGACGAGGCCGAGAAGCGGTTGCGGCAGTGGTGGGCGGCGCGGGACTGAGGCGATTCTGTCGTGTTGCCGATGGGGCGGCGTGGTGTGTCGGGTGGTCGGGTCGCTGGCATCCGGGGCTCGTTTCGTGCACCGGGGCGCCCAATGACCGCCCCGGTGCGCCGATCGCGCCCCGATTCACGTCTGACGCCCCCCGGCTCGTGGTCCCGTATCGAACGGCCCCGGCGGACCGAGCGTTCGGTTCATCCCGCGTTCTCCGCGCAGCGATGCCCGATGTCGGAACTGCTCGTTACTCTGAACATATGGACGAACAAGCGCTCGACATCTTCTCGGCAGCTCGCGCTCGACGCGACGTGGGGCGCATCCGCGAGGCCCTCGCCGAGGTGAAGGCGGGCGACATCGCCCGCGTCCTCGTCCGCTCATCCCGCTACGGGCTCTACGCGCTCGAGGGCACCGTGCGCATCGGCGTCGGGGGGCAGCCCCTCGTCGGCGACGTGATCCTGGCCACCAGCGCCGAGATCCAGCGGATCGACCTCGGCATCGAGGCGCCCGAGCCCGCGCTCGGCGCCGATGTCGTCGATCCCTCGACCCTTCCCCACGGCACGCCCGTGCGCGTGACGTTCCTCACCCCGACTCACCAGACGTTCGCGCTGACCGGGCCGATCACGGCCGGCAACGACCGCTTCCTGCTCGTCGGCAGCTGGATCGTCGCCGACGATCGCGTCATCGCCCCCCGCGTGCAGAGCATCGAGCGCCTCGACAGCGTCGACCTGCACGAGGTCAACGTCCCGCCGCTGCGGTCCGTGCTGGCAGACGCCGACGCGTAGTCCTTCGCGCTGAATGGATGCCGCGACCGCGGGGTCGTGGCATCCATTCAGCGTTCGTACCGAGACGGTCCGCGCCGGATGCGGTCGCCGAAAGGGAGCCAGCGACATGGGTCGACGGTGATGTGGACGCGGCGCACGGACAACGGACGGTGCACGACCCCGGTGCTTGTGAGATGGATTCAGCCGAAGGGGGATCGGTCACGCCGCTGCGGCGCGATCATCGGTGGCGGATGCCGCCCCTTCGACGAACTCCTTGATCGTTTTCGCGAGATCGACATAGGTGCCGGCCGAGGTGACGAGTTCGCGAATGAACGAGGAGAGCAGAGAAGTCCACTTCGCCGACTTCACCGCCAACTGCGCGGCGATCGCCGGTGTTGCCGCGCCGAGAGTGCCGGCGGCCAGAGCGAGACTCTGCACGACGAAGCCGACGAGGTCGGCGATGACGTCGCGAACGACGTCGTGCACCGCCTTCACGATCCCGGCGAGCAGATCGGCCGCGATGCCGAGGCCGGCGCACAGTTCGGCACACCTCTGCAGAGAGGAGGTCAGCGTCGTCAGCAGCGAACGATACGCGTCGGCCGCGGCGCCATCGAAGTCGGCGAGGTCGTCCACGGCGCGCGCGAGCGACCCGGAGGACTCACCCAGACGCCCGGAGACGTTCTGCCACGTTTGAGCGAACCCAGCTACCTCGTGGTGGTCGCCGGTCAGCTGATCCAGCCACTCATTGAGCGGCCACATGTGCTCGAGGAGCCAGCCGACTCCGAGTGAGACCAATGTGGCGATGGGGTTCACGACGGCATCGATGCCTGAGACGACGATCGAACCACCGGCGAGGGAGGCACCGATCCAGTCGCCGCTCGAAATGGACTCGACCAGCGAGTACCCGTCCTCGAATGGGCCCAGCGCGTCCGTGAGGCTGCCTTCCGTGGGCGCGGCGATCAGCGAGTTCGCGTCAGTCACACGTAGACCCCGCCGTCGATCTCGGCGCGAAGGGTTTCGAGTTCTTGTACGAAACGGTTCTCGAGGTTCTCGAAGTCGTCGGCCATCTGCGTGGCTGCGGTCGCGGCCCGTCCGAGCGCTCGCTCGACGGAAGCGACTGCGCCCATCGCGCCCAGCCCCAGCATCGTCGTCGGCACGGCGGCGAAAGCACACATGATCCCGAACGCCTGCCCACCCAGGGCAACATGCGCGGCCGCCGCTGACGCCTCTGCAACGTCGTGCGAGATCGCGGTGATCTTCGTGGCGTGCTGGCGGAGGAAGTCCGGGTCTACCTGGATGCGATCGGCACTCATCCCTCGTCCTCGCGGTTCACGTGCGGACGATAGCGCTCTGCGTTCTGACGGAGGCCGACGACGGTGGGCGCATCCGGCCCGAAGGTTTCGGACGCGAGAGCGACACTGCGTCGTGTCGCCTCTTCATACCCGTCCTCGACCGCATCCAAGAGGAGCGAACGCACCTGTCGTGGATCCAGCACGAGGGCGCGGTGCGTGAACGTGATGTCCACCAGCCTGCCGTTCGCGTCGACGTGGACCGTCAACTCTCCACCCGGAGACGTCTGACCCACGCGAATGGCCTCGATGTCTGACGCCAACTTCTGCATCTGTTCCGCCCGATGCTGACTCATCGCCACCTGTGCGTCGAGCTTTCGCAGCGCATCGTGCATTTCCGCTGATTCCGTCATTCAGCCCTCCTTGAATGTCGTGCTCGTACACCCTAGAGATTCTCCGCGCGTGTTGTCAGCCATTTGTCATCATCGCCGCCGCGGGCAGAATGAGTCCGTGCTCCCACAGATCGACTACACACCGCTGACGCATCCGACCGAACCGCCGGCGCGGACGGATGCCACGGCCTTCGCCGTCTCCCGCTTGGCGGCGACGAACGGGTGGGAATACTTCACACACGCCGTCGCGCAGGAACTGCCCGGCGTGGTGTTCCGCCAACCGAACGGGCAGCCGCGCTTCTCACAGCGGGCCGTGAACATCGTCCGCATCCCGGGCGCCCCGGTGATCGAGATCGGTGACAGCTTTTACACCGAGGTCGCCGTCGGCAATCAGTTCACGCAGCAGTGGGGGTACGTCGCGGTCCATCTGGGCGTTGCATTGCCTTCGGTGACCGTCGAGGCCGCGAGCAATCGGACACACGCCGCCCTTCCCTCGACACCCGAAGGGGCGGTGTCCGATGATCGTCGCGCCGGCGTCGTCGTCGAGGCGGCCCCGGGAACCGAGCCGATCGTGGACGCTCTTCTGACCTCCGAGATCACGGCGGCACTGGCCGACGCACAGTACCCGCTCGACGCGGAACTCACCGGGCCGTGGCTGTTCCTGTATGCGCCACGCTCGCTGTCGACAGACGATCCGGCATCGTGGGAGCACCTCTTGCGTACTGTCGACCTGTTCGTCCAACGGGTGCGAGAGGTCGTGCCCACGAACAGTGCGGTCGTGTCGGCTCCCTCCGGTTCTTCTGCGTCGTCGACTCCCCCGCCGTCGGCGCACACCGTCTCGTCGATCGCGCCGATGCAGCCCCGAGGTTCACGCGTGAACGGGACACGCGTGCGGTGGTACCTCCTTGCGGTGTTCGGCGCCATGGCACTCGCGGGTGGCGCCGCTCTGCTCTTCGGGGGGCGCTGACGGCTGCAGCTCGTGCGCCGTATCGGGTGAGCCGCGGTGCGTTCCGGCGTCCGAGTTCGTCGATGGTGCTGGGTGGGTGCCGCTGTCGCCGTGGAGAGTGCAGAGGGAGCCGACGGGGCTCCGGACCCGTCGTGAAGCGATCGTGCCGGGTCAGCATCCCCGGGAAGGCGGTGCAGGCGAAGAACCTCCGTTGATCGGGCGAAGCCACCGGTGCTTTCCCCCTTCGCGCGGTTGAGGCTCGTTAGCGTGTGGTCGGCCCGGGCGCGACCCCGGCTCGCTCGCGACCCGCGCGAGCGGCGCACGCGGAGGAGCGTCCGATGAATTTCAGTGCCGGGCGTCTGTTCGTCGTCTTGTCGGCCCCTTTCGTCTCGGTGGGCATCGTCGCGGTCGTGCTGATGCTCCTCGCCATTGTGGCGACCGAGGGGGCGACGACCATCGACATCCCCTACCTCGTCACCTACACCGGGACGATGGACGCCGGCGGTGGCGGGAGGGCCCTGTACATCGACGGATCGTGGGCAGTGGCCGCTGCGGTGGCCGGAATCCTGGCGTCACCGATCGTCGCGTTGGCTCTCCTCCTGCCCGATTGACGAGCGCTCGCCTGCCCGGGCTGTGCGCCGGAGGACCCCACGCGACCCGCACTCACCTCGGCGGGAGGGGTTCTTCGCAGCACTCACAACCAGCCCCGGTCGACAGCCACTCGCACGGCGTCCGCCCGATTGCGCCCGCCGGTCTTGCCGATCGCACTGGAGAGATGGTTCTTCACCGTGCCCTCCGACAGGTGCACCATCCGCGCGATGTCGGCGATCGATCCGCCCGACCGCGCTGCGGCGAGCACGTCGGTCTCACGCTCCGTGAGGGGTGAGTCGCCCTGAGCCAGCGACTCGACGGCCAGCGCCGGGTCCACGACTCGCAGCCCCATCGACACGCGCCGCACGGCATCGGCCAGCTCGGCCGCGGGAGTGTCCTTCACGACGAAGCCCGATGCCCCGGCCTGAAGGGCCCGTGCCAGGTAACCCGGCCGGCCGAAGGTCGTGACGATGAGGGCACGGCATCCGGGAACCTCGGAACGCAGGAGCGACGCCGCGGCGATGCCGTCGATACCGGGCATCTCGATGTCGAGCAGCGCCACCGTCGCCTGAGACGCGCGAGCCGCTTCGACGACCTCGTCGCCGCGCCCGACCTGGGCGACGACCTCGATATCGTTCTCGAGCCCGAGCAGGGCGGCGAGGGCACCGCGCACCAGGGCCTGGTCGTCGGCGATGAGAAGCCGGATCACCATCGCGTCACCACGTCACTTTCACTCTGAACCCGCCGAGATCACTGCGACCCACGGTGAGCCGGGCGCCCGCGGTCTCGACGCGTTCGCGCAGGCCCGTGAGCCCTGACCCCGAGGATGCCGTGGTGGACGGTCCGCATCCGTCGTCGTCGACCTCGACACCGCGGGCGCTCAGACGCACGCGGCACGCGTGAGCACCGGCGTGCCGTACGACGTTGGTCACCGACTCGCGCACCACCCATCCGGCGAGCTCCCGGCGATCGGCGGGGACCTGCTCGGTCGACCCGGGCAGGTCGGGCGTCACCCCGGCGCTCTCGAGGGCGGCCCGCGCCGCGGCGAGCTCCCCGCTGATGCTCACACCGCGGAAACCGTGCACCGTCGCGCGCACGTCGGCCAACGCGCCACGCGCCAGCTGCTCGATCTGGGCGATCTCGTCGCGCGCGGCCGGGGATCCGGCATCCATCAGTCGCCCCGCCAGCTCGGCTTTGACCGTGATGACCGTCAGGGAGTGGCCGAGGATGTCGTGCACGTCGCGAGCGACGCGGCCCCGCTCGCGCTCGGCGGCGAGCTCGGCGACCTGGTGCTGCGCAGCCCGAAGACGCGCCAGGGTGGTGATGTTGCCGGTGAGAGTCGCCATCATCACCGACACCGAGAGGATGACGGCGGCGTTCAGGGCGCTGTTGCCGACGTCGGCGTCGTCCCACACCCCCACGGCGAAGGTGAGGCCGGCCAGCACCAGGAGGGCGATCCAGAGCATGCTGCGCCGCATGCGCGAGACGGCGAGGGCCACGCCGACGAACGTCCACAACCAGCGCACGTCGGCGCCGAGCCAGGGAATGAGCGACAGGCTCAGCAGGAAGAGCACCGCCGCCGGAACGAGGCGCACCGCACCGGGCTGCAGCCGCCGCATCACCGGAACCGTGCACAGGAAGGCGCCGCCGAAGACCGCCACGAGAAGCGTCGGCACGATGGTGACGGCCGAAGGCTGCGCCCACAGCGTGTACATCGTCGGCACGATCCAGGCGAGAGACATGCCCGCGCCGATGAACCACCCGCGGTTCGACATGGCGAAGCCGGCACCCGCGGAGGGTGCCGATCCGGCGGCGGGGGCGGCCTGCTCGTTCATCACGTTCACCATAGGACGCCCCCGTCGCTCACCCGCGCCGCGTATCGCGACGGAAGAAGGCGACCGTGCCCGTGACGAACACCGCGAACCAGATGACCGCATTGATCAGGGCGCCGATGTCGAAGGCATCCCCCGTCAGCGGTGACCGCGCCAGCTCACCGATGCCGTACACGGGTGTCAGCTTGCCGATGACCTGCAGGAAGTCCGGCATGTTCGACAGCGGGAAGAACAGGCCGCCCAGGAACGACAGCAGAACGACGACCAGGCTCGTGATCTGCGCGACGTTCTCACCGGGCACCATGTAGCCGACCATGAGCCCGAGCGTCGTGAAGACCGCACCGGCGAGCAGCCACGCGGCCAGGCCCGACACGATCCACTGGGATGCCGACAACTCGACGCCCGAGAACATGGCCACGATGTAGGTCGCGACGATGGCGACGAGACCGAACATCATGCCCGCGATCGTCTTCACCGAGATATTGACGACAGGGTTCAGCGGCGTGAGGCGCAGCTGCCGCGTCCACCCCTGCGCGCGCTCGGCGGCGACCGACGCCCCGGTCTGGGTCGCCGACATCATCGCTCCGTACATCGCCATCGACACCATGATGTACGCGGCCACCGACACTCCCCCGGATGCCACCGGCGTCGCCGTCAGCGGTTCGTCGAGCAGCTGATACCCGACGATGAAGAACATCAGCACGGGGAACGCCACGGTGAAGAACAGCCCGCGCGGGTTGCGGATCTTGCGCATCAGCTCGAGGCGCAGATAGGTGAGAGTGAAGCCGCCGAGGGCGGGCACCGGTCGATCGAGGGTGATGGCGGTCATCGGACTGCTCCGTTCAGGGCGGGTTCCGCGGCGTCGGCGGTGAGGGCGAGGAAGACGCTCTCGAGGTTCTGCGCGGTGATCTCGAGATTCCGCGCGGGGGTGGCGGTCAGCAGGTGCCGAGCGAGCTCGTCGGAATCACGCGTGCGGATCGTGACGCACTCGCCGGCGGCCTCGACCGAATCGACGCCCGGAATCGACGCGAGCGCCGTGAGGTCGGCATCCGGGAGCGTCATCTGGACGACCCGACCCGAGACGAGGTTCTTGATCTCGGCGGTGCTCCCGTCGGCGACGATCCGGCCGCGGCTCATCAGAACGATGCGATCGGCGTATTCGTCGGCCTCGTCGAGGTAGTGCGTGGCGAACATGACGGTGCGTCCGCGGGTGGCATCCGCCCGGATCGCGCTCCAAAAGGAACGGCGCGCCTCGACGTCCATGCCGGTGGTCGGTTCGTCGAGGATCAACAGCGCGGGGTCGCTCACGAGGGCCATCGCGAAACGGAGCCGCTGCTGCTCGCCCCCGGAGCACAGGCCCACGCGACGGTTCGCCAGACCCTGGATGCCGGCCCGCTCGAGGGCTTCGTCGACGGGACGCTTCTCGGCGAACAGGCTGGCCGTGAGGGCCACCGTCTCGCGGACGGTGATGTCCTTGAGGAGGCCACCGGTCTGCAGCACGGCCGAGACGAGGCCGCGGGCGACGGCGCCGCGGGGAGTGTGTCCGAACACCTGGATGGAGCCGGCGTCGGGGTTCGTGAGGCCGAGGATCATGTCGATCGTCGTGGTCTTACCCGCGCCGTTCGGGCCGAGGAAGGCCACGACCTCGCCCGGACGGACGGTGAGGTCCACGCCGCGAACGGCGTGGACGGAGCCGAAGCTCTTGACGACGCCCCGCGCGTCGATCGCGACGGGGGTGGGGGTGGAGGAGGTCATGTGTTCATGCTCGCTGCGCACGATGGTCGGCACGGGGGGCGTGGGTCACGTCGTGGGGGTGACGTTCGTCATGGGTCGGGGTGGAGGGGTGAAGTTCGAGCTGGTTTGGATGTATACATGCACATCTGAGTTAGCGTTCCCGTGTTCGACTCACGACATTTGGAGGACCACATGGACGTTCGCGACCGACGGTCGGGTCGTTTCCTGCTCGCGACGGTGGCGATGGCCGCCACGGTCGTTGCGGGGACCGTTGTTCAGCCCCACGACGCAGCGCGCGCCGCAGATCCGCTCAGCGCAGAGACGGTCACGACGCAGGAAGTCGTCGACGCCCTCGACAGTGTGCCGGGAGGGCTGGTGCACGACGCTGTCACCGCGCCTTCCCCGGTCGCCGGAGGACCCGATGGTCCGTCATCCGCGCCGCTTGCCCTTGACATCCCGACCGATGCGTCCCGGGGAGTCGGCATGACCGCGGGCGACTTCAGCCTCGTCATCGGACTCCCCTACGCAGACGAGGCGAGCACGACGGCGCACACCACTGAGGGGGCTGTCGTGTACCCCTCCGAGGGTGACAGCGCCAACGCTGTCGTTCCCGTTCGGGGTGGAGTGCAGCTGCTCTCGGTGATCGAGAACCGGGACGCCCCGGAGACGTACTCCTACCCCCTCGCTCTGCCCGCGGGGCATTCCCTCGAGGCGGTTCCCGACGGCGGCGCCCAGGTGGTCGACGCGCAGGGGACCGTCAAGGTGACCTTCGAGCCCGCCTGGGCGAAGGATGCCGCCGGGGTGAGCGTTCCCACGCATTACACCGTTGAGAAGAACACTCTGACTCAGGTCGTGGAGCACCGCGAGGCCACCGGAGTCGCCTATCCGATCGTCGCCGATCCTCTTCCCGTCATCCTGATCGTCGTGACGGCCGCCGCGGCGATCGTCGTCACCGCGCTCGCTCTGGGAGTCGCCACCTGGATCGTCGTGAGCTGGTGGAACCTCTGCCGCTCGCGGGGTCAATACCCTCAGCTGTCGACACGTGACGGCTTCACGGCGCGATGCGTGCGCTGAGTCGAGCGCTGGGTGCCGACCGACTGTTCGTGATGGCCTGCTCGTTCTCCATCGCGGTCGGTGTCACCATCATCGGGGCCCTCGTGCTGACGACCTGCGCGCTCATTCAGACCACCACCATTCGGATCCCATTCGTCGCGGTGTTCCACGGATTCCTCGGCGAGGGGGGAACCAACGCCGTCACGGTGAATGGGTCGTGGGGTGGAGTGTTCGGAGTGGTGCTCCTCCTCGCGGCACCGCTCTGTGCGGTGGCCATCACTTACCGCGGTGGCGATCACTGATCCGTCTTCGGAATCGCCCAGGGACACCGCCCGTCCCGATTCGGCGCTCCCGCGACGAGCGCGGGCAAATCTTTCCCCGTCAGGGGTGGATCTGTGGATAACTCGCGGGGCGACTGCTCAGACCTCAGTACCGTGCGGGGATGCAGAAATTCACGGTCGAGCCAGAGGCACTGCGCCGTGCGGCGTACGCGGTCGACGCCGCGGGCGACCACGCAGGGGCGCAGACGTCGTTGAGGCCGACGCGCAACCTGGGGCACGCGCGGCTGAGTGCGGCGGCCGAGGAGTTACTGCAGAGTCTGACGGGCGGTTGGACGGAGGCCACGGCGCAGATCGACGCCGTGGCGGCGAGTCTGCGCGCCACCGCGCAGATCTACGAGCGAGCCGATGCCGAGGGCGAACGAGACGCTCGCACCATCGGCGCGCAGCGATGAGTGCCCTGGGCGCGACGACGCTGGCCTCTGAGCTGGTTCCCGGCTCCGTCGAGGCGGCCTACGAACTCGCGCGTCTCTGCGGGCAGCGATCTTCGGTCGCCGATGAGATCTCTCACTCCCTTCGGCGACAGCACGAGATCGACGGATGGACGGGGAGCGCCTCCGACGCGTACGGCGCGCGGGTCGACCTCATCGCGCGCCGATGGGAGGTGATCGCTGAGGCGCTGGAGGCCCTGGTCGAACCGATGCAGACCTATGGCCGCGCACTGTCGCGCGCCCAGGGGCTGGCTCAGGATGCCATCGAGGCATGGGCCTACGCCTCATCGCTGCCGACCGACGGTGGCGAGCTACCCGCATTCCGTTCCTTCGCGAGCGGATGGCCGCTGGCCATTTCGGACGGACGCCATCAAGGCGCAGCGCCGAGTTCCCGCGCTGAGGCCTTGCGCCGGGCCGAAGCGATGCTCGCCGACGCGTGCGCCGACGTGCTCGCCGCGGGTGACATCGCCGCGGCCGCGGTGCGTGCATTGATCGAGCCGCTCCGCGCGCGAGGCGAGGTCTGGGTCTCGATCGGTGAGGGCCTCGGGCGCACCGCGGTGCCGTCGGCGCACGTGCTGTCGGTCATGTCCGCGCTCGATCCGTCTGCCCTGACCGCTCTGCTGCGGGCACGGCCCGACCTGGTGGTGAGGCTCGCACAGGCCGACCCTGCTGCCATCGCGCCGTGGTGGCGCGATCTCGACCCCGACGTGCGCGAGGTGCTCATCACCGAAGCACCCGGGGTGATCGGGAACCTGGGCGGCGTCGCGTACGCGTCTCGCGACCGCGCGAATCGCATCGTGCTCGCGCAAGCGCTCCAGGATGCCAGGAAAAGCCCCTGGGATCAGTCCGATCAGGTCGCTGCGCTGGAGGCACTGGAGAGAGCTGCCACGGGCAATACCCTCGCCTCGCTCGTGCTCGATCGGCCCCCGTTGGCGCAGGTGGCGGTGGGCGATCTGGATCGGGCTCGTCATATTTCGGTGATCGTGCCGGGGATGGGGACGACGGTCGGTGGTGACATTGAGGCGTACGCGAAAGTCGCTGATGCCCTCGCCGGGCAGCAATCTCGCGTATCCGGCGTCGATCGCGATGATCTTGGCGTGGTTGCCTGGATCGGATATCACCCACCCATGCCGGATAGCCACGCGCTGGAGGTGGCCTCCGATGACCTAGCCGGAGTCGGAGCCCGCAGTCTCGCGTACGACCTGGAATCACTGCGAGTTGCAGCTGGCGACGGTTCTCAGGTGGAGCTCTCCGTCGTTGCGCATTCCTACGGAACGGACGTCGCCACCCTTGCGCTGCGGCAAGCGGAGGCGGATCACCTCGTGATGCTCGGCTCTGCTGGAATTTCTGGCGATATCGGCGATGCCTCGACACTGAATGTCCCCGAAGGACAGGTTTTCTCGTCGCAATCGAGGCGTGACGAGTGGGCCCCGATCGGCCAGGTCTTATCTGGACGCACAGACCCGACGAGCGGCGAATTCGGAGCCTCGGTGTTCTCGTCGGAGTCCGCGGTCGTCGAGGGGAAGGAGCTTTACGCGGTGTCCAAGCATGGGCCGTTCGGGACGGAGACCGAAGCGGACGCCAGCTACTTCACGCCGAACACCACCTCCATGTACAACACGGCGCTCGCAACGATGGGCAACGACGGGCGTCTCGTCCTGGGTGGCACCGCCGAGGATCGCGCGGTGAGAGATGGAAAGAAATGGGGTGAGGACGAACTGTGAGACGACGGTTGAAGGTCTCGATCGTTCTCCTGGCGTGCATCGCACTTACGGGCTGCTCGCCCACGAACCAATCTGAGGAAGAAGCCATGACCGTCGACAATGTTTCATCTCGCGGGAACGACTTGTACGCGGCTGTGCGAGCTGTCGTGGGTGAGGGCGCGTGGTCGACAGATGAGAAATGGCTATCGTGCGGGGTTACTGATGGACAGGCGCGGGTGCAATTGCGTCTCGACTCGAGGCTTGCGGCGGACATTCCCGGACGACCTCAAGATCTGATCGAGCTTGTGCGCGAGCGCTGGTTGGCCTTGGGCGTCGATGCCGCCCCCGCAGTCAACAGCGATCTCGATCCCGTCCGATACATACTTTCCGACCCGCCCTTCTTGCAGGGCGTGAAACAGGACGGTTCCACTTCGAGTCTCTGGCTCGGAACAGGGATCGCCAACTTTGGCTATGTCAGCCCCTGCATCCCCGGTGACGTGTTTCTGCTGAACGGCGTGACACGTTCCTCTTTTTCCCACACGTCGTCGGGTACGACGCACTGAGAGGACCGAACGAACTTCAGGGTGTCCTCCGGTGACGCTCCGCACCCGCGATGTCCGAGCCTCGGGTTAGCCTGACCACATGTCGGGCAAGGTCTACGTCATCCATGAGAACCCCCAGTGGCTCCCGCCGTTCGAGGCGGCATTCACTGCCGAGGGGGTGCCGTTCGAGGAGTGGCTGCTCACCGATGGGTCGATCGACCTGTCGGTCGAACCGCCCGAGGGCATTTTCTGGTCGCGTCTCAGTGCGTCGGCGCATACGCGTGATCACGCGTACAGCAAGGAATTCGGCCGTGCCGTGCTGCGCTGGCTGGCGTCGTGGGGGCGCACCGTCATCAACGGCGCCGACGTGCTGGAGCTCGAGGTCAGCAAGGTCGCCCAGCATGCGGCCCTGCGTCACGCAGGTATCGACGTGCCGCGCACCGTCGCGGTGTTCGGCGTCGACGATCTCGCCGCGAAGGCCGAGCAGTTCGGGGCGCCGTTCATCAGCAAGCACAACCAGGGCGGAAAGGGCCTCGGCGTACGCCGCTGGGACTCCGTGTCCGAGTTCTCGGAGTGGGTCTCCTCTCCCGACTTCGAGCCGTCGCCCGACGGCATCACGCTGCTGCAAGAACTCCTGGTCGCGAAGGCGCCGTTCATCACCCGCGCCGAGTTCGTGGCGGGTGAGTTCGTCTACGCCGTTCGGGTCGACACGAGCGCGGGCAGCTTCGAGCTCTGCCCGGCCGAGGCCTGCGCGGTGCCCGGCGCCGACGGTGTCGAGCCCGAGCCCCTCTTCCGCCTCCGCGATGACGTCGATCAGGCACTGATCGACCGTTACCTGGCCTTCCTCGCCGCCGAGGGAGTCGGCATCGCGGGAATTGAGTTCATCGAGACCCGTGACGGACGCAGCGTCACCTACGACGTGAACACCAACACGAACTACAACCCCGACGTCGAGGCGACCGCGCCGCGTTCCGGCCCGCGTGCCATCGCGCGCTGGCTGGGCTCGCTGCTCCCCCAAGAGGCCGTGGGTGCCCGTGGCTGAGGCTGCCCCGCCGCACACCGAGTGGCACGGCTTCGGGTTCGCGACGCGTCAGGTGCACGCCGGCGAGGTCGAAGACCTCACGCACGGCTCACGCATCACCCCGGTGCACCTGTCGGCGGCGTACCGTTTCGCCTCGTTCCAAGAGGCCACCGATCGATTCGGCGGCGCCGACCTGGGGCACCTGTACTCGCGAAACCTGAACCCGACGAACCAGGTCGCCGAAGCACGACTGGCGTCGCTCGAAGGCGGTGCCGGCACGATCGTCGTCGGCTCCGGCCAGGCCGCCATCACCATGGCCCTGCTGGGTCTCGCCGGCAGCGGTGAGCACCTCGTGTCGACCGCGAGCATCTACAGCGGAACCCGGGTGCTGTTCGACCGCACCTTCGCGCGCATGGGTGTCAGCGTCGACTACGTCTGGGACCCCAGCGACGAGCGCGAGTGGGACTCCCTCATTCGGCCCGAGACCAAGGCGATCTTCACCGAGACGTTGCCGAATCCGAAGAACGACGTCGTCGACATCGACGCCGTCGCCCGAGTGGCGCGCAGGCACGGCATCCCCCTCGTCGTGGACAACACGATCGCGACCCCCTTCCTGATCCGTCCCATCGAGCACGGAGCCGACATCGTCGTGCACTCCGCGACGAAGTTCCTCTCGGGTCACGGCGCCAATCTCGCGGGCGCCGTCGTCGACGGCGGAACGTTCGACTGGGCGGCATCCGATCGCCCGTATCCCGGCCTCACCGAGACGCCGATCGCAGAACACGCCTCGTTCGTCGACGCGTTCGGCCCTCGCGCGTTCGAGTTCTTCCTGCGGTTCGGCATCGCCAACGACACCGGTCCCGCCCTGTCGCCGCTCAACGGCTTCCTTCTGCAGCAGGGCATGGAGACGTTGTCGGTGCGCATGCGTCAACACCTCTCCAGCGCACACACGATCGCGACGTGGCTCGAGCAACACGACGGCGTCGAGAGCGTCGACTACGCCGGACTCCCGTCGCACCCGCAGCACGCGCTCGCCGTCCGCGACTACGGTGGCCTCTCGGGGTCGGTCTTCTCGTTCACCGTGGCTGGCGGTCGCGACGGCGCCGAGCGATTCTTCGACGCGCTGCGCCTGTTCAGCCGCATGACGAACATCGGCGACACCCGCTCGATGGCGCTGCACCCCGCGACCACGACCCACCTCGGCTTCACGCAAGAGACGCGCGACCGCCTCGGCATCGGCGACGGTCTCGTGCGTCTGTCGATCGGCCTCGAGGATGCCGAAGACCTCATCGCCGACCTGGATCAGGCGCTTCGCGCGGTCTGACGCCGGCTGCGCCGCCTGGCGGGCCGATCCGTCGGCCTCCGGCTTCGTCGAACTCAGCCGCCTGCCGCCGACGCCGCACTCCCCCGCCCCCCGTTGAGTGTCCAAGACACGCCGCATCCGCGCCTGTCTGAGCGGCGTGTTCTGGACACTCAACGCTGGGGACGCCCGTAGCGCGAACGGCGTGGAGACGCGCAGACCGCATTCTCCCCCCCCGTTGAGTGTCCAAGACACGCCGCAGCCCACCCCGACTGAGCGGCGTGTTCTGGACACTCAACACTGGGGAAGCGCACGTAGAGCGCGCGGCGCGTTCGGAACCCTCGCCAGGGGAGACGCGCTCAGCGCGGCGGCGGCGCGATCAGGCGTCGCGGAGCGCCTCGAGACGCCGCACGCGCGGGATGACGTCGGCGGCGAAACGTTGCAGTTCGGGCAGGTGCGGCGAGAACTGCAGCAGCAGGGTCGAGACGCCGACGTTCGCGAACTCGACGATCCGGTCGGCGACCTGATCGGGCGTGCCGATGAGGTTGGGCCGCAGGCCGCGGTTCGACACCGAATACTCCTTCAGGTCGACCGGGGTATCGAGCTTCGACTTGCTCACGAAGTCCTGGTACGAGCCGTAGGCCGCTCCCCCGCGCACGTCGGTGATGCGATCGATCTCGGCCTGGGCCTCGTCGTCGGTGTCGCGGACGACCGCGTACGCGGCCATGCCGAACGCCTCGAACGGCGAGGCGCCGGCCTCGGAGCGCCGACGGCGCATGTCGGCCACCTTCGTCGACAGCTCCTCGAGCGTGCCGCCGTGCGTCAGGTACGCGTCGGCGAAGCGCGTGATCGCGGTGCGACCGGCCTCGCTCTCGCCCCCGGCGTACAGGCGCGGAAGCACCTGCGGCTTCGGTTCGGTGTACGTGCCCTCGGTGCGGTAGTACTCGCCCGCGTACGCGAACGGGGTCTGCGTCCACAGGCCCCGCAGCACCTCGACCCACTCGATCGTGCGGGCGTAACGGTCGTCATGCGCGCTGAACAGGCCGTCGTACTGCTTGGCCTCTTCGGCCCACCAGGCCGACACGACGTTCAGCGTGAAACGCCCCCCGCTGATCTCGTCGATGGTCGCCGCCTGCTTCGCGGTGTGGAACGGGTTGTGAAACCCCGGGCGCACCGCTGTCATGAGCTCGAGACGAGACGTCACCGCCGCCAGACCGGCGGTCACCGCCCACGCGTCGAGCGACGGGGCCTCGACGCCCTTGATGTCGTTCAGGTTGAGCTCGGGAATGAGCGTCAGGTCGAAGCCGCCCTCTTCGGCGACGCGGGCGATCTCGGCGATGTGGGCGAACGACACGGGCGTCTGCTCGTCGTCGACGTTGCGCAACCACCCGCCGAAGATCGGGGTCCAGTAGCCGAATCGCACGCGCTGGGGGCAGGTCATTGGTCCATCCTCACCCGTTCCCAGACGCCCGGGGTCACGGGGCGAAACGGGCCGTCACATGACGTTGACCCGAAGCCGACCCGGTGCGACGGTGGCCGTGTTCCGATCCGCGAGGAGGATTCCATGACCGACATCTCCCCCACCCACGAGCCCCTGAAGTTCGCCTACTGGGTTCCCAACGTCAGTGGCGGACTGGTCATCAGCTCGATCGAGCAGCGCACCGACTGGAGTTACGACTACAACGTGAAGCTGGCGCAGACGGCCGAGCGCGTCGGCTTCGAGTACGCGCTGAGCCAGGTGCGGTACGCCTCCAGCTACGGCGCTGCCCAGCAGCACGAGTCCACCTCGATCAGCCTGGCGCTGCTGCTGAACACCGAGCGACTCAAGGTCATCTCGGCGATCCACCCGGGGATCTGGCATCCGGCGGTTCTCGCGAAGTTCATCAACACCGCCGACCAGTTCTCGCACGGGCGGGCCGCGGTGAACGTGGTCAGCGGATGGTTCAAAGACGAGTACACCGACCTGGGTCTGGAATGGCTGGAACACGATGAGCGGTACGAGCGGGCGGCCGAATTCATCCAGGTGCTGCGGGGCCTCTGGACACAGGAGAAGTTCTCGTTCCACGGCAAGTACTACGACATCACCGACTTCACGCTGCGTCCGTTCCCGTACGAGGTGCCGGGGCGCCCCCACCCCGAGATCTTCCAGGGCGGGAACAGCACCGCCGCGCGATTCAATGGCGGCGCCTTCTCGGACTGGTACTTCTCGAACGGCAAGGACTTCGACGGCTTCACCGAGCAGTACGACGACGTCACGCGCGTCGCCGCCGAGCACGGGCGCCGCACGCGCTTCGGCCTGAACGGCTTCGTCATCCAGCGCGACGGCCGTGCCGCGGCCGAGGCGCAGCTGCGCGACATCATCGAGCACGCCGACGACAGCGCGGTGCAGGGATTCCGTCGGAGCGTGCAAGAAGCCGGCGCCGCCACGAAAGACGGCAAGGGCATGTGGGCCGACTCGTCGCTCGACGACCTCGTGCAGTACAACGACGGTTTCCGCACGAAATTGTTCGGCGACGCGCAGCAGATCGCGGAACGGATCGTCGAATACAAGAAGCGCGGTGTCGATCTGTTCCTGCTGGGCTTCCTGCATTTCCAGGAGGAGCTCGAGCACTTCGGTGAGACGGTGATCCCGATCGTGCGCGAACTCGAGGCCGATCTCGCGCGCACCGGGGACGCGATCGCGGTACCGGCCCGCTGACCGGAGGCCCCGCTTAGGCTCGAAGAATGGCGCGAATCAGCGGGGTGCCCGAGAGCACGCGGGTCGGCGCGCGGCTGGGGTTCTTCACCCGACTTCTGGATGCCGGAACCGACGGCCAGCGGTATCGCGCGGCGCTCGAACAGGTGCGTGCGGCCGAAAGGCTCGGCTTCGCGTCGTTGTGGGTCGCCCAGCATCACTTCGACCGTGACGAGGGGGGACTGCCGTCGCCCTTCCCGTTCCTGGCGGCGGCCGCCGTGCAGACCGACCACATCGCCCTGGGAACCGGCATCGTGACGCTGCCCATCGACGACCCGGTGCGCGTGGCCGAAGATGCCGCGTTCGTCGACGCCCTGAGCGCAGGGCGCGTGCAGCTCGGCATCGGTACCGGTGGCACCCCCTCATCGTTCGCCGCGTTCCGCCGCTCGTCCGACGACCGGCGTGAGATCCAGGCCGAGCACGTCTCGGTACTCCGCGACGCCTTCGCCGGGCACGGGATCCGCGACACGGAGCTGCGGCTCAACCCCCCAGCTCCCCACCTGGGCTCACGCCTCTGGCAGGCGACCTTCTCGGTCGACGGCGGGCGTCGCGCCGGTCGGGACGGCGACGGTCTTCTGCTCTCGCGCACGCAGCCGCGACAACCCGGGCAGGCGCTGCACGATGTCCAGCTGCCGATCGTCGAGGCCTACCTCGCGGCGTTGCCGACGGGGGTCGAGCCCCGCATCCTCGCCTCGCGCACAGCGGTGGTGGTCGACTCTGCCGACCTCGACGAGACGTGGCGCGGAGCTGAGCGCGGCATCCGGCGCCTCACCCGCACCTTCCTTCGACGCGACGACTCGGGCGATCTGCGAGATCTCGCGCGTGCTTCCGACACCCACCTCGGCACCGTCGACGAGGTCGTGGCCTCACTGACCGCCGACCTCACCCTGGCCCGCGCGACAGATGTGGCGTTCCAGGTGCATTCCGTCGACCCCGCGCACGAGGTGACGCTGCGCTCGCTGGAGTTGCTGGCCGAGGAGGTGGCCCCCCGTATCGGCTTGCGCACGGGGGCCGAGGCCGCCGGTGAGCTTCTGAATGTCGGGGCCGACGTCGACGTATGACGCCAGAGGCATACATTCCTCGGTCGGAATGTGATCACCCCGACCCCGTCAACGCAGGAAGTCGGAGACGAGGGTGAACACCCACCAGCCGCCGATGGCGACCGCGACGACGACGGTGACCCACGAGAAGCGGCGTTTCAACCGTCGACCAGGCACGGCGACGCCCCGGGGTGGGGGAGTGAGCAGCGGAGCGGCCGGATACGACACTCCGGCGTCGACCGAAACCGTGGGCACCCCCGACGAGGCTGCGGCCGACAGCCGCTCATCGCGCCAGCGCGCCCACTGCGCGAGTTTGTCGTCGATCGCGTCGACGGTCACGAACAACCACTCCCAGACGGCGGGGTCGAGCGTCGACAGCTCGCGCCGCGAGTAGAGGAACAGCCAGTCATCGACGATCTCGACGTCGAGGGCGGCGGCGCTGTCGATGAAGCGCGCCATCACGTCGGGCGTGAAGAGATACAGTGCATCGCGCTCGTACCCCTCCGGGCAGTACAGCGCGAAGTGCCTGTCGAAATCGCCCTCGAGACTGAGCCGCTGGCGTGGGCCGAACGAGACGGGCAGGTTGGTTCCCCCGAAGAGGCCGTTGTTGCCCACGGCATCCAGGACGATGTGCGGCAGCGGGGTGTCGAGGCGGAGGGCGACGTACCCCCACCGATGCGTCTGCTTGTTCTTGCCCGACCCGGTCTCGTACGAGAAGTTGCCGATCTCCACGGCCCGCGGACGTTCTCCGCGCACGAGATCGCTGGTCTCGCGAGCGCGACCGAGGCCGAAGATCATGCCGGGAAGTTCGGGGTTCGCGAACCCCGGATGCCAGGTCATCCCGTTGGCGCGCGCGAAGTGGTCCAGGCGGTATCGGCGCACGGCCGCTCCCCCGAGGCCGCGGATGATCGCCACACCCGTGAAGACGGAGACGGCCAGGAAGAAGGCCAGGACCAGCAGGGAGATCGGGCCGGAGCCGTCGCGTGCGAAGAACGACGCGACGATCGCGCCGAAGACCGGCACAGCCACGAGCAGGAACGCGGCGCCCACGATCACCAGCACGACGATCGACACGAGTCGACCGCTCAGTCGGCCCTCGCGTCGAAGCTGCGCGCTGAACGCGCGCGCCGTCGCGCGGTCGACGGGCTCGGTGAGCGGCGCGGGGTCGAACGGTGCGTTGCGGGTCATCGTGATCGCCTCCCTTCGTCGACGGTATTCACAGCGACAGCACGAGCAGGAGAGGCACGAGCAGCATCACCAGGCCCAGGGCGAGTGCCCCGCCCACGATCACCAGCACGACGACCCACGGATTGCTGCGACGAAGTCGCCTGCCCGCCGGTGCCACGCCCCGCGGGTGCGGCTGGAGCAGGCCGGCAGGCACGACGGGTGCGCCCCCGGATGCCGCTCCCCCGGCGTGGGCGACGGGGACCGGAGTCGGCGCGGGCACGGCGGTCACGCGGTCGTCACGCCACCGCTCCCACTGCTCGAGCTTGTCGAGCAGCGCGGAGATCACCGAGAACTCCCACGCCCAGCGCCCAGGATCGACGCTCGACAACTCCTCGCGGGAGTAGAGGAACAACCAGTCGTCGACGATCTCGACGTCGAGCACCGCGGCGTTGTCGATGAACCGGGCCATGACGTCGGGGGTGAAGAGGTACAGCGCGTCGCGTTCGTAACCCTCGGGGCAGAACAGGCGGAAATGGCGGTCGAAGTCTCCCTCGAGGCTGAGCCGTTGGCCTCGCACCCACGACGCCGGAAGGTTCGACCCGAACGCGCCGTCGTTCGCCGTGGCATCGAGGACGATGTGGGGGAGCGGCGTGCCGAGGCGGATGGCGATGTAGCCCCACCGCACGGTGGTGCTGCTCTTGCCGTTGCTCACGACGTACGAGTGGTTGCCGATCTCGACGAAGCGCGGCTGCCGGCCCCGCACCACATCGGCCGCCGTGCGAGCGCTGCCGAGCGAGAAGATCACCCCGGGAAGCGGGGGCGCCGGCACCGCGGGGATGTACTCCATGCCCACGTCGCGGGCGAACCCGGCGATCCGCCACCGGCGGTCTTCCTGCGCCCGCACGCCGCGCTGAGCGACGAGGATGCCGGCGATCAGGGCGCCGAGTCCCAGCAGCACGGGCACGACGAAGAGGAACCCGACGACGATCGCGCCCTCGTGCAGCACCGAGGCGAAGACCGCGACCAAGAACGCGAAGAACACGCCCATTCCGGCGATCATCGCGAACGCGATCGTGTACGCGACCACCGCGACGGCACCGTTGCCCGACGGCAGGCGCCCCTCGGCGCGCAGCCGTGCGGTGAAGGCGCGCGCGCCCGCGCGATCCTCGGGTATCAGGAGTGCCCTCGCGTCGAACGGTCGTATCCCTGTCATGCGGCCCCCCGCCGTCGGTGTGCTCCACGCTACCGATCGCCGATTCCCCGGGGGAGCCGGCATCCGTTAGACTACGAAGGTTGTCCGGTCACGCCCATGCGCGTATAAGGCCGCGGCAACGTGCACCACACCCTCCTGCTGCCGGGAAATGCCCGTCAGCCGTTCTAGTCCGAAGGAGGTGGGTTAGTGACGCACCAGTACGAACTCATGGTCATCTTCGATCCCGAGGTCGACGAGCGCCAGGTCGCTCCGAAGCTCGACGGATTCCTCAAGGTCATCACGGCCGATGGGGGAACCATCGACAAGATCGACATCTGGGGCCGCCGTCGTCTCGCCTACGAGATCCGCAAGAAGAACGAGGGCATCTACGCCGTCGTCAACTTCGTCGCGACCAGCGCTGCCACGAACGAGCTCGACCGTCAGCTGAAGCTGAACGAGCAGATCATGCGCACCAAGGTCCTGCGGGCTGAAGAGGCCATCGCTCAGGTTGCCGCCGAAGCCAAGCGCTCCGAGGAGAAGGCTGCTCGCAAGGCCGCCGCTCCCCGCAAGGTCGAGTCCGCCGAGAAGGCTGCGAAGTAACGACGATGGCCGGCGAAACCGTCATCACCGTTGTGGGCAACCTCACGGCCGACCCCGAACTGCGTTACACGCAGAACGGTCTTCCGGTCGCGAACTTCACCATCGCGTCGACTCCCCGCACGTTCGACCGTCAGGCGAACGAGTGGAAAGACGGCGAGGCGCTGTTCCTGCGTGCCTCGGTGTGGCGCGAATTCGCCGAGCACGTCGCCGGTTCGCTGACGAAGGGTTCCCGTGTCATCGCGACCGGTCGCCTCAAGCAGCGTTCATACCAGGACCGCGAGGGCAACAACCGCACCTCCATCGAACTCGAAGTCGATGAGATCGGACCCTCGCTCCGCTACGCGACCGCTCAGGTCACCCGTGCCGCGTCCAGCGGTGGTGGCGGCGGTGGCGGTGGCGGACAGCGCCCGCAGGTGCAGCAGTCGGCTGATGAGCCGTGGTCGACCCCCGGGTCGAACAACGGCGGCAACAGCGGCGGCGGCGCCGACGCGTGGAGCACTCCCGGTTCCTACGGAGACGACACACCGTTCTGATCTTCGCCGCGCTCTCGAGCGTGACGATCCCTGAAATTCCGGATGCCATTCGCCGGTCCGCGTGACCGAGCAGGCATCCGAACCACACGAAAGAAGGAAGCATGGCTGGAAAGGCCACTGGCGACCGCCGCAAGCCGCGGAAGGGCGCGAAGAACGCAGCCCCCGCGAAGGCGATTCGCGTCGGCGTCATCGATTACAAGGACGTCCCCACCCTCCGCAAGTTCATCTCGGAGCGCGGGAAGATCCGTGCCCGTCGTATCACCGGTGTCTCCGTGCAGGAGCAGCGCCTGATCGCCCGCGCCATCAAGAACGCGCGCGAGATGGCTCTTCTGCCCTACGCCGGCGCCGGCCGCTAAGGAGCACCCGATGGCAAAGCTGATTCTCACGAATGAGGTCACCGGGCTCGGTAGCGCCGGTGACGTTGTCGAGGTCAAGAACGGGTACGCCCGTAACTACCTCATCCCCCAGGGTTTCGCCGTCGCGTGGTCGCGCGGTGGCGAGAAGCAGGTCTCGTCGATCCGTGCCGCTCGCGAGAGCCGCGCGATCCACGATCACGAAGACGCTGTGGCCCTGAAGAACACGCTCGAGTCGAACACCGTCAAGCTGGCCGTCAAGGCCGGTAACGAGGGTCGCCTCTTCGGTTCGGTCAAGACGGGCGACGTCGCCGACGCCGTCAAGGCCGCCGGTCTCGGCGAGCTCGACAAGCGCAAGATCCAGATCACCTCGGCGATCAAGTCGGTCGGCGAGCACGAGGCGACCGTTCGCCTGCGTGACGATGTCACCGCCGTGATCACCCTCCAGGTGGTTGCCGCGAAGTAATTCGCGACGCACGAATCGGCCCCGCTCCTGCTTCGGCAGGGCGGGGCCTTTTCGTGTCCTGCGGCGGGCCCGTCATACTCGACGGCGGGCTCGAACGGCTCGTCCACCGGGACGGCTCCCGGGCCGCGCCAGGGGAGGACCCCGTGACCGTCGAGGGGACCGGTGCCGCCGAGCCTAGGCTGAGAGCCGTGACCGACCCCCGCGCACCCGAGCGCATCGTCCGCCGCTTCGCGCGCGCCTCGAACCTCATGATCGCCGGCCGCCCCTTCGCGGTGCGCGGCGAGGGCTCCGCCGACCTGCACGCTCTGCTCGCCCGGCTGGGTGGCATCCCGAGCCCGTCGCCGGCGCCCGGTCGCGTCGAGTTCGATCTGGATGCCGACACCACCACGCTCGACGGAGTGCCCCTTCCCGAGCGCGGCGACGCCGCCGGCCGCATCGCCTTCGCGCGCACCCACATGCCCGTCGCCGCCGCTCTCGCGGAGCGCCTCGACCTGACCGGCCTGCGGGTGGGCGTGGCGATGGTGCTCGAGCCCAAGACCGCCGTGCTGTCGCTGCTGCTGCGCGAGCGGGGCGCCGAGGTGTCGGTCTACGCGCATCCCGACGAGACCGATGTCGCGGTCGCCGACGAGCTGCGCGCGCGGGGCTTCGCCGTGACCGCCGATCCCGCCCTGGCCGGAGCCGAGGAACGCGCCGCCGCCCTCGGCTTTCTGCGTGCGGGTCTCGACGTGCTGCTCGACGACGGTGCGCACCTGGTGCGCCTGGCCCACGAGGACGATCCCGCGCTCGTCGACGGCTGGATCGGTGCGTGCGAAGAGACGACGAGCGGGCTGACGCCGCTGCGTCGGATGCACGATGCCGGCCTGCTGCGCTGCGCCGTGATGGCCGTCAACGACGCCCGCACCAAGACGATGTTCGACAACCGCTACGGCACCGGGCAATCGTGCGTGTTCGCGATCGCCGATCTTCTGGAGGAGCGGGGGATCGCGCTGACCGACCAGCCCGCGCTGGTGCTCGGCTACGGTCCGGTGGGTCGGGGCGTCGCGGCGCACCTGCGTGCCCTCGGTGCCGAGGTGCGGATCGCCGAGACCGATCCCGTCCGGGCCCTCGAGGCGCGGCACGACGGCTTCGCCACGAGGGCGGCGCGCGAGCTGGCGTCCGGAGCCCTGGTGGTGTCGGCGACCGGTGTTCCGGCGACCGTGACCCCCGAGATCGCCGCGGGGGCGCGGATCATCGCCGTCGCCGGGGGAGTGCCGGGCGAGGTGTCCGACGCGGGAGCCGCCCTGCTGCTCGGCGGCGGGGGAGCGGTGAACATCACGGCGGCCGAGGGTAACCCCATCGAGATCATGGACCTGTCCTTCGCCGTGCAGCTCGCCGCCCTCGGTGAACTGCTGTCGCGTCGCCCCGCCCCCGGGGCGCACGCGCTCGACGCCGGCGTCGACGACCTCGTGGCGCGCACGGCGCTGGTCGTGCGCGGGGTCGACCTCGACGCCCCTCGCGCCCTCGATGCCGACTGCCTCGACGACTGGCGTTCCCCGCGCTACCGGGGCGGTGCCGCATGAACGTCGTGCTGTATTCGGCATCCCTCGTTCTGCCCATCACGGCCCCGCCGATTCCGGGCGGGGCGATCGCGGTGGCGGGTGGGCGCATCCGGCACGTGGGAGACCGCGAATGGGTGCGGCACGAGCTGCGCGCGCGAGGGGTGGCCTTCGACGAGGTGCACTGGCCGGGGGTGCTCACCCCGGGCCTGGTGAACGCCCACTCGCACCTGCAGTACACGGGCATGGCCGAGGTCGGGCGCGGCTCCTACGCGGGCTTCGACGACTGGGACGAGGCGTTCACGCCCGTCTACCGCGAGGGTCACGACTGGGCGGCGGATGCCAGAACCGGCGCGCTCGCCATGATCGCCGCGGGGACCACGGCGGTGGCCGACATCGTCACCGACGTCGAGGCGGCCTCGGCGCTGCACGACGCGCGGCTGCACGGCATCACCTACTGGGAGGTGATGAGCTGGACCAACGCGGCGTGGGCCCAACGCGGCCGCGCGGAGGTGGAGGCACGGCTCGATGCGCTGCCCGGCCCTCCCGGTACGGGGCTGTCGCCGCACGCGCCGTACTCGCTCGACGTGGAGCCGCTGCTCGAGATCCCCGACATCGTGCGCGAGCGGGGGAGTCGGCTGCACCTGCACCTGGGCGAGGCGGCGTTCGAGCGCGAGCACGGCGAGGCCGTGCCGTGGCAGGTGCATCGGCCGTCGAGCTTCCGGGCGCTGCGCGACGAGGGCTTCGGCACCGGGGCGACGGAGTTCGTCGACGAGCTGGGCGTTCTGGGGCCGGACTGCCACATCGCGCACGGGGTCTACATGACCGCCCGCGACCGGGCGATCCTGCGCGCCCGCGGCACGACGGTGGCGCTCTGCCCGCGCTCCAACGCCGTCATCGGGCTCGACGAGCCGCCCGTGGCCGCCTACCTCGTCGAGGGCAATGCGCTGGCCGTGGGCACCGACTCCCTGGCATCCAGTCCCTCTCTCGACCTGCTCGCCGACGTCTCGGCCCTGCATCGCCTCGCGCGCACCCAGGGGTACGTCAACCGCGATCTGTCGGAGCTACTGCTGCGCGCGGCCACGCTGGGTGGGGCGCACGCGATGGGCCTCGACACCGGACCCGCCCGCACGGGGTACCTCGCCGTGGGCGCCGTCGCCGACCTGGCGTTCTTCGACGTCGCGGTGTCGGACGTCGATGACACCATCGAGCATCTCGCGGTGGACGGCGCGGGTTCCGCGGCCGCCACCTTCATCGACGGCGAGGCCCGGTGGGTCTCGGCCGGCTTCACCCGAGAGACCGGAGTCCTCACATGACCGATCGCCCCGCCACCGCCGTCCTGCTCGATCTCGAGCCCCACGCCGAGGGTGGCTGGTTCCGCCGCATGTGGACCGGCGGCTATGCGGTCGAGACGCCGGCGGGCGAGCGGCCCGCGGCCACCTGCATCCACTACCTGCTCACCCCCGGCGAAGAGAGCGCGTGGCACGTCGTGGCGAGTGACGAGGTGTGGCTCTGGCACGGCCCCGGAACGCTCGAGCTGTCACTGGGCGGCGACGGCGCCGAACCGGGGGAGGCGCGCACCGTGACGCTCGGTCCCGACCTCGCCGCGGGCCACGTGCTGCAGCACACCGTGCCCGCCGGGGTATGGCAGTCCGCTCGGCTGGCGGGGGAGTCCGAGGTCGTCGTCAGCTGCCTCGTGTCGCCAGGTTTCAGCTTCGAGGATTGGCGCCTCGCCCCGTGATTTAGGCTGTGCACATCACAGCACTCCGGGGATGACCCCGATACGTCCACGAGGAGACATCGTGACCACTTTCGCACGCCTGCGCCGCGCCGCCGCCCTGACCGCCGTGGCCACCGCCACGGTCGTCTCGCTCACCGCCTGCGCCTTCGCCCCCACGGGCTCCGACGCCGGCGCCGCCCCCGCTTCCGAGGGGGCGCTGCAGACCGTCACCGCCGGCAAGCTCACCATCGCCACGGGCGAGCCGGCGTTCTCGCCGTGGGTCGAGAACGACGACCCCGCGTCGTGCGAGGGCTTCGAGGCCGCCGTCTCGTGCGCCGTCGCCGAGAAGCTCGGCTTCGCGACGAGCGACGTGGTGTGGGTGCGCTCCAACTTCGACAGCGCCATCGCTCCCGGCCCGAAGGACTGGGACATGAACGTGCAGCAGTTCTCGATCACCGACGAGCGCAAAGAGGCCGTCGACTTCTCATCGCCGTACTACACGACCACGCAGGCCGTCGTGACGACCGGTGCCTCGCCCGTGGCCGGTGCGACGAGCGTCGCCGAGCTGAAGAGCGTTCCCGTGGGCGTCATGAGCGCCACGACGAGCTACCAGGTGGCCGCCGACCAGCTCGGCACCACGAACCTCAGCGTCTTCAACTCGAACGACGACGCCGTCGCCGCCCTGCAGTCGGGCCAGGTCGACGCGATCGTCGTCGACCTGCCGACCGCGTTCTACCTCGCCGGTGCCGTGCTCGACGACGGCAAGGTCGTCGGCCAGCTGCCCGACTCGTCGGCCGGCGGAGACGAGCTCGCCTACGTGCTGCCCAAGGACTCGGCGCTGACCACCCCGGTCACCGAGGCGGTCGACGCCCTGCGCGCCGACGGCACGCTCGACGAGCTGCAGCAGAAGTGGCTCGGTGGCACGGCCGCCGCGCCCGTGCTCAAGTAACCACGGTGGCCACCCCCGCACCCGGCGGCGTGTGGAGCCCGAGCGAGCTCGAACTCGCCCGGCGATCCACACGGCGTCAGCAGTCGACCAGGTCGGTGCTGATCGCGCTGATCAGCTCGGTCGTGTTCGTGGTCGTCGTCGGCTGGGCGATCCTGTCGAGCCCCGGCTGGGAAGACGTGCGGCGGAGCTTCTTCAACGTCGACGTCGCGCTGGCGAGCTTCCCGTCGGTGCTCGCGGGTCTGTGGGTCAACATCCAGGTGCTGATCGTCGCGGCCATCTCGGTCGCGATCCTCGGCACCACCCTGGCCGTGCTGCGCTCGCTGCGGGGCCCGGTGTTCTTCCCGCTCCGCGCCCTCGCCACGGTGTACACCGATCTGTTCCGCGGCATTCCGCTGCTGATCGTGCTGTACCTGGTCGGCTTCGGCCTGCCCGCCCTCGGCGTCTTCGGCCGAGTGCCGGTGGTGCTGTGGGGCACGGTGGCCATCGTGCTGACGTACTCGGCCTACATCGCCGAGGTGCTCCGCGCCGGTATGGAGGCCGTGCACCCCTCGCAGCGCGTCGCCGCCCGCTCGCTGGGCCTGACCCACGGACAGACCCTGCGCATCGTCGTCATCCCCCAGGGCGTGCGCAAGGTCGTCCCCGCCCTGATGAACGACTTCGTGTCGATGCAGAAGGACGTGGGTCTCATCTCGGTTCTGGGAGCGGTGGATGCCGTGCGCGCGGCGCAGATCGCCGCGGCACAGTCGTACAACTTCACGCCCTACATCGTGGCGGCCCTGCTGTTCGTGGCCATGGCCCTGCCGATGATCCGCCTCACCGACTACGTCTCGGCGCGACTGGCCCGCCGCGAGCAGATGGGTGGCGTCGTATGAGCGTTCTCGACGTCAAGAACGTGCGCAAGGCCTTCGGTGAGCACGTCGTGCTCGACGGCATCGACCTGTCGATCGACCAGCACGAGGTCGTCGTGCTCATCGGCGCCTCGGGGTCGGGCAAGTCGACGCTGCTGCGCACCATCAACCTCATCGAGCGCGTCGACGACGGCCAGATCCTGCTGAACGGCGACGATCTGACCGATCCGACCGTCGATCAAGATGCCGCTCGGGCCCGCATCGGTGTGGTCTTCCAGCACTTCAACCTCTTCCCGCACCTGCGGGTCATCGACAACGTCACCCTCGCGGCGCGCAAGGTGCACCGCGCGAGCAAGAGCGAGGCGTACGCGCGCGGGACCGAGCTGCTCGAGCAGTTGGGCTTGGGGGCGAAGGCCCGGGAATTCCCCGACCGCCTCTCGGGCGGTCAGCAGCAGCGCGTGGCCATCGTGCGCGCGGTCATGACCGACCCCGAGCTGCTGCTGCTCGACGAGATCACCTCGGCGCTCGACCCGCAGCTCGTCGGTGAGGTGCTCGACCTGGTGCGCGTGCTGCGCGATCGCGGGTCGACCATGCTCATGGCGACGCACGAGATGTCGTTCGCCCGCGAGGTGGCCGACCGCATCGTGTTCATGAAGGGCGGACGGATCGTCGAGCAGGGCACTCCGGCTCAGATCCTCGACACTCCGCAGCACCCCGACACCATCGCGTTCCTCGAGCGCGAACGTCGCGGCGGGGCGCTCTGACGACGATCGTCTCGACCCCGTGCTCGTGGTCGTCGGGGCGGTCGGCGTGCCCGCAGCGGGGCTCCTGTGACGGTTGAGGCGCGGGTTAACACCGGTTGACCTCGGGGTGTCCGAACGACACGCCGAGGGTGGGGAAAAACTTGACACGGACCCCGCCCGTCAGTACGAGTCGGTGAAGTTATCCCCCGAGTTGTACACATGTGCGTCCCTAGCGGACAACCTTCAACGCAAACTTCACATCGAATTTCCTCAGGAAACCTGTGGAGAAGTAAATCCCTGATCAGGGAGCACTTAAGGGCCTGAAATCCGATCCATCCACCGGGTTATCCACAGTAGTTGTGCACAGACGTGACGGCGTTTCCCGCATCTTCTCCACAGAGTTATCCACAGGCACATTTGCGTGGGAGAAGAGGTGCTCTTAACGTGGGGGCAGCCCATCGGGCATCCCCTCACCACCCGCTCGTGTCGATGTCGGACGTCCGTGATCTGATGCTTCCGAGGTCGCCGCGATGTCCCGTCCCCGCAGCCGCACACGCGCGCGGGGGAGCGCCGAGACGGAGGGCGCCCGAGATCAGAAGGAGAGCCCGTGTCGATCGCTGACATCGCCGAAGAGCGTCTCGGAAAAGCCCCGCGTCCCGAGCGCACTCCGCCGCACGACACCCTCGCCGAGCAGAGCGCACTGGGCGGCATGCTGCTGTCGAAAGACGCCGTGGCCGACGTCATCGAGAGCCTGCGCGGCCCCGACTTCTACGTGCCGAAGCACGAGCTGATCTTCGAGGCCATCCTCACCCTGTACTCGCACGGCGAGCCCACCGACGTCGTGGCCGTCACCGACGAGTTGATCAAGACCGGTGAGCTGCAGCGAGCCGGGGGAGCGGACTACCTCCACACCCTCACCTCGATCGTGCCCACCGCGGCGAACGCGGGCTACTACGCCTCGATCGTCGCCGAGCGCGCGCTGCTGCGCCGCCTGGTCGAGGCCGGCACGCGCATCGTGCAGATGGGCTACGCGGGCGAGGGTGATCCGGTCGATCTCGTCAACAGCGCCCAGGCCGAGATCTACAACGTCTCGGGCGATGACAGCGCCGACGACTACATCCCCCTGACGATGGCGGTGGATGCCGCGGTCGAAGAGATCGAGGCCGCCCGCGGTCGCGACGGGTCGATGACCGGCATCCCCACCGGCTTCGCCGGTCTCGACCAACTGACCAACGGTCTGCACCCGGGCCAGATGATCGTGCTCGCCGCGCGCCCCGCCATGGGTAAGTCGACGCTCGCGCTCGACTTCGCCCGCGCGGCCGCGATCAAGTCGAACGCGCCGTGCATCTTCTTCTCGCTCGAAATGGGTCGCTCCGAGATCGCCATGCGCCTTCTCAGCGCCGAGGGTTCGATCCCGCTGCAGAGCATGCGCAAGGGAACGCTCGACTCGCGCGACTGGACCACCGTCGCCTCCACGCGTGGTCGCATCAACGACGCGCCCCTCTACATCGACGACAGCCCCAACATGACGCTCGTCGAGATCCGCGCGAAGTGCCGTCGCCTCAAGCAGCGTGAGGGCTTGAAGATGGTGGTCATCGACTACCTGCAGCTGCTCACGAGCGGTAAGCGCGTGGAGTCGCGTCAGCAGGAGGTCAGCGAGTTCTCGCGTGCCCTGAAGCTGATGGCGAAGGAGCTGCAGGTTCCCGTCATCGCCCTGTCGCAGCTGAACCGTGGCGCTGAGCAGCGTGCCGACAAGAAGCCGGCTCTGAGCGACCTGCGTGAGTCGGGCTCGATCGAGCAGGATGCCGACATGGTGGTGCTGCTGCACCGTGAGGCCGCGTACGAGAAGGACTCGCCGCGCGCGGGCGAGGCGGATCTGATCGTGGCGAAGCACCGTAACGGGCCGACCGACACGATCACGGTGGCGTTCCAGGGGCATTATTCGCGGTTCGCGGATATGGCGCCGGGGATGTAGCCACGTCTTGTTGAAAATTCCCGCTGAAGATGTTCAAGTTCTCACTGGACTTGTCCCTAAATGTCCCATTGGACATGTGTGTCAACCGGCTCGACTCGTGCCGGCAGCGCTTCGGCGGGGGTTATGCGCGGCTGAGTGGGATCAGGCGTGGGATGACCCTCACGTAGATGGTCATTCCGATCAGCTCTACGAGGGTTTGAGTTACGACGACGGCAGGCACGAGAGCTAATTCCGCCGGCAGCGCGAGAGCCAGCGGGAGCACCACCAGCGAGTTGCGGGTTGCGCCGGAGAACGTGACGGCGCGGGCATCCCGCACTCCCAGGCGGACGACCCGGCTGACCCCTGCACCGACGAATGCCATCACGATCAGGAACGCCGCGTAGATCGGAATGACCCCGCCGATTCCCGCAAGGTTGGCCAGAACGATGCCGGCTTGGGAAGCGACGACGACGAACAGGGTGATCATCATCAACGACACCATCACCCCAACCGCAGCGCGCTCAACCCCGGCAGCCCATCGTGCGCGGCTCGACGCCCATTGGGTGATCGCTGCCAGCAGCAGCGGAAGGAGGATGAGGAACACGAAGGCCTCAACAAACGGGGCGATCTGAATCCCCTCGAGCACGCCGGGACCAGCCAGCACGGTGAGGTAGAGCGGGAGCAGCAGTAGCTGGACGATCATCAGCAGCGGCGCAGCCGCGATGAGCTTCTCGTGGGAGCCGCCAGCGATACCCGCGAACACGATCACGTAGTCGATACACGGGGTCAGCAGCACCAACAGCACCCCGATCAGCAACGCCGCGTCGGCGGCGACGAACCGGGACAGGGCGAACACGATCACCGGGACGATGACGAAGTTCACCACCAGCAGCGTGATCAAGAATCTCGCGTCACGGAACGCGTCGGCCAGGCGGGTGAACGGCACCCCGAGGAACGTCGCATAGAGGAGCACCCCGATGGCGGGGTTGATGGCCGCCTCGAGGACATGCGCCGCCGGGATCAGCCCGCCGATCAGCAGGCCTACGGCGATCGCCGCCAGATAGAGGACGATCTGGTGACGTTCCGCCCACTCCTGCGCCCTGACACTCGTGCTCACGCGGGAACCAAGGTGAGCCCGGTCAGTTCTCCGAGCAGCGGGAGCGCGTCGTCGGGGCTTCGGATGGTGAGCGTGAATACGTCACCGTGGAGGGTGATCTCGAAACCGAAGAACGGGCAGCAGGCCTGCTCGGCAGCGGCAAGTTCGGCGGCCGTGGCGAGCTTTTCGATGGGCAGTACGCACCGCACCCCGCTGGCCGTGCGCTCCACCGGGGCCGCGCTCAAAAGGTCGCGCCACGCGGCGATCTGCTCGGCCTGACCATCACCCAGACTGCACGCCACCGGTGGTGCTGACTTGGTCAGCAAGAATGCGCAGGACGGGTCACAACGCTGCTCCCGATCAGGAAGCTCATCCAGGTGAGCCCTGGCGGCCCACAGCGCATCTCGCAATTCGGTCAGCGCGCCGATGGTCTCCTCGACCCGCGCGACATGCTCATCCAGGCGGGGACGCAGCTGCGCCTTCACTGACGAGCATGCATCTGACTCCCACGACTGCAGCAACTCTCCGATCTCCACCAGAGGCAGATCGAGCCGGCGGGCAGCGTCGATGAACCGTAAGCGATCCAGCACGGCCTCTGGATAGGCCCGATACCCGTTGGGCTCCCGGCCGGTCGGGACCAAGCCAATCTGGTCGTAATACCGCAACGTCGACGCGGAAACCCCACTTCGCTGCGACACTTCCGCGATCCTCAAAGCCATGCCCCGACCATAAACCTTCGACCCAACTCGAAGGTCAAGGCATCACGGGCGCTCAAGACGACCGAAATCGGCCGGGACGCCGTTTAGGACATGTCTCATCGGAATCCGGGCGACGCTCCTGGGACATCTACCCCCGGGAAACGGGCCGACTGGGACATCTATCGCCGGAATTTACACTTGTAACTTCGCGAACGGTCACTCCGTCAATCCGCGCGGACCGGGTTGGGTCTAGGTACTCGGCGTCTGAGGCGATCAGTGGTCCGGGCCGAGCCACTCTCGACCGTACGGAGCAGATCGCACTTCTTCGTGCGTGGCTCATCCGATACTGGACGCGATTGGCTGCTCAGCGTCAAAGCTCGACGCACACTTCTGCCGCTCGGCGTTCTCGCGTTCCGCGGATCGACGCGCAACGCGACGTTAGAGAAAGGCCGTCATGCTGCGGCGTAACGAGTGTTACATTCTCTTTGTGACTAACACTTCTTGGTTATTGATCGCTCCCCGGGTACCCGCTCAGCCCTCTCGCGACCGCGTCGCGGTGTGGCGGGAGCTTCGCAGGCTCGGTGCCGTGCCGGCGGCCGCGGGCTTGTGGGCTGTCCCCGATCTCCCCGCATTCTCTGAGGGCATCTCGGCCGTGCGCGAGCTGGCCGAGCGTGGCGAGGGGAGTCTGTCGGTGTTCCGTGCGCATGGGCAGGAGGAATCGGATGCTGCCGTGCTGCGTGACGCATTCGCGGCCGCTCGGATCGATGAGTGGAACGAGTTCGTCGCGGACTGCGGAAAGTTCGACGCGGAGATCGATCGCGAGTTCGCAAAGGAGAAGTTCACCTTCGGCGAGCTCGAAGAGGAGGAGCAGAGCCTCGACCGGCTGCGCCGCTGGCACCGCGATCTCCTGCGCCGCGATGCGTTCGGGCTGCCCGAGGCGCAGTCTGCGACCGAGCGGCTCGACGCGAGCGTGGAAAAGCTCGCAACCTACTCCGAGCGTGTCTATGAGGTGAATCTGCCAGCCGACTCGTCCCTGACCGACTGAGCCGCCGGCGATGGATGGGTGGTGGGCGCCGGCCCTGGCGATCGTGGGAGGCGTGTTCCTGCTCTGGGGCGCGCTGGTCGCCGTCCTGTGGGCTCAGCAACGCCGGATGGGACGATCAACCGACTGGCGGCAGGCAATGCGGCTGGTCCCCGACGTCATCCGCCTCCTCCACTCGCTCGTGCGCGACCCCACCATCCCTCGCGTCGTCCGTTGGGCCCTGCTCGGCCTGCTCGGCTATCTGCTCCTGCCCATCGACCTGATCCCCGACGTGATACCTGTCCTCGGGATCGCAGATGACGTGATCATCGCTGCTCTCGTACTCCGGTTCGCTATCCACCGCGCCGGAATCCCGGTGATCAGCCAACACTGGTCAGGAGCGGCCGATGGACTGCAGAGCATCATCGCTCTGACGAGAGCCCGGCCCTAGGGTGGATTCGCCCATTCGCGACGAGGGTCGTGGGAATCTCAGCATCGTCAGCGAGACATTTACCCCTGCAAGAAGCGGGGGGAGCCCCGCAGCAGAGCGTGCCAGGGTGCTCCGGGAGAAGGAGTGCAGGCTTCAGGTGGGGTTGCGCGTGTCGTAATCGACGCGCTCGGGGCGCTGACCGTACCCGTCACGCCGGACCGCGTTGGTCGTGGCGGCAACGACCCCCGCGGTGATGAGGGCGAGCGCACAGAGCAAGATCGTGGTGTCCATAGTGTCCTCCTCGTCCAGCGTGGAGGGCGTTCTACCTCAGGTCTAGTTAGTGTTCGTGTGCTTAATATGAAACTCTTGCTTAATGATTGATCCGGTCAGCGTCCGAGCTCTGATCGCGATCGCGGACCATGGTTCCGTCGCCGAGGCTGCGAGGGTGCTCGGCTACACACCGCCGAACATCTCTCAACACATCCGCAAGCTCGAGGCGCACTTCGAGACGCCGCTCTTGGAACGTGTGGGCCGCGGCGTCGTTCTCACGTCTGCCGCACTGACGCTCGTGGGTCGTGGGCGCCCGCTCGTGGACGGGCTCGAACAGCTACGGCGAGCGCCTCTACAGGACGACGAGGTGAAGGGGGTGGTCCGTGTTGGCGCGTTCCCGACCGCTGTACGCGGCCTCCTCATCCCGACAATCGCCGCAGCGGCGGGGAGGTTTCCCGGATTGGTGGTCGAGCCGTATGAAATGGAGGCAGACAACGCCCTCCAGCAACTGGCGCGCGGCACGATCGATGCAGTGGTCCACAAGAGTTGGGGGGCGAACGCCCCAGATGAGTACGAACCCCGTAGCCTGCACCGCACAGAACTCGGCATCGATACCCTCGACGCCCTTGTACCGGCGACGCACGCTCTCGCGGACCGAGAGCACCTCTTCCTCCGCGAGCTGGCTCCCGACCGTTGGGCAATCAGTCCCCGTCACGACCCGTACGGCCGGTGGATCGCGTCCCACGACCCGGCCCTTCTCACACCGCTGAGTCATGCGTTCGAAGCAGCCGAGTTCCAGACACTCACTCGATACGTCGAGGCCGGTCTCGCCGTCACCGTTATGCCGCGGCTCGGGCGGGGGGCGCTCCCGGCGTCGGTGCGGGCGGTTCCCCTCGCCGACCCTGACGCGCACCGCAAGATCCACCTCTACGTGCGACCCATCACGGCGCGCTCTCAGTCGATCGACGCCCTGACTCAAATGCTGACCGAAGCTCTTCAGAACGAGGAGCAGCGGGGGCTCGCACCGGTCGATCAGTAGCGACGACCTGTACTAGCGGGCCCGCGCCGTAGTCCACGAGCTGCTGGTGCAGGGCGGGAGTTCACGCAAGCCGCGGCAATGCTGGCGTTCCATCCAGCCGCCAGACGATGCGCACAAGACAGAGGAGCTTGCCTTCTGAAACTGCCGCGCACGATCCTCTAGGCTCCGATACCACGGCCAAGTCGTAACGGTCGTCGGGGGGAATGTCATGGCTATCGATACACGTCAGATCATCGGTGGGTCCGTCGACGACCTGGCAGAAGGCCTCCGCCCGTTCATCGAGCGGGTGTTCGCGGAGCGTCTCCCCGATGGGCCGTCGTGGGTGCAGATCGTCGCTCACAAAGACGAGCTCGCGGGCAGACCGACCTCACACCATCATGCGAATGACGTCGGACTGATGTTGCGAGTGATGACCGAGAAATTGGGGAACCTCGGCTACCCCTTCGACGGTCATATTTCGCGACAAGCGACGAACTGGGCGAGTGAGATGCGCGAGGTGCGCAACAAGCATGCACACCAGGTCGAGTTCAGTCTCGCCGAGACCTATCGAGCGCTCGATTCGGCCGAGCTGCTCCTTCGCGAAGTCGGCGCGGCCGACGAAGCGCAGCGGATCGCGGCGCGTAAGCCGGCGGTGCTGTCGGCACTGGGCGGCGGGGCCACCGGCCGCTCGCTCCCCTCACCGCCGAGCGCGCCGCTTTCGCCACCCCCGGTCGCTCGGCCCGCCGCGCCATCTGCTGTGCCGCTTCCCGCGCCGCCGGCCACCACCCCACCATCCACCCAGTCGGAAGCTACAGAAGTATCGCCGCTCACCCGCCGTCAGCTGCGTGAGCAGCCCAAGACGGACGTGTCCGCGACCCCACCTGCTCCGGCGCCGAGCGCGCGTCTTTCGCTCGACGCGGTCACCGAGCTCAGCTACGCCATGGCGCACGCGCGCATCGTGCCGCTGCAGGAGATTCGGGTCTCGTACGCCGGGCCCGAGCTTCGCGGAGCATCTCTCGAGATCGAGGCCGCCACGGCCAGTGGTTCTCTGGGGGCGCCCAAAGTCGTGATTCTCGACCTCGCACCCGGTCTGAAGACACTCGCTGGGCTCGACCTGCTGTCCCTCGATCCAGCTCCGATGCTCCAGGTCGACACGGAGCAGCCCGGCTCCATCACTCTGACTCTGCGCGGACCGGACGGAGCGTTGATCGCCGATCATCGGCATCCGGTCCACGTGCTCGCCGCGAACCAGTGGATCGCCCGGGAGCTCCACCTCGGCCTCGAGCTCCTCGCATCCTTCGCTCAGCCGCAGGCGAGCGCGTTGACGCCCATCCTGCAGCGTGCGTCGGACCTGCTGAGGCAGTCGAGCGGCCGCACAGAGCTCGACGGATACCAGAGCGACAACCCGGCGAGGGTGGATGCAATGGTCGCGGCCATCTGGGATGCCGTGCGCGAACTAGACCTCCGCTACGCGGAGCCTCCGGCGAGGTGGGGCCTGCGCGGGCAGAAGGTCCGCACGCCGCAGGAGGTGCTCGAGGGGCGGCTCGGAACGTGTCTCGACACGACGCTGACGCTCGCCGCGTTGCTCGAGCAGGTCGGGATCAACTCGACGCTGTGGGTGGTGGACGGCCACATCTTCCTCGGGTACTGGCGTGAGGATGGCAGCCTCGGTCTGCCCGCGACCACCGACATCGAAGAGGCGGTCAACCTCGCGAAGCTGGGCCGGATCTCGTTGCTCGAGACGACGCAGGTGACCGGCGGTGCAGCATCCGCCACATTCGACCTCGCCCGCGCCACGCCCCAGACGTACCTCGAAGCGCGCCGCGACGAGATCCTCGGCATCACTGACGTGCGCGCAGCCCGTGAGAACGGAATACTTCCGCTCCCCAGCCGCACGGTGGGTCCCGACGGTGAGGTGACCGTCGTCGAGTATCGACCGCTGGACCGCGTCCTGGCGCCGTTCGTCGCCGACCAGCGCGATGCGCAGGGCCGCGCACTGGCTCCGCCGCGGGTGGCGCAGTGGAAGAATTCTCTGCTCGATCTGAGTCTCCGCAATCGCCTCATCAACTTCACGAGTCGCGCCGGGTACCAACTCGCGGTGCCGGGCGCGGCGCTCGGCCGGCTCGAGGACATGATCAACGGAGGAGCAGGCGTCACTCTTCTCGCGTCCGACGACGTTCCCGAGATCGCTCGAGAGCGTGGCATCCGCTTCGGTCGCGACCGCGATTCGGTCGATCGAGAAGCGCTCCTGGCCGACAAGAGGCAGGCGCACCTGACTGACGTCACACAAGCGGCCTACACGACGAGGCTGCGCGCTCTGGCCGCGAAAGCGAAGACCGTCACCGAAGAGACCGGGGCGAACAACCTGTACCTCGCGTTCGGCACCCTGCGATGGGAGTTCAACGACAGGCAGCTCCAATCGCCGCTCGTTCTCGTCCCGGTGACATTGGAAAGCGTGTCGCGTGGCCAGTCCTTCCGACTCGTCCTGGACGAGGCAGGTGCTTCCACGCCGAACTACTGCCTCCTCGAGAAGCTGAAGGTGAGCTTCGGTATCGAGGTGCCCGGGCTCGCGAATCCGGCGACGGATGCCGCGGGTATCGACCTCGGCGCCGCGTTCGATGCGGTGCGCCAGGCGATGGTAGACGCCAAGCGGCCCTTCGTCGTCGAGGACACCGTTCACCTCGGCATCCTGCAGTTCGCGAAGTTCCGGCTGTGGAAGGACCTCGACGACAACTGGGAGGAGCTCGCGACGAACTCGCTCGTCACCCACCTCATCAGTTCGCCGAATGAGGCGTACATCGACGCTGTACCGGCGCCGGTCGACGTCGATCTCGATGCGCTCTCGGCGCAAGTTCCCGTCTCAGCGGACTCTTCGCAACTCGAGGCCGTCGTCGAGGCCGTCGAGGGCCGCACGTTCGTGCTCGAAGGCCCCCCGGGCACCGGCAAATCGCAGACCATCACGAACCTGCTGGCTCGTTCGTTGGCCTCCGGGAAGCGCGTGCTCTTCGTGGCAGAGAAGCGCGCGGCGCTGGAGGTCGTGAAAGATCGATTGGATGCCGTCGGACTCGGCTCCTTCTCACTCGATCTGCATGACAAGGGTGCGCGGCCGAATGCCGTGCGCGAGCAGCTCCGGGCCGCGCTCGACGCCACTGCCCGGCCCGATCGAGCGGCGTTGTCAGCGCAGCGCGAGGCGGCGGAGTCCAGTCGTGGCGCGCTGTCGCGCTATGCGCAGCGGGTACACGAACCGAACGCGGCAGGTCTGTCCCTGTACTCGGCTCGATCGCAGTTGCTGGCATCGGCTGCGGACATCCCGCCGTTGGATGTGCCCACTTCCCTGGTCGCGTCGGGCGATCACATCGACCAGCTGCGCGCGACTCTGCGGGAGCTGCCGGCGGTCAGTGATCTCGCCCGCCCGGCGGCTACGCATCCTTGGGGCTTCGTCGACGATCCCGATATCGACGCGGCCTCTCTGCACAACGCGGCCCGCACTTTCGACGACGCGCTCGCAACTGTCGGTCCGAGTGACCTGCTGTCGCGCGTGCAGGGACCGCAGCAGATGGAAGCGTGGGCGGGTGTCGCTCGCGCGCCGCGTCATGCTCTCCACGCGCTCGACCGTGTCCAGCCCGAGTCGGTTGATGACCTCGTCCGGCGGCTTGCAGCGGTGGCCGCGCAGCCGCCCGCATGGCTCACCCAGGTCGATCCGCGGGTGCTCTCGCGCAACGTTCGCGACATTCACGCAGCCTCCCTGGCCGCGGATGCGTCCTCGTTCTTCGGGCGCAAGAAGCGTCGGCGTGCGGTGCTGGCCCAATTCGCGACCGACCTGCGCGTCGAGCAGACAGCGATCGACCTGCGCGGTCTGTCGATACTGACCGGCGCCATGGCCGAGACGGCCGCACAGGTCGATGAGTTGCGTGGTGAGCTGCAGCGACAGCCCGTCGTGGTGGCGCCCGTGGACGTCAATCCCTATATGCCTGGCGCGGCGGAGCAGGTGGGAGCGGCCCTCACGTGGGTGGGGTGGCTCTCGAGGACCCTCTGTTCCGATGTCTCGCCAGCCGGAGATCTCCGCTCGGACCTGCGTCGTGTCTACGAGACGACGGCCCCCGATGCGGCGTCGGCCGAGCGGTACGCGGCGCTCGCCGCGGCGTGGCGGGCAGTGGCCGCTGCGAGCATCGCTGATCCCGGTGGTGCGTCATCTGACCACCTCGCCGCCTGGGCGGGCGAGGAAAAAATGGCGTCGAGCTGGGAACGGACTCGGACGGCGCGGAACCTGGCGACGACCGAACCGGTCACGCTCGGCCGCTGGATCGACCTGCTCCGGCACGTGGAACCTCTGCGGCGCCATGGGATGAACACGGCGCGGGAGGCGATCCTGGCCGGGCGCGTCCGTGCCGACGACGCGGCGCTCGCCTTCGACAAGGGGGTCGCATCGGCGTCCCTCGGTGAACGCGAAGACGCCACCGCGCTCAGCGACTTCGATCCCGCCGCGCACAACCGGACGATCGGGCGGTTCGCGGCGAGTTCGGCCGCCATCCGCGGCGAGCTTCCGCGGGCCCTGCCCGCTGACATCCTGTCTCAGCGGCGATTCGACCCGAGCTTCGACGGCGGCGACATGGGCGCGCTCAAACGTCAGCTCTCGCGGCAGCGCGGTGGGGACAGCGTGCGGACGCTCATGGACAAGTACGGCGATCTGATCACCCAGATCACGCCGTGCATGCTCATGAGCCCGGAATCAGTCGCCCGGTTCTTCCCCGCCCGCGCCGGGATGTTCGACATCGTGGTGTTCGACGAGGCTTCGCAGATCCGTGTCGCGGATGCCGTGGGGGCGATGGGACGAGCGCGTTCGGTCGTGGTGGTCGGAGACTCCAAGCAGATGCCTCCGTCGACCTTCGCCGAGGTGACGGCCGACGGCGATGAGGCTGAGGCGGATGCAGGCGTTGTCGCAGATGAGGAATCCATCCTCACGGAGTGCACACAAGCGCGAGTTCCGAGCAAATGGCTGTCGTGGCACTACCGCAGTCAGGATGAGGCGCTCATCGCCTTCAGCAACCATCAGTACTACGAGAGCCGCCTGTCGTCGTTTCCGGCGCCGCTGCGTGACGCCACCCCATCCGCACCTGACGCGCTCGCCGCGAAGAAGCCCGACTATGGGCTTTCGCTCGTGCGCGTCGACGGTCGGTTCGAGCGTTCGGGTGGGCGCGGAGTCCTTCGGACGAACCGCGTCGAAGCGCAGACGATCGTCGACGAGGTGATCCGTCGGTTCGCTGCCGCCGGCGAGGCCGCGCCGTCGATCGGCATCATCACGTTCAACGTTCAGCAGCGCGAACTGATCGACAACATGCTCCGCGACGCTTCAGATGAACGCATCGGTCGCGCGCTCGATGAGCGCGATGGATTGTTCGTCAAGAACCTCGAAAGCGTGCAGGGCGACGAGCGCGACACGATTCTGTTCTCGGTCGCCTTCAGTAAGAACGACCGCGGAATGCTTCCACTGAACTTCGGGCCGCTGTCCCGCGCAGGGGGAGAACGCCGGTTGAACGTGGCGGTCACTCGCGCGCGACGACAGGTTGTGCTGTACGCGAGCTTCGATCCCGCTGAGCTGCGTGCCGAACAGACCTCGGCCCGTGGACTCAAAGACCTGAAGTCCTATCTCGAACTCGCCGCGCGCGGAGTCGCGCCGACCGATGACTCCACGTCCCGTGTGCCCGTGATCGATCGCCACCGTGACGAGATCGCCGCGGTACTGACCGAGCGCGGACTCGTCGTGAAGACGGATGTCGGACTCTCGGACTTCCGTATCGATCTCACGCTCGCATCCGCGTCCGATCCCGCCCAGCCACTCATCGCCGTCCTACTCGACGGAGAGGGCTGGCGCGCGCGCCGAACGGTAGCTGATCGCGATGGCCTGCCTGTCGATGTGCTCGGCGGGTTGATGCGCTGGCCGGGGATCGAGAGGGTGTGGCTGCCGGAATGGCTCGATGATCCGGACGCCACCGCCGACCGACTCGTCGCGGCGGTGGAAGCCGCTCGGGCCGGGGGTCGGTCTGTTGCAGACACGACGGTGGAGGAGGTCGAGAACCTCGATGCGCTTGCGGCAGAGGAGCCGGTTGAGCCCCTGCGTGGAGGGATGCCAGTCGAGCAGGAGGAGGAAGCCACCGGCGCGACGCATCCGCACGTCCGCCCATTCATGCCCTGGCCGACCACCCCGTCTGGGGGAGTGGATGTGCTCGACGCGCTTCCGAGTCGATCTGCTGCTGAGCGGGTTCGCTCTGTTCTTGTTGAGGCCATCGCCGCGGAGGGGCCAATATCGCGAGCACGCCTGGTGAGACTGGTGGCGGAATCGTTCGGACTGTCTCGTGTGTCGGGGACCCGGGCAACGGCCATCCTCGGTCTGATCCCGGATGCTCACACCCGCCAGGGCGACGAGCAGTTCGTCTGGCCGGCGGGCGTGGACGTCGCCACCTGGCGAGATGTTCATACGAGTACTCCGGGGGAGAGTCGACCGCTCGAGTCCGTGGCTCTGGAAGAGATCGCGAACGCGATGGCCGTCGTCGCTCAGCTCGGCGGTGGGGTGCGCGAGGACGAGATCAAGCGGGAAGCTCTGCGGCTGTTCGGTGGGAAACGGATGACGACCCAGATCTCCGAGCGACTTGCCGAGGCTCTGACGATGGCGGTGGCCACCCGACGGGTCGAGCTCGCGCCGTCGGGGGCCTATCTCGCGCGATTCTGAGTGGCGAGGAGCGAGGTTCGGACGACGGATAGAGTGACCTCGATCACCGGGGGGCACAGTATGGGGCGAGGGTTCGCTGTCATCGATCTCGAAACGACAGGTCTGTTTCCGCAGAAACACGACCGCATCGTCGAGGTGGCGATCGTGCATGTGTCGCCGACAGGCGTCGTCGAGGGAGTCTGGGAAACGCTCGTCAATCCGATGCGCGACATGGGTGCGCAGCGCATCCACGGCATCAGTGCCGCTGCGGCCGCGCGAGCTCCGGAGTTCGGTGCACTCGCTCCGTCCATCGCCTCGCTCCTGCGTGGGCGGGTGCCTGTCGCACACAACGCCAGCTTCGACGCCCGGTTCTTGGCCCACTCCATGGAGCAAGCCGGTCTGGTGTGTCCCGGTGACGAGTACTGGATGTGCACGATGCAGCTCGCGGGCACGTTCTTGCCGGGAAATCGGAGTCTCGCCGACTGCAGCGCTGCGATCGGTTATGCGATAGAGAACGCTCATCGCGCCTCGGCGGATGCCCTCGCTGCGTCGGCGCTCCTTCGCGCCTACATCGGTGCGGGCCACGATTCCGCGTGGTGGGATGGTTGGCTCGCGACCCCGGGTGAGTGGCCGGATGAGTCGTGCGATACGACGGCCTGGCTGGCGCGCACGGACTCCGACACGGCGCCGCGGTCTGTTCTCGAGCGGCTGCACGTGGACGTAGCGACCGATGGCGCCGTCGACGACGGCGCATTGAATCTCGATTACCTCGCTCTGCTCGATCGCGTCCTCCTCGATCGGTACATGTCCGCGACGGAGACCGATGACCTCATTCGATTCGCCGCGGAGCTCAATCTTCCGAACACGGCAGTGCGCCGCATCCACCGCGCCTACTTCGACGGGTTGGTTTCAGCTGCCTGGGCCGACGGCCAGCTCACGGCTGACGAGTGGGCCGATATTCAGAAAATCGGTGGCCTGCTCGAGATCGACGCGAAGACGATCACCGGCGCCGCTTCGAAACCGGATGCCGCGGCGCCTACTCTCACCACCGGCTTTCGCCTCTCGCCGGGTGACACCGTCGTCATCACCGGCGACACGCGCCGAGATCGAGCGGCATGGTTTCAGATACTCACCCAGCGCGGTCTGATCCCGAAGGACAGCATGGTGAAGAAGGCGAAGGTGCTCGTTGCCGCCGACCCCGATTCGATGTCTGGGAAGGCGAGACAGGCGCGCGCGTGGGGGGTTCCGATCATCACGGAGGAGGGCCTTGAGAGGTTGATGGGACTGGTCGCTGCCGAGTAGCGGTGCCGTGGCACCTCAGATCGATGCGGGCCACGTCGGCCGCCCGACCTAACATTGCCCGTATGAGCGTGATCGAACCCGTACGAATCTTCCTCTCCTATAAGAAGGATGATGAGCCGGGCGACCGTCGCGGCCGGCGATTCATCGACGAGCTTGTCGCTCTAGTCAAGGCGCGGGCGTCTATAGCTGCGATGGAAATAGTTCTGTGGTACGACCGTGATCTCGCGACAGGCCAGGAATGGGAAGAGGAGATACGTAAGGAGCTGGCTCGGGCAGACGTGTTCGTGCTCGCCTACTCCGCTCGATTCTTCGATGCCGCGGGCTTCATCGCCAAGCACGAATTGCCGACGATCACGGCACGCATCGCAAAGACCCCGATCGTCCCAGTAGTACGGAACGGGGTCCAGCTGCCGGATGGAATACCGCCCGCCTTTGCCGCTCTGCGTCGAGTGCAGGCGGCGGCTGAAGGTCAGGCGATTGACGAACTCGATCCGGACAGTCGGGCAGCCGCGCTTGATGCTCTGGCGGATGACGTCTTGGCGGCCGCCGCCCGTGCGGTTGCTGGGCGGTTGAGCTCTTCGATCCGGCCCGTGGTCGAGCGTCTCATCGACGATGTTGCGAAGATTTACGCCGATCAGGCGGCCCGTATTGGGACAAACCCTGAGGACCAACTGAAGGTGCCTGTCGTGACTGCTTTCAACAATCTTGCCGGGATCGTCACGGGGCGGAAGCTGACCGTCAACACTGAAGATGGTCGCCCATCGGACGAAGTTACTGGAGTGCGTCTTGACATCGCCGTCATTGACAAATCCGGATATCGCGTCGGGCACACCGAGTTGAAAGCACCGACGAAAGGGGCGAATCCTGCTAGCGCCACTGGCATGAGCGGCTGGACCGCACATGACCGTGCCCAGTGGCAGAGCCTCAAGGGGCTTCCTAATCTCATCTACTCCAATGGGTACGACTGGACCCTCTTTCGAGGCGGCGTAAAGGTCGCGGACGTTCGCTTGGGGGACTTCGCAGGTCATACGCTCCCCGACGTAGAGCTCCGTAGGTTTGGCGAACTGATCACTCAGTTTCTCCAATGGAGCCCTCAACCCCCCAGAACCGCGCGCGCGCTGGCTAAGCGCTTGGCCCCCCTTGCTCGCCTGCTTCGTGATGCTGTGCGTGGCGAACTGGAACTGTCGAAGGCGCGCCCGTTAGACAAGCTTTCGCGGATGCACCGCACGTGGCAAGAGGTGCTAATGCCAGATGCGACGTTGGACGAATTTGCAGATAGCGTCGCGCAGACCTTCACCTACGGCCTGCTGCTCGCACGGGTCGAGGACCAGATCTCGCTGCCGCTGGATCCTGATGACGTTGCGCAGGCGCTGCGGTCTCACGGACACCGGCTGCTGGGGTCTGTCCTCGATCTGTTCGCGGACAAAGCAGTGCGATCACGTCTCGAGGAGCCTATCGGGCTCATCGAGTCTGCCGTCGCAGCCGTCGATCCGAGCAAACTTTCGGGACGCAAAAACACTTGGCTCTACTTCTACGAGGACTTTCTGGCCGAGTATGATCCGAAGTTGCGGAAGGATGCCGGCGTCTATTACACCCCCGTGGAGGTAGTCCAGGCGCAAGTGCGCATGATCGATTCGGTGTTGATCTCGCGCTTAGGGAAGGCGAAGGGGCTTGCGTCCCCCGACGTCGCAGTGCTTGATCCGGCCGTCGGAACCGGAACCTACCTTCTAGCTGTGGCTGAGCGAGCCCTGAGCCACGCGGAAAGCGCGGGCCTACCTCTTCATGATGTTCGACGCCAGCTCAGGCGGCGACTGCACGGTTTTGAAATTCTCATAGGGGCCTATTCGGTTGCTCATTTAAGGCTCTCCCAGTTGCTACAAGTGCCGACGGACGCCGAGATGGATTCGGGCGTGCATATCTACCTATCGGATACGCTGAGTGCTCCGATGGCCGAACACGGGTCGATGAGCGCACCACCGCTGTTTGTTAGCGAGGTCTTCGACAATATCGTCGAAGAGCGCAGACGTGCGTCGGTAGTGAAAAGCGGTCAGACTCCCGTCCAAGTTGTCATCGGAAATCCGCCGTACGACCGTTCGAAAAGAAGTTCCGACGCTAGCAACGTTGTCCTTCACGGAGTGCCAGGCTCCGTTGAGCAACCACCTTTGATCGATGTTTTTCGTGACCCGGTCATACAGGCAGGTAAAGGGCAAGCGATAAAGCACAACCTGGATGATCCATACGTGCACTTCCTGCGATGGTCGATATGGAAAGCGGCAGAACAGACGCCGGGCATACCCGGAATCGTTTCACTGATCACAAATTCTTCGTACCTGCGCAGCTCCCCATTCCTCGGAGTGCGCGAGCACATGCGTCGTATGTTCGACGAGATCTGGATCCTGGATCTCGGTGGCGACAACCGCGGGGCTCGCCCCGAGCCGAATGTGTTCAACATTCAGACCCCAGTGTGCATAGTCGTCGCTCTGCAACGCCCGACCCAAGACGATGGGAAGAAACTGACACCCGCAGCTCGGCAGAAGAAGCCCGCGCGCGTTTGGTACCGGCGGGTCGGAGGTACACGAGACGAGAAGCTGGAAGAGCTCACAAGGGTCGTTCAACTGGATCCAACTGACGCATCCTGGCAGGAAGTCGTCCACTCATCGCGTGAATGGGGGGCACGGTTCGTGCCAGACGGCGTCACCGACTTCTGGCGCTGGCCCGAGCTCACCGACCTATTCCCCTGGCAGCATTCAGGGGCTCAGTACACCCGAAGCTGGCCAATTGCGCCGGACCCGGCAATGCTCGAGCATCGCTGGGCGGAGCTTTACGCTTCGGGCTCGGCAGACTCGGAGATGTTCAAGGAGAGCCGAGGAAAACGCGCCCGGCCGGGTGTCGTTGCCGGAGTGACTTCGCGTCCAAGAACTGGGCAGGATCTGATGACGGGCCAGCCGCTACCTGCGCTGGACGCTCATGGCGCGAAGGATACGCAGGTCGCCGCAACTCGTTACGGTTTCCGTAGCTTCGATCGAATGTGGTGCTTGGCGGACACTCGACTCGGAGACTTCCTACGTGCGCCCCTCTGGGCGACGTACAGTGGTGAGCAGGTCTATTTCGCGACTATGACGCAGTCGCCTCTGGGGCGCGGGCCTGCGGTGACGGTCAGCGCGAACGTCCCAGACCTACACTTCTTCTCGGGACGCGGGACAAAAGACGTGATCCCTATGTGGCGAGATGTATCGGCCGCCAACGCCAACATCAATCACAGCCTGTTGACGTCACTTGGTGAGACGTATGGCGAATCCGTTGACGCGTCCGACGTGTTCGCTTACGTGTTTGCACTGCTCGGCACCTCTGCCTACACGGAACGATTTGCGGATGATCTCGCCGAGTCCGCGCCGCGCGTTCCGCTCACGACTTCGCGGGACCTCTTTCACGAAGCCGCTGATCTCGGGAAGAAGTTGATCAGGTGGGGGACCTATGGAGAGCGATTCGGAGAGCTGAACGCATATGGTCAGCGGGTCGCAACCGCGGCGTCCGGCAGCGCGATCCTGAGTGTGCCTACTTCTGACGGGCCGTATCCGACAAAGTTTCGTTACGACGCCGACGCGCGAGAGCTATTCGTGGGGTCCGGGGTGTTCGCTAATGTGCGGCCGGACGTATGGGGATTTGAGGTCTCCAAGCTGCGAGTAGTTCCGTCATGGCTTGGGTATCGAATGCGGGATCGCAAAGGCAAGAAGACGTCGCCCCTAGATAGCGTTTCTCCAGCAGAGTGGCGCTTCGACACCGAGCTCCTCGAACTGCTCCACGTTGTGGAAGCGTTTGTTGACGCCACCAAAGAAGGCTCCGATCTTCTCGATCGCATCATGGCCCACTCGCTCGTGTCTTCAGAGAAGCTTCCATCTCCGACGAGACCCGAGCGGCTCGCGCCGGTCGGGGGGGCACTTGTCGACGTCTTATAGCGTATGGACGCTCGCTGAAGCTCATGAATTCCTGCGGGATGCGACGGCGTACACCGCACACCGCCGGGTTAGAGCGCGAAAGCTGACCAGAGACTCGTCATGGCAGACGACGAATGGATCCGTGCTTAAGGCCCGCGCCGGGGACTGGGAGCTTGGCGCTGGCGAGAGAAGATGGACGGTGGCGGCGGAGATTTTTGAGAGGACCTACGTCGCGGTGTCACAAGGCCTCTATGAGAAGACCGTCAGTGTGGTTGCGCGTCAGATGCAAATCGATGCGGACATCGTGACTTTGGAGGGAACGGCGCACGCTGACCCTGGCGACTGGCTTGTACGGAACCCGGACGGTGACGTTTGGCCTATCTCGAACGGTGATTTTCAGCAGCGATACTCTCCTGAATGACGTAGCCAAACATGGCTGCGAGCGCCGGGTATACCTTTCGAGGCAGATCTAATAGATACTCTCGCGCCGATGGAGTCAACTGATTCCACGGAACGGCGTCCGCACTCACCGTCCCGTCAGTGCGTCGCCAGGCTGGCCAAGATTTGCCCGCCTCGTCCTGCCAGCGTCGATGAGTCAACCAGTCGTCATGCTCCGCTTGGGCGATTGCAATTTCCTGTTCTTCGGAGAGCACCACAGCCGTGCCCGTCCGAGAAAGCTCGAGCCCGAACTTGTCAAGCGTCTGCAACATAGCTTGTGCTGCCAGGATGGACGATTGTTCTTCGCGGCCATTGACGGTCGTGCCCCAAGGTGGCATCCGACGATGAAGCGCGCTGTGCGCCTGATGAAACGCGCGGCCGAGTTGCCGAGACACGCCGTCCGCCACTATCTGAAAGCCGACGCCAGCCTCGAGAGGGTCAACAACGAAGAGCGAGCGGCCGAGGCGCTGTTGCAGCCAAGGTATCGACTCCAATAGTGCGCGGTCGGCCACCGCGACGACAGGGTCGTTCGACGTCATAAGCAGATTGATCGCATCGGATCCAACGGCCACTGTCAGGCTGAAGGGCCCTCTGTTCACCAATTCAAACTTCGGCGGAGAGCCGAGAATTGCCTGCGCCCTGGCAGCGTTGGCCAACCATTTTTCAGTAACGCGGTCCGCTGACCAGATGCGGACTCGAAGCGTCGACTGCTGAGTCATTGCGACCTGGAGGACCGCCTCAACGACGCTTTGGCCAATGTTGTCGCGGGGCGAGAAATTCTCTAAGGGTGGCAGTGAGCCTCTCAAGATCGGAGGGCGCAATGCAGCGGTCATCTCTTCCGATCGAATGAGGACGCTTGGGCGGACGCGTTCAGATAGATGGATCGTCAATAGCTGTTGCGCGATCAGGGCATTCTCCCCTTCATCGCCTCCTGCCACGATGATGTGTCCTGCGCCCTGTAGCGCCCTGACCACAGGCCGCCTACGGGCCAGGTCCGGCCACGAAGGCAACGGCAAGTCTCCGTCCTCGGCAATGTGAAGCACTCTCGAACCCGTTCGACGGGCGGATGTCACGATCACTTTCGCTTCTGTCGACTGGCCGATTACCACGACATCTGAGCGTTGACGAAGCGCTCTGGTCCGCCTCAGGCGGTCTCGAGTCAAATCCGCAACGGCGGTAAGCGCGGTTGTGAAGGTGATCCCGAGAGCAGCGATGAGTCCGACGACCATCGCCAAAGACGGACTTGCTGGTTGCCCTGGGGCGGGGTTATAGCTCCCGACAAATGCCCCGAGGCTCAGGTAAAAGACGTGCAAAGGATGGAACCCGGCCGCCTCGCTGCTACCAACCACGACATTCCAAGTCAGAATGAAGACAGCAATCCCGATCAACCACCAACGCTTCACACCGCGAGCGTATCGTCCGCGTCCGCGATACGTCGCGATGCGAACGAGTGGTCCCGCGGCGTGTCGGACGACCGCGCAATCGGAAAAACTGAGCGGCCCGAATCAATCGGGAAGGATTGTTGCGTGATGGCGTATTGAAGTGCAATGCGCCTGATAGTGGAAGCGTCAAAGCACGCAAGCGCCACCGGTGAGCACCGCCGTTCGAGGACTGTTCGCGACACCTGCCTGCATCCGCAAAAAACCTGAACAACGGAGTAAAACCTTCGCATATGGTGCCCTGCGAGGTGGTGTCGAAGGATGGAAGCGGGGCGTTGGATCCGGTATGTTTCGGCAGGCGATCTCATACGCGCTTGAGGGTACCTGCGACCTACAACTGGCGTCGAAGCGGTCGTGGCGTACAGTTCGACGTCCGGTCGCACCTTCTTCCGATTCAGTGTCGAAAGCGGAACTATCACCACGGACGAACTGAATGCCGGCGGGCTTCGTGTCTCCTGCATCCGGGCCTCGCCGCCGAGTTCGAAGCGCTGCAGGACCGGCCGTGCGACCGCATCGTGCTCACTGACAGATCGCTGGATGCGATCAACGAACTCTCGAGCGAAGGCGGCAGGCCACGATCGCCGGGTGTCGGCTCACAGCCCTCGGCCCGGTGCTCGGCGTCGTGGACCAGGGGCCGGCGCCGGGACGCACAGTGGCACGATGAGCCCACCGCACGTCACATGAGGCGGCCCTCCAGCCAGAGAAACGCCACCATGACCCAACCCCTCCTCTACGGCATCAACACCACCCTCGACGGCTGCGTCCACCACGAAGCCGGTCTTCCACCCGACGCCCAGTCGATGGCGTTCTGGACCGATGAACTCCGCCGCTCCGACTCCCTGCTCTACGGCCGCGTCACTTACGAGATGATGCAGGTCGCGTGGCGCCGGCCCGCGTCGGGGGAGTGGCCCGAGTGGATGGATGCCGACGACGTGCCCTTCGCCGCGGTCATCGACGCGATGCCCAAGCACGTGGCATCCACGACTCTCGACGCCGTCGACTGGAACGCCGAACTGCTCGGCGCCGACCTCGCCGACGCCGTTCGCCGTCTCAAGGAGCGGCCCGGCCGGGGCATCTCGCTCGGCGGCGTGCAACTCCCGGCCGCGCTCGCCACGGCGGGGCTGATCGACGAGTACACCTTCGTCGTACACCCGGTGGTCGGCGGGCGCGGGCCACGCCTGCTCGAGGGCATCCGGGATCAGTTGCGGCTTGAGCTCGTCGCGCGACGGGAGTTCCGCTCGGGTGCCAGCGTTCAGCGTTATCGTCCGGTTCTCTAGACCACCGGACGATGGGTCGGACGCCGGGGAGGAACGGTCGGGCGGGGCCGTCACCGCGGCGCGAGGATCGGAGAGTGACGACGACTGCACCCCTTCCCACGACTCCGACGGCCTCGACGAGGTACGGCGGGCTCATCATCGTGGTGCTGCCGAGCTTCCTGTTGGTGACCGCCGAGTTTCTGCCGAACGGGGTGCTCACCGAGGTGGCGCCGTCGCTCCGGATCACTCCGGGGCCGGCGGGACAGACGGTCACCGTCACCGCTCTCGCCGGACTTCTGTTCGCGCTGACCGTCGGCCTCCTGCTGCCCCGCCTCGATCGTCGCTCAATTCATCCGGGTGAAATTTCGCTCAAATAACATGTTTACATGAGCATTTTCATACGCTCTTCCTGCGGTCTTCGCTCTCCCGCCGCCCATGCGGTCGGACTCGTCGCGCTCTCCCTGGCCGCAGTGAGGTGGAAAAATGAGAATGTCTTCCGCTCGTCGTTGGGCCAAGCTTCTACGACCCGTGACCATCGCGGCGATCGCGTGCTGCGTCGTCGCGTCCTCCGTCTCGCCCGCGTCCGCGAGTTCGGCCGTAGACACGTCCGATCCCGCGGATGTCGCCGCTCTTGTGGCCAAGGCCGCACCCGACGAGGCGCGTCCGGTCGACACCGCCGCGACCGACGGAGCCTTCCAGACGTCCGTCGCCGGAGCAGACGCCTCTATCCCGGTCGACCCGAACAGCCCCATCGAGATCAGCACGAACGTCGGCGGGCGCGAACTTTCCGCCAGCATCTCGCTGCCAGATGGACTAAGTCTTGCTGCCGGCGCTGCCGCTGCCGACGGAACGGTGGTCTTCGCGAGCGAGAACGACGCGACCGTCGCCGTGCAGACTCTGGAATCAGGGGACACCCGCATCCAGACCGTGATTCCCCACGAGGGGGCGCGGCACGACGCGGAGTTCGGCATGGACGGCTTCCGAGCCATCATCGACTCGTCCGGCAACGCAGGCTTCATCGAGGACGGGCGCGCGGGGGCGTTCATCCCCGTCGACGCCCCGTGGGCGACCGATGCGAGAGGGGCAGCGGTGTCCACGTACTACGAGGTGCGTGGGGACAAGCTTGCCCAAGTCGTCGTTCCCGCCGCTTCGACGGCATATCCCATCGTCGCCGACCCTACCTGGGGATGGAGGAACGCCGCGTGGGGTGTCACTCTGAGCCGATCCGAGACCGCGAACATCAAGGACTACACCGGTGCTTCCGCATTCTGCGCCGCCCTCGTGAGGAATCAACGCCTGACTCTGGCCTGTGGCTTATGGTCGGGCTACCTGCAGGTTCAGGCTGCGACCGCGAACAACCTCCGCCCCAAAGGCTGCTTGCACATCGTGGTCGCCCCGCTCCCCGGCGCCATTTCACACACGTCCTGCTGAACCGTGCACGAGATCCTCGAGATCCTCAGAGTCCCTGTCGTCATAACCATGCTCTCGATCATCTCTGGGGTATGTACAGGGCTGGCCGCCGAGTCGGGAAGTTCGCGCGCACTGTGGTGCTCCGCAAGTGCCGTGTGCCTCACCGGACTCAGTCTCGCGTCCCTCGCCCCAGACGCGACTCTCGCCCCGTCAGGTGTCGTTCTGGGTTTCGCTGTGACCGCGATCTTCAGACGTCGCCGTCGGCGACGGCCGGTGCCGGGTGGAGACGGCGAAAGGTGACGTAGGGAGCATCCCGCACCAGGCGGGGTGCTCCCTGTCCCTGTTCCGCAGGTCGATGATCCACCACCTCAGCTGACCGGCGAAGCTCTCACGAATCGGGACGGGAATCTTCGCGGCTCCCTCCCCGATACGGATCGGCCCCATCACGCAGGCCTATCGCGCCTGCACGTCAGAGACCACGGTTCTGAACCGCGTGCGACAGGTCACCGCATCCCTTCTCTCGATTCGGCCGATTCGAACTCCGAACTGCTCGACGGCGACCTCGGCGACGCCGTCCGCAGAGTGCAGCGAAACAGGGCCGTCTCGTAGCGTCCGCCCGCTACTCCGGAGTTTCGCCGTCGCGATCACTCGTCCGCGAGGTCGCGACGATGGCCACCCCCACGGCGAGCACGGCCGCGTTCGACCAGAAGATCGCCACGAGCCCGAACGGCCCGGCGACGAGGCCCACGCTCACCGGGATCAGCACCTGCAGCACGCGGTTGGCGGTCAGGCGAAGGCCGAGGGCGGCGCCGTGCACCGCGGGAGGGGTGATCGCGGTGGTCCACGCCATGGTGAGGGGCTGGGGGAGGCCGAGGGCGATGCCGAGAGCGATCATCACAGGGATCGCGCCCCACTGGTTCGCGAAGGGCAGGGCGACGAGACTCGCGACGCCCATGAGCATCGCGACGACGAGCAGGGTGCGGCGGCCGAATCGCGCAACGATGCGGGCGAGGCCGAGCCGGCTCACGACCGAGACGATCGCGCGCAGGGCGAGCAGAAGGCCGACGGTGACCGGGGCGATGCCCTTCTCGACCGCCCACAGTGGCACGAAGGTGTAGAGCAGGTCGACCGTCACGAGCACGGCTCCGCTGACGGCGAGCGCCCGCCACAGCTCGGGGGCCTTCATCACCGCCGAGAGCGGCGCGCGCGGGGCCTTCGCGGCGGTGGTGCGGCGGTGCGTGTCGCCGTGGCGAAGGAAGAGGATCAGCGGTGTGGCGAGCACCGTGAAGGCGAGGCAGACGGCGAAGCCCGCGGTCGTGTCGGGCTGATCGCGTGCGGCCAGGGTCGCGGCGATGGTGACGGCCGGGGGACCGATCAGCTGACCGATGGATGCCGCCGCGCTGAGGGTGCCGAAGCCGCTGTCCATCGAGCCCCCGCGGCTCGCGTGCGCGACGAAGGTCTGCTGGCCGATCATCACGCAGAGGTGGCCCAGGCCGATCGTGAGGGTCGCGGCGAACAGCAGCAGCACGGTCGACGGCAGGGCGAGCACGACGATCGCGCCGGCCGAGGCGATGAGAAGGCCGGCGAAGGCGACGGTGCTCCCACCGAAGCGGTCGCAGATCTGGCCCGCGGGAAGCGCCGCGACGATCGTCGGAACGGCGAAGGATGCCGCGAGCGCGGCGAGCAGCAGCGGATCCCCGCCCAGCTCGAGCGCCCGGTAGCCGACCATCAGCCGCACGCCGACCCACGAGGCCTGCGACAGCGCTGCCTGGGTGCTGAGCGCCGCCCGCCAGGCGGGGCCGGTCACGGCCGGAGGGGGATCTCGTCGGTGCCGCCGAGCATGCGGGTGAGGCCATCGATGTCTTCGCGCACGGCGTGGTACCGCTCGGAGTCGAGGTGGTAGACCGCGAGCTGAAGCGCGTAGCAGATGGCCATCGGCACGAAGAGGGTGCGGTACTCGCTGTCGGCACTGCGCAGGGCCGCGATCAGGTGGTCGGGAGCGGGCCGGAACTGCGCGCCGGGCACGTCGGTGATGAGCAGGCTGCGTCCGCGTCGGCGCTGTGCTTCGGCGATGAGGGCGGGGAGCATGCGCGGGGTCTCGCGCAGCGCGAAGCCGATCAGCATGCTGGTGGAGTCGAACGGTACGAAGCGTTCGGCCAGGTCTTTCGCCTGGGGCGAGAGGGTGACCACGACCATCCCCAGGCGCCGGAAGCGTCGGGCGAGCAGCTCCTGCAGGGAGCGGGCGTCGCCGTTGGCGAAGATGTAGACGACGCCGGCGCCGGCGATGTCGCGGGCGGCGGCGTCGATCGCGGACTGGGGAACGAACTCCGACAGGCGTTCGAGGCCGGCTCGCTCGTCGGCGACGAAGGATGCCAGGTCGGCCCCGGACTCCTGCCGCATCGGCGCACCCGAGAGCGCGGGGTTCACCTCGTCGGCGCGCAGGTCGCGGCGCAGGTCGGGATACCCGCGGTAGCCCAGCTTCTGCGCGAGGCGCACCACGGTCGACTCGTGCGTGCCGGCCTGGGCAGCCACGTCGGCCGCCGTCGTCGATGACGTCGCAGCGCTCAGCAGCACCGTCATGACCTTCTGCTCCGTAGCGCTCAGGGCGGCGGTGTTGCGAGTCGCGACGGCGCGAAAGCTCATGTTCTCTCCTTCGAGGGCACGACGCCGATCGAGCGGGTCGGTTGTTGACAAGTTTGGACCATCCTGCAATCCTGTGCAAGTGCGCAAGTTGCGTGGAACGCCTTGCACACACATAGCACGGAAACCCGCAGAGAGGCGGATGACGATGGCGTCTGATGTGGTGGAAACCTCGTCCCCGACGAGGGCACGGCAGTACCTGGAGTGGTCTGTCGTGGCGATCGGTGCCGTCGCGGGCATCGCGGTCATGGTGTCGGGCTTCGGCTACGGCCTGACGAACGTGACCGGGGTCGGCGCGGGGTTCTTCCCGGTCGTCGCGGGCGCCACGATCGCGCTCGGCGCTGTCCTCTGGGCGCTCCAGCTGCTCGGCGCGGCTACGGCGCGGCGCCGCGAGGCGAGCCGGGCGGACACACGGCCCCCGTTCGAGGCCAACCGCGTCGACCCGCCCACCGACACGGCGATCGGCGTGCTCGTCGTCGACGGGATCGACGAGGAAGACGACGACATCGCCCTTCCCGACCGGCGCGGAGTGCTGCGCGTCGCCATCGTGGCGGGGGCGCTCGTGCTCTCCGCGATCCTGCTTCCGGCGCTCGGCTACCTCCTCACCATGACGCTGCTGCTCTTCAGCGTCATGACGCTCGTGAGCGCTCGCCGCTGGTGGGTCGCCCTTCTCATCGCCGTCGGTGTCGCCGTCATCAGCCGGTTCGTCTTCGCCGACCTGCTCGGCACCGCCCTCCCGCACTCGAGCATCACCGTGCTCCGCATGATCGGCCTCTGACATGGAATTCGGCGCTCTCTTCCAGGGACTCCTCACCGTCCTGACCCCCGAGAACCTTCTCTTCGCCCTTCTCGGCTGCGTGCTCGGCATGCTCGTCGGCGTGCTGCCCGGCTTCGGGCCCGCCGCAGCCGTCTCGCTGCTCATCCCGGTAACCTTCGGGCTCTCGCCCACCACGGCGATCATCATGCTCGCCGCCATCCTCTACGGCGCGGCCTTCGGCGGCACGATCACCGCCGTCCTGCTGCGGATCCCCGGCGAAGCCTCGTCGGTGGCGACGACCCTCGACGGGTACGAGCTCGCCAAGCGCGGGCGCGGCGGCCCGGCGCTCGTGATCGCGGCGGTGGGGTCGTTCATCGGCGGGCTGGTCGGAGTCGTCGGGTTCGTGCTCGTCGCCCCCTTCGCGCGGATCGCGCTGGAGTTCGGCGCCCCCGAGCTGTTCCTCGTGTCGTTCCTCGGGCTGCTGCTCATCACGAGCTTCGCGGGCAGCAACCCCGCCAAGGCGCTCATCAGCGCCGGCGTGGGCCTCGCGATCGCCACGGTGGGCCTCGACCCGGGAGTCGGCATCGTGCGCTTCGGATTCGACATGCCGCAGCTGTTCGACGGCATCGGCCTGGTCGCGATCGTGATGGGCGCCTTCGGGCTCAGCGAGATCCTCGCCCAGGCCCAGCGTGGACCCGGCGGCATCGCCAAGCCCCTCTCGATCGGACGGCTCTACCCCACCCGCGACGACTTCCGGCGCTCGTGGAAGCCCTTCTTCCGCGGCTCGATCATCGGCTTCTTCATGGGTCTGCTCCCCGGCTCTCCCGGGGCCGCGACCTCGCTGGCCTCGTACGCCGCCGAGAAGCGCTTCTCGAAGAAGCACCGCTCCGAGTTCGGCCGCGGCGCCATGGAGGGCGTCGCCGGACCCGAGTCCGCCAACAACGCCCTCGCGGTGTCGTCGATGATCCCGCTGTTCACCCTCGGCATCCCGACGTCGGCCACGGTCGCGATCATGGCGGGGGCGTTCACCGTCAACGGCCTCATCCCCGGGCCGCTGCTGTTCCGCGACAACCCCGAGGTCGCCTGGGCCATCATCGCCAGCTTCCTGGTGGGCAACGTCATCCTGCTCATCCTCAACGTGCCCCTCGTGCGCGTCTGGATCGCGGTCCTCCGCCTGCCGTTCGCCTACCTGATGGCCGCGATCCTCGCGTTCATGTTCCTCGGCACGTACTCGATCAACGGCAGCACGTTCGAGATCTTCGTCATGGTCGCCGCGGGCGTGATCGGGTACGTCTTCCACCTGCTGCGCGTGCCGCTGACGCCTCTCGTGCTCGCGATCATCCTCGGCCCGATGCTCGAGGAGAACTTCCAGCGCTCGCTCGCCCTGTCGCGCGGCGACTGGGGAGTGTTCATCAGCAGCCCGATCGCCACCGGCCTGCTCCTCGTCTGCGCCCTCGCCGTCGCGCTCGGAGCGAGCCGCCCCGCCCTCGCCGCCTTCGTGCGGTCGCGGTCGCGGTCGCGGTCCCGCGCGCGGATCGACGCCTAGTCCTGTCCCTGCTCACCCGTCATCCCCACCAGAAGGAGAAATCAGCATGCGAACCCGCTCCCTGACCCTCACCGCCGTCGCAGCCTTCGCTGCCGTGGCCCTCGTCGGATGCTCGTCCGCCGCCGGCACCACCTCGAACGGCAACGGCGCCGACGAGGCCTGGCCCGCCGCCGGAACCGACATCGAATGGATCGTCCCCTCGGCAGCCGGTGCCGGCAACGACATCCTGGCCCGCATCGTCGCTCCGGCCATGCAGGAATCCCTCGATGCCAACATCCAGGTCGTGAACCTCGAGGGCGGCAGCCAGGTCGTCGGTCTCAGCAAGCTCGCCACCTCGGCACCCGACGGAACGACGTTCGGCTACACGAACATCCCGTCGATCCTCGGTCGCTACCTCGACCCCTCGAAGAACGCCACGTTCGATCGCGAGAGCTTCCTGCCGGTCGGCTCGTTCGCCACCAACTCGGTCGTGATCGGCGTGGCCGCGAACAGCCCGTACAAGACCATCGACGACCTGTTCGCCGCCGTCGAAGACGACCCCGGCACGATCACCGCGGGAACGGACTCGCGCGCCGGCGACGACCACGTCAACCTGCGCATCCTCGAGAACGAACTCGACCTGGGGTTCAACATCGTCCACTACAACAGTGGCGCCGACAAGGTGGCCGCCGTCATGTCGGGCGAGGTGAACTTCGCCCTCGGCGGGGTCTCGAGCTTCTACGGCCCGTACAAGTCCGGCGACATCCGCCTTCTCGCGATCATCGAAGACGAGCAGAGCGAGCTCATGCCCGACGTGCCCACCCTGACCGGCGCGGGCTACGAGGTGGCGCCGATGAACAGCCGCTTCACCCTGTCGGTGCCGGCCGAGACGCCCGAGAACATCCGCTCCTCGCTGGAGGCCGCGCTCAAGGTCGCCGCGGAGGACCCCGCGGTCGTCGAGAAGCTCACCAACGCGGCCACCGTCGCCTCGTGGATGCCGGGTGCCGAGGTCGAGACGCTGTGGGAAGAGCGCGAAGCCACGATCTCTCCCATCATCGACGAGCTGCTGCAGGTCTCGAAATGACCTCGGCCGTCGCGACAGCCGTCGCCGAGCGCGCGCCCCTCAGCGCCTCGGAGCGCGAACGTCTCGCGCCCCTGGCGGCCTCGGCGGTCGTGGACTCCATGCAGCGCCTCGGGTCTCCGGATGCCGGGATCTCGCCGACGTGGGTGGGTGCGCGCCTGGTCGGCCCGGCGCCCACCGTGCCCACGGCGGCGGGCGACAACCAGATTGTGCACGCCGCGCTCGACGTCGTCCAGCCGGGCGAAGTCATCGTGCTCAACGGCTTCGGCGACACCACGCGGGCCCTGATCGGCGACCTCATCGCCGAGCGGGCGCGGAGCCTCGGGGTGGCGGGCTTCGTCGTCGACGGCTGCGTGCGCGACGTCGACGCGATCCGCGAGCTGGGCCTCCCCGTCTTCGCTCGCGGAGTGACGCCGGCCGGTCCGTACAAGAACGGCCCCGGGGTGATCGGAGGCGCCGTCGCCATCGGGGGAGTGGCCGTGCTCACGGGCGACGTCGTGGTCGCCGACGCCGACGGCGTCGTGTTCATCCCCCGCGCGCAGCTGGACACGATCGTCGACCTGGCGGAGCAGAAGCTCGAGAGCGAGGCCCGGAAGCGGGCGAGCATCCGGGCGTCGGTGGGCTGAATCCGCACCGGCATCCGCATGCCCGGTCATGACGAAGGGCCTCACGCGAACGGCATCACCGTCCGTGCGAGGCCCTTCCTCGTGAGTCAGCCCTGAAGGAACGGGCAGTCCGTGTAGCCGAGCTCGTCGTTGCGGTTCAGTGGGCCAGTCCCAGACCGATCGAGACCGGTGATGCTCACACCGATCGCGCGGCGGAAGAAGACCCCGCCACGGGCTCGCTGCTCCCCGCTTTCCCCCTGTCCGCACGCGCCCTCACCGGAGGGGCGAGCAGAATCACACTCGTCGTCGCGAGCAACAGCGCGGTCCACAGGCCATTTCCGGGGACTCCATCGGCGCTTCCCCAGTGCACCCAGAAGGCCCCAGGATCGAGAAGCGGACATGCCATCGCCATCGTCGCGACAGCCGCGAGGCCGACGGGAACGCGAGATACTCCGCGGAAGATGACGAGGGCGGTGACGAGGGCTGTCAGAACGACCCAGAGATCGAAGACGGGAGCGGATGTGTACGACGACATCGCTTCGGCGCAGGACGGGTTCATGTTCTCCCTGTCAGCGCCGGCGCACCCCGCCCAGTGCGTCGCCGACTGCCAGGTCAGCCACAGCGAACTTCCCACCAGGAGCACCGCACAGACGATGACCGTGAACCGACGAACCCGTGGACGAAGCTCCATGTTCAGGATGCTAGACGCTTCAAGCACGGGACTATCAGCCTTTCGATCGGGTGAATTGGTCAGCACGAGCGCAGCGCTCGGATGTTCGCGCCGACGTTGTTGATCTTGTACCAGACGCCGTAAGAACGGGTGTTCCTGTAGTCGACAGTGCCCCCGAAGCCCGGACCGACCTTCATGTACAAGCACGACCTCGGCGGGACGTAGACCGCGTCCCAGTCGTAGAAGCGACCATTGGAGTCCTTGGAGATGTCCGAGACGCGGTTGCCGGGCAGAGTAGCTGTGACCCCGCTGGTTGTGCCGACAACGTCGCTGTAAGTCGGGTGGAAGTTTGTCGCGATCCGCACGTCGTTGCCCGACATGTTGTAAACGGTTCCGCAGCCGATGCGGGTGCTGGCCGTGCACCGCGCGTCCGTCGCATTTGCCGGTGCCGCTCCGAGGACCCCCCACTGAGCAGGCGAGGGTGAGGGCGATCGCCGCCGCCATCACCCTGCCTCGCGAACGTGGTGCCACTTCGACCGTGCCTTCAGTAGTCGTCATTTCCGTCTCCTCTCAGGCGTCACGGTGGCGCCCGACACAAACGCAGGGGATGCAGGAAATCGAGAGCCGACGAGACCTTGACGACTGGGCCGCACGGAGTGTCACTCACCCGGTGGTGTCGAAGAGCGGACTGACTTCGGCGCGCGAGGAGGACCGTAGATTCCGGGGGAGCTGTGAGGCGGAGTGGATCCGGGGGATCGAAGACGCGTGGACCAAATGTTGTGGAAACATCTCGAGGCAGTTGTTTCAAGCACGGAGCGCGACAGGTCGCTCCCAGGAGAACGTGGCTAACGAAGCCGACCTCGCCGTCCGTACGTATCGACGACTCGAGACAGGCGCCGGAAGATCGACAATCGATTCGCTGCTCCGTGCAATGGTCGCGCTAAAGCTGGACCACCTCGATCTGGGGCCCGTTACGACCAACGTCACGGGTTCGCCAGCCTCTGCCCCGCCCTCTTCAGGATGTCCCACCTGCCCGCTTCACTCCCCGGGTCGGCTCCCGACGGCTCCGGAAACACACACCGGCGAGAGGTGAGGGATAGCTGACCACACCCGGGGGGCACGGAAGAACTCGGCTGGAGGAGGCGCCCGTATTGCCATAGCCCGAGCTGGAGGCATCCATGACGGTTGCGGCGAAAGCGCAATGCAGGGGAAGGACCGGTTGCGCGGGCCACTACCGGTTTTGACCTCCATCCGCGCTCGACTCCTCTACGTACCGATGGCAGCGGCATCGTGGCCGCCCCACTCGGAACAGTGGCCCCACTGGATAAATGCCAGCGAGGTCGCCTTCTCGGAGGTGATGAATCAACACGGAATGCCGTGGCATCCAGCGCCTCTTGTGAACGGACTCGGGCTCGGAGTAGGCGAGGCGAGCGCGTTTGCTAGCGTGAGTGAATCTGAGAGCAATGGGAGGATGCAAGTGGCAGGTTACGACCTGGAGAAAATGCTCGTAGTCGGGGTTGCGTCAAGTGCACTATTCGATCTGTCTGCAGCGGATGCTGTCTTCAAGAAAGACGGAGAGGACCGTTACCGCGAGTACCAAGAGGAACACATCGCGGAGCCACTTAAACCGGGTGTGGCGTTCGCCTTCATTCAACGCCTTCTCTCTCTGAATGATCTCTCTGAAGACGGCCATCCTTTAGTTGAGGTAATCGTCTTGTCGCGAAATGATCCTGAAACTGGTCTTCGGGTCATGAGATCGATCGCGCATCACGGACTCGGCATCTCGCGAGCCATATTCATGCAGGGGCGGTCGCCGTACGCGTATATGGGCGCACTGAACATGTCGCTCTTTCTATCTCAAAATGAACGGGACGTACGAGTTGCGCTGGAGATGGGTTTCGCCGCAGGCCAGGTCGTCGGCACCCCGGCAGCCGACTCCAATGGTTCCGACTTGCGCATCGCGTTCGACTTCGACGGTGTGCTGGCGGACGACTCGTCGGAACGAGTCATGCAGTCAGACGGGCTGCCAGCGTTCCATGCGCACGAGACCGAGCACCTGGAAGAACCGCTGCCGGAAGGCAGGCTTTCGGAGTTCCTGCGCGGAGTCAACCGCATCCAGGACATAGAAGAGAGGCGGTCCGCTGCCGAGGCGTCTTACAATCGGCGAGTGCACGTGGCGATCGTTACTGCTCGTAACGCCCCATCGCACGAGCGAGTGATCCGAACACTTCAGTCGTGGGGAGTCCGAGTTAACGATGCTTTTTTCCTCGGCGGTATCGAGAAAGCGAAGGTCTTGCGTGTGCTCAAGCCCCACATCTTCTTCGATGACCAGCTGAAGCATTTGCAAGAAGCTGCGGACGAGGTCCCGAGTGTGCACGTCCCGTTCGGGGTTATCAACGAGGCAAAAGATACTTGACCGCAGGAGAGGCTGAGGCTGAAGAAAACTAACCCTAGACGTGCTGCGGGACATCCGGAACTTCGTCACGCGCGAGTTCGTAGAGTGGCAGCAGCCTCGCTCGGGCATGACCGTCAAGCGCGACCGCCCCGTCGCACAGGAAAGGGCCCCGCGCGATTAAATCGCGCGGGGCCCCAGCCTCTAAGACTCAGCCCTGGAGGTAGGGGTAGTCCGTGTAGCCGCGCTCGTCGCCGCCGTAGACCGACGCCTGGTCGACCTCGTTCTCGTCGGCGCCCTGCTCCCAGCGCGTGACGAGGTCGGGGTTGGCGATCGCGGGGCGACCGACGGCAACCAGGTCGGCGATGCCGTCGTCGACGGCCGAGACGGCCTCGTCGCGCGTGGTGACGCTCGAGAAGCCCGAGTTCACGATGAACGTGCCGCCGAAGGTGCGGCGCAGGTCCTGGATCAGGTCACCGGCGGGGTCGGCGTGCAGCACGCTCAGGTAGGCGAGGCCGAGGGGAGCCAGACCGGCGAGCAATGCCTCGTAGGTGGCGCGGGTTTCGGCTTCGTCCTGCTCCCACACGTCCTGGATGTTGTGGGCGGGCGAGATGCGGATGCCGACGCGACCGGCGCCGATCTCGGCCACGACGGCCTCGGCGACCTCGATGACGAAGCGGGCGCGGGCCTCGGGCGACCCGCCGTACTCGTCGGTGCGCTGGTTGGAGGCGGGGGAGAGGAACTCGTGCAGCAGGTATCCGTTGGCGCCGTGCAGCTCAACGCCGTCGAAGCCGGCATCCACCGCCTTACGGGCGGCGGCGACGAATTCGTCACGCACCGTGGCGAGTTCGGAGGTCTCGAGCGCGTGCGGCTCGGCGTAGGCGACCTTGGTGCCGTCGGCCAGGCGCGTGTCGCCCTGGATCGCGATCGCCGAGGGGGCGACGATGCGGTCGGTGCCGGTGATGTCGGGGTGCGTGACGCGTCCGCCGTTCATCAGCTGCATGAAGACGGTGCCGCCCTCGGCGTGTACGGCCTCTGCCACCTTGGCCCAGCCGGCGGCCTGGGCGTCGGTGACGATGCCGGGCTGTCCGGGGTAGGCCCGCGACTCGTCGCTCGGGAAGACGCCCTCGGTGACGAGGAGGCCGATGCCCGCGCGCTGTGCGTAGTACTTCGCCACGATCGGGCCGGGAACGCCGTCGGCCGACGCGCGCAGGCGGGTCATCGGGGCGAGCGACACGCGGTTTCGAACATCGACATCGCCGACGGTGGTGGGGTGGAACAGGCTCACGGGAGTCCTTTCGTGAGGGGAGGAGGTCACGCTTGCTCAACGGGAGGAGGCGGAGACCTATTCCACCGGGGGCGCACGGAGGAGCGGGGTGGGTTGACCCGGACGCGCACGGACGTTCGCTTCGCGGCGGGCACTCCTCCGCGGGCATCGAGCCGGGGCGGGCTGCTCCGCGCGACGGCATCGCGGGCTACCGACACGAACCCGCGGAACATTCATGAGACGCGCATGAGAACGCGGGTTCACCCCTGGTATCCGGGGATTCGACGGACTAGCGTCGTCTCCCGTTCTCGGCATCAGACTCGTCGACGACAGTCGGCACCACGCAGAAGACGAAGGGCGACGTGATCGTGACATTCGAAGCGACCATCCCCGCGTGGCCGGCGGTGCTCCAGTGATGGCGCGCGCCCCCTGGAACAGGCCGGGCGAATCCCCGCAGACGCGTCGTCTGCGCATCGCGCTGTTCTGGAGTGCGGTCGTGCTCGTCGTGGCGTTCGTCGGAATCCTCGTGTACTTCGTCGTGGGGTCGGCCCGCATCGCCGGCCTGTGAGCTCGGCGCTTCGGTGAGGCGAGGCCCGCGGCCGTTCTGTGCCGTCGGGCCCGCCTCGCCGTTGTGGCTGCGTACGATGGGCCTCCCTGCACACGCTCCGGAGGACTGCGCGATGACCGAGAACCCCCTCGCCCACCGCCTCGACTACGCCCTCGACGCGCTCGACGACGGCGCGTTGAGCGCCTCGCCCATGGAGCTCTTCGAGCGCTGGCTCGCCGACGCGGCCGATCTGCCTGAGCCGAACGCGATGGTGGTCTCGACGGTGGATGCCGAGGCCCGACCGACCTCGCGTACCGTGCTGCTGCGTGGCATCGACGACGACGGCGCGCTGTGGTTCTTCACCAACCGCCTGTCGCGCAAGGGCCGCGCGCTCCACGAGAACCCTTCGGTGTCGATCGTGTTCCCCTGGTACGCGTTGCAGCGCCAGGTCATCGTGCTCGGTACGGCGACGCCGCTGCCGCCCGAGCGTGACGACGCGTACTTCGCCTCGCGGCCCCGCGCTTCGCAACTGTCGGCCTGGGCGAGCCACCAGTCGGAGCAGGTGGCATCCCGAACCGCCCTCGAGGAGCAGATGGCCCGGATCGGCGCCCGATTCGCCGACGACGAGTCTGTGCCGCGCCCCCCGCACTGGGGTGGATACCGGGTCGAGCCGCGCGAGATCGAGTTCTGGCAGGGTCGTCCCTCGCGACTGCACGACCGCATCGTGTTCTCACGCGACGACCCGGCGGGGGAGTGGGCGGCGTACCGGCGGCAGCCGTGACGACGCCTTCATGAGCTGAGCGCGGGTCAGCCCTGAGCGCGAACATGCCCGGACACACGGCGCCCTTCCTGCTCGCCTGACCGTCACCGCCGATCACGTTCGTACTCGGGACACCGCGCGGCGCCGATGTCCATGGGCGGTCCCGGGGTCGCGTCGAATGCGACACTGACGAGACATGCACGAGCGAGGGGGCGCAATGGCGAAGAAAGACGCGAAGAAGCCCGCGATCGACGAGAAGGCGTTCGTCGACGCGTCGTCGGAGGCGCGGTCGCGCTACGGCCGGTTCAATCTCGCGATCGTCGGGACCTCCGGAGTGGGCAAGTCGTCGCTCGTCAACGCCGTGTTCGGGCGCGATTGGGCGAAGGTCGGACGAGGGCTCCCGGTCACGCGCGGGGTGCAGTTCTACAGCGACGACTCCCTCGGCATCTGGGACGTCGAGGGCTTCGAGATCGGATCGCCCATTCCGCCCGATCAGCAACTCCGAAACCACCTCGACGCGATCGCGGCGCACTCCGGCGACCACCAGATCTCGGTCGTCTGGTACTGCGTGAAGGCCAACGACGATCGCCTCACGCCCGCCGATATCGCCATGATCCGTGAACTCGACGCCCGTGGACTTCCCGTCATCCTGGTGCTCACCAAGGTCGATTGGATCAAGAACCCGATCACGGGGCATCAGAGCGTGGCCAAAGACGTGGAGGCCTTCGTCGACTGGCTGAACGACCCGACGGATGCCGCGACCGGCGAGCGCCTACGTGTGCCGTATCGGCGCGTCATCCTCACCTCTACGCGCGACCGGCACGGGAAGGGGAAGGGGCACGGCCTCGGTGACCTTGTCACCGAGACGCTCGCCCTCGCTCCCGAGCGTGACAAGGACGCCTTTCGCATCGCACAGCGCCTCAACCTCCCGTGGAAGCGCGAGATGGCTCGCCCCATTATCGCGGCGGCGGCCGCGGCAGCCGCGGGAGCGGCGACCGTTCCGCTTCCTGTCTCGGATGCTTTCACTCTTGCGCCGATCCAGCTCACGATGATGGGGCGGATCGCCGCGGTCTACGACCTCGAGGTCAAGACGATGCTCTCGGCCGGGGCCCTCGCCCAGTTCGGCGTGCAGGTGGCGGGTCGGGCTCTGGCGACGAGCTTCCTGAAGCTGATCCCCGGCGCCGGCGTCGTGGTGAACGCGGCGGTGGCGGGCGCCCTCACGGCGGCGACCGGGGAGAGCTGGCTGAGGATCTGCGAACTGCTGCACACGGGCAAGATCGACGTCCGCAAGCTCGACCAGGAGTGGGCCAAGTACGCGCCGAACTTCATGGACGTCGCTCGGAAGCTGATCGAGCGGCGGGTGCTGAAGAAGTAGCGCAGTCCGCGTCGGCGGCGCCGCGGGCGGCCCGGTGGTGGCCGCGCGGGTGACGTGTTGGGCGGAGGGCGAGGGGCGAGCGGAGGGCGGATGCCGTTGAGGCGTCCTCCCGTGGTCCCGTGCCCTCCGCTGGTCACGGTTTCCGCGGGCGGCCCGGTGGTGGCCGCGCGGGTGACGTGTTGGGCGGAGGGCGAGGGACGAGCGGAGGGCGGATGCCGCTGAGGCGCCCTCCCGCGGTCCCATGCCCTCCGCTGGTCACGGTTTCCGCGGTGCGGCCCGGCGGTGGCCGCGCGGGCGACGTGTCGGGCGGAGGGGCAGGGATGAGCGGAGGGTGGATGCCGCTGAGGCGCCCTCCCGTGGTCCCGTGCCCTCCGCTGGTCACGGTTTCCGCGGGCGGCCCGGTGGTGGCCGCGCGGGTGACGTGTTGGGCGGAGGGCGAGGGGCGAGCGGAGGGCGGATGCCGTTGAGGCGTCCTCCCGTGGTCCCGTGCCCTCCGCTGGTCACGGCTCCCCGCGCCGCAACCGGTGAAGCCTCACGACCCCTACGGCCCCGCCGCGTGAAACGCTGGGAGGCACCATGACCGACGAAACCCCCGCTGACCGCCTCCGCGCCGCCCTCGAACACTCCGATGCGTCCGCGCGACTGCAGGCCGCGCTCGCCGCGGGAACGCGGCCCGACGACAGCTACGTCGCCGAGCTGGTGGCGCGGTGCGCTGTCGAGCCCGACTTCTTCGTGCGCGACATGCTGACCTGGGCGCTCACGCGGCACGACCCGGCCCGCACCGTGCCGGCGCTGCTTCCCGAAGTGGCATCCGAGGTCCCCCAGGCGCGCAGCCAGGCGCTGCACACCCTGTCGAAGATCGGCGACCCCGCGGCGTTCACGGCGATCACCCCGGCGGTGCTGCGCGATCGGCACCCCGAGGTGGCGCGGGCGGCGTGGCGAACGGCATCCGGGCTCGTTCCCGACGGCGAGCACGAGAGCCTCGCCGACGAACTGTCGACCCAGTTCGGGCGCGGCGACCACGACACACAGCGCAGCCTCAGCCGCGCGTTCGCCGCCATCGGATTCCGGGCCGAGGCGGCCGTCGAGCGCGCGGCCGCGTCGCCCTACGACGTCGTGAGCGCCCACGCGCGGGCCACGGCGATCGTCATGGACGACCCCGACACCGAGTTCGCCGAGGCCGTCGTCGAAGCGCGGCGGGTGGTCGCGCAGCGGGCGCTCCCCGCGCAGGGGTGACGCCTCCAGGACTTACCGCCGCGCCGCCTTTGTCGACGGCGCGGTGAGCGAAGGGATCAGCACGGGCGTGCTGTCGCGGTACGCGCGGTAGTCGGCGCGCTCGCCCCAGCGCTCGTCGGCGCGCTTCTCGAGCAACGGGATGCCGCTGACCCGGGTGAGCAGAAGGATGACGAAGAGCGGCGAGAGGACCGCGATCCACTGCCACCCCTGCAGCACCGGCACCGCGACGAGGAAGACGCCGACCCACACGAGGATCTCGCCGAAGTAGTTGGGGTGGCGCGAACGCGACCACAGACCCGTGCGGATGAACTCGCCCTTGTTCGCCGGGTCGGCGCGGAACGCCTGCTTCTGCAGGTCGGCGACCACCTCGAGCACCATTCCGAGCAGCCAGACCACGATGCCCGCCGCGGCGAAACCGTCGAGGGGCGCCCGGTCGGTGGCATCCGCGCTCATCGCGATCCACGCGGCCGAGGCGGTGAGAGCGACCCACAGGCCCTGGATGCACCACACCTGGAAGAAGCGCAGCGGCTTCGTCTTGATCTCGTCGAACCGTCCGTCGGAGCCCGAGCGGTGCACGCGCGCGAAGAGGAATGACCCCAGGCGCGCGGCCCACAGCACCACCATGGCGGCGAGGATCCACCCGCGGGCATCCTGCGCGGGCGCGAGGAACGCCAGTGCGACCGACACCGAGATGAACGTCAGGCTGCCGGTGAGGTCGAAGAACCGCTCGGTGCGGCGGAGCGCCGAGGGCACGAAGACGAGGAACTGGATGACGAAGGCGGCGGCGACCGCGAGCGCGAACACCGGGATGCCACCGACCTGCGCGCCGCGATGGCTGCCGGCGACGGCGACCCCGGCGCCGATGGCGAGGGCCACGACGACGGCGACGATGGCCGTGCGGTTCTGCGTGTCGGCGGACCCGCTGGTGGTGGGGGGAACGGGTGCGGTCATGATGCGGCTCCTCGGTACAGGGTGTCGATCGTGTCGGCGGCGCGATGCAGCACCTCGCGGCGCTTGATCTTGAGCGTGGGGGTGACGAGCTCGCGGTCGTCGAGGTCGGCGAGCACGAGGGTGAACCGGCGCACCTGCTCGCTGCGCGCGACGAGGGCGTTGGCGGCGTCGACGGTGGACTGCAGGTGCGCGCACAGGAGCGGCTCGTCGATCGCGCGCAGCTCTCCCGGTGAGCCGGGCTCGAGCACCTCGCCGTTCGCAGCGGCCCACGCGGCGGACTGCTCGGGGTCGAGGATGAGCAGGGCCGAGAGGTAGGGCTTGCCCTCACCGACCATCACGGCGTGCTGCACGAGCGGACTCGCCTCGACGGCGCCCTCCCAGCGGGCGGGGACCACGGTCTTGCCGTTCGAGGTGACGATGACGTCTTTCAGGCGGCCTTCGAGGATCAGGCGCCCTCCGTCGTCGATGCGGCCCAGGTCTCCCGTGCGGAAGAAGCCGTCGACGAAGGCCTCGGCGTCGTGGCGGGGGTCGCGGTACCCGGCGAACACGCCCACCCCGCGAGCCAGCACCTCGCCCTCGGCACTGATGCGCACCGTCGAGCCGGGCAGCGGAAGCCCGACCGTGCCCGAGACGATGCGGCCGGGCAGGTTGCCGGTCAGCGGCGCGGTGGTCTCGGTGAGCCCGTAGCCCTCGATGACCGGAACCCCGATCCCGCGGAAGAACAGCGACAGGATGCCGTCGAGGGTCGCCCCGCCCGACAGGATGTAGCCGACTCGTCCGCCCATCACCGCGCGCAGCCGCGAGTAGAAGAGCGCGTCGAAGACGGCGGCGCGCACGCGGAGGCCGAGGGGAACGCGGCGGCGATGGCCGGCATCCTGCTTCTCGGCGAAGCGTCCGCGGGCGACGGCCGTCGACACGGCGCGCGCCCAGACCCGGTCCAGACCCTTCGCGGCCGCCTTGTCGGCGGCGGCGGCCTGGATCTTCTGCAGCACGCGCGGCACCACGACGAGGAACGTCGGGCGCAGCACCGCCAGGGCGGGCACGACCTTCGCCGGGTCGGAGAGGTGAGCGATGCGCATGCCGCTGGCGATGCAGATCAACTGCAGGCCGCGGGCGAGTACGTGCGCGAGCGGAAGGAAGATGATCGTGTTGCCCGTCGGGGTGACCACCTCGCGGTAGGCCGCGGCGATGTTGAGCACCTGCCCGAGGAAGTTCGCGTGCGTGAGCACGGCGCCTTTCGGCTCGCCCGTCGTGCCCGAGGTGTAGACGATCGTCGCGGGGTCGTCGTGCCCCGCGAGCGTGCGCCGGCTCTCGAGCTCGGCGTCGGAGACGTGCGCACCGAGCACTAGGAGGTCGTCGAGGGAGGGGATGCCATCGACTCCCCGCATCGCCCAGGTGCCGAGCGCGTCGGTCTCCGCCTGCGCGAGCGCCGCGTGCAGCAGGTCGGCGTGCGCGCGCGACCCGGCGACGGCCAGGCGCACGCCGGCATCGCGCACGATCGCATCGACTTGCGAGGCCGACGAGGAGTCGTAGACCGGAACGACGACGCCGCCGGCGAACCAGGTCGCGAGATCGGCGACGGCCCACTCGTAGCGTGTCGGAGCCATGATGGCGACCGTGTCGCCCGCGGCGAGGCCGGCGCCCATCATTCCCTTGGCGAGAGTGCGCACGTCGTCGAGGAACGCGGCGGTCGTCACCGGGCGCCACGACGAGGCGTCGTCGGTGGGCACCTCGAACGCGACGTGCTCCGGGGCTTCGGCCGCTCGAAGCGCGAGCAGGTCGGTCACGTTGGCGAACGCGTCCAGGCTCGCCAGCGCAGGCGTGGTCGTCTCGAGCATGTGTCCTCCGGTGCGAGTGCGCGGCCATAGGAGCGACAGGCCGCCGATCAGTGTTCGGAGGAGTGCGCGAATCGGATGGGTACTGCGTGCGAGGGAGGGGAGGAAGGGAGGGGCCCCCCGTCAAGCCCCGACCTTTTCAGGCATCTCCTCAACGCGGAGGAGTACCGTCTCATCCGGTCTGCGCGACTGCACGTGCTCAGGTCGACTCCTCTGGCGTCGTCGACGAGCACGGGGTCGCGCCCGAACACGAGACGGAGGCGATGACCATCAGCACGATGACCGCCTCCGCGCCGACCGTGCAGCGCTCCGCGGCCGAGGCCGCCCCCGGCCCCCTCTCGCACGTGCGCAACCTGCCGTCGCTCACGGGGCTGCGCTGGGCGACCGCGATGCTGATCTTCGGCCACCACATCATGGCGGTCGAGTACTTCGGCGGGAACGCCGGGGTCGTGTGGGGCGTGCTGTTCGAGGCCGGCAAGACCGGGGTGACGCTGTTCTTCATCCTCTCGGGCTTCGTGCTGGCGTGGGGCTACAAGCCGCAGCAGTCGGCGCGGTCGTTCTGGTGGCACCGTTTCGCCCGCGTCTATCCCCTGCACCTCGTCGGCGTCGGGCTCGCGCTGGTCGCCGCGGCGACACTGGTGCCCGAGATCCGCGCCGACGGCGCGGCGCCCGTCGTCGCCAACGTCCTCCTCGTCAACGGCTGGGTGCCCGACTGGTGGCAGGCGGGCAACCCCGCGAGCTGGTCGCTGGTGTGCGAGGCGTTCTTCTACCTGAGCTTCCCGTTCCTGATCCGCCCCCTCGTGCGCGCGTCGAACCGCACCCTGGTGGTGGTGGTCGTGGCATCCCTTGTTCTCGTGGCCCTCATGCCCCAGATCGCCGCGGTGTCGCCGGTGCCCCTGTCGGCCGCATCGACACCGCTGCTGCGCATGCCCGAGTTCGTCATCGGCGTGAGTCTGGCGCTGCTGATGAAGAACAGTGACTGGCGTCCGGTGCGCCTCGCGCTCGCGGTGCCGCTCGCCCTCGCCGGATACGCGCTGTCCGAGGCCCCGACCCTTCCCGGCACCGACGTGCACCCCGGCCTCGCCGCGACGGTGGGCTTCTTCGCCCTGCTCGTCGCCTCGCTCGCGGACGCCGACGCCCGGTCGAACTCGACGTTCCTGGCCCGGCCGCTCTGGCAGGAGCTCGGCCGTGTCTCGTTCGCGTTCTACCTGGTGCACCTGCTCGTGATCGCGTCGGTGTCGTCGGCCTGGCCCGACGGGCATCCGCAGCTGCCGTGGCGGCGCGCGGTCCTGCTCGCGCTCGCCGCGTTCGGCATCGCCCTGGCGATCGCCTGGGTGCTGCACAAAGCGGTCGAGGTCCCCGCGCAGCGGTGGCTGCTGCGCCGCGATCGGGCACGCGCGACGGCTCGCTCGACCGCGACGCTGGCGACGACCGACGCCCGCCGGTAGCATCGCCGGATGTTCTCGGCCGTCGGCGGTGCCCACCTGCTCATCCTGTTGCTCACCTGGGGCCTCGGTCTCGTGGTGGTCGGCGCAGCGCTGTACGTGGTGGTGCGCCTCGCCGTGCTCGCCGCGCTGAAGGCGCACACGCGGTGGATCGACGGCGGGAAGCCCTAGCCGCGTCACCGGAACGGGCGCGGCGTCCGGAACAGGCCGGTCCGAGCCGCCGCCGCGTCCGGCCCATTCGCCGTTCAGCAACGCCTCGGTACACTTCCCTGTGCCCGAAACGCCCCCGAACCCCGATCTCGACGCCCCTCACGACGTGCCGCGCGACGTGCCGCGCGACGTGGCGACCGACTCGGCCCTCGATGCCGGGGCCGCGGCATCCATCGATCCGACCGAGCTCGAGATCGCGCTGCGCGTCATCGACGCCGCCGCATCGCTCGACCCCGAAGACCCCGCATACATCGCCCTGCGCCGCCAGACCGGAAAGCTCTACAAAGACGTCAAGCGCCAGTCGCGCCGTGAGAAGCGGCAGCGCATCGCCGACGCCGACCGCGCGGTCGTGGCCGCCACCGCGACGGGGGCCGCCGACCGCATCGACGACGAGACCCGCGGCATTCCGCTGGCGACCCGCGCGACCACACCGTTCGCGGGCGAGCTGATCAAGGCGCGCGCCTGTTACATCTGCAAAGAGGACTACACCCTCGTCGACGCGTTCTACCACCAGCTCTGCCCCGACTGCGCGGCCATGAGCCATGCCAAGCGCGACGCCCGCACCGACCTCACCGGAAAGCGCGCGCTGCTCACCGGCGGTCGCGCCAAGATCGGCATGTACATCGCGCTGCGCCTGCTGCGCGACGGCGCGCACACCACCATCACCACGCGCTTCCCGCGCGATGCGGTGCGGCGCTTTTCGTCGCTGCCCGACAGCGCCGACTGGATCCACCGGCTCAAGGTCGTCGGCATCGACCTGCGCGACCCCGCCCAGGTGATCGGACTCGCCGAGTCCGTGGCATCCGCGGGCCCGCTCGACATCCTCATCAACAACGCCGCGCAAACCGTGCGGCGCTCGCCGGGGGCATACAAACCCCTGGTGGATGCCGAATTGGCACCGCTTCCCGACGGCCCGCTGCCCGAGTTGCTCACCTTCGGCCACACCAACGACGCCCACCCGCTCGCGCTCGCGCAGTCGGTGTCGTCGCATCCGATCCTCGCGGCCGCCGCCCGCACCGCCGACGAGCTCACCGCCGAGGCGATGGCTGCGGGCTCCTCGTCGCTCGACCGTCTGGCCGCGGGCACCGCGATCGACGCGGGCGGCCTCGTGCCCGACGAGGACCGCATCAACAGCTGGACGCAGCACGTCGACCAGGTCGAGCCGCTCGAGATGCTCGAGGTGCAGCTGGCCAACATGACCGCGCCGTTCCTGCTCGTCAGCCGCCTGCGCCCGGCCATGGCCGCCTCGACCGCCGAGCGCAAGTACATCGTCAACGTCTCGGCGATGGAGGGCGTGTTCGGCCGCGGATACAAGGGCCCCGGCCACCCGCACACCAACATGGCCAAGGCCGCGCTGAACATGCTCACCCGCACGAGCGCGCGCGAGATGTTCGAGAGCGACCGCATCCTCATGACGGCTGTCGACACCGGCTGGATCACCGACGAGCGCCCGCACTTCACCAAGGTGCGACTCGCCGAGGAGGGCTTCCACGCCCCGCTCGACCTCGTCGACGGCGCCGCCCGCGTGTACGACCCGATCGTGCGCGGCGAGGCCGGCGAAGACCTCTTCGGCATCTTCTTGAAGGACTACCGCAAGAGCTCGTGGTGAGGTCGGCCGCGGGTCGCGTGCCGCGCGGTTGAGTGTCCGTGACACGCCGCGCTGGCGGGTCGCGCGCCGCGCGCCCGGGTGTTGAGTGTCCGGAACACGCCGTGCGGCCGGGGGGCTTTGCGGCGTGTCTTGGACGCTGAATGGTGGTTGGACCGCCCGCGGGGGTGTGACGCTGTCGCGTCGCGCGCGTTGTTGGTGCGCCGCGCTGCCGCGCCGTGCCCCGGTGTTGAGTGTCCAGGACACGCCGTGCGAGCGGGGTGCTTTGCGGCGCGCCTTGGACACTCAACGGCGGTTGGACCGCGCGCGGGGTGTGGCGGTCGGCGGCGGTGCGTTGGTGAGCCGTCACGTCGGTGCGGTTCGCCGCGGCGCCGCGCTGGGCGTCGCTCGGTCGCTGCCGCGTCCCGCCCAGTGTTGAGTGTCCGGAACACGCCGTGCGGGTGGCGGGCTTTGCGGCGTGTCTTGGACACTGAACGGCGGTCGGACCGCCCGCGGGCGCTCAGGCGGGCAGGAAGAACTCGCGGGCGAGGGGGGCGATCTCGAGCCCGGATGCCGTTGCGGCGGTGACCCAGCGGAGTTCGGCGATCTCGGCATCCGGGATCGGCTGCTGGTCGCCGATGTCGACGCGGAACACCTCGGCCACGACCTCGAAGCCCGGCTCGTTCGCGGCGCTCGCGGTGAAGGATCCGAGCGGCTCGAGCGTGTCGGGCGAGACGCGCACGCCGATCTCTTCAGCCAGCTCGCGGGCGAGCGTCTCGGCTGGCGTCTCACCGGGGTCGGGCTTGCCGCCGGGCTGCATGAACGCGGTCGTGCCGGCCTTGCGCACGACCAGCAAGCGGCCTTCGGCGTCGGTGATGACCGCGGCCGAGACGTGGATACGGCGCGGGGGAGTGGCATCCGGGATCACTCCGGCACGGTAGCACTCACCCGGGCGCGGGAAGGATCGTCGAGTGTCCAGGACATGCCGCTGCGCGTGGGGTGGGTGCGGAGTGTCTTGGACACTCGACGGCGTGTGGGCGAGGTGCGAGGGAGCCGCTCGCGCCGATTCGCTCACGACCCACGCCGCCGCAGCCCCACCCGCGCGCCCCCGCAGCCGCGCCTCCGCAGCCCCGCCACTGCGCCGCCACGGCCGCGGCCCCGCTCCTGCCCCCGTCCCCGTCACGCCGCGCTGCGGCGGATCCCGTTCACGATCGGCCGCGTCGACGCCAGGGCGGCGGCGACCAGGGCAAACCCGGCGGCGAACGTGAGCACGATCGTCAGCACCGCGAGCGGGGCGACGAGCAGGCTGATCCCGACGACGGGCGCGGCGAGCATCAGGCCGAGGGCCGCGCCTCCGACGGCGGCCCAGCGCAGCGGCACCATCACCGTCAGGCGGCGGGCGCGGCGGAGTTCGGCATCGGGGATGCCGAGGCGGTCGAGCCCCACGATCAGCTCGCGCTCCTCGAGCACCGACGCCGCCTGGGTGACGCCGACCGCGCAGGCGAGCAGCACGAAGGCGATGCCGAGGGTGACGAGCACCCCGGTGCGGATGTCGGCCATGAGGGGCCCGGCCTCGGACGCGACGTCGGCGATCGCCAGACCGGAGCCCGCGACGACGGCGATGAACGACACGAGGGCCATGCCCGACACCCGGCGCCACGCGGGGCCGGCGTGCGCGGCGAGCTCGCGGCCCGCGACGAGCTGGGCGGCGGTGCGGGCGCGGCGGGCCATCGCGCGCCCGCGGGCGGCGATGATCGGGGCGCCGATGAGGTTGAGCAGACCCAGCGCTCCCGCGAACAGGGCGAGCAGCACGGCGACGCTCACGGCGGGACCGACCAGCTCGCCCACGACGCTGAAGTTCGACACCAGCGCCACGACGCCCGCGATCAGGATGCCGCCGGTCACGAACGCCGCAGTCTTCTTCGGCGGGGCCTCGCTGCGGGTGCGCACCCCCAACGGGGTCACGGTCACGCGGCGCAGGCTCGCCGCCGCGCTCACCGCGCCGATCAGCACGACCGCGGCGAGCACGGCGGCGCCGAGCAGCGGGTCGACGGCGACGGCGGCGATGCCCACGGGCCCGCCGAAGAACGGCAGCAGACCCACCAGCGGCAGAAGCGCACCGTAGAGGACGACACCGGCGACGGCTCCGGCCGCGGCGATGACCGTCGCCTCGAGCACCGTCAGCGACCACAGCTCACGTCCGCTCGCGCCGAGCAGTCGCAGGGTCGCGAGGCGGTCGTTGCGCCGGCGGCTGGTCAGGCGCGCGGCCGCGGCTCCCAGCGTGACGAGGGGGACGGCCAGCAGCACCAGGGCGAGCACGGCCAGGATGCCGTAGAAGCCGCCCTCGTCCGCCGTGCGCGGGTCGACGAGGAACATGCGGGCGCCCCCGGCGACCACCAGCAGCAACGCGGTGGTGACGGCAAACGCCACGACGGGCAGGGCGATCGCCGCGCGACCCTGCCGGGCGGGACGCGACAGCAGGCGGGTGAGGGGGACGACGGCGCTCATCGGTCGAGACCCGTCGAGAGCGATGCGGCACCCGGAAGCGTCGCGGTGGCGGAACCGGCGCCCGACGCCGTGGCATCCGCCGCCGAGTCCGCGACGATGCGCCCGTCGCGTACCTGCACGATCCGCGAGCAGCGGCGGGCCACGTCGGCGTCGTGCGTGACCATCACGAGCGTGCGCCCCTGCCCGGTCGTCGCGTGCAGCAGCGCGGTCAGCACCTCGGCCGAGGTCGTCGAGTCGAGGGCGCCGGTGGGCTCGTCGGCGAAGACCACCGGGGCACCCGTGACCTGGGCGCGGGCGATCGCCACGCGCTGCGCTTGGCCGCCCGAGAGCTGGCCGATGCGGCGGTCCTCCATTCCGGCGAGTCCCAGGGCGGCGAGCCAGCCGGCGGCGTGGCGTTCGGCATCCGGTCGGCGCACGCCCTTCAACAGCAGCGGCAGGGCGGCGTTCTCGACGGCGGTGAGCTCGGGAAGCAGCAGGTGCTGCTGGAAGACGAAGCCCAGCGACTCGCGGCGCACGCGGGCGCGCTCGCCCTCGCCGAGTCCGACGAGTTCGCGGGCTTCGACGCCGGGGGCGCTGAGTACGACGGAGCCGGAGTCGGGGGCGATCACGGCCGCGAGGCAGTGCAGCAGCGTCGTCTTGCCCGAGCCCGAAGCGCCCATGACGGCGACGGACTCGCCGCCGCGGATGGTCAGCGACACGTCGTCGAGGGCGCGCAGCTCTCCGTAGCGCTTGACGAGGCCGGTGGCGGTGAGGACGGGGGAGGAAGTCATGCCTCCATTCCAGCGAGAGGGGGCGGGTGGGTCGTCCGTCGGGGGAGGTATCCGGGTCGGCCGCGAGGACGATTCCCGGGCTCGGTCGCCTCATAGCGCTCGAAGACCGCGCCGAGACGAGGCTCCCGTCGGCGTCGACCGTCAACGCAACCCAGGGCCCCGGGCGTCTCGACGTCGAGCGGCCCCGAGGTCCGCACAGGTGCCGAGGAATAGACTGGATGCCATCGACTCCGCCTCTCCGGGACTCTCCGTGACCACTCCTTCCTCCGTGCGCTCGTTCGACCTGCGCCACGTGCAACTCGCGCGCGCCCTTTTCGCGGCGCTCGCCGCCGTCATGGTGACGTTCTCCCCGGATCACTCGGCGCCCCTCGGGCTCGGCGTGTTCAGCGGATTCGCGCTCGCCACGGGCCTCGTCTTCGCCCTGTCGGCCTGGCTCGTCTTCCCCCGCGCCGAGCGCGCGACTCCCGTACTGCTCGCGGTCGTCTCGATCCTCGCGGGCCTGGCGAGCAGCGTTCCCGCGTGGCGCACCACGGGCTTCTTCTTCGGCGTCATCATCGCGTGGGCTCTGCTCACCGGGCTCATCGAACTGCTGGGGGCACGGCGCGATCGCCGCGCCGGCCGCACCGACGGTGTGCGCGACGGGGTGCTCATCGGCATCCTGAGCCTGGTTCTCGGCGCCGCACTGCTGCTGCCGTTCCAGCAGTACACGCTCGACTACAGCATCGCCGGGGCGGGCTCGTTCACCCTCACCGGAATCACCATCGCCGTGGGACTCTTCGGCGGATACGCGGCGGTCGTCGCCGTGTTCCTGGCCATCGCGGGCTTCTCACCCCGCCGCCCCGAGGCCGCTCCGGCCCTACCTTCGGAAGAGGCCGCGTCATGACCGACAAGCCCACCCGCCGCGACCTGATGAAGCCCGTTCAGCTTCTGGGCCTCGCCTTCGTCGCCGCTCTGTTTGCAGGCTTCGTCACGCTCATGTCGATGGGGTTCTTCCAGACCCGGCCCGCCGAAGAGATCCAGCGCGCCCTCGTCGTGGCGGCGGTGGCCGCGGGAGCGACGTTCATCGTCACGCTCGTAAGCGTGGCGCTGATGCTGCTCATGGTCGACCCCTCGAAGGTCACCGCGACCATCGACCGTCCGCTGCTGCTGCCGACGGATGATCAGGATGCCGCTCCCACCGGCGCGGCGGCGGCCCCTGCGGCACCGAACCCGGCGGCGACCACCGACCCCACGGACGCGAAGCGACCGACCCGGAGCGCCGCAGACGGACCCGACGGCGACACCGCCGCCCCGAAGGCCTGACGTCTACCGCATCGCGCCCGCGCGGTGACGGGCGGAGGGCCTGGGACGAGTGGAGGACTCAGCGCCGAAATCGGTACTCCCTCGGCCACATCTCCTCCGCCGAGCACCGATCCCGGCCGGATTCCGCCCCCGGAGCGCGCCAGCCGTGCGTCGGCTTCTGCCCCGCACCGACCTCGGCGCGTACCGACCGTGACGCTGGGCGCGTGCCGCCCCCGCGCTCAGGCCCGACGCGGGTCGATCATCGTCATGCCCGCCGGTGACGCGGAGTCCATGCCCGGCAGCAGCGTCGCGGCTTCGCCGAGGCCGATGACGCGCTCGATGAGGTCGTGCGGGCGCAGGGCGCCGCTCTCGATGAGCGAGAGCATCTCAGGGTAGTCGACCGCGGCCATGCCGTGGCTGCCGAGCAGGTCGAGTTCCCACGCGATCACGCGGGCCATCGGCATCGACGTCATGCCGTCGGCCGTGGGCAGCAGGCCGATCTGCACGTGGCGTCCGCGGCGCCGCAGGCTCAGCACCGCGTCACGGGCCGTCTGCGCGCTGCCGACCGCGTCGACCGAGACGTGGCTTCCTCCGCCGGTGAGCTCGTGCACCGCCGCGGCGATGTCGGAGCCGTCGGCGACGAGGGCGTGCTCCGCGCCGAGGCGCCGCGCCGCGTCGAGGGCGGCGGGAGTGCGGTCGACGGCGATCACGCGCGCGCCGAGGGCGACGCCGATCATCACCGCGCTGAGTCCCACCCCGCCCGCGCCGACCACGGTGATCCACTCCCCGGCCGTCACGCGCGCGCGGCCGGTGAGGGCGCGGTACGCCGTGGCGAAGCGGCAGCCGAGGGCCGCGGCCGCCTCGAAGGAGACGTCGTCGGGGATGCGCACGACGTTGGTGTCGGCCGCGCGCAGCACCACCCGCTCCGCGAACGATCCCCACTGCGTGAAGCCGGGCTGCTGCTGGTCGGGGCACACCTGCGCGTGGCCGCCGAGGCACCACTCGCACGCGCCGCAGCCCATCACGAACGGCACGGTCACGCGGTCGCCGACGCTCCAGCGCTGGACGCCATCGCCCACCTCGACGATCAGACCGGCCAGCTCATGACCGGGAACGTGCGGCAGCGACACGTCGTCGTGGCCGACCCAGGCGTGCCAGTCGCTCTTGCACAGGCCGGTCGCGTGCACCTCGACCACGACGCCGCCCGCCGGGGCGGTCGGGGCCTCGACCTCGCGCACCTCGAGCGGCTCGGCCAGGGCATCCATGATCATCGCGCGCATGGCATCCATTGTCCCAGGGCGCGCGGGGCGCGACCGGTGCCGCGGGGCGGGGGTGATCGCGGGGGCTCAAGCATCGACCGCACCCGGATGCCGCGAGACACCGTGCGGGCGTGATCGACGCTCAGCAACAGACGCGCCCGCGCAGCGCGAAAAGCAACGGAGCGCCCGCGCCGCTCGATCGCGAGACGCGCCCGCGGAGCGCCCGCGACGCCTTAGAGCGCGTCGACCACCTTCGACGCCAGCCCCGCGTACGCGGCGGGCGTGAGCGCGAGCAGGCGCTCCTTCGCGGCGTCTCCGATGTCGAGGCCGCGCACGAACTCCGCCAACTCGGCGCCGCCCACGCGGCGACCGCGCGTGAGGTCTTTGAGCAGGGCGTAGGGGTCGGTGATGCGCGAGCGACCCGCGGCGATCTCGGCGCGCACCACGGTCTGGATGGCCTCGGCGAGTACCTCCCAGTTCACGTCGAGGTCGGCCAGCAGCACCTTCTCGGCGAGCGAGATCTCGGTGAGCCCGCGCTGCAGGTTGTCGAGCGCGAGCAGTGAGTGGCCGAAGGCGACCCCGATGTTGCGCTGGGTGGTCGAGTCGGTGAGGTCGCGCTGCAGGCGGCTGGTGACGAGGGTGGATGCCAGGGTGCCGAACAGTCCGCCGGCGATCTCGAGGTTCGCCTCGGCGTTCTCGAAGCGGATCGGGTTGATCTTGTGCGGCATGGTCGACGACCCCGTGGCGCCGGCAACCGGGATCTGCGTGAAGTAGCCGAGCGAGATGTAGGTCCAGATGTCGGTGGCGAGGTTGTGCAGGATGCCCCCCGCGTGCCGCGCGCGGTCGTACAGCTCGACCTGCCAGTCGTGCGATTCGATCTGCGTCGTGACCGGGTTGAAGCCCAGGCCGAGCGACTCGATGAACGTGCGCGTGAGCTCGGGCCAGTCGACGTCGGGCTCGGCGGCGACGTGCGCCGACCACGTGCCGGTGGCGCCCGAGAACTTGGCGAGGTACTCCCCGGCGTCGAGCTGGCGGATGACGCGCTCGAGGCGCCACGCGAAGACGCCGATCTCTTTGCCCATGGTGGTGGGCGTGGCGGGCTGGCCGTGGGTGCGCGAGAGCATGGCCGCGTCGCGGTGCTCGACGGCGAGCTCGGCGAGGGCGGCGGTGACCGAGCGGAGCTTCGGCAGCCACACGCGCTCGACCGCGCGCTGCACGGTGAGGGCGTAGGCGGTGGAGTTGATGTCCTCGCTGGTGCACGCGAAGTGCGTCAGCTCGGCGAGCGCCGTCAGCCCGAGGGTGTCGAGCCGGTCGCGCACGAGGTACTCGACGGCCTTCACGTCGTGGCGGGTGACGGCTTCTTTCTCTTTGAGCCAGGCGATCTCGTCGGCGCCGAACTCCTCGTACAGGGCCCGCAGACGCGTGCGGTCGGCGTCGGACACGGGCGAGGTGCCGAACAGCGAACGGTCGGTCAGGGCGAGCAGCCATTCGACCTCGACCTCGACGCGGGCGCGGTTCAGGCCCGCCTCCGACAGGTAGTCGCCGAGTTCTGCGACGGTGGCGAAGTAGCGGCCGTCGAGGGGGCTGAGGGGCTGCGGAGGCAGAGAGGACACGGGTCTCCCGGGGATCGCGCGAACGGGTCAGCCCGCGGTACGGATGGCGGGCTCGAGCTGTCGGAACAGGGCTCGGCTTGCGCGTTCGATCATACCGAGCACCTCGTCGAACATCGGGGCCCCGGCGTAGTACGGGTCGGGCACGTCGAGGGTGTCGGCATCGGGGAGGAACGACTGCAGCAGCGCGATCTTGTCGGCCGCGTCGTCGTCGTGCGCCCAGCCGCGCAGCACGCGCTCGTGGCTGCGGTCGAGCGCCACGACCAGGTCGTTGTGCTCGAAGTCGGCGTACTGGAACTGCCGCGCGCGGTGCGAGGAGCCGTCGTAGCCGTGGCGGTCGAGGACCGCGAGGGTGCGGTGGTCGGCGCGCTCGCCCACGTGCCAGTCACCGGTACCGGCCGAGCTCGAGGCCACGCGTGACGAGAGCCCCGAGATTTCCGCGAGACGGCGGAACACCACGTCGGCCATGGGGGAGCGGCAGATGTTGCCGCTGCACACGAACACGACGCGGAAGGGCGCGTCGGCACTCGCGGTCATCCCCCCATCATGGCGGGGAAGCGCTTTTCGCGCATCAGCGGCGTGAGCGCTCTTCTTTGCGCGGGCGCAGCAGCCCACCGAGGATGGCGTTGATGATGCCGATGAGCAGGGCCGCGACGGCGGTGAGCCAGAACTCGCCGGTGCGCAGGCCCCAGTCCCAGTTCTCGGTGATGACGGCCGTCAGCCACAGCAGGAATCCGTTGATGACGAGCGAAATGAGTCCGAGCGTGAGGATGTAGAGCGGGATCGCGACGAACTTCACCACCGTGCCGATGAGGGTGTTCACGAGCGCGAAGATGAGCCCGACCACCAGCACGGTGAGGGCGACCTGCAGGGCCTCGCCCGGCGCGAACGGAATGAGCCGCACCTGTAGGGCGGGCAGCAGGGTGACGATCCAGATGGCGAAGGCGTTGACGGCCACGCGAACGACGAAGCGCATGCCTCCACCTTGGCACGGACGGGGCGCTGCGCCCGGGACCGATCCCGCTCCGCGGGCTGTGGAGAAGCCGTCGAAAGAGGGGACTGACGCGCGCGGGGGCCTCGCGGTTAGGCTCGCGGGGTGAGTGACGAGCCGGTTCTGCCCCGTATCCGCCCCGAGATCGCCGCGCTGCCGGCGTACCGCCAGGGGCGTCAGGCCAGCCCCGACGCGTTCAAGCTGTCGAGCAACGAGAACCCGTTCGACCCGCTCCCCGGGGTGCTCGAGGCGATCCAGGGAGCGACGGGCATCAACCGGTATCCGGATGCCACGGCCGCCCGCCTGCGCGAACGTCTCGCCGCACGCCACGGCGTCTCGCCCGACGACGTGCACGTCGGCGCCGGCAGCGTGTCGCTGCTCGCGCAGCTGCTGCTGGCGACCTCGGGTCCCGGCGACGAGGTCGTGTACGCGTGGCGCTCGTTCGAGGCCTACCCGTCTCTGGTCGCCGTCGCCGGGGCGACGAGCGTGCCGGTGCCGCTCACCGCGGACTTCCGTCACGACCTGCCCGCGATGGCCGCCGCGGTCACCGATCGCACGCGCCTGATCATCGTGTGCAGCCCGAACAACCCGACGGGCCCCACCGTCACCCACGACGAGTTCGCCGTCTTCGTCGACTCCGTGCCGGCCGACGTGCTCATCGTGCTCGACGAGGCCTACGCCGAGTTCGTCACCGACCCCGCGTCGGTCGAGGGCGACCGCGTGCGCGCGATCATCGCCCGCCCCAACATCGTGGTGCTGCGCACCTTCAGCAAGGCCTACGGTCTGGCGGGCCTGCGCGTCGGATACGCCATCGGCCACACGCGCGTGCTCGACGCCGCGCGCAGCACGGCCATTCCCCTGTCGGTGACGGCCGCCGCCGAAGAGGCCGCGCTCGCGAGCCTGCGCGCCGAGTCGGAACTGCTCGAGCGCGTCACCGTCATCGCCCAGCGCCGCGACGGTCTCGTCGCGCGTCTGCGCGAGGCGGGCTGGCCGGTGCCCGACGCCCAGGGCAATTTCGTCTGGCTCCCCGCGGGGGAGCGGGCGGTCGAGGTCGCCGCGGCGTTCGAAGAGGCGGGCTTGGTCGTGCGTCCCTTCGCGGGCGACGGCGTGCGCATCTCGATCGGTGAAGAGGAGTCCCTCGACCGGATCGTCGAGGCGGCGGCCTCCGTCGCTCCGCGCTGACCGGGTGCGGCGTTTGTCGGTATCGAACCCCGAATCGCGGCATCCGTTGTGCACCTCATGCGGTCCTCGGCATAAGGCGAGCATTAGCGTGGGAGCATGACCCCGCTCGATGACCCCGTTCTCGTGCGCGTTCTCGCCGCCGACGGTTCGCTGGCCCCCACGCCCGCGGCCGAGCGCTATCTGCCGCTCATCGACGCGCTGACCGACGCCGAACTCGAGACGTTCTACCGCGACATGGTCTCGATCCGCGCCTTCGACGTGCAGGCGACCAACCTGCAGCGTCAAGGGCAGCTCGCCCTGTGGCCCCCCTCGTTCGGTCAAGAGGCCGCGCAGGTCGGCTCCGCCCGCGCCGCGCGGGCCCAGGACCACCTGTTCCCCTCGTACCGCGAGCACGTGGTCACCCGCATCCGCGGCGTCGACCCGCTCGACATCATCCGCCTCATGCGCGGACTCACCCACGGCGGGTGGGACCCGACCGACCCGAAGAACGGCAACACGCACATCTACACGCTCGTGCTCGGCGCGCAGACGCTGCACGCCACGGGCCTGGCGATGGGCCTGGTCTTCGACGGCAAGAGCGGCACCGGCGACCCCGAGCGCGACGAGGCCGTCATCGTCTACTACGGCGACGGTGCCTCCAGTCAGGGCGACGTGCACGAGGCGATGGTCTTTGCCGCGAGCTTCCAGACCCCCGAGGTCTTCTTCCTGCAGAACAACCAGTGGGCCATCTCGGTGCCCGTCGCCACCCAGTCGCGCTCGCCGCTGTACAAGCGCGGCGAGGGGTACGGCATCCCGAGCCTGCAGGTCGACGGCAACGACGTGCTCGCCAGCTACGCCGTGTCGAAGCTCGCCCTCGACGAGGCCCGGGCCGGTGGCGGACCCCGCGCGATCGAGGCGATGACCTACCGCATGGGCGCGCACACCACGAGCGACGACCCCACCAAGTACCGCACCTCCGACGAGGAACAGTCGTGGGGCCGGCGCGACCCGATCGTCCGCATGCGCGCTTTCCTCGAGGGCCGCGGCGCCTCGCAGCAGTTCTTCGACGACGCGGATGCCGAGGGCCGGGCGCTCGCCGACGACGTGCGCACCCGCACGAACGAGCTCGGCGGCCTGCCCCGGGTGCACATGTTCGAGAGCGTCTACTCCGAGGCGCACGCGCTCATCGAGTCGGAGCAGCGCTGGCTCGACGACTACGAGACGTCGATGGACGGGGGCGCGAAGTGACCGAGAACCTGCCGATCAGCCGGGCCCTGAACGCGGGCCTGCGCCGCGCGCTCGAAACCGACGACCGCGTACTGCTCATGGGCGAGGACATCGGGCCGCTCGGCGGCGTCTTCCGCGTCACCGAGGGGCTGCAGAAGGACTTCGGACCGCGCCGCGTCATCGACTCGCCCCTGGCCGAGTCGGGCATCGTCGGAACCGCGATCGGCCTCGCGATGGGCGGGTTCAAGCCCGTGCTCGAGATCCAGTTCGACGGCTTCGTCTTCCCCGCGTTCGACCAGATCACCTCGCAGTTGGCGAAGATCACGAACCGCCACGAGGGCGGCGTGCGCATGCCCGTCGTCATCCGCATCCCCTACGGCGGACACATCGGCGCGGTCGAGCACCACCAGGAGAGCCCCGAGGCGTACTTCACGCACACCCCGGGCCTGCGGGTCGTCAGCCCCTCGAACGCCAACGACGCGTACTGGATGATGCAGCAGGCCATCGCCTCGCCCGACCCCGTCATCTTCCTCGAGCCCAAGGCGAAGTACTGGCAGAAGGGCGAGGTCGACATCGAGGCCCCCGCGCTACCGCTCCACGCCAGCCGCATCGTGCGCCGCGGCACCGACGTCACCCTCGTCGGTCACGGCGCGATGGTCACGACCCTGCTGCAGGCCGCTGCGCTCGCCGAGAGCGAGGGCACGAGCTGCGAGGTCATCGACCTGCGTTCGCTCTCGCCGGTCGACTACGGCCCGTTGCTCGACTCGGTGCGCCGCACCGGACGCATGGTCTACGCGCAGGAGGCACCGGGTTTCACCTCGCTCGGTTCCGAGATCGCGGCCACCGTCATGGAGCGGGCGTTCTTCGCCCTCGAGGCCCCCGTGCTGCGGGTGTCGGGCTTCGACGTGCCGTTCCCTCCCGCGAAGCTCGAGGGCACGTACCTGCCCGACGCCGACCGCATCCTCGAGGCCGTCGACCGGTCTCTCGCCTACTGACCCGCTGCCCTCCCGCCCGCCGGAGCATTCCGTTGCGGCGTCGCCGGTGACAAGCTGGCTCCCGAGCAAAGGACACACCGTGACCGAGCAGACCTTCGTTCTCCCCGACGTCGGAGAAGGCCTCACCGAGGCCGAGATCGTGCAGTGGCGCGTCGCCCCCGGCGACACCGTCGAGGTCAACGACGTGATCGTCGAGATCGAGACCGCCAAGTCGCTCGTCGAACTGCCCTCGCCCTTCTCGGGCACGGTCGGAGAACTCCTCGCCGTCGAGGGCGCCACCGTCGAGGTGGGCGTTCCGATCATCACCATCGGCTCCGCGGATGCCGCGCCCCCGGCCCCCGCGGCCCCCACCACGGTGCCCGAGCCCGACGACGCCGGCGGTGCCGTGCTGGTGGGTTACGGCACGGGCGGAGCGGTGTCGTCGCGGCGTCGCGCGCCCGCGGAGCGTCCGGTCAAGGCATCGGTCGGTGTGGTCGCCAAGCCCCCGATCCGCAAGCTCGCGCGCGACCTCGGCGTCGACCTGTCGGCCGTCACGCCCAGCGGTCCCGCGGGTGAGGTGACCCGCGACGACGTCGTGAAGCACGCCGACCAGGCCAGCGTCTTCCGCAACATCGAGACGCCGGCGTGGGGCGAAGTGCGCGAAGAGACGATCCCCGTGCCCGCCCCCGCTGCCCCGGCGCCGGTCGCCGACGCCCGCGAGGAGTCGATCCCGGTGCGCGGAGTGCGCAAGGCCACGGCCAACGCGATGACCTCGAGCGCCTACTCCGCCCCGCACGTCTCGGTATGGGTCGACGTCGACGCCTCGCGCACCATGGAGTTCGTCAAGCGGCTCAAGGCCTCGGCCGACTTCGCCGACGTGAAGATCTCGCCGCTGCTGATCATGGCGCGCGCCGTGATCTGGGCCCTGCGCCGCACCCCGATGATCAACGCCGCCTGGGTCGACACCGAGGACGGCGCGCAGATCAGCGTGCGTCACTACGTCAACCTCGGCATCGCCGCCGCCACCCCGCGCGGCCTGCTCGTGCCGAACATCAAAGACGCGCAGGCGATGAACACGCGCGAGCTGGCCAAGGCGCTCGAGAACCTCACCCTCACCGCGCGCGAGGGCAAGACGAGCCCGGCCGACCAGACCGGCGGAACCTTCACGATCACGAACATCGGCGTCTTCGGGGTGGATGCCGGTACCCCGATCATCAACCCGGGTGAGGCCGGCATCATCGCCCTGGGCGCGATCCGCCAGAAGCCGTGGGTCGTCGACGGCGAGGTGCGCCCCCGCTGGGTGACCACCGTGTCGGGGTCGTTCGATCACCGCGTGGTCGACGGCGACGGGATCTCGCGGTTCATCGCCGACGTGGCATCCGTGCTCGAGGAGCCGGCGCTGCTGCTGGACTGAGCGGGGAGCGGTTCAGGTCGACGGGGTCACTCCGGGAGTGACGCCCGCTCCGGTGCCGGTGTACTCCGCTTCGGGATCAGCAGCGCCAGGACCAGCGCGATGACGGCCGCGCCGATGCCGAGCAGGAACGACACCTGGAAGGCGTCGGCCGTCGGCACACGGGTGTCCCCCTCACCGGTCGACAGCGTCGCGAGCACCACGCCGACGATCGCGGCGGAGGTGCTCGTGCCGAGGGAGCGGGCCAGGGCGTTGAGGCCGTTCGAGGCGCCCGTATCGCTCGGCGGGACCGCGCGCATGATGAGCATCGGCATCGCGGCGTAGCCGAAGCCGATCCCGAAGCCGATGAGGATGTTGGCGACGACGAAGTGCCAGACCTCGCTCGAGAACGTGAGGCTGAAACCGTAGGCCACGATGAGCGAGATCGCTCCGGCGACCAGCAGCACGCGCGGGCCGATCGTGCGCGCGAGGGCGCCGGAGATCGGCGAGAGCACCATCATCACGAGCCCCGAGGGCATGACGACCAGGCTCGCCGCGAGAAGCGACAGGCCGAGACCCACGCCGGTCGCGATCGGCAGCTCGAGCATCTGCGGGTAGGCGACGTTCGAGGTGAACAGGGCGAAGCCCATCGCGACCGAGGCGAGGTTCGTGAGCAGGACTGGGCGGCGGGCGGCGACGCGCAGGTCGAGCAGCGCGGAGTCGATGCGCAGCTCGTACCAGCCCCACAGCAGCAGCACCGCGACACCGCCGATCGCGAGGGCGAGGGTGACGGGCGAGGTCCAGCCCCACGTGTTCCCTCGCGACACGGCGACGAGCACGCCGATCAGGCCGACCGCGAGACCCGCGGCGCCCAGGTAGTCGAAGCGTCCGGCGGTGCGGAGCACGCTCACCGGCACGATCCAGAGCGTCAGCACGAAGACGACGGCGCCGAGGCCGCCGGCGATCCAGAACAACCAGTGCCAGTCGGTGTTCTCGGCCACCAGGGCGCTGATCGGCAGTCCGAGGGCGCCACCCACGCCGAGCGTGGCGCTCATGAGCGCGATCGCGCTGTCGACGCGGTTCTCGTGCAGCACGTCACGCAGGATCGAGATGCCCAGCGGCACCACGCCCACGACGGCCCCCTGCAGGGCGCGCCCGATGATCATGCCGATGATGCCGGTCGACAGGGCGGCGATCACCGAGCCCAGCATCATCACCGCCAGCAGCACGAGCACGATGCGCCGCTTGCCGTACATGTCGCCGAGGCGGCCGGCGATCGGGGTGGTGACGGCCGCGGCGAGCAGCGTCGAGGTCACGACCCAGGCGGTGTCGTCGCGCGACGCATCCAGCAGCTGGGGCAGCTGCGACTGGATGGGCACCACCAGGGTGAACATGAACGACGAGCACAGGCCCGCGAGGGCGAGGACGGCCACGACGACGCCCTGTCGTGGCATCCGGGACAGATTTCTTCGCGCGTTCTCATCCCGTGACATCACTCTCGAGGCTATCCGTCGGTCGTGGCACCCCGGGCCGCGCGATCATCGCCGAGCACTCGGCATCCGCCCAATCCGTTACCCCGCATGACACCCCGTGACCACGCGTAACGCCTCGACTTCGGCATCCCCGGCGCGCGTGATGACGTGGACCCATGACTTCACGCCGCACTGCACGCCTGGCCACGATCCTCGGCGCCTCCACCGCAGCCCTGCTCTTCGCCCTCACCGGGTGCGCCGGGGGTGCGGCATCCGGCGACGACTCCTCGCGCATCGTCCTCGGCGCCGATGACGGCACCGAAGCGCACTGGACGGTGCTGAAGCAGAAGCTCGCCGAAGAGGGCATCGACCTCGAGGTGCGCACGATCAACGACGGCGTGCAGCTCAACCAGGGCGTGCAAGACGGCGAGCTCGACGTGAACCTCTTCCAGCACCTCATCTACCTCTCGCAGTTCAACGTCGAGAACAACGGCACCCTCGTGCCGGTGGGGGCCACCGCGGTCTACCCGCTCGCGTTGTACTCCGAGCAGTACACCGATGTGAAGGACCTGCCCGAGGGCGCCAAGGTCGCGATCCCCAACAACCCCACCAACCTCGCCCGCGGTCTGCTCAACCTGCAGACGGCGGGGCTCCTCACCCTGAAGGACGGCGGCAGCGCCCTCTCGACGCCGGCCGACATCGTCACGACCAAGGTCGAGCTGCTGCCCGTCGACACGAACCAGACCGTCACGGCGCTCAAGGACGGCAGTGCGCAGGCCGCGATCGTGAACAACACGCAGGCGCAGAAGGGCGGGCTCGGCGACGAGCTCATCATCTTCAAGGAAGACCTGAACAACCCGCAGCTCGCGCCGTACATCAACGCCTTCGTCACGCGCGACGACAAGAAGGACGACCCCCGCTGGGAGAAGCTGGTCGCGGCGTACCACAGCACCGAGGTCGAGGCGGCGGTCACCGAGCTCAACCAGGGCAACCTGCAGTTCAAGGCGGACTGGACCGCCGCCCAGCTGCAGGACGAACTGACCACCCTCGAGGACGCACTCAAGGCCCAGAACGGATGACCGCGGTCATCGAGCTGCGGGGCGTCTCGAAGAGCTTCCGCACCGATCGCCGCTCCACCACCACGGCCGTCGACGACGTGTCGCTGCGCGTGGAGGAGGGGTCGATCGTCGGGGTGATCGGGTACTCCGGCGCCGGCAAGTCCACCCTCGTGCGACTGCTGAACGGACTCGAGCAGCCGACGTCGGGCACCGTGGAGGTGCTCGGCGTCGACGTGGGGGCGGCATCCGAGGCGAAGCTGCGCGACCTCCGGCGCCGCGTGGGCATGATCTTCCAGCAGTTCAACCTGTTCACCTCGCGCACCGTCGCGGCCAACGTCGCCTATCCGCTCAAGGTGGCCGGGTGGAAGAGAGCCGACCGCGACAAGCGGGTCGCCGAGCTGCTCGACTTCGTCGGAATCGGCGACAAGGCGAAGCAGTACCCCCGGCGCCTGTCGGGCGGGCAGAAGCAGCGCGTCGGCATCGCCCGGGCGATCGCCACCGACCCGCGCATCCTCCTCGCCGACGAGGCCACCAGCGCCCTCGACCCGCAGACCACGGCCGAGGTGCTCGACCTGCTGCGCGAGATCAACCGGCGCCTCGGCATCACGATCGTCGTCATCACCCACCAGATCTCGATCGTGCACGAGCTGTGCGACCAGGTGATCGTCATGGACGGCGGTCGCGTCGTCGACAGCGGCGACACGTACCGCGTGTTCGCGCACCCGCGCGCCGAGTTGACGAAGCGGTTCGTCGCCGCGGTGACGCAGGGCGTGCCCTCGGGTGAGGCACTGGCCGCGCTCGCCGCGGGTGGGGGAGACCTGGTCAGCGTCGAGGTGAACGAGTTCTCGAGCGAAGACGTCTCGAACGTGTTCCACCGCCACGACGCCCGTCACTCGGTCGTCTACGGCGGGGTGACCGACGTGCTCGGCCGGCAGCTGGGCACGCTCACCTACCGTGTGCACAGCGACGATCTCGACGCCGTGGTGGCGGAGCTGCGCGCGCACACCGACGTCGTCCTGCCCGCGCGGGAGGTGCGCTCGTGAAATGGGAGACCCTTACCCCGGTTCTGCTGCAGTCGATCGGCGAGACGGTCTACATGGTCGCCGTGTCGCTGCTCATCGCGGGCATCGCGGGGCTGGTCATCGGCGCACTGCTGTACGCCACGCGTCCGGGCAACCTGTTCGCCAACCGCGTGGTCTTCGCGATCGCGAACCTCGTGATCAATCTGATCCGCCCCATTCCGTTCATCATCTTCCTCACCGCGGTGGCCCCGGTCACGCGTGCGGTGACGGGAACGACCCTGGGGACGGATGCCGCGATCGTGCCCATCACGATCATGGCGACGGTCGTGATCGCCCGCGTGGTGGAGCAGAACCTCGTCGCCGTCGACCCCGGCACCGTGGAGGCTGCCCGCGCGGTCGGCGCCCGGCGGATCGGGGTGCTGTTCGGCGTCGTGATCCCCGAGGCGCTCGCGCCGCTGATCCTCGGGTACACGTTCATGTTCATCGCGGTCGTCGACATGTCGGCGATGGCGGGCTACATCGGCGGCGGCGGGCTCGGAAACTTCGCCATCATCTACGGCTACCAGCAGTTCAACGCGCAGGCGACCTGGGTGACGGTCGCGATCATCGTCGTGATCGTGCAGGCGGGGCAGCTGATCGGCAACGCGCTCGCGCAGAGGATCCTGCGGCGCTGACTCCTCCTCGGGCGCCGGCGGCCGTCGCAACGCGCAGCCGCGCGTCGAGCTCCTCGAGTGTCCAAGACACGCCGGTGGTGGGCCCCTGCGCACGGCGTGTCTTGGACACTCGACGGAGGGCGACGACCCCGGGACGACGGGTCATGACGGCGATCCCGCCTACCCTCGGAGGATGAGCCTCCCCCGCACCCTCGCCCGCTGGCTGCTCGGTGCCGCGCTCGTGTTCACCGGCACCGCGCACCTCTCGTTCGCGCGCGACGAGTTCGTCGCTCAGGTTCCGTCGTGGCTTCCGCTCCCGATCGACGTCACGGTGGTGGCATCCGGGGTCGTCGAAATCGCGCTCGGACTCGCTCTCCTCGTCCTCCGCCGTCGGCGCGTGGCAGTCGGCTGGATCGTCGCGGCCTTCTTCGTCGCGATCTTCCCCGGCAATATCGAGCAGTTCGTCCGGGGCACCGACGCGTTCGGCCTCGACACCGACCTGGCGCGCGGCATCCGTCTGCTCTTCCAGCCTCTGCTGGTGATCTGGGCCCTGTGGTCGACCGGAGCGTGGAAGGCCTGGCGAACGGGGCGACGAGCCCGCGGGCTCTGAGTCGCGGTCGGGCGCGCTGGCCTCCGCGTTGCTCGACGCGCCGCGTGGTCGCGGCATCCCCCACCCTGTTGAGCGTCCAAGACACGCCGCTTCGGCCTTGTGAGTGCGGCGTGTTCTGGACAGTCAACGTGAGGTGGGCGCGGCGCGGTGACGCGGCGGTGCGGAGGCGTTGAGCGTCCAAGACACGCCGCTTCGGCCTTGCGCGTGCGGCGTGTTCTGGACACTCAACGTGAGGTGGGCGCGGCGCGGCGCGAGCGGCGCGGAGGCGTTGAGTGTCCAAGACACGCCGTGCCGGACCGGGCGACCGCGGCGTGTCCTGGACACTCAACGCCGAGGGGCGCGGCGTCAGCCTCGCGCGCCCTCGGCCTTCAGCACCTCGGCCAGCACGTCAAGGCCGCGGTGGGCGTCGGCATCGCCGATGACGGCGGGGGGAACGACGTGCACGCGGTTCTCGGCGAAGAAGCCGAGCACGCCCTTCTCGAGCATCGCGGCCTTGATCGCGCCGATGCGCGCGGCGGCGAGCGGCTCGCGGGTGGCCCGGTCGGCGACGAGCTCGACGGCCCAGAACACTCCGAGACCACGGACCTCGCCGACCAGCGGCGACTCCTCGGCCAGGGTGCGCAGGCGCGGGCCGATGACCTCGTCGCCGATGCGCCGCGCGTTCTCGATCACGCCCTCGTCGGCCATGGCCTGCTGGGCCGCGACGATGGACGCTGCCGCCAGCGGGTGTCCGGAGTACGTCAGCCCGCCGGGGAAGACGCGGTCCTCGAAGGTCTGGGCCACGGCATCCGAGATGACGACGCCGCCCACCGGCACGTAGCCGGAGTTCACGCCCTTGGCGAAGGTGATCAGGTCGGGTCGCACGTCGAAGGTGTCGAAGGCGAACCACTCGCCCGCCCGTGCGAAGCCGGCCATGACCTCGTCGAGGATGAGCAGGATGCCGTAGCGATCGGCGATCTCGCGGACCCCGGCGAGGTAGCCGGGCGGGGGAACCAGGATGCCGGCGGTGCCGGGGATCGTCTCGAACAGGAACGCCGCGATGGTGTCGGGCCCCTCGGCCTGGACCGTGCGCTCGAGGTGGCGCAGTGCCCGCTCGCACTCCTGCTCGGGCGTCTCGGCCCAGAACTCGGAGCGGTAGAGGTAGGGACCGAAGACGTGCACGTGGCCGCGGGAGTACTCGTTCGGCATCCGTCGCCAGTCGCCGGTGGCGACGATGGCCGCCCCGGTGTTGCCGTGGTACGAGCGGTAGTGCGACACGATCTTGTCGCGGCCGGTGGTCAGCCGCGCCATGCGGATGGCGTTCTCGTTGGCGTCGGCACCGCCGTTGGTGAAGAACACCTTCGAGAAACCCTCGGGGGCACGCTCGAGCACGAGCTCGGCGGCGTGCGCGCGCATCTCGTTCGCGTGCGCGGGGGCGACGGTGGTCAGCTGCGCCGCCTGCTCCTGGATCGCCGCGACGACGCGGGGGTGCTGATGGCCGATGTTGACGTTGACCAGCATGCTCGAGAAGTCGAGGTAGCTCCGGCCGTCGGCATCCCACACCTCGACGCCCGAGCCTCCGGCGAGGGGGAGCGGAGCGAGGGTGCGCTGAGCGGACCACGAATGGAAGACGCTCGAGCGGTCGCGCTCGCTGATCTCGGCGTTTCGGGTCGTCGTGAGGGGAGTGGCCATGCCCCCAGTGTGCGACGCCGGGGGCACGCGTCGGCAGCGCCGTTTTGTCGGTAATGTCGGGGAACGATCGACAGTTTGGCCCCCCATGCCCGCCACCCTTCGCGTCCTCCTCGACGACGGCTCGTTCCCCGTGCGCTCCCTGACGGGGCTCGACGACGACGCGCTCGATCTGCCTCTGTCGTGGGTGCACAGCTCCGACCTGCTCGACCCCACCCCGTGGCTCGAGTCGGGGAACCTGCTGCTGACCAACGGCGCCCAGTTCTCGGATGATCCGGATGCCGAGACGGTGGCCGCGTACTGTCGCCGCCTGCGCGCGCACGGGGTCGTGGGGGTCGGTTTCGCGACCGACGTCATCCACGCGCGCGTTCCCGATGCCGTCGTGCGTGCCGGAGAGGCGGCGGGGCTTCCGATCGTGGAGATCGCCGGGCGGGCGCCCTTCATCGGCATCATCCGCTTCGTCGCCGACATCCTCGCCGCCGAGCGTGCGGCCCGCTTCTCGTGGCTGCTCGACGCGCAGCGCGCCGTTGCACGGGCGGCGGTGCGCGACGACGGTCTGCGCGAGATCCTGCACACGCTGTCGCGCCTGCTCGGTGCATGGGTCGACCTGTACGACGCGGTCGGCGGGCGTCTGGTGCTCCCCGGGCTGCGGTCGGCCCCCGACGACGTCGAGGGCGAGGTCGGGCGCGAAGTGCGGCGATTGCTCGAACGGCGCACGGCGGCGAGCCTCGTCATCCCGTCGGCGAACGGTGCGCTGCTGCAGACGATCGGGCAGAGCTCCCGCCTGCGCGGGGTGCTCGCCGTCGGCGGTCCGGAGCCCCTCGATCCGGCCGGTCGCGACCTGGTGGCCACGGTCGTCGCCCTGGCGAGCATCGCGCTCGAGCAGCAGCGGAACCTGCAGACCTCGATGAGGGGGGTGCGCGCGGGCGTGGTCGACATGCTCGTCGCGGGGCAGGAAGACACGGCGCGCCGCGTCGCCGCGTCGTCGCTCGGGGGCCTTCCCGCGGCTCCCCACCTGGTCGGGGTGGTCCGCGGCGCGGCCGCGGTCCCCGGGCTGCTCGACGAGCTCGATCTGGTCTCGAGCGACCCGCAGCGACTGTTCTCGGCCGAGCGCGGCGACGACGTGATCGTGCTGCTCGCCGAGGGGGCGGGCGACGCGCTCGCGGCGCTGGCCGAGCGGCGCGGCCTCGCGGTCGGCACCGCGCGACACGGCGCGGGCGACGCGCTCGCGTCGACCCTGCGCCACGCGGAACAAGCCGCGCGCGACGCCGCCCCCGGACACCTGCGGGCGTACGCGGAGCTCGCCGGTCGGGGGCTGGTCGAGGCGCTCCGCGAGCGAGGGGGCTCCGTGCTCGCGCGCACCGTGCTGCAACCGCTGGAGGCGCTGCCGGTCGAGGAGCGCGAGCGGCTGCGGGCGTCGGCGCGGGCGTGGCTGGAGGCCAATGGCGCCTGGGATCCCGCGGCGCGGGGGCTCGGCATCCACCGTCACACGCTGCGCGCGCGCATGGCCCACCTCGAGCAGCTCCTCCAGCTCGACCTGTCGTCGTTCGCGGCGCGGGCCGAGCTGTGGGCCGCTCTGGAGTTCGCCGACCCCGAGTGAGACCCGCGTGAGGTGCCGGATCTCGTCGCCCCCACCGAGTGTGAAGCGACGAAAATCGGCACCTCGGGGGGAGAGGCCGGCGGCGTCAGGTGTTCTGCGGGAAGCCCAGGTCGATGCCGCCGTGGGTGGCGGGGTCGAGCCAGCGGCTGGTGACGGCCTTCTCGCGCGTGAAGAAGTCGAAGCCGTGCACGCCGTAGGCCTTGGCGTCGCCGAAGAGCGACTTCTTCCAGCCGCCGAACGAGTGGTAGGCCACGGGCACGGGGATGGGCACGTTGATGCCGATCATGCCCACCTGCACCTCGCTCTGGAAGCGACGGGCCGCTCCTCCGTCGTTGGTGAAGATGGCCGTGCCGTTGCCGAACTCGCCGCTGTTGATGAGCGCGAGCCCCTCGTCATAGGTCTGCACGCGCACGACCGACAGCACGGGGCCGAAGATCTCCTCGGTGTAGGCGCGTGAGCTGGTGGGCACGGCGTCGAGCAGCGTCGGACCGAAGAAGAAGCCGTCCTCGTGGCCGTCGACCACGTAGCCGCGGCCGTCGACGACGACCCTCGCCCCGTCCGCCTCGGCGATGTCGACGTACGACGACACCTTGTCGCGGTGGGCCTCACTGATGAGGGGGCCCATGTCGGGCTCGTCGGCGGCGGCGCCGTTTCCGATGCGGAGCTTCGCGATGCGCTCGGTGACCTTGGCGATCAGCGCGTCGGCGACGGGCTCGACGGCCAGCACGACCGAGATGGCCATGCAGCGTTCTCCGGCCGCCCCGAACCCGGCATTCACGGCCTGGTCGGCGACGAGGTCGAGATCGGCGTCGGGAAGCACGAGCATGTGGTTCTTCGCGCCGCCCAGGGCCTGCACGCGCTTGCCGTTGCGCGAGGCGGTCTCGTAGATGTACTGCGCGATGGGGGTCGACCCCACGAACGAGATGGACTGCACCTCGGGTGCGTTCAGCAGTCCGTCGACGGCGACCTTGTCGCCCTGCAGCACGGTGAAGGCGCCCTCGGGCAGTCCCGCCTCTCTCCACAGCTGTGCGAGCCAGAGGGATGCCGAGGGGTCCTTCTCGCTGGGCTTGACGATCACGGCGTTCCCGGCGGCGAGGGCGATCGGGAAGAACCACATCGGCACCATCGCCGGGAAGTTGAAGGGGCTGATGACGCCCACCACCCCGAGCGGCTGCTTCAGCGAGTACACGTCGATGCCGTTCGAGGCGTTCTCGGAGTACGCCCCCTTGAGCAGGTGGGGGAAGCCGGTGGCCAGTTCCACGACCTCCTGGCCGCGGAGGATCTCGCCCATGGCATCGGAGTGCACCTTGCCGTGCTCGGCGGTGATGATCTCGGCCAGCTCGCCCTTGCGGGCGTTGAGCAGCTCGCGGAAGGCGAACAGCACGCTCTGACGCTTGGCGATCGAGAACGCGCTCCACGCGACGAATCCGCGTCCGGCCGAGGCGACGGCGGCGGCGACGTCGGCCTCGTCGGCGAGGGCGACGTGGGCCCGCACCGCGCCGGTGGCCGGGTTGTAGACGGGGGCGGTGCGTCCGCCGGCGGATGCGGCGGCGGCGCCGTCGATCCAGTGCGTGATGACGGGGAGATCGGTGTCGGTCATGCCCCCAGTAAAGGCCGCGCACGCGTCTCGCGCCGCTGACAAAGCGGCGAGCTCGTGGCCGACTGCGGGACAGATCGGCACGGGATGTCTGAGGGTCGCTCCCTGGGAGAGTCGTATGCGACGCGGACTGAGTTTGAGAACGATTATCACGAGCGATACGGTGTCGGTATGACCCGTCGCATCCTCGCCCCCGTCGCCCTCGGGGCCGTCTCCGTTCTCGCGCTCGCCGGTTGCGCCGGCGGTTCCCCCGCGGCCTCCTCGGCTGATTCAGTCGGAAAGGTCAGCGTCGTGGCATCCACCGACGTGTACGGCTCGATCGCCGAGGCGATCGGCGGCGACTTCGTCGACGTGACCTCGATCATCACCTCGCCCACGCAGGACCCGCACGAGTACGAGGCGAGCGCGCAAGACCAGCTGACGCTGAAGAACGCCGGCCTCGTCATCGAGAACGGTGCGGGCTACGACGCCTTCATGGAGGGGCTCGTGCAGGCCAGCGGCTCGACCGCCCCGGTCATCACGGCCGTCGAGTACAACCACGACTACCCGGGGGCGGCGTCGCACGACGAGGCCCACGCCGACGAGGCGAGCCCGGCTCCGAGCGAGAGCGCCGACGACCACGACCACGCCGACGACGACGGCCACGACCACATCGAGGGCTTCAACGAGCACGTCTGGTACGACCCGCACACGGTCGAAGACCTCACCGCGGCGATCGCCACCGAGCTCGGCCAGCTCGCGCCCGACCACGCCGCCGCCTTCACGGCCAACGCGGAAGCGTTCACGAAGGAGATCGCCGGTCTCGAGGACTCCCTCGGCCAGATCGAGGCGACGGATGCCGGAGCGAAGATCTTCGTGACCGAGCCGGTCCCGCTGTACCTGACGACCGCCGCGGGCCTGACCAACGCCACCCCGAACGAGTTCAGCGAGTCGGTCGAAGAGGGCCAGGACGTGCCGCCCGCGACCCTGCTGGAGTCGCTGCAGCTGCTGGATTCGGGGCAGATCTCGGTCATGATCGTGAACCCGCAGACCGGCGGCGCCGAGGTCACGCAGGTCGAGGACGAGGCCAAGGCCAAGAACATCCCGGTGGTCGAGTTCACCGAAACGCTCCCCGAGGGACAGACTTACCTCTCGTGGATGCAGAGCAACATCACGGCCCTGTCCGACGCGCTGGCGGCGTGAACGCCGCCGCACCGCTGCGCATCCGCGGAGCCGCCCTCGAGCGGGGCGGCCGCGAGCTGTGGTCCGGGCTCGACCTCGAGGTCGAGCCCGGCGAGCTCGTCGCGGTGCTCGGACCCAGCGGTTCGGGCAAGACCACGCTGCTGCGCGCCATCCTCGGCCTCGAGCGCCTGAGCGCCGGGACCGTCGAGGCGCTCGGGACGCCGGTGCGCCGCGCCGGCAACCGCCGCATCGGGTACATCCCCCAGCAGCGCCCGCTGCCGCGGGAGACGCCGCTGCGCGGTCGCGACATCATCGGCCTCGGCGTCGACGGCCACCGCCTGGGCCTGCCGCTGTCGCGCAAGAAGGACCGCGCCCGCATCGACGGGCTGCTCGAGGCCGTCGGGGCCTCGGAGTTCGGCGATCGTCCGGTGGGATTGCTCTCGGGCGGTGAGCAGCAGCGGCTGCGCGTGGGCCAGGCCCTCGCCGACGACCCCGCACTGCTGCTGTGCGACGAGCCGCTGACCAGCCTCGACCTCGCGAACCAGCAGGCGGTCGTGCGTCTCATCGACCGGCATCGCCGCGAGCGCGACGCCGCCGTGCTGCTGGTCACCCACGACATCAACCCCGTGCTCTCGCGCGTCGACCGCATCCTCTACATCGCCCACGGACGCTTCACCCTGGGCACCCCCGACGAGGTGCTCACGACCGAGGCCCTCACCGCCCTCTACGGGGCTCCGGTGTACGTGGTGCGCGCGGGTGATCAGCTCATCGTCGTCGGAGCCCCGGATGCCGACGAGGCCCACCACCACCACGACGAGGACGACGCATGAACTGGTCCGACGTCGGCACCGCCCTCTTCGGCGGGGTGAGCCAGTACGGCGCCATCCTCGAGCTGGTGCAGAACTCCGTCTACGCCGGGGCCGTCCTCGGCCTCGTGGGCGGGCTCATCGGCGTGTTCGTGATGCAGCGCGACATGGCCTTCGCCGTGCACGGCATCAGCGAACTGTCGTTCGCGGGCGCCGCGGTGGCGCTGCTCATCGGCGTCGACGTGGTGACCGGCTCGATCGTCGGCTCGCTCATCGCGGCGGCGCTGATCGGCCTGCTCGGCGCCCGCGCCCGCGACCGCAACTCGATCATCGGCGTGCTCATGCCGTTCGGTCTGGGTGTCGGCATCCTGTGCCTGTCGCTGTACAACGGCCGCAGTTCCACGCGGTTCAGCCTGCTCACCGGCCAGATCGTGTCGGTGCAGAGCGCGCAGCTCGGCTGGCTGGTGGTCATCGGGCTGTTCGTGCTGCTCGCGCTGCTGTTCATCTGGCGCCCCCTGCGCTTCGATTCGCTCGACCCGCAGTCCGCCGCCGCGCGGGGCGTGCCCACCACGGCGGTGTCGCTGGCGTTCATGCTGCTGCTGGGCCTGATCGTCGCGGTCGCGGTGCACATCATCGGTGCGCTGCTCGTGATGGCACTGCTGGTGACGCCGGCGGCGGCGGCGATGCGGGTGGCGTCGGGTCCGCTGTCGGTGCCCGTGCTGGCCGCGCTGTTCGGCTTCGCCTCGGCGGTGGGCGGCGTGCTGCTCGCGGTCGCGGGCACGCTGCCCGTCAGCCCGTACATCACGACGATCTCGTTCCTGATCTACCTGGTCTGCCGCGTCATCGGCGCGCGACGCGATCGCACCACCCGCGCCCTGTAACGCGCCCAGCCGATTCACCGATCCCCTCGATAGACTCGCCGCCATGGTCCAGCGCAATACGTGGCAGCGCGAACGCGTGCGCGAAGCCCTGTCCGGCGCGGGCGGCTTCGTCAGCGCGCAGGCGCTGCACGCCACACTGCGCGACGAGAACACCGGCATCGGCCTGGCCACGGTGTACCGCACGCCCGCGGGCCTCGCCGCCAAGGGCGACGCCGACTCCCTGCAGAGCCCCGAGGGCGAGAACCTCTTCCGCGCCTGCGAGACCCGCGGTCACCATCACCACCTGATCTGCCGCTCGTGCGGCGTCACGGTCGAGATCGCCGCCACCGACGTCGAGGAGTGGGCGCAGCGCACCGCCGCGCAGCACGGCTTTACCGAGGCCGAGCACGTGGTCGACATCTTCGGCATCTGCACCGCCTGCGCCCAGGCGCGGGCTCGCGAGCGTGGCGACGACTAGTCGCACCGCCGCGTCCACGCCCGCGCGCACCGGCGCGTCGCGGACGCTGGTCGCGCTCGGACTCGGTGTCGTCGTGGTTTCGGCGCTGTTCCTCGTCGACGCGTTCGCGCCCACGTTCTTCTCGCAGCCGCTCCCCACCCGCGCGCAGGACGGGCTGACCCTCGCCCTCAGCGTGCTCATCGAGTCGCTGCCGTTCGTGATCCTCGGCGTCGTGCTGTCGATCATCGTGCAGGTGTGGGTGCCGCCGGGGGCGATCGAGCGATGGATGCCGCGCGCGCCCTGGGCGCGCCGAGCCGTGCTGTCGCTGCTGGGCATGTTCATCCCGGTCTGCGAGTGCGGCAACGTGCCGTTCGCCCGCGGGCTCCTCATGCGCGGCTTCGGGGTCTCCGACACCCTGACCTTCCTCGTCGCCGCGCCCATCGTGAACCCCATCGTCATCATCAGCACCCACGCGGCCTTCGGCTTCAGCGACGGCATCCTGGTGGCGCGCCTGATCGGCGGGTTCCTGGTCGCCAATCTGCTCGGCTGGCTGTACAGCCGGCATCCCGATCCCGACAAGCTGCTCACCGAGCGGTTCCTCGAAACCTGCGAGATCGTCGTGCAGGAGCGCGGCGGCCGCGGGCGCCGGACGCTCGCCCAGCTCGTCGTCGAGCTGCGGTCGGTCATGCCGGCGCTGATCATCGGGTCTCTGATCGCGGGCGCGGTGCAGGTGCTCATTCCGCGCAGCGCGCTGCTGGCGATCGGGTCCGACCCGGCCCTGTCGATCGCCGCGATGATGCTGCTGGCCATCGTGGTCTCGCTCTGCTCGAACGTCGACGCGTTCTTCGCCCTGTCGTTCGCCTCGACGTTCACGCCCGGATCGCTCGTGGCCTTCCTCGTGGTCGGCCCGATCATCGATCTCAAGATGATGGCGCTGCTGCGCACCACGTTCAGCACCCGCGTGCTGGTGGGGATGACCGTCGTGGTCGTGCTGTTCGCCTTCGCCCTCGGAACGGTGGTGAACCTCCTTGTCTAGAACGAGTGCCCTCGCCACGCGCTGGCTCGGGGTGGGCCTGACGGCCTGCCTGTCGATCACCACGATCACCCTGTGGGTCACGGGCCGCATGTCGCTGTACGTCAACCCCGATTCGGCGTGGTTCGCGGTCGGGATGTCGGTCGTCGCGCTGATCGGGGCGGTCGCCTCGTTCGCCCTGCCCCTCGGCGCGGAAGCCGACCACGGGCACGATCACGAGCACGGGCACGCACCCGCGGCGGCCTCGGCTCGCCGCGAGGCCTTCGCGCACGCCGACCACGAGCACTCCGATCCGACCGACGCCCACGACCGGGCCGCGCACGACCATCTCGCCGCGCGTCCGCGGCTCACCCCCGGGGGTGTCGCGGCCTTCGCCGGGGGCGTGCTCGCCTCGGGCGCCGTCATCGCGGTGCTGCTGACCCCGGCCGCCTCGCTCTCGACCGAGCTCGCCGTGTCGCGCGACGTGGGGGCTCCGCCGCTGTTCGCCGGATCCGACGTGATCACCCTGGCGGCCTCCGGCGACACCTCGACGTTCGGCGTCGGCGATTGGTCGGCGGTCTTCGCCCACGCGACCAACCCCGAGACCTTCGACGGCAAGCCGGTCACCCTCACCGGGTTCATCACCCCCGGCGGCGACGGCGCGAGCTTCGATCTCACGCGCTTGGTCATCACGCACTGCGTCATCGACGCGCAGACCGCGCGCCTGCCCATCGCCGCGACCGGCGATGCGCCCTCGACCGGGCAGTGGGTCACGGTCACGGGAACGGTGCGCTCCAGCGGCGACGGCAAGCTCGAGGTGCACGCCGAGCAGGTCGCCTCGATCGACGAGCCGACGGACCCGTATGAGTACTGATTCGCGCCGCGGCGGCGACTCCCGTCGTACCCGCGCCCGCCGCCGGCGCGGGCGCGGCTTCCTCGTCGCGTTCGCCGCCGTGCTGGGGGCGCTGGCGCTGGTGGGCGGCGTGGGCGGCGTCGTCGCCGTGGCGCAGGGCCCGCGTGTCACCGACGTGCAGGTCGACCCGACCGCCGCCGTCGCGGCATCCGGATCCCGGGTCATCCTCACCACGACGCAGTCCCTCGAGACCGTCGACCCCTCGCAGGTGCAGGTCGAGCCGGCGACGCCGTTCACGGTCGACACCGCCGGACGGAGCGTCGGGGTGCGCTTCACGCTGCCGCTGCGCGACGACACCGACTACCGCATCACCGTCAACGGCGTCAGCGGCCTCGGCGCGGGGCCGGCGTCGACCCTCACCGAGACGTTCCGCACACCGCCGCTGCAGGCCTATCTCATGCAGCGCGGCACCCCCGAGGGCGACACGATCTTCCGCACCGACCTGCAGGGCGAGGCGGGGCTGCCGGTCTTCGTCAACGCGCACATCGAGGACTTCCGCGCGACGGCGAACCACCTGGTCATCTCGGTGCGCGACGGCGACACGGCCCGCGTCATCGTGACCGACTCCGACGGGGGCAATCCGCGCGACATCGCCCTGCCCGGACCCGGCTTCGTGTCGAACCTGCAGTCGGCCGATCGCGGGGAGCGCATCGGCTTCACCTTCTCGGATGCCGATCTGGGCGCCGCCGGCGGACGCGAGAGCCGCCTGTTCACGGCGTCGGCGGCCGACGACGCCGCCCCCACCGAGGTCGGCCTGAACGGCGGCGACGTGCGCATCGCCGATTGGCGGTTCGTGCCCGACACCGACAGCATGCTCGTGCTCACCTTCGATTCGCGCCTGCTGCTCACCGACGCGCAGGGCGGCAACGCCGCCCCGCTGGGCAGCGCGGTGTCGATCGACGGCATCGCCCGCGGGTCGTCGGTGGCGATCGTCGAGAGGGTCGAGGGCATCCGCGAGATCAACCTGACCGACGGATCCGAGCAGCCGCTCGTGCAACCGGTCGACCCCCCGGGCTTGACGGGGCGGGCGACCCCCGTGCCGGGCGCCGGGGCGGGGACCATCCGCTCGTTCGCCGACATCAGCGCCGACGGGGTGTCGCGCTCGACGACCGTGGCGCACGTCGACACCGACGGTGCCGTGCGATCGCTGCTCGAGGTGCCGGGCTCCGACACGGTGCTGCAGACCTGCGTCTCGCCGAGCGGTCGGTACGCGGCCGTGCTCGTGGCGCCCCGTGCCGTCGACAACCCGTTCGACCGCTACCAACTGCCGCTGCCCGAGAAGCTGCAGACGCACCTCGTCGAGGTCGACACGGGCCAGGAGCTCGTCGCGCTGCAGGGCTTCGACCTGTCGTGGTGCCAGGTGCCCCCGCAGTGAGCCGCCCCGCGACGCGGGACGACCTCTCGGCCCTGCCGGTCGAGGTCGCGCCGCGTCTGCTCGGCGCGCGGCTCGAGACCGTCGTCGGCGGGGAGCGCGTCGTGCTGCGCGTCACGGAGGTCGAGGCGTACCACGGTCGCGGAACCGGCGAGCAGCCCGACCCGGGCTCGCACGCCCGCATGGGACCGACCGCGCGCAACGCCACGATGTGGGGCGAGCCGGGGCACCTCTACGTGTACCTGAGTCACGGCATCCATTCGTGCGTCAACGTCGTCTGCGCACCCGACGGGGTGGCCGGCGGTGTGCTGCTGCGCGGCGGCGAGGTCGTCGAGGGGGCCGACGTGGCGGAACGGCGCCGACTCGAACGACGCGGGGCGGTGCGCTCCGCCCGCGACCTCGCGCGCGGACCCGGGCGACTCGGCGATGCGGTCGGGCTGCGGCATCCCGTGCACGACGGCATCGACGCGATCACCGGGGTCGAGAAGGCGGGCGCGCGGGCGCGGCTGCTGCTGGCCGAGACGCCGGTGCGCGACGTCGCGACGGGGCCGCGCGTGGGGGTGGCGGGGGTCGCGGGAACCGCGGCGTTCCCGTGGCGGTTCTGGATCGAGGGGGATGCCACGGTGTCGGCGTTCCGGTGGGGGCGGGGCGCGGCCGAGGCGGCGGGGGGCTGAGGCCGGTCCCGTCGACCGGTTCGGGGGTCCGGATCCGGGCCGTGCTAGACTGACTCCTTGTCTGCGCGCACTCCAGCACGCAGTTCGCTCCCCGACTTTCGACCGCGGCCTCGTGTTGCGCTCGAGCGGGGTGCAGACAAGGGATCTTGGGTGGCACCGTCCGGTGTCACGGTACAGAAGGAGACATCACCATGGCAGCAGTGTGCCAGGTGACTGGAGCGGTTCCCGGCTTCGGTCACAACATCTCGCACTCGCACCGCCGGACGAAGCGCCGCTTCGACCCGAACGTGCAGAAGAAGACCTACTTCGTTCCGTCGCTGGGTCGCAACATCAAGCTCAACGTTTCGGCGAAGGGCATCAAGGTCATCGACGCACGCGGCATCGAGTCCGTCGTTCGTGACCTGCAGGCGAAGGGCGTGAAGCTGTAATGGCGAAGAAGGCTCAGGACGTACGTCCCATCATCAAGCTGCGTTCGACGGCCGGCACGGGGTACACCTACGTGACGCGCAAGAACCGCCGCAACAACCCCGACCGCATCGTGCTCAAGAAGTACGACCCCGTGGTCCGCAAGCACGTCGACTTCCGAGAGGAGCGCTAAGCACATGGCCAAGAAGAGCAAGATCGCGCGCAACGAGCAGCGCAAGGTCGTCGTCGAGCGCTGGGCGACGAAGCGCGCCGAGCTGAAGAAGACCCTGGTCGACCCGACCGCCACCGACGAGGCCCGCGAGGCCGCCCGCGTGGGGCTGCAAAAGCTCCCCCGCAACGCCTCGCCCGCCCGCGTGCGCAGCCGCGACGTCATCGACGGCCGCCCCCGTGGCGTGCTGACGAAGTTCGGCGTCTCGCGCGTCCGCTTCCGCGACATGGCCCACCGTGGCGAGCTGCCCGGTGTGACCAAGTCGTCCTGGTAAGCACCAGACACACACGCCGAGGGCGGGGGTTCCGAAAGGGATCCCCGCCCTTCGGCGTTCTCAGGCGTCCGCGCGCAGGTGCGCGATCGCCTGGGCCCGGGTGCTGACGCCGAGCTTGACGTAGATGGATCGCACCTGGCTCTTGACCGTGTTCACCGAGACGCTCCGCTCCCGGGCGATCTCCGCCAGGCTCAAGTCGGTGACGAGCAGCGTGGCCAGGGCGTGTTCCGTGGGGGTGAGACCGGTCAGGTCGCGGGTGGTCGGTGCGGCGTGGGGGCGTGCGGCGAGCTGGCGGAGCGCGTCGCGGATCGATGCCGCCGTGCCGGCGAGTTCGGGATGATCCTCGGCCGCCGCCTCGACGAGATCGGCGCATTCGGTGGCGGGGAGCATGATGAAGGGCGTCCGTGAGCTCCCGGTGCGCGAGATCAGCATCAGCGCGGATGCCATGCTCTGGCGGGCGCGTCGCTCCTGACCGATCCGCCGGAAGGCGATCGCGCGCAGCAGCAGCATCCGCGGCAGGCTACGCAGGCAGTGGTCGTCCTCCGAGGCGGCGCACGCGTCGGTCTCGAGGAGCGCCTCGCGCTCGCGGCCCAGCAGCAGCAGGGCGACGGCGCGCTGCGTCGCGAAGCACGTACCGTGCCCCTCCGGGCTGAGCGCCGAGGCCACCGCCGCGAGTCCGTCGGCGGGCTGGTCGTGCGCCAGGAACAGGTCGGAGCGCATGCACATCAGCAGATGGCGGACCGCGCGTTGGCTGCTGTGCCGCCGGCTGCCGTGCAGCAACTGCCAGCTCGCCGCGATCCCGTCGGCGAACTCCCGCCGGATGACGCGGCACATCACCTCGGCGGCGCGCGAGGCGTAGTCGAGATAGGGGTCGTCGGGGGCGAGGGCGGCGAGCTCCCCGCTGATCGCGGACAGCCTGTCGTGTTCCATGCGCGCCGCCGAGACCAGACAGTCGGCGAGCAGGACCAGGAAGGAGACCTCGCGGGCATTCCACCCGGCCTCGACGAAGAGGTCGGTGGCCGCGCGGATCGTGGGCGCCGCGCGCTCGTTCTCTCCGTTCAGGGCGAGGCCGAAGCTGCTCACCGCGAGAGCGCGATAGCGCAGGGCGTCGGTGTCGGCGAAGAGCTGTGCTTCCTCCCCGAAGCGGACACCCGACTGGGGGGACCCGACCGCGCAGAGGTACTCGCCCACGCTGGAGAGCAGCTCCGACCGGGCGCCCGGTGACAGCCCGGCGGGGCGGTTCAGATGCGTGCCGTCGAAGTAGCGCGCGATCAGCGCGATGCCGTCGCCCAGGGCGTCGCGGCGTGCGCGAGCGACGAGGAGGGCGGAGAGGATCCGCGCACCGTCGTCGGTCCATCGTCGCGGGGGGTCGAAGGCCTCGGTCTCGGCGAGCAGGGCGAGGTGGCGGGGTTCGGGCACACCGGAGCCGGGAAGCAGCCGAGTCGCGGTGAGGAGCGCGGCCGCTCGAAGCGTGTCGTGCGGCTCGACGTTCAGTGGGTGCGCTCGCCGGATCACCTCGCCGGGATCAGCCATCGGCGGTCCGACCGCAGGCGGGGCGCGCGTTCGCCGAGCGCGTCAGCGCCTCGACGGCTTCGTGCCGGCCGCGTACCCCCAACTTGGCGTAGATCGATCGCACCTGGCTCTTCACCGTGTTCACCGAGACCCCGCGTTCGTCGGCGATACCGGCGATGCTGAGCGACGTGGTCAGTCGGTGCGTCAGGTCGCGCTCCGTGGGGGTCAGCTGTCGGAGCGGGCGTGGGCGGGGCCCCGGGCCGTCGGGGGTGGCGACGATCGCCAGAGCGTCGAACACGCACGGCATCGCGTCGCGGAACTCCGGACGCTCGAGCATGACGGCAGCGATGAGATCGCGGGTCTCGTCGTGGGGAAGCATGACGAAGGGGGTCCCCGAGGTGCCCGTGCGCAGTAGCAGAACCATCGCCGCCTCCGTGCTGGCGGCTGCGCGTTCCCCCTCGCCGAGCCGCCGATGCGCCAGCGCCCTGCGCAGCAGAAGCGGGGTGAGCGTGCGAAGGCAGTGGTCGGCCCCGGTCGCCACGCAGGCGTCGGTCTCGGCGAGGAGCTCCCGCTCGCGGCCCAGGCGGAGCAGGCTCGCCGCGCGCTGCATCGAGAAACAGATGCCGTGCCCGTCCGGATCGTCGTAGGGAGCGAGCGTCGCCAGGGCCTCGGCGGAACGACCCTGTGCGACGAGCATGTCGGAGCGCATGCAGACGAGGAAATGCCGCGTCATCGTGTGGCTGTGCCGGGCGCCCTGCTCTGTCAGCAGGGTCTGGATCGCCGCCAGGCCGCCGTCCGTGTCGCTGCGCAGCATCCGGGCCATCGCTTCGACGGATCGTGCCGAATGAGCCCAGTACGGGTCATCGGGCTGAGCGGCCGTCATCGCGGCCGACACGGCATGCAGGCGGTCGACCTGGAGATGGGCGGAGGCGATGAGCGTCTCCGCCAGAAACTCGACGTACGCGGTGTCCGCCCGTGCCCAGCCCTGCGCGGCGAACACCTCTCGCGCGCTCGCGAGAGACACCCGGGCGGATTCGTACTCGCCGTTGAGCGCCTGGCCGAGTGCGACGACGGTGAGCGCACGGTAGCGCAGCGCCTCGGTATCGGCGAAGAGCAGGGCTTCGGCCCCGAAACGCGCGCCCATCTGCGGCCACCCGACGGCGTTGCAGTACTCGCCGACGCTCGCGTGGAGCTGGGAGCGTATGCCGTCGGCCAACTCGGCGGGGCGGGTGAGTCTCACCCCCTCGAAGTAGCGGCGGACCAAGGCGGCACCGTCGGTGAGGTTGTCGCGGCGTGCGCGCGCGGCGAAGAGGGCGATCACCGCTCGGGCGGCCGGGTCGGTCCACGTCGGGGGGACGGGGGGAGCGGCGCTGGCGGCGAGGAGCGACAGATGCCGCTGGTGCGGGGGCCCGTGCCCGGGGGCGAGGCGAACGACGGTGGAGACGGCGGCCGCGCGCAGGGCGGCTCGCGCATCGATCGAGGTGCGGCTACGGGGCATGGACCCTCCACATTCGGGCCGATCGAACGGGGGCGGTTCGTCGGACACGAACCGGAGCCCGTTCTCGTAGGCACATCATAGGGGTACGAAATTCAGTATTTTCCAGGTGAATTCGAGCGTCGCATCATCCGCGGGGTGAAGCCCCCGGACTTCGCCCGCCTGCGCCTCGCGATTCACCCGCCCGGAGACCCGAGCCCTGCCGCGGGCTCGAAGGACGAGGTCGTCCAAGGGCCGACCCGTGCGCCATCATCGGCCCGCGAAAGCCCCGAGCCCGCGACACACCCCCGGCGAAAGGGACGAAATCCGTCAAAATCCGCGTATTTCCGCGGTTCGGTTGATACTGTCGAGGCGGTCTCCCGACCACCGAGGAGGATTCCTCCTCGTCCGAGTAACGAGAGACGGCGCTCGTCGCCGCCTGGAGGACACACCACATGGCCGACAAGTCCATCACCAAGACCGAGCTCGTCGCGAGCATCGCCAGCGCGACCGGCCAGAGCCAGTCCGCCGTGTCGGGCGTGCTCGACTCCCTCTTCTCCACCGTTTCCGAGGCGGTCGCCAAGGGCAGCAAGGTCTCGATCCCCGGCTGGATCGCCTTCGAGCAGGTCGCCACGTCGGCTCGCACGGGCCGCAACCCTCAGACGGGCGAAGAGATCGCCATCCCCGCCGGCAAGCGCGTCAAGGTCACCGCGGGCTCGAAGCTGAAGGCCGCCGTCAAGTAAGACGACCTCGAACCTTCACAGGGGGGATGCCATCGGCATCCCCCCTGTGCTGTGTGTACGCGACGTAGTCTGGAGGGGTGAATCCCCGCCTTCTCCGCGTCGCGGGACCCGTCATCCTGATCGCGGTCTCGCTGATCGCCGTCGTGGCGGGACTGGCGTACGGCGGCGGGGCCGCCGAGGTGCAGCTCGCCGACCCCGGTCCGGTCGTGCGGTGGGGGCTCCCGATCGCGACCGTGCTGGTCAACCTCTCGGCGGCCACCCTGGTCGGCTCCCTCGTGCTGGCGCTGTTCGCCCTGCCCGCGGGGGAGCGGCCGTTCGAGATCGCCCTCGACACCGCGTCGATCGGCGCGGCGGTCTTCACCATCGCCGCCGCCACCACCGGGTACCTGACGTTCCTGAACGTCCTGAACGCCAAGCCCACCCTCGACGCCGTCTTCGGTCAGCAGCTCGGCCGTTTCCTGGTCGAGAGTCCGCTGGGTCAGGCGTGGCTCATCACGACCATCGCCGGTGCCGTGCTGACCGTGCTGACCTTCGCCGTGCGGTCGTGGATCCCCACCCTGCTCGTCGCGATCCTGGCTCTGGCATCTCTCATCCCGATGGGGACTCAGGGGCACGCGGGCACCGAGGCCAGTCACAACGCCGCGGTGATCTCGCTCGTGCTGCACATCATCGCCGCGGCCGTGTGGCTGGGCGGTCTCGTCCTGCTCGTGGTCGTGCGCCCGGCGATGTCGCGCCGGCAGCTGCAGGCGGTGCTGCTGCGCTATTCGTCGATCGCGCTGGTGGCCTTCGTCGTCGTGGCCGTCTCGGGCACCGTCCGCGCCTCGATCACGCTCCTCGACGTGTCGAACCTCTTCTCGACCTACGGCTTCCTGGTGCTGGTCAAGGTCGCCGCACTTCTCGCGATGGGCGTCCTCGGCGCGTGGTACCGCCGCCGCCTCATCTCACGCATGGCCGACGAGCCCGGTTCGCGGCGGTTCTGGGGCATCCTCACGCTCGAACTGGTCTTCATGGGTGTCGCCAGCGGTGCGGCCGCCGCGCTGGCGCGCACCGCCCCGCCCGTCGAGGCGCCGCTGGTCGGTCAGACCCCGGCCGAGGTGCTCACCGGTTCGCCGCTGCCGCCCGAGCTCACCCTCGAGCGCTGGTTCACCGCGTGGGACGTCGACCTGCTGTGGGCGTTCGTCGTCGCCTTCGCCCTGTTCTTCTACCTGGCCGGCGTCTGGCGCCTGCACCGCCGCGGCGACGCCTGGCCCATCCACCGCACCGTGATGTGGACCCTGGGCATGCTGGGGGTGTTCTGGGTCACCTCGGGACCGATCAACGTGTACCAGGACTACCTGTTCAGCATGCACATGATCGGCCACATGCTGCTGTCGATGGCGATCCCCCTGCTGCTCGTGACGGGGGCGCCGGTGACGCTGGCCGCGCGGGCCATCCGCAAACGCGACGACGGCACCCGCGGTGGTCGCGAGTGGATCCTCTGGGCGGTGCACAACCCGGTCGCGAAGGTGCTCACCAACCCGTACGTCGCGGCGGGGCTGTTCATCGGCTCGCTGTGGGCGTTCTACTACACCGACCTCTTCCGGTGGTCGCTGTACGACCACGTCGGCCACATCTGGATGGTCGCGCACTTCCTCGTCACGGGGTACCTCTTCGTGCTGAGCCTCGTCGGCATCGATCCGGTGCCCTACCGCCTGCCCTATCCGATGCGTCTGCTCGTGCTCATCGCGATCATGGCGATGCACGCGTTCTTCGGCATCGCGATCATGATGAACTCCGGCCTCATGGTCGCCGAGTGGTTCGGTGCGATGGGACGCACCTGGGGGGCGACACCCCTGCAGGACCAGTACGTCGGCGGTGGCGTGGCCTGGTCGGTGGGCGAGATCCCGACGCTCATCCTGGCGATCACCGTCGCGATCCAGTGGAGCCGCAGCGACGAACGGCAGCAGAAGAGCCGCGATCGGCACGTCGACCGGGTCGGAGACCTCGAACTCGACGCGTACAACGAAGAGCTGGCGCGCATGGCCGAGCGCGACGCCCGCGTCGCGGCACGCCAGCGCGGCTGATCCCGCTCAGTCGGACTTCCCGCCCACGAGGATCGAGGCGGTGCCGTCGGGCAGCACCGTGATCGCGCCGTCGACGCGGAAGGGCACGTCCTCTTCGACCGAGCGCACGCTGCCGTCGAAGATCGAGCGGATGTCGACGCGGATGTGCGCCACCGCCTTGGCCGACGGAATGCGCCAGCCGGCGCCGTCGGGCACCACGGTGACGACGGGCTGCTCGACGATCGACCAGTCGGGGGCTCCGTCGATGCGGTTGCGCACGGTGAACCCGAACGGGCACCCGGTGGGCTGCAGCACCTTCTGCTCGGCGCAGGACGAGAGGAAGTCCTCGACGCGCTGCTGCACGACCGCGATGAACTCCTCGGTCGGTTCGGCCTGCACGTCGATCGGGATGCCGGCCAGGGGCGCATCGGCGAGCACAGCCACCCCGGGGGTCGCCGAGATCGCCGTGTCGACGGCGATCGAGTACAGCCCGGGAGAGAAGACCAGCAATGGCACGTCGGCCGTGGGATCGGTGTCGGCCCGGTCGATCGACACCTGGCGCTTGTCGACCTCGAAGCCGTTGACCGAGAAGCGCATCGACCCCTGCACCGACAGGTCCATCACGGCGAGCGGGCTGCGCGCGAAGCGCCAGCGGGGCAGCAGGCTCGACCCGCCGTCGCGCTGCACCGACAGCGTGGTGGTGCCGGCGTACCCGCCCGCCGTGTACGACACGGTCAGGCGGGTGACGTCGCCCTCGACGGATTCGTCGACGATCGCGGCATCCATCAGCGGGGTGAGTGCCTCGGGCCGCAGCAGCGCTTCGGACGCGGTCGCGGGAAGGCCCGCGGCCTCGAGATCGGTGGAGTCGACGGCGACACCCGGAACGGCGAGCGCCTCGGCCGCGCGGCGGTCGTGCAGTAGCTCGAGGTAGTGCATGACGAAGGCCCGGGGACTGTAGAACTCCCGGTACAGCGACGCGGCTCCCCCGCCCAGCGCGGCGAGCAGCAGGATGCCGATGACGATGATCGCCGGGATCTCGAACCGCCCGCGCGGGCGCGCGCCGGTGACGCCCCTGGGCGTCGCGGGGCCCCCGCCGGCGTTGTCCACGCCCCCAGTCTAGGAAGCCCACCTGCGCAGATGCCGCGCGCCGCCCCGCGGCGTCACGCGGGCCCACCGGGAGGGGCGGAGTCGCGCCCGCGTCGGGCGTCTCAGTCGGCGACGAGCGAGTGCACGACGGCGACCGCGGCCAGCTGCCCGGCGGCGATGGCCGCGGCGAGCGAGAACATCGGCCCGGGCAGGTGCTCGGCCTGCGCGTGGTCTCCGACCGCGTACACACCGGGCATGCTGGTGCGCCCGAAGGCGTCGGTGCGCACGGCCCCCGCCTCGGTCACGGCGAGATCGAGCTGGGCGGCGAAGGGGGCGTTCGGGCGCCAGGTGGGAGCGATGAACGCGCCGGCCACGTCGAGGTGCCCGCCCTCGACGAGCAGCAGGCGGAGCCCGTCGGCCGTGCCGTCGACCCGCTCGACGCGTGCCGGGTCGACCAAGTGCACCTCGGATGCCACGGGCTCGAGCATGCGGGCCAGCACCGCCGCGTGCGGCGAGGCGTTGACGACCGCGACGGGACGACCGGCGAACTCGTGTCCGTGGCAGAAGGGGCAGTTGGCGATGCGGTCGCCCCACTGCTCGGCGAGGCCGGGGATCGCGGGGAGATCGTCGGTCACGCCGGTGGCGAGGATCACCGCGTGCGCGCGCAGGGGCTCGTCGTCGACGGTGACCGTCAGCTCGTCGCCCTGTTGCGCCACGGTGGAGGCGACGGCATCCCGGATCTCGACCGTCGCGTACGCGCCGATCTCGGCACGACCGAGTCGACGCAGCTCCGACGGGTCGCGGCCGTCGTTGGTGAGCAGGTTGTGGGTGTGGCTCACGGTGGCGTTGCGGTACGTGCCGGAGTCGAGCAGCAGGGTGCGTCGGTGCATTCGACCCAGGGTGAGGGCGGCCTGCAGCCCGGCGGGGCCGCCGCCGATGATGATCGCGTCGTACATGAGGGTTCCTTCCGCTTGCGTTCTCGTCCATCGTGTGACTTCATGTCGACATGAAGTCAAGCGGGGAGTCGATCGGCGAGGCAGCGGCGCGATTCGGGCTCGAGACGCACGTGCTGCGCTACTGGGAAGACGAGGGGCTGCTGCGCCCGGGTCGGGATGCCGCGGGGCGCCGGCGCTTCGACGAGGGCGACAGCGTGCGCATCGCCGTGATCCTGCGCAACAAGGCCGCGGGGCTCTCGCTCGAGCAGATCCAGGTGCTGCTCGACGAGGACGCGCCCGACCGCCACCGGGTGCTCGAGGAGCACGTGGCCGAGCTCGATCGGCGCGCGGCCGACATCGCCCAGGCCCGCGCGATGACCGAGCACGCCCTGCGCTGCCGCGCGCACGACATCACCGAGTGCCCGCGGTTCCGCAGCCACGTCGCCGACGTGCTCTCGGGCGAGGCGCGCTGGCTGCTGGTGCGCACCGAGCCGTCGTGCGAGACGCCTGCCCGCTCCCGGTCCGACGACGCGTCCACACCCCGCCGCCCGGCGACGGCGGTGCGAACTAGCATGAACCGGTGACCACGCCGCCCCTCTCCGCCGAACAGCAGGCGCTGTTCCGGCTGATCGAGGACACCCGTGAGCACGTCTTCGTCACGGGCCGGGCGGGTACGGGCAAGTCGACGCTGCTGCAGCACCTGGCGTGGAACACGAAGAAGCAGATCGCCGTGTGCGCACCGACGGGGGTCGCGGCCCTGAACGTCGAGGGCCAGACGATCCACTCGCTGTTCCGCCTGCCCATCGGTCTCATCGCGAACGGCGACATCGACCAGAACGACGCCACCCGCAAGATCCTCAACGCGATCGACACCCTGGTGATCGACGAGATCTCGATGGTCAACGCCGACCTGATGGATGCCATCGACCGCTCCCTGCGTCAGGCCCGGGGTCGTCGCGCCGAGCCGTTCGGCGGCACGCAGGTCGTGATGTTCGGAGACCCGTACCAGCTCGCCCCGGTGCCGCCGCGCGGCGACGAGGCGCGCTACATCGACGACCACTACCGCTCGTTCTGGTTCTTCGACGCCAAGGTGTGGTCGGGGGAGTCGGTCAGCGACGGTCTCATCGACATCGGCCGGCACGGCGCCGAACTGCACGTCAACGAGCTCGTCGAGATCCACCGGCAGTCCGACCCCGGGTTCAAGACCCTGCTCAACGCGGTGCGCTACGGACGGGTGACGGCCGAGATGGCCGAGGTGCTCAACACCGCCGGGGCGCGCACCCCTCCTCACCCCGCCGACGGCGAGCACCCGATCATCACGCTCGCCACCCGTAACGACCGGGTGAACACGATCAACCGGCGCCACCTCGACGAGCTCATCGGGCGCACGCAGACGGCGGCCGCCGAGATCTCGGGCGACTTCGGCCGCGGCGAGGCGAACTACCCCGCCGAGATGGAGCTGACGCTCAAGGTCGGCGCGCAGGTGATGTTCCTGCGCAACGACGGAGCGCAGTTCGGCGAGGCGCCCCGCTGGGTCAACGGCACGATCGGCACCGTCACGCGCATCGCGGGCGACAGCGTGCGCGTCGAGGTCGACGGCACCGAGCACGACGTGGAGCCCGCGGTCTGGGAGAGGTACCGCTACGCCTACGACCCGGGCACGAAGAACCTCTCGCGCGAGATCGTCGCGGAGTTCACGCAGTTCCCGCTGCGGTTGGCGTGGGCCGTGACGATCCACAAGTCGCAGGGCAAGACCTACGACCGCGCCGTCGTCGACCTCGGCGCCGGCGCCTTCGCCCCCGGGCAGACCTACGTCGCGCTCAGCCGTCTCACCTCGATCGACGGCCTGTACCTGACGCGCCCGCTCCGGCCCAGCGACATCCGGGTCGACGAAGACGTGCGCCGCTTCATGAAGCAGGCGTGGCTCGGCCGCCAACAGGCGGCGGCTCAGGCGACCTGAGCCGCCTTTGCGCGAGCGAGGTCGGCGAACAGCTCGGTGTTGAAGCGGTAGGCGACGAGCACCTCGGCGATGACGCGCTCCTTCTCGTCGTCGTCCCAGGGGGCGGCGTCGAGCTGCTCGCGATAGACGTTCTTGAACGCCTTCGGGTCGGCGATGTCGCCGAAGAGGAAGAAGCCGATGCCGTTGGTGTCGAAGCCGAAGCGGCGCTGCATGAGCCGGCCGATGAAGAGCCCGCCCGACAGGTCGCCCAGGTACCGCGTGTAGTGGTGCGCGACGAAGCCGCCGGGCCAGGTGGCCGCCACGCGCCGGGTGCGCGACACGTACGCCTGCGTGGTGGGCAGCGGCGAGACGAGGTCGCGCCAGTCGGCGCCGAGCAGGAACGCGAGGTCGGCCTCGAGGGCGGGGAGGCGCGTGAGCTTGTCGCTGAGGAACACCGATGCCACGGGGTCGCGCCGCAGAGCGCCCGCCGACTCTTCGAGGGCCGAGTAGATGAACCAGTGCTGGGCGACGAGGGCGACGTAGTCGTCGCGGGTGCCGCTGCCGGTGAGCAGCTCGGTCATGAACCCGTCGCACTCGCTCGTGGAGTGCGCACTGCTGGAACGTTCGCGCAGCGCGGTGGAGAACGGGATGACGGCGTTCATGACGTCATCATACGCAAAGAGTTAGGCTGGCCTAACCCCTGTTTTCGACGGAGTTCGCGGCATCCGCCACGCAGCCGCCCCCAGATGTGATGCAGACGTGACGAGTCCAGGATGCAAGGGGCGGTGACGTTCAGGCGGCGTGTGTTTGAATCTTTCGAGCGGGCCCTTCGCCGCGCTCGGATTCCTGGGGGTAACACATGCGGGGATGGCGTCGTTCCGCGGCCATCGCGATCGCGGGCGCCAGCGCGCTCGCCGTGGTTCTGAGTGGCTGCACGCCTCAGGCGTCGGTGGCCCTCGACGTTCCCGCGCAGGTCGACGCCCCCCTTCCCGAGGCCACCGTCTCGGAGCTGCAGGACGCCGTCACCACCGCGATGGCCGCCACGGGTTCGACGGGCGCCATCGTGGGCGTCTGGGCGCCCTGGAGCGGCACCTGGGTGTCGGGCTTGGGAACGCAGGGCCCCGGCGGCGCAGAGGTCACCACCGACCTGACCTTCCGCGCGGCCGACGTGACCGGCGCCATGACCTGCGACGCCGTGTACCGACTGGCCGCCGACGGGACGCTGAGCCTCAGCGACCCGATCACGCAGTGGGTCAGCAACCTGCCCGGGTACGAGGACATCACGCTGCGTCAGCTGTGCGACGGCACCTCGGGACTCGCGTCGTACACCTCGGTGCTCGAGGGCATGGTGCTCAACAACCCCGACCGCGCGTGGAACCCGCGCGAGCTCATGGCCTACGGCATCGCCAGCCCCCGCGTGAACGCCCCGGGCGCCTCGTTCGCCGACTCCGCCACGAACTACCTGCTGGCGGGCCTCGCGGTCGAGCGGGCCACGGGAGAGTCGCTCTCGCAGGTCATCTCGGAGCGGGTCGCCGAGCCGCTCGGTCTCGACGCGACCGCGCTGCCGTCCTCGGCCCCCGCGAACCCCGCCGCGTCGTCGCTGCAGGGCTACTGGTCGCAGCCCAGCCCCGAGGGCGTGTGGAACTGCACCGACCCGCGCGAGTTCACCGAGATGTCGGCGAGCTACGGGGGTGCCGCCGCGGGTGCCGTGACCGACATCACCGACCTGGGGCACTACGCCCAGGCCCTCGCCTCGGGTGCCCTGCTCCCCGACGGCGACGACCGTTTCGCCTCGCCCGTCCCCGTCGGGGGCGACCAGCCGACGTGGTTCACGGCGTCGGGGGGAGCCTTCCAGGCCGGCTCGCTCATCGGACAGTACGGATGGATGCCGGGCTACATGGTCGGCGCGTTCGCCGACCCCCGCACGGGCATGTCGATCGCCGTGGTGCTGAACAACTCCGGCGGCAACAAGATGACGTCGGCGTGGTTGGCGTGGGAGCTGGCGGCCATCGCGTCGAAGGCGCCCGCGGCGCAGGGGCAGACCGCCCCCGAGGCGGGCCTGCCGTGGACCTCGCAGCAGATGCGCGACGGCATCCTGGCCAACGCCATCTGCCCGCAGCCCGCCGCGTGATCCCGCGATGATCGCTCGCGGCGGCCAAGGGTCGGCCGCGTCGCTCGTGCTGGTGGGCCTGGCCTGCCAAGAGGTGGGCGCCTCGTTCGCGGTCATGCTCTTCCCGCAGACCGGACCGCTCGGCATCGTCATGCTGCGCCTGCTGTTCTCGGCCGTCCTGCTACTGCTCATCGCGCGGCCCCGCCTGCGGGGGCACGACGCGGCGGCGTGGCGCTCGGTCGTCGGCTTCGGCGTCGTGCTCGCGAGCATGAACGGGCTGTTCTATCTGGCGCTGGAGCGGCTGCCGCTCGGCGTCACCGTCACGATCGAGGTGCTCGGTCCGCTGACCCTGTCGATCCTCACCTCGGCGGGCCTGGCCCGGTGGCTGTGGGCCGGGCTCGCCCTGGCCGGGGTGGTGGCGCTCGGCGCGGGCGGGTGGGACCGCCTCGACGCACTCGGAGTCGTCTTCGCCCTGGGGGCGGCGGTGAGCTGGGCGCTGTACATCCTCGCGTCGGCGCGCGTCGGCCGGGAGTTCCCCCGCCTCGACGGCCTCGCCCTCGCCATGACCGTCGGCGCCGTGATCGCCCTGCCGTTCGGGGTGTGGCAGGCGGGGTCCGCGCTTCTGCGCATCGATCTGCTCGCGGTGGGAGCGGCGGTGGCGCTGCTGTCGTCGACCATCCCCTACGCGCTGGAGCTCATCGCGCTCAGGCGGCTCCCCGCCTCGGCGTTCGCGATCCTGATGAGCCTGGGGCCGGCGACGGCATCGATCGCCGGGTTCCTCCTGCTCGGGCAGCACCTCTCGTGGCTCGAGCTCGTCGGCATCGGGCTCGTCATCGCGGCCAGCATCGGCGCCGTGCGGGCGGCGACACGACGCGCGGCCGGGGCACGGCATCCGGGACCCGGTGCCGCCGCAGCGCTCGGCGAGCCCCTCGGCTGAGGGATGCCACGCCCGGCCCGGTCGTGAGCACGGCGCCTGCGCGCCGTCGGGCGGATCTCGCTCGCGAACCGTAGCGGAAGGACCCGGAGAAAGAGCGACCGGGGTCGTTCTTTTCACGCTATGGTTCACCCGTGGATCGCCTCAAACTCCTCTCCTTCGTCGGTTGGCTCATGATCGTCGCGGGGGTGGTCAACCTCGTGCTGGCCATCGTCGACATCTCGTCGGGTGCGAGCGTCGCCAATAACGGCCTCGCCGCGGCCATGGGCATCGTGCTGACGATCGCCGGGTCGATGCAGGTGGCGAACAAGGGGCGCGCGCGGCGCTGAACCCGCTCGGCCCGCGCAGGGCTCGCTGTCACCCCACGGACACCTGGCGGGGGTAGAACGGAACCATGCCCATCATCGACAGCGCCGTGTACGTCGGCGGTCACCGCATCGAGAATCCCTCGAGTCTCGACCAGACCTTCGAGTACATGGAAGCCCACGGCGGGATGGCCTGGATCGGCCTGCTGCGGCCCTCGCCCGAAGAGCTCGAGCGGGTCGCCGCCGAGTTCTCGCTGCACCCCCTCGCCGTCGAAGACGCCCTGACCGGCCACCAGCGCGCGAAGCTCGAGCGGTACGGCGGCAATCTCTTCGCCGTGCTGCGCCCGGCGCGCTACATCGACGCGACCGAGACGATCGAATTCGGCGAGCTGCACGTGTTCATCGGGCCCGACTACGTCGTGACGGTGCGTCACGCCGAGGTCCCCGACCTCGCGCACGTGCGCCACCGCCTCGAGAAGCAGCCCGACCTGCTGGCGCGGGGCCCCGAAGCGGTGCTCTACGCGATCCTCGACGAGGTGGTCGACCAGTACGACCCCGTGGCGCGGGGCCTGCAGAACGACGTCGACGAGATCGAGGACCAGCTGTTCGGGGCGGGCGGCGCCGAACTGACCCAGCGCATCTACGAGCTCGCCCGCGAGGTGATCCACTTCCAGCGCGCGACCGAACCCCTGCGCGACATGCTCGAGGCGCTGCTGCGCGGATCCGAGAAGTACGGCGTCGACATCGAGCTGCAGCGATCACTGCGCGACGTGCTCGACCACGTGCTGCGCCAGTGCGACAAGCTCACGGCGCTGCGCGCCATCCTCGACAACGCCCTCACGGTGAACGCCACCCTGGTCACCCAGCGCCAGACCGAGACCTCGCTCGAGCAGAACGAGCAGGTGAAGAAGATCTCGGGCTGGGCGGCGATCCTGTTCGGCCCCTCGCTCATCGGCGCGATCTACGGCATGAACTTCAAGAACATGCCCGAGCTCGAGTGGCAGTACGGCTACCCGCTCGCGTTACTGCTGATGGTGGCCGTCTCGGCGGGTCTGTGGCTGACGTTCAAGTGGAAGAAGTGGCTCTGAGCCCGCGGCATCCGTGAGCTCGGGATGCCGCGGCACGCGGCGCGCTTCCTGGACAGACGCTGCGTGAATCGAATGATGGGGAGGTGAACGACTCCACCCCGCGCTCCGGCGATGCCGTCGAGCCGACCCCCACGTCGACCGTGCAGCTCGAGGACGCCGGCTACCACAAGCGGCTCACCGGGCGTCAGGTGCAGATGATCGCCATCGGTGGCGCCATCGGCACCGGCCTCTTCCTCGGTGCGGGCGGACGCCTGGCCCAGGCCGGGCCCGCCATCGTCATCTCGTACGCGGTGTGCGGCCTCTTCGCGTTCTTCATCCTGCGCGCGCTCGGCGAACTGGTGCTGCACCGGCCCACGTCGGGGTCGTTCGTCTCGTACGCCCGCGAGTTCTTCGGCGAGAAGGCCGCATTCGTCTCGGGCTGGTTCTACTGGATCAACTGGGCGACGACGACGATGGTCGACATCACCGCGGCTGCGCTGTACATGAACTTCTTCGGCAAGTACGTGCCGTGGATCGCCGCGGTCCCGCAGTGGGTGTGGGCCCTGGCCGCCCTGGTGACGGTGCTCGCCGTCAACCTCGTGTCGGTGAAGGTGTTCGGCGAGCTGGAGTTCTGGTTCGCGCTCATCAAGGTCACCGCCCTCGTCGCGTTCCTGCTGGTGGGCATCTACTTCGTCGTCTTCGGCACCCCCACCGGCGCACCCGTCGGCTTCTCGCTCATCGCCGACAACGGCGGGTTCTTCCCCAACGGCATCCTGCCCGCGATCATCCTGATGCAGGGCGTGGTGTTCGCCTATGCCTCGATCGAGCTCGTGGGCACCGCCGCCGGCGAGACGAAGAACCCCGAGAAGATCATGCCGCGCGCGATCAACTCGGTCATCTTCCGCGTCGCGATCTTCTACGTCGGCTCGGTGCTGCTGCTCTCGCTCCTGCTGCCGTACACGGCGTACTCCAAGGACGAGAGCCCGTTCGTGACGTTCTTCGCCTCGATCGGGGTGCCCGGGGTCGACGTCATCATGAACCTCGTCGTGCTGACCGCGGCGCTGTCGTCGCTGAACGCGGGGCTCTACTCCACCGGCCGCATCCTGCGTTCGATGGCGGTCGCGGGCTCGGCCCCGAAGTTCGCGGCGCGCATGAACAAGGCCGGCGTCCCGTACGGCGGGATCGCGATCACCGCGGTCGTCGCGCTGCTGGGCGTCGTGATCAACTACGTCAACCCCAGCGACGCCTTCGAGACCGTCCTGAACGTCGCCGCCGTCGGCATCCTGGTCACCTGGGCGACCATCATCGTCTGCCAGATGAAGTTCAAGCGCCTGACCGACCGCGGGGAGCTCGTGCGACCCGCGTTCCGGCTGTTCTGGGCGCCCTACACGGGCTACCTCACGCTCGTGTTCCTCGCGGTGGTGATGGTGCTGGTGTTCATCGACTCACCCGCCACGCTGCTCGTGGCGATCGGGGCGAGCATCCTCATCACGATCGGCTGGTTCGCGTGCCGCAAACGCATCGCCGAGCTCGCCGCCGAGCGCGAGGGCCACACCGGCGCGGTGCCCCTGGTTCCGAGCCCCTTCCCGAAGCGCTGAGCTCGCCCCCTCCGGGCGCGCGCGCCCTCTTCGGTCGTGCCCCCTCTCGCCGCCACCCCGGCGTTGAGTGTCCAGGACACGCCGCATCGGGGCGGCGTGGGGCGGCGTGTTCTGGACACTCAACAGGCTTGTAGGGGGGGTGAGCGCCGAGTCGAGAGGGGGCTCAGGCGTCGAACGGCCAGCCGCAGTACGCCTCGGCCAGGTAGGCGCGGCCGTGCTCCGATTCCACGACGGTGCGCAGCTCGCCGAGCTGGCGGCGGCGGTCGAAGTCGGTGGCATCCGGAGCCACGTGCAGCAGGCTCGTCATCCACCACGAGAAGTGCTGGGCCTTCCAGATGCGGCGGCTCGCGGTCTCGGGGTACGCGTCGAGCAGGCGCGCGTCGCGGTCGACCAGCAGGGCCCCGAGGGCGGCGGCGAGCAGGCGCACGTCGGCGATCGCGAGGTTCATGCCCTTCGCGCCCGTGGGCGGCACGGTATGGGCGGCATCGCCGACGAGGGCGACGCGGCCGCGACGCAGCTCGTGCGCCACGAAACTGCGGAAGCGCAGCACGTCGCGCTGGAAGATCGGGCCCTGCTTCAGCGTCGTTCCGGGAACGCGCTTCTGCAGCTCGTCCCACAGCTGCTCCTCGGAGTACGCCGCGGTGTCGGTGTGCGGGTCGCACTGGAAGTACATGCGCTGCACGGTGTCGGAGCGCTGGCTGACGAGCGCGAAACCGTCGGGGGAGTTGCTGTAGATCAGCTCCTCGCTGCTGGGCGGCGCCTCGCACAGGATGCCGAACCAGGCGAACGGGTACTCGCGGAAGTAGCCGCCCTGGCTCGAGCCGGTGACGCTCGCGCGGGCGACGCTGCGGGAGCCGTCGGAGCCGACGACGAAGTCCGCCTCGATCTCGAACGGGGCGCCCTCGGCATCGGTCGCGATCACGCGGGGCCGGTCGGTGTCGGCGTCGTCGATGCGCTCGGCCGTGACGCCGAAGCGCAGGTCTTGACCGGCCTCGAGGCGCGCGGCGATCAGATCTTTGAGTACCTCGTGCTGCGGGTACAGCCAGACGGCGCGACCGACGGTGTCGGCGAAGTCGATGCGGTGCCCCTCGCCCTCGAAGCGCAGTTCGATCCCGTCGTGGCGGTTCCCGACGGTGCGGGCGCGCGAGGCGGGACCGATCGTGTCGAGCAGTTCGACCGTGCCCTGCTCGAGGATGCCGGCGCGGATGGTGCTCTCGATCTCGTCGCGGGAGCGCTGGTCGATGACGATCGACTCGATGCCGGACTGGGCCAGCAGGTGCGAGAGCAGCAGCCCCGCGGGGCCGGCGCCGACGATGGCCACACGGGTGCGGACGGTGGTGTTCATGGGCGTCTCCTTCGACGGTGCTGACTCGATGGTGCCCCTCACCCCCGCCCGCCCACCCGCACTCTCCCATTCATCGGGACGCGGCAGAGCAGCGCGCTCGCGCGCGGCCGTCAGCGGCGATAGCCCAACGCGCGCTCCGTGTCGCGGGCGGCGCGGTGCAGCTCGACGAGCGCGAACTGCGTCTCGGCATCGCGGGGGAGCACCACCGACAGCGCTGCGATCACGGCCCCGGTCTCGTCGCGCACGGGCACGGCGACGCCGGTCGACACCGCGTCGACGTATCCCGGGGCGACCACCCGCCCCAGGGTGCGGATCTCGGCGAGCGTGCGTCGGAGTGCGGCCGGATCGACGATCGTTTCGGGGGTTACCGCCTCGAGGGGGCCCGCCAGCACGCGTTCCTGCAGGTCGTGCGGAGCGAAGGCCAGCAGTGCCAGCCCCGACGACGACGCGTGCACCGGCAGGCGGCCGGCGACGCGGGTGATGTTGGCGCCGGATTCGGGCGCGCTCAAACGCTCGAGGAACAGGGCCTCGTCGTGCTCGAGGATCGCGAGCTGCGTGTGCTCGCGCACCCTCTGCTGCACGCGCTCCATGTACGGCAGGGCGGCCTGCCGCAGGCGCAACGCGTGCGACGACCGCGTCGCCAGCTCCCAGAGCCGCATGCCCACGCGCACGCGGCGCTCGTCGTCGCGCTCGAGGAGTCCGGCATCCACGAGTTCGTTCACGATGCGGTGCGCGGACGAGCTCGGCAGGTCGGCGCGACGACCGATGTCGGCCGTCGTCTGGGCGGTGCGCGTGGGGGTGAAGGTCTCGAGGATGCGCACGAGTCGGTCGGTGACCGAATCGCCCGAGGAGGAGTTCGCCATGGGCTCAGGATGCCATGACTCCCATTCAGCGGGAACGCTCTGGCGCGTCCGTGGCCGGTGCCGGACGATGGACATGTCGAAGGAGACCCCATGTCGCACCCCGCCGCCGCCCCCGAGACGCTGCTCGCCGCCCCCGACCAGGCGACGCAGAGTCAGATCGTCGACGAGATCCGCGCCCGTCACGCCGAGCTCGACGCCCTCGACGCCGCCGGTGAGCGCCTCGGCGCGACCGCGCACGACTTCCCCGCGTACCGCTCGAGCGTGCTGCGGCATCCGACCAAGAACCCCCGGCTCGTCGACCCCGAGACGATCGAGCTGTTCTCGCCCGCCTTCGGGCAGCGCGACGTCGCCGCGATCGAATCCGACCTCACGCTGCAGCACGCCGGGGAACCGCTGGGTGAGCGCATGAGCGTGCAGGGGCGCCTGCTCGATTCGTGGGGACGGCCGGTGGCGAACCAGCTCATCGAGATCTGGCAGGCCAACTCGGCCGGGCGCTACATCCACCAGCGCGACCAGCACCCCGCCCCGCTCGATGCGAACTTCACCGGCGCGGGGCGCGCGGTCACGAACGAGAACGGCGAGTACCGCTTCACCACGATCAAGCCCGGCCCCTACCCGTGGAAGAACCACCGCAACGCCTGGCGGCCGGCCCACATCCACTTCTCGGTGTTCGGCTCGTCGTTCACCCAGCGGCTCGTCACGCAGATGTACTTCCCCGGTGACCCGCTGTTCGCGCTCGACCCGATCTACAACAGCATCCACCGGCAGAAGGACCGCGACGCCCTGGTGGGAGTCTACGACCACGACCTCACCTCACCCGAATGGGCGACGGGGTACCGCTTCGACATCGTCGTCGACGGCGCCGATGCGACCTACTTCGAGCAGGAAGGCGACGAGTGATGAGCGCCGTCCCCCCCAAGACCCACCGCGCCACCCCCGGCCAGACCGTGGGGCCGTTCTTCGCGTACGGCCTGGAGTTCCCGAAGCAGCACCAGGTCGCCTTCCCCCACTCACCCGGCGCGATCGTGCTCGGCGGCACGATCCTCGACGGCGCGGGGGCACCCATCCCCGACGCGCTCATCGAGATCTTCGGGGCGGATGCCGACGGCTCGGTGCCGCGGGCGCGGGGCGCGTTGCGCCGCGACGACCACACCTTCACCGGCTTCGGTCGCGCGTTCACCGACGACGAGGGGCACTTCGAGTTCTGGACCCGCGAGCCCGCTGGCATCGGGGGCCGCGCCGCCTTCTACGCGGCGATCGTGTTCGCGCGGGGGTTGCCCGACAAGCTGCACACCCGCATCTACGTGCCCGGTGACGCCGCCGCGCTCGCCGCCGACCCGCTGCTGACCTCTCTGACGCCGCAGGAGCGCGCTACTGTCGTCGCGACGCGCACCGCCGACGGCGGCCTGCGGCACGACATCCGGCTGCAGGGCGAGAATGAGACGGTCTTCCTTGCCTTCTGAGCCCCCCACGGTGGTCGACGTCGGTTTGCTCTCGCCGGTGACGGTGGGGCACGACCTGCTCGTGTCGGACGGGTTCGTGCTGGACGCGCTCGTTCGCGCGGAGTGCGCTCTGGTCACCGCCTACGCCGAGCTCGGCGTCGCGCCGCGGCAGGTGGCGATCGAGGTCGACCACGTCTTCGGGCTCGACGAGAGGGGCGGCTCGCCCGCGCGGGATCTCCCCGCGCGCAATGTCGATGTCGGCGCGCTGGTCGCGGCGTCGGTCGCCGGGGGGAACCCCGTGATCCCGCTCGTCGGCATGCTCAAGGAACAGGTGCCGGCCGACTGCCGGCCGTGGATCCACCGCGGCGCCACCAGCCAGGACATCCTCGACACCGCGCTGATGATCGTCGCGCGCCGCGCCATGGAGCAGGTGCGCTCGTCGCTGCGCATCGCGGGGGAGCGGGCCCGGGAGCTCGCCGTCACGCACGCCGACGACGTCGCGGCCGCTCGCACCCTCACCCAGCACGCCGTTCCCACGACGGTCGGCGCTCGGGCCGCGACGTGGGCGCGGGGCATCGAGCGGGCGCTCGCGCGCATCGATGCGCTCGCGTACCCCGCACAGCTCGCCGGCGCCGGCGGCACCCTGGCCTCGTTCGTCGAGATCACGGGCTCGCACGAGAACGCGGCGGCGCTGCCCGCGGCGTTCGCCCGGGCCGCCGGCCTCGACGCCCCCGATGCTCCCTGGCACGTCACCCGCTGGCCGATCACCGAGCTCGGCGATGCCCTGGCGCAGGTTCTGGACGCGCTCGGCAAGCTGGCCACCGACGTCGCGACCCTCGGTCGCACCGAGATCGGCGAGGTGTCGGAGGGCGTGGGCGGCGGATCGTCGGCCATGCCGCAGAAGCAGAACCCCGCCGAGGCGGTGCTGATCCGCTCCGCCGCCCTGCGCGCTCCGCAGCTGGGGGCGACGCTGCACCTCGCGGCCTCCCTGGCCATCGACGAACGCCCCGACGGCGCTTGGCACGCGGAGTGGCCGACGCTGCGCGAGCTGCTGCGTCTGGCGCTGGGGGCGACGCGGCACGCGGCGTCGCTCGCGTCTCACCTGCGGGTCGATGTGGCGGCGGCGCGGCGCAACGCCGGGCTGACCGGCGGTCGACTCGTGAGCGAGCGGCTGCGCGGAGTGCTGGTGCCGCTCATCGGCGCGCCGCGGTTCACCGAGCTGCTCGCCGGCGACGGCGACCTGGCGGAGCGCCTGCGCGCGCTGCCCGAGGCGGCGGGACTCGACGTGGACGCCGTGCTCGACCCGTCGGCGTACGTCGGCCTGGCGCCGTGGCTGGCGCGGGGCGGGGCCGACCGCGAGGCAGGCGGCGGCCGCGCAGAACGCGCGGCATCAGACGCATACGAACATGGCCGGGACGAACACGGGCCGGACGAACACGGCCTGCACGAACACGGGGTGGACGAATGAGTGCGGTGTCGCTGATCTCGCTGACCGAGCCGGTCGGCTCGCCCGACGCGCCGCTCGTGGTGCTGGGGCCGTCGCTCGGCACCTCGACCATCCTCTGGGACGACGTCGTGCCGCTGCTCGCCGACGACTACCGCGTCGCCGCGTGGGACCTTCCCGGCCACGGCGCGGGGCCCGTCGCGCGCGCGGCGTTCACGGTCGCCGACCTCGCCGATGCCGTGGCCGCGGCCGTACCCGACGACACCTTCCTCTACGCCGGCGTCTCGCTCGGGGGAGCCACCGGACTCGAACTCGCGCTGCGGCACGGCGATCGTCTTCGCGCCGCCGCGATCGTGGCATCCGGAGCCCAGCTCGGCGACCCCGGCGCCTGGGCCGAGCGCGCCGCGCAGGCACGGGCGCAGAGCACGTCGAGCCTCATCGTCGCCTCGGCCCGACGCTGGTTCGCCCCTGACTCGATCGCGCGGCGCCCCGAGCCGACCGGCCGGCTGCTGCACGCGCTGCAGGACGCCGACGACGACAGCTACGCCCGCTGCTGCGAAGCGCTCGCCGCCTACGACGTGCGCTCGGATCTCGGTCGGATCGACGTGCCCGTGCTCGCCGCGTGGGGGGAGTTCGACGCCGTCGCCCCCGAGGCCAAGGCCGTCGAGATCGCCGCGGGTGTGCGCAACGGTCGGGTCGAGCGCATCGACGGCGCCGGGCACCTGCCCGCTGCCGAGCAACCCGAGGCCGTGGCCGCCCTGCTGCGCTCGTTCTTCGCCTCCACCTCTCGAAAGGCCGCCTGATGCCCACCGACCAGGAACGCCACGACCAGGGGATGGCCGTGCGCCGCGCGGTGCTCTCGGACGCGCACGTCGACCGCGCGACCGCGGCGACGACCGACCTCACCGCCGACTGGCAGGACTTCATCACGCGCGTCGCGTGGGGCGACATCTGGTCGCGTCCGGGTCTGGACCGCCGGTCGCGCTCGATCGCGGTGCTCAGTTCGCTCATCGCGCACGGGCATCACGAGGAGCTCGCGATGCACCTGCGGGCGGCGCTGCGCAACGGCCTGACGATCGACGAGATCCGCGAGGTCATCCTGCAGTCGGCGATCTACTCGGGCGTGCCGGCCGCGAACACGGCGTTCCGCATCGCGTCGCAGGTCTTCGCCGAAGACGCGACTCACGCGCCGGAGTGATCGAGGGCGTCGTCGTAGGCGTCGATCAGCCGGTCGAGGAAGCGCTGCACGGTTGCGCGCTCCGCGGCGTCCATGGCCTGCACCACCGTCTCGACGCCCTCGATGAGGGGCGTGACGAGCTCGCGCGCCCTGTCGCGTAAGCCGTCGACGGGGGTGACCACGAGCTTGCGGCCGTCGTGGGGGTGGCGTTCGCGGCGGATGTGCCCGGCGTTCTCGAGGCGGTGCAGCACCAGCGTCATCGCGGCGGTCGAGATGCCGAGGCGTCGGGCCAACTCGGTGGGGGTGGCGGGTCCCGTCGAGATGAGGTGGTCCATCGCCTCGAGCCCGGGTGCATCGACGGCGAGGGCGGCGGCGACGTGCTTCTCGAACTGCTGCTGGCGCAGGGTGACGCGCTGCACGCGCGCCCGCAGATCGTCGTCGCCCAGCGGGGCGTCGCTTCGGCGCGCACGCTCGCGCTCACGGCGGTCGTCGTGCGCAGCGGGAGGGTCGTCGAGCGGGTCCACTCGTCCAGGATAGTCGTGTAGATTGCCAATCTCATTGATTATCAACGGAACGGGTGAAGAATGGCGGCGACCTCCGACCGACGCGTGCTGATCTGCGGGGCGAGCATCGCCGGCCCGGCGCTCGCGTACTGGCTGAACCGATACGGCTACGAGACGGTGATCGTCGAACGCGCCGATGCGCTGCGCACCGGCGGGCAGAACGTCGACGTGCGCGGAGCCGGACGTGAGGTGGTGCGGCGGATGGATCTGGAGTCCGACGTGCGGGCGGCGACCACCGGCGAGGTCGGCACGCGGTTCGTCGACGGCGACGGACGCACGGTCGCGGAGTTCCCCGCCGGCCGCGGCGACTCCGACGGCGCCACCGCCGAGCTCGAGATCCTGCGCGGCGACCTCGCGGAACTGCTCGTGGAACGCACGACCGGACGCACGGAGTACCGCTTCGGCGACCGGGTCACCGGGCTGGAGCAGGATGCCGACGGTGTCACGGTGCGCTTCGAGCGAGCGCCCGAGGAGACTTTCGCCCTCGTCGTGGCCGCCGACGGAATCGGCTCGCGAACCCGCGGGCTCGTCTTCGGCGAGGAGCCGCGGATCCGCTCGCTGGGGCTCGAGACGACGTACGGGACGATCCCGCGCACCGCCGAAGACGACGACTGGTGGCGCTGGTACTCCGCGCCGGGCGGCCGGTCGATCACGCTGCGCCCCGATCCGCACGGCACGATCCGCGCGACGCTGTCGGTGGTCACCGATCGTGCGCGCCCGAGGAGCGAGCGCGGAGATGTGGACGCCCAGCGCCGCCGCCTGCGCGCCGTCTTCGCCGACGCCGGCTGGGAGGCGGAGCGCGTGCTCGACGCCTTCGACCGCGCCGACGAGCTGTACACCGACGCGATCGGTCAGGTGCGGGCTCCCCGCTGGTCGAGTGGTCGGGTCGCACTCGTGGGGGATGCCGCGTACTGCGCCTCACCGGTCAGCGGAATGGGGACGAGCCTCGCCCTCGTGGGTGCATACGTGCTGGCGGGCGAACTGGCCGCCCATGTCGACCACCGCGACGCATTCGGCGGGTACGAGCGCCTGATGCGCCCCTACGTCGCGCAGGCGCAGAACCTGCCCCCGGGGACGCCGCGGCTGGCCAACCCGACCTCGCGGGTCGGCGTGGGGGCATTCCGGACCGCGCTGCGGGTGGCATCCACTCCCCTCGCGAAGCGTCTCACGGGGGGACTCTTCACGCCGCCGGCCGACGCCATCGACCTGCCGGACTACGCGCACCTGGGGTGACGTGTCGGTGAGGTCGCGTCACGGGCCGCGCGATCGTGATGCGCCGCATCACAACGGCTTATGTCGGAATAAAGCATAAGGCGGGTAGCGTCGAAGTCACCCCACAGAGAGTGAGCGACGATGCTTCTCGAAAGAGACCTCATCCAGTCCGTCGGATTCCGAAACGTCCGCGAGGGTGACGAGATCACCGGCTTCCAGTTCCGCGTCCGGATGCCGTCGTACCGCGGCATGGCGGCGTCACTGATCGACGGGATCGGCGTGAGCATTCCGGGGCTGGTCGACGTGGCATCCGAGGTACCGCTGTGGACCCTGCAGGGCCGGCAGTACACGCTGGCCGAACTGTGGGACGGCGACGGGGTGCGCTGGCCCCTCGAAGACGCCGCGATCATCACCGTCCCGCTGCCCGGCGGTCTCCCCGACGGCGTGCACGAGCTCTCGATCGATCTGCGCCTGCGCGCCTCGTACATTCCGCTCGAGCACCAGCCGAGCCGCTACCGGGTGACCAAGCACGTCACGCTGGCGCCCGAGGCATCCGGCGCCCCCTTCCGCTACGGCGTCTCGCTCTACAGCTACATGGGCGACTACGGCACGGTCATGGACCTCGAGACCGCCCTCGCCTCGATCGCCGACCTGGGGGCCACCGGCGTCGAGATCCTCGGCGAAGCGCACGTGCCGAACTACCCGCACCCCTCCGACGAGTGGGTCGACGAGTGGTTCGCCCTGCTCGAGAGGTACGGCCTCGAGCCCACCAATCTCGGTTCCTGGATCGACACGCGGCTGCACTCCAGCGGGCCGAACGCCCGCGACATGACGGTGGACGAGGGCGCGGCGGCGCTGCAGCGCGACCTGCGGCTCGCCAAGCGCCTGGGCTTCCGCTTCGTGCGGCCCAAGATCGGCGTCGTGTCGAGCGACCTGATCCCGCACCCCATCTGGACCGAGGTCGTCGAAGCATCGCTGCCGCTGGCCGAGGAGCTCGACGTCATCATCTGCCCCGAGATCCACTCGCCGACCCCCATCAAGCACGAGGTCGTCGACGACTACATCGCCCTCATCCGCCGCACCGGCACGAAGCACTTCGGCCTGCTGCTCGACACCGGTATCTTCCAGGACCGACCGATCCCGCTCGCACCCGGCGAGCTGCCCGGCCAACGCCCGGCGTTCCTCGACGGCATCCACGTCGACCCCGCCGACGTGTTCGACGTGATCGAGAACGTGGTGTTCATCCAGGCGAAGTTCCACGACATCGACGAGCAGCTCGACGACCAGCAGATCCCGTGGGAACCCGTGCTCAAGGCACTCAAGGACGCCGGCTACACCGGGTACCTCTCCAGCGAATACGAAGGGGTGCGGGAGCCCTGGCGTTCGATCGAGCAGGTGCGCCGCCAGCACTCGCTCATGCGGCAGATCGCCGACCGGATCTAAGGACACCCCATGCCGAACGGACTGATTCACGACGACAGCCTGCGCACGCACCCTGACGGGTTCGCACTGCGCTTGACCATCCCCTGGTACCGCAGCCTCTGGCTCTCGTCGGTGACTTCGCTCGAGCTCACCGTCGATGGCGAGCGGGTGGATGCCGACGACCTCCGCGTGGCGTTCGGCGACACCGTCTTCGGGCTCGACGAGCTGCCCGAGCAGAGCGAACGGCTCTGGTTCCTGCAGGAGCACCCGCTGCTGATCGCCCGCCGCGCCGACCCGGTCGCGCTCGGCGAGACCCACGACGTCGTACTGCACGGCGAGCTGCGCCTGCCGTACATGCAGATCGCGCCCGGCCAGGACGGCGGGCCCGGGATGTACGTGCCGAACGTCGTGCACGACGTGAAGACGCTCACCGTCGTCGACGCGGATGCCGGGGTCCCCGCGCTCGTGTCGGACGTGACGCCGCCGCCCCCGGCGAGCGACGACGACCCGTTCCAGCTGGGCCTGACCCTGTACTCGGCCAGCGCCGAGTTCCGCGCGGGGTACTTCGACTTCGACGGTCTGCTCGACCGGGTCGCGGAGCTGGGGATCGGTCCCGGCATCGAGATCGTGGCATCCCAGATGGTGCCGACCTACCCCGTGGTCGGTGACGACTTCGAGCGAGCGTGGCGGGCGGCGTTCGACCGGCACGGCTTCGTCGCGAGCTCGTTCGGCGCGAACCTCGACATGGGTCGGCGACGCGATCGCGACATGACCCCCGACGAGGAGTTCGCGTTCTCGAAGCTCATGTTCGAGGGCGCGAAGAAGCTCGGCTTCCCGCTCGTGCGCATCCAGAGCGCCCAGCCCGCGCTGCTGCGCCGGCTGCTGCCCATCGCCGAGGAGCTCGAGCTGAAGCTCGCGTACGAGATCCACGCGCCCATGGGGCCCAACGCCGAGCCGATCCTGCGCGTGCGCGAGACCTACGCCGAGCTCGACTCGCCCCTGCTCGGCTTCGTCGCCGACTTCTCATCGACCATGCACGCGATGTCGCCGACGCTGCTGCGCGCCGTGCGCCGCGCCGGTCTCGACGACGAGGCGGTGGCGAAGCTGCAGGAGATCTGGGCGACCGATGCCGCGATGCGCGAGCGTCAGCAGGAGTTCCTCGGCTACCTCCGCGGCCGCGACTTCGACCCCGGTCGCCTGGGGTCGTTCGCGCACCTGGCCTTCAACATGCACGGGCACGTCGATCCGCGCGAGTGGGCCGACATCATGCCGCAGATCCTGCACGTGCACGCGAAGTTCTACGACATCGACGAGCAGGGCCAGGAGCCCGCGATCGACTACCCCGAGCTCGTGCGCGTGTTCGTCGAGGGCGGCTACCGCGGCTTCTGGTCGAGCGAATGGGAGGGTCATGCCTTCGCCGAACTGGGCGAGGTCGACCCGCTGCTGCTCGTGCGGCGCCAGCACGACCTCATCCGCGCGTCGATGAGGGCGGTGACGGCGGCCGTCTGACGGCACCGCGGGGTGCGGCGCGCGTGGGGGCTCGCCGCACCCCGACCGTGGGGGCGACGCCGGCCGCGCGACCGGGCGTCGGTTACGCGGGCGCGTGGCCGGCGGCGATGACGCGGCCCGCTTCGGTGAACAGGCCGCGCATCCACTCGTGCTCGGGGTCGCGCGTGTGCGAGGGATGCCACCACAGCGCGCTCACGAGAGGCGTCGCCTCGAACGGCAGGGGGACGACGCGGATCCCGCCGATGCGCAGCAGGTGCGGGGCGAGGGCCGACTGCACCAGGCCGACCCGGCGGGTACCGCTGACGAAGTGGCCGACCGACAGGAAGCTCTCGAGCACCACCTCGATGTGCGGCTCGACGCCGAGCTGCTGCACCTGGCGGGCGGCCGAGGTGAAGGCCGATCGCGACTGGAACGTGAGCACCCACGGCATGTCGGCGAGGTTCTGCATCGTCAGGACGTCGCCCACGTCGTCGTTGTCGTCGGCGACGACGGCGAGCCAATCGTCCTGCCAGAGGTCGAGATACGGCAGGCCCGAGACGGGGCCGTGCGGGATGACCATGGCGTCGGCCGAGCGCAAGCGGTTCGCCGCGTCCTCGACGATGCCGGGGTTGTGCAGCATGTAGCGGAACCGCACGCCGGGGGCCTGTTCGGCGGCGAGCTGCGAGACGATCGTGCCGACGGTGACGAAGCCGTAGTCCGACCCGTAGATGGAGAATTCGCGGGTGGACTCCGCGGGCGACCACGATGCCTGGCTCTCGAACACCCGCCGCGCGGCCTCGAGTGCCGTGGTCGTGTGCTCGGTGAGGCGCACGGCGAACGGGGTCAGCTCGTACGTGTTGCCGCGGCGGGCCAGGATCTGGTCGTCGAAGTGGGTGCGCAGGCGCGACAGCGAGGCGCTGAGGGCCGGTTGGCTCAGGTGCAGCCGTTCGGCGGCGCGGGTGACACTGCGCTCCGTGAGGAGGGCGTCGAGCGCGACCAAGAGGTTCAGGTCGAGGCGCGAGAGCGTTGCATGATCGGTCACCACGTCGTGATCCTTCGCTGGGGAGCTGTCCCTGCACTGTATCAATGGCGTCTATGCGGGGCCAGAGCTCATGCCTGACGGCGATGCGGTCGCGGCCTCATCGCCTTATGCGCCGCATCGCGAAGACTTATGTGCGTTTTCGGCGCATCCCACTGATACTGGGACACACAGCACAGGTGCTCCCATCGAAGGGTCCGCCGACAACGTCGTCAGAAAGGCTGTCATGACTCAGCAACGTCGCCTCACGCGCATCGCAGGTCTTCTCGTTGTTCCCGCCACCGCCGCCCTCGTTCTCGCCGGCTGCTCCGGCTCCGGCTCGGGCTCGGGCGACGGGAACGCCGACTCGTTCACCTTCACCTTCGCCACCTCGAACAACCTCGAGAGCCCCTACGAGGCGCTCGCGAAGGCGTACATGGAGGCGAACCCCGACATCACCATCACCACCAACCCCACCCCGAACGACAAGTACGGCGAGACCATCCGCACGCAGTTCCAGGCCGGTAACGCCTCCGACGTCGTGCAGACCACCCCCGGCTCGGGTGACGCCCGCGGTCTCGTCCCCCTCGCCGAGGCCGGCTTCCTCGAGCCGCTGGGCGACACCGCCACCTCGCTCGTCCCCTCCGGCAGCGAACCGCTGTTCGAGATCGACGGCAAGACCTACGGGCAGCCCATGGACTTCACCATCGGCGCCGTCGTCGCGAGCATGGGCACCGCCGCCCAGAACGGCATCGACGAGTGGCCGACCACGATGGACCAGTTCTACGCGGAGTGCGAGACGCTCACCGGGCAGGGGAAGTCCATGCTCGCCCTCGCCGGCGCGGCCGGCCCCAACGCCGGTCTGACCGCGCAGGGCATCGCCGCCACGCGCGTCTACGAGGTCGAACCCGACTTCAACACCGAGCGTGCCGCGGGCGACACGACCTTCGCCGAGAGCACCGGGTGGAAGGACGCGCTGCAGACCATCATCGACCTGAAGGACCGCGGATGCTTCCAGCCCGGTGCCGAGGGCGGTGGCTTCGACGCCATCACCAACGGACTCGCGCAGGGCACCTCGATCGGCAGCTTCATCCCGTCGGGCTCCGCGGTCGAGATCGCGTCGGCGGCTCCCGCCGAGGCGAACTTCAAGGTGCAGCCGTTCCCGGCCGCCAAGGGAGAGAAGCCGTTCGTGCTCGCCAGCTCGAACTACACGATCTCGATCAACGCGAAGTCCGAGAAGAAGGATGCCGCGGCGGCCTTCGTCGAGTGGCTGTCCACGCCGGAAGCGCAGGAGAAGTACTACGAGGTGTCGGGCCTGCTGCCGATCTCGGAGTACAAGAACCTCGACCTCAGCGACACCATCTACTCCCCGATCGTCGACATCCTCGCCGAGGGGTCCTACACGACACTCCCCAACAACGTGTGGCCCAACCCGGCCGTATACGAGGCGCTGCAGGTGGGCGTGCAGGGACTGCTGACCGGTCAGACGCAGATCGATCAGGTGCTGCAGAACATGGACAACGCCTGGGGCGAGTGAGCCCGTTGGATGCCGACGACGAGACGATGACGAGAAGGACATGAGCACAACACTCCGAAGCGGACAACAGGTCGCTACCGAGACCGAGCGCGTGGTCCTTCCCCGGCGCGGGGGGCGCGGTCGCCGCGTTCCCCCGCCCCGCCGGTCGGGTCAGCTGAAGTTCGGCTACTGGTGGTGGGCACTGCCCGGCATCGTCTTCGTCCTCGGCATCCATTACCTCGCCACGGGGATCGGCGGCTTCTTCGCCTTCACGAACTGGACGGGGATCGGGGCCTTCGAGATCGTCGGTCTCGACAACTTCGTGCGGATCTTCCAGGACCCGACGAAGATCGGCGCCCTCGGGAACACCCTGTTCCTGGCCTTCGGCTCGGTCATCATCAGCAACATCCTGGGGCTGGGCATCGCGGTGGGCCTGAACCGAGGACTCAAGTCGCGGTACATCCTGCGCACGCTCTTCTTCATGCCGGTGGTGCTCAGCCCCCTCGCCACCTCGTACATCTGGAAGTTCATCTTCGACTTCAACGGCCCGCTGAACGTGATCCTGCGGGGAGCGGGGCTCGACTCCGTCGCCCGCGCCTGGATCGCCGACCCCACCTGGGCGATCTGGACCGTCCTGGTCGTGCTGGTGTGGCAGAACATCGGCTTCGCCATGGTGATCTACATGGCGGGACTGGCGGCCGTGCCGGTCGAGATCGAAGAGGCGGCGGCCATCGACGGCACCACCGTCTGGCAGCGCTTCTGGCACATCACGCTGCCCTCCATCCGCCCGGCGGTCGCCATCGCGACCACGCTCGGTCTCGTCAACGGTCTGCGCGTGTTCGATCAGATCATGGCCCTCACCGGCGGCGGACCTGCCGGGGCCACCGAGAATCTGGCCACGCAGGTCTACAAGCAGTCGTTCGCCCTGGGCAACTTCGGCTACGGCGCCGCCCTGGCGCTCCTGCTGACCGTGATCATCCTCGTCTTCGCCGTCATCCAGCAGCGCGCCACCGCCGAGCGCCCCGAGGAGAACTGACATGTTCCGCTACACCAAGCTCACCGCGTTGCGCGAGGTCGGCTTCTGGCTGGTCGCCCTGGTCTTCCTCCTGCCGTTCTACTTCCTCGTCACGACGGCGCTGAAGTCCGACCGCGAGGTCATCACGTCGTCGACGCTCGCCCCGCCCTCGGCCCCGGACTTCGGCAACTTCGCCAAGGTCCTCACGGCCACCGGCAACGCGAACGTCATCCAGGGCCTGCTCAACAGCGTGATCATCACGGCCGGCAGCATCTTCCTCATGGTGCTGCTGGGCTCGCTCACCGGCTACGTGATCGCTCGCAGCACGCGGCGCTGGAGCCGCGGCGTCTACTACCTGTTCCTCGTCGCCATCATCCTGCCCACGCAACTGGGGACGGTCCCGCTGTACATCGGGGCGCGCTCGATCGGCCTGACCGGTTCGGTGTGGGGGATGATCCTGCTCTACAGCGGCATGCTGCTGCCGCTCGCGATCTTCCTCTACGCCGGGTTCTTCCGCGGCCTCGGCACCGAGTACGAGGAGGCCGCGACCATCGACGGCGCGAGCCGCACGCAGATCTTCTTCCAGGTCGTGCTTCCGCTGATGTCACCCGCGACCGGAACGGTGGCGATCCTCGCCGGCCTCATCGTGTGGAACGACTTCTTTACCTCGCTGATCTTCCTCGGGGGATCGGCGAACCAGACCCTGCCGGTCGCCATGTACTACTACATCGGTTCGCTGGTCTCGGCATGGAACCAGATCTTCGCGATCGTCATCGTCTCGATGATCCCGATCCTCGCCTTCTACCTCTTCGCCCAGAAGCGCTTCATCCAGGGCTTCGCCGGCGGCTTGAAGGGCTGACGCCTTCTCCACGCGGGCTGAGCCCGCCCACAGCGATGCCGCGAAGCGCGGCATCCGTCGATCGTCGCGCCCGCGCCCCCCGAAAGGACACCCCGTGTACCAACTCGCCCCCAACATCGAGCTCCTCTTCACCGAGGCCGGCGACTACCACGACCGCGTGCGCGCGGCGGCGGCGGCGGGCTTCGACGCCGTGGAGATGTGGGGTCCGACCGGAGTCGACGCCCCCTCGACCCCCAAGGACCTGCCGGCGCTGAAGGCCGCGCTCGAAGAGACCGGTGTGCAGCTGACCGCTCAGCTCGCCGAGCCCCGCACGCAGTTCATGATCCCGCCGTGGGACCACTCCGAGTTCTTCCGCAAGCTCGACGAGGGCGTCGAGATCGCCCGCGACCTGGGCTGCCCGCGCATGGTCGTGGGAAGCGGAACCGGCTTCGGCGGGTGGAAGCGCCAGGTGCAGCTCGACAAGCTCGTCGAGATCTACCAGAAGGCCATCGCCCAGATCGACGGATCGGGCATCGGCCTGGTACTCGAGCCGGTGAACGTGCGCGTCGACCACCCGGGGTCGCTGCTGGACCGCACATCGGAGGCCGTGTACGTCGCCCGCGGTGTCGCTTCGCCGCACTTCGGCGTGCTGTACGACATCTACCACTCGGCCGTCGAGGGCGAGGACATGCGGGCCGAGCTCGAGAACGCCGGCGACCTCGTGCACTACGTGCAGCTCGCCGATGCTCCCGGCCGCGGCGAGCCCGGCACCGGCGAGCTCGACTGGACCGAGCGTTTCGGCCTGCTCCGCGCCAGCGGTTACGACGGCCCGGTGGGCCTGGAGTACTACCCGACCACCGCGTCGGAGGCCTCGGTCGCCCACGTCGTCGAGATCGCGCGCTCGGCATGAGCGCCCGGCAGTACCCCGGTTCGGTCGACGTCGTCATCGTCGGCAGCGGTCCGACGGGAGCCGCGTACGCGCGGATCCTGTCGGAGCAGGCGCCGGGTGCGACCATCGCGATGTTCGAGGTCGGTCCGACCGTGTCGAACCCTCCCGGTGCGCACGTGAAGAACATCGCCGACCCCGCGGAGCGCGCCCGCGCGCAGGCGGCGTCGGAGGGCCCGGGGGAGCGCGGAGCCAAGGTCGCCAACCCCGGCGCGGCGAAGGCCGGGGTGCGCGGCGCACGGCCCGGAACCTACCTGCTCGACGACGGCTACGCGTTCGACGGTGAGGACGGCATGCCGGTCGCGGCGATGTCGAGCAACGTCGGCGGCATGTCGGCGCACTGGACGGGCGCCTGCCCGCGCCCGAACGACAGCGAGCGCATCGACTTCCTGCCCGACCTCGACGAGCTGCTCACCGAGGGCGAGCGGCTGCTCGGGGTGCGCACCGACGCGTTCGATGGGGCGCCCTTCGGTGCGATCGTGCGCGAGCGCCTCTCCGCGGCGGTCGACGAGGGCCGCGTGGAGGCCACGAGAGTGCAGCGGATGCCGCTGGCCGCGCATCGCCGCGACGACGGCCGCCTGGTGTGGTCGGGGTCCGACGTGGTGCTCGGCGACGTCACGCGCGAGAACCCCGGGTTCACGCTGATCGACGAGTCGCTCGTGACCTCGGTCGTGGTGACGGCGGGGCGGGCGGCGGGCGTGGTCGTGCGCGACCTGCGTTCGGGCGAGGAGCACGAGGTCGCGGCGCGATTCGTCGTGGTCGCCGCCGACGCCCTCCGCTCGCCGCAGCTGCTGTGGGCCTCGGGCGTGCGTCCCGACGCCCTCGGTCGCTACCTCAACGACCAGGCGCAGATCGTCTTCGCGGCCCGCCTGCGCGACATGCCGCCGCTGGGCGCCGACGCGCCCGCGACGGGACTCGCCGAGTACAGCGGTGTCAGCTGGGTGCCCTTCATCGACGGCTCGCCCTTTCACGGGCAGATCATGCAGCTCGACGCCTCGCCGATCCCCCTCGCCGAAGACGATCCGGTCGTGCCGGGCTCGATCGTGGGGTTGGGGTTGTTCTGCGCGAAGGACCTGCAGGCCGACGACCGGGTGGCGTTCGACGACGCGTACGTCGACGGCTACGGGATGCCGGCCCCGCGCATCCACTACCGGCTCACCGCCCGCGACCACGAGGTCATCGAGCGGGCGCGGCACGAGATCGTGCGCCTGGGCGAGGCCGTCGGCGATCCCCTCGACAGTCGACCGTTCACGCTGCCCCCCGGATCGTCGCTGCACTACCAGGGGTCGACGCGGATGGGCGTCGCCGACGACGGCACGAGCGTGTGCGACACCGACAGTCAGGTGTGGGGCGTGCCGGGGCTCTTCGTGGCGGGAAACGGCGTCATCCCGACGTCGACGGCGTGCAATCCGACGCTCACCTCGGTGGCGTTGGCGGTGCGCGGGGCGCGGAGGATCGCGGCATCCCTCACCTGATCTCCTTGCTTATGCAGGAAACAGACATTAGAATGTAGAAATCAAGACAAAGAGGTCTGCGGCTTCGGTCGCACCGACGAGGAGGTCATCGTGATCCCGGATCGCATCATCGAGCAGGGGACGCTCACCGCCCGGAACGGGCGCGCGTCGGTGGAGGTGCGCCTGCCCTGGTACCGGGCGCTGCCGGCATCCTGCATCTCGGGAGCCACACTGACCGTCGACGGCGTCGAGGCGCCCGCCGACTCCCTGCGGTGGAGCATGAACGGCGAGGAGTTCACCTTCGCCGAGATGAAGACGAACACCGAGCAGTGGTGGTTCCCCACCGACTCCGCCGTCCTGTCGGGGGATGTCCCCGCGGATGCCGGAGAGCACGAGGTGCGCGTCGATCTCGAGCTCTACATCCCCTACATCATCATCGCCGACGACCAGGTGCTCCACATCGAGGAGCACGACACCAAGACGATGACCGCTCGCCAGGTCGAGGAGGCCCGCGCATGACCGCTCAGCAGAAGGGCACCCCCATCCAGGGCGTCACCCTCTACAGCTTCACCCGCGCCTTCCACGGCCGCGAGTACGACCTCGACCAGCTGATCCGCAAGACCGCGGCCGAAGGCTTCGGCCCGGGACTGGAGATCATCGGTTTCTCGAGCTTCCGCGGCTTCCCCGAGATCGACGACCGGTTCGCCGGCCGCTTCAACGACCTCATCGACGAGGTGGGGCTCGTGCGCACCTCGCTCGCGGTCAACGCCGACATCGGCCTGCGGCCCGACGCGCTCATGAACCAGGACGAGCTCCTCGCCTACATGCGCAAGCAGATCGCGGCGGCAGCGAAGCTCGGCTTCCCCATCGCCCGCGTGCAGATCTCGATCACCCCCGACTCGATGGAGGCCCTCGCCCCCATCGCCGAGGAGTACGGCGTCACGCTCGCCCTCGAGGTGCACGCCGACCAGTACGCCTCGCACCCGCGCATCCTCGCGCTCCGCGACCGCTACGAGAAGGTCGGGTCGCCCTTCCTCGGCTTCACGATGGACTGGGGTGCCACGGTCAGCGGCTTCGCCCCCTCGCTCATCGAGGCGTACCGCCGCCGCGGGGCCTCGGAGGAGCTTCTCTCGGCCGTCGTCGCCCTGTGGGACGAGTACTACGAGCAGGGCCCGCCGGCCGACCAGGCCGAGCACGGCCAGCGCTTCGGCCGCTTCATCGGACTCGGTCACCAGTACGGCCGCCCCGACCTCGGCATCGACTTCGGCATCAACGGCACCGGGCTCTTCGGCCCGGCGCGCGTCGACGACTGGCTCGAGATCATGCCGTGGGTGAAGCACGTGCACGGCAAGTTCTTCGGCATCGACGAGAACGGCCAGGAACCCTCGGTCCCCGTCGCCGACCTCATCACCCTGCTGGTGGACAACGGATACAGCGGCGCCGTCTCGAGCGAGTACGAGGGCTGGCACTGGAACCACTGGCAGAGCCCGTTCGAGATCATCCGGGGTGAGCAGCTCGTGCAGCGGACGGCGGCCGAAGCGGCCGGTTCGCGCATGATCACGGATGCCGCCGAGGCGCGCCGCGCCCTCGACGCGCACCTCTCGCACGCCGTGCGGGCCTGACCCCTCCTTCGCGCACCCTCGCGCATCCCCTCTCCGCGCCCCCGCGCGCACCCGACTTCGCGCACGCACGTGCGCATCCCGAAAGGACCCCTCACATGAGTGACGGCATCGCCGGAACCGGCATCAAGCTCGGCACCACGCTCTACTCGATGACCAGCGAGTTCGCCGCGGGGCAGTACACCCCCGAGACCCTCATCAAAGAGGTGCACGACCAGGGCATCGGCCCGGGCGTCGAGTTCAACTTCGCGCAGCTGCTGCGCTCGTACCCCGACGTCGACGCCGACTTCGTGAAGCTCTGGTTCGACTCGCTCGAGAAGTACGGCCTCGAAGCCAGCGCCGTCGGAACGAACCTCGACATGGGCCGCCGCAAGAGCCGCGACATGACGCTCGACGAGGAGCACGACTTCCTCGCCCGTCAGCTGAAGGCCGCGCACACCCTCGGCTTCAAGAAGATCGTCATCCGCTCGCACGGCAAGGAGCTGCTGCGGAGCCTGCTCCCCCTCGCCGAGAAGTACGACCAGAAGCTCGGGTACGAGATCCACGCACCGTCGGGGCCCAACGACCCCAAGGTGCTCGAGATGCGCGAGATGTACGAGGAGCTGCAGTCGGACCGCCTCGGCTTCACCGCCGACTTCTCGTCGACCATGCACTCGCTGTCGCCGACGCTGCTGCGCACCCTCGGGCAGATGGGCATGGACGAGAAGCACTTCTCGGTCATGGACGAGATCTGGCACGACCCCACGCCCATGCACGTGCGCAACCAGAAGTTCGAGGACTACCTCTCGGGCGAGGGCGTCGACTTCCTGCGCTTCGGACCCTTCACGCGTCTGGCCTTCAACATGCACGGTCTCGTCGCTCCGGAGGAGTGGCTCGACATCATGCCGCAGATCTTCCACGTGCACGCGAAGTTCTACGACATCGGCGCCGACGGCGAAGAGCCGGCCATGGACATCCCGCGCATCGTGAAGCAGTTCGTGCTCGGCGGGTACGAGGGCTACCTCTCGAGCGAGTGGGAAGGCCACGCGTTCAGCGACCTCGGCGAGAGCGACCCGATCGACCTCGTCAAGAAGCAGCACACGCTCATGCGCACGGCCATCGAAGACACCGTCGCGGAGCAGTCAGCCGCACATCAGCTCGCCTGAACCGTCGCGCACACGAAGGAGTGAGCATGTCGAACACCGCCACCGAAGCATCCGTCGCCGATCTGATCGCCGAGGTCGCACGCCTGCGCGACCAGGTCGAGGCCGCCCACGCCCTGGCGCAACGCGCCGAGGACCGCGGGCAGGTCGAGAACCTGTTCAACCGGTACATGTACCTGCACAACGCGTTCGAGGACGAGCAGATCATCCCGCTGTGGGTGAAGGAGGGCACCGAGGGCATTCGGGCGCGGTACACCAACGCCGGCCAGTACACGACCTGGCAGAGCGTCACCGACTACCACCGCGGACGCCCGCACCCCGAGGGCAAGCTCATCCTGCACTCGACGAACACCCCGGTCATCGAGGTGGCCGCCGACGGCGAGACCGCCAAGGGCGTCTGGATGATGGCGGGCACCGAGTCGGGCCTGACCGACCCGACCGTCGCCGAAGCGTTCCCCGACATGTACTCGCCCACCGAGGTGCTCGGCAAGAAGGTCTGGGCGCACTGGGTGTGGTGCAAGTACGCCATCGACTTCCGCAAGCAGGACGGCGAGTGGAAGTTCTGGACCTTCCGCTGCTACGAGCTCGCCCGCGCCCCCTTCGAAGAGAACTGGGTCAGCTTCGGCCTGAAGAACCAGGGCGCGTTCGACCTCGATCTCATGTACTTCGGCGACGACGGCAAGCCCGTGTTCATGCCGCCGGCCGATGAGCCGGTGCGCGACACCAACCACCCCTACAGCCCCGAAACCACGCAGAAGCTCGAGCCGGTGCCGCCCGTCGCGCACGCGAGCTTCACCGACACGTTCGCCTAGGAGACACCATGGCCACCCACAACTCCCTCTTCGCCGAGAAAGACGTCCGACGCACCGACGACGGCCTCGCCGTCTCGGTGCAGCTGCCCTGGTACCGCAGCCTCTGGCTGTCGGCCGTCGACAACGTCGGCGTCACGGTGAACGGCGTCGCCGTCGCCGCCGACGACCTGCGCTTCTCGCTCGAGAGCCGCGAATATCGGATCGAAGAACTGCCCGAGCAGTCCGAGACTCTCTGGTTCGTCGCCGACCGCCCCGACGTGCTCATCCACCTCGACACCCCGCCGGCGGCGGGCGAGACCGTCACCGTCGAGGTCGTCCTGACCATGCGTCTGCTCTACATGCAGATCATGCCGGGCGCCGACGGCGGCCCCGGCCGCTACGTCACCAACCGCGTCCCTGTCGAGCGCGAACTGGTCCTGGCATGACGAACGCCCAGCCCCTCCGCGTGGCCATGATCGGCTACGGCTTCATGGGCGCCGCCCACTCCGTCGGGTGGCGCCAGGCGCCGCGTATGTTCGACCTGCCGCGCGCGGTCGAGATGACCGTGGTCGTCGGACGCAACGCGGATGCCGTGGCCTCGGCCGCCGCGAAATGGGGCTGGGCCGAGTCGGCCACCGACTGGCGCGAGGTCATCGCGCGCGACGACATCGACATCGTCGACATCGTCACGCCCGGGGAATCCCACGCCGAGATCGCGATCGCCGCCCTCGAGGCCGGTAAGCATGTGCTCTGCGAGAAGCCGCTGGCCAACACCGTGGCCGAAGCCGAAGCGATGGCCGAGGCGGCCGGGCGCGCCCGGGCTCGTGGCGTCCGGTCGATGGTGGGCTTCACCTACCGCCGGGTTCCCGCCGTCACACTGCTGCGCGACATGATCGCCGAGGGAGCCGTCGGCACCGTGCAGCAGGTGCGCGCGGCATACCGCCAGGACTGGCTCGTCGATCCCGAGACGCCGCTCGCCTGGCGTCTGCAGAAGGAGCACGCCGGCTCCGGGGCGCTCGGCGACATCGGCGCGCACATCATCGACATGACGCAGTTCGTGACCGACCTCGGGGTGGAGAGGGTCTCGGGCACGATCGACACGATCGTGGCCGAACGCCCCCTGCCCACCGACGGGTCCATGGGACTGTCGAAGGGGGCGGGGGGCATCGAGAGAGGCGCCGTCACCGTCGACGACGTCGCCCTCTTCACCGGACGCCTCACGAACGGCGCACTCGTCTCGTTCGAAGCGACGCGCTTCGCGACCGGGCGCAAGAACGCCCTGACCATCGAGGTGTCGGGTGATCGCGGCGCGCTCGCGTTCGACCTCGAAGACCTCAACAGCCTGCGGTTCTACGACCGCACCGCCCCCGAGGGGCGCCAGGGCTTCACCCAGGTGCTCGTCACCGAGCCGCAGCACCCCTACGTCTCGGCGTGGTGGCCCGCCGGCCACATGCTCGGCTACGAGCACGGCTTCAGCCACCAGGTCGTCGACCTCGTCGAGGCGATCGCCGCCGGCACCGACCCCCACCCCTCGTTCGACGACGGCCTGCGCGTGCAGCGCGTGCTCGACGCCGTCGAGCGCAGCAGTGCCGCCGACTCCGCGTGGACGCGCGTCGGCTCGCCCGTTCCCGCTCTCTGAAAGGACCGCCGCCATGGCCCGCCCCATCACCCTGTTCACCGGCCAGTGGGCCGACCTGCCCTTCGAAGAGGTCGCCCGCCTGGCGGGCGAGTGGGGCTACGACGGCCTCGAGATCGCCTGCTGGGGCGACCACATCGACGTCTCGCGCTGGGACGACGCCGACTACGTGCAGTCCCGCCTCGACATCCTCGAGAAGAACGGCCTGAAGGTCTGGACGATCTCCAACCACCTCGTCGGCCAGGCCGTCTGCGACGATCCCATCGACGAGCGGCACCACGACATCGTGCCCTCCCGCGTCTGGGGCGACGGGGACGCCGAGGGCGTGCGGCAGCGTGCGGCGGAAGACCTCAAGAACACGGCGCGGTTCGCCGCGAAGCTCGGGGTCACGACGGTCACCGGCTTCACCGGGTCGAGCATCTGGAAGTACGTGGCGATGTTCCCGCCCGCCTCCGACGCCATGATCGAGCGCGGCTACGAGGACTTCGCCGCGCGCTGGCATCCGATCCTCGACGTGTTCGAAGAGGTCGGCGTGCGCTTCGCGCTCGAGGTGCACCCCTCCGAGATCGCCTACGACTACTGGACCGCGAAGAAGACCCTCGAGGCCATCGGCCACCGCCCGAGCTTCGGCTTCAACTTCGACCCGTCGCACTTCGTCTGGCAGCAGCTCGACTCGGTCGCGTTCGTGCTCGACTTCGCCGACCACATCTTCCACGTGCACTGCAAGGAATCCACGACCAGCCTCGACGGTCGCAACGGCGTTCTCGGCTCGCACCTCTCGTGGGACAACCCGCGCCGCGGGTGGACCTTCGTCTCGACCGGGCACGGCGACGTGCCGTGGGAGCCGCTCTTCCGCGCGCTCAACGCCATCGGCTACGACGGACCCACGAGCGTGGAGTGGGAGGACGCCGGAATGGACCGCCTCGTCGGCGGCCCCGAGGCGCTCGCCTTCGTGCGCAAGCTCGGCGAGATCACCCCGCCGCACCAGCTGTTCGACGCCGCGTTCTCCTCGAGAGGCTGACCCGTGACCGACACCCTGAAGGTCCTGATCCTCTCGGGTCACATGACGATCGAGCACGACAACGCGCACCGCAGCTTCCGCCTGCACAACCAGTGGATCACCACGCTCCTCGAAGACACCGGGCGCTTCACCGTCCGCGTCGTGGAGGATCCCCGCGGCCTTCCCGCGAGCGTCATCGACAAGTACGACGTGCTCATCGTCATCTTCGAGGGCCGCGACGGCTACCACGACATCGCCACCGGGTTCGGCGGCGAGACGGATGCCGCGATCCTGCGCTTCGTGCACGACGAGGGCAAGGGCATCGTGTGGTTCCACGGTTCCGCCGCTCAAGAGGACCGCTGGGGGTACCCCGAGGAGTACAACGTCATGCGCGGAGCCAAGCTCAGCGCGTGGGAGACGGGCCTACGCCCCCGCCCGTGGGGCGAGGCGCAGCTGCGCACGACCGAGCCGCGGCATCCGATCACCGAGGGCATCAACGCGACCTGGACCGTCACCGGCGACGACATCCTCGTCGGGGTGCAGATGTACGACGGTGCCCAGGTGCTGCTCACGACCTTCGACGACCTCGAAGCGTACGAGAAGGCGCCCGTGTGGCCGATGTCGCACTACCCGGTCGACATCCCCGAGGGCGGCATCGCGGCGCTCCCCGGTATCAACACCGAGCAGCCCCTCGCCTGGATCAACGAGTACGGCGCGGGTCGGTCGTTCACCATCACGATCGGCCACGACATCGACACGTTCCGTCGCATCGAGTTCATCCGCATGTTCCCGCGGGGTGTCGAGTGGGCGGCGACCGGCGAGGTCACGCTGACCGGGCCCGACCGTCGCGGCGACCGCCGCATCAACCCGTGGCCGTACTACCACGGCGAGGGGTGATGCTCGGCGTCGGCATCCTCGGCGCGGGCGGGATCGCCGAACGCGCGATGGTCGAGCCGGCCCGGGGCGTCGACGGGGTCGAGGTCGTGGCGATCGGCGCGCGCGATCCCGAGCGGGCGCGGGCCTTCGCCGACCGTCTCGACCTGCCCGCGTGGGGCGACTACGACGCCGTCCTGGCCGACCCCCGCGTCGACCTCGTCTACCTGGCGCTGCCGCCCGTCGTGCACGCCGAGTGGGCGACGCGGGCGCTGGCCGCCGGTAAACACGTGCTGTGCGAGAAGCCGCTCTCGGCGAACGGCACCACGGCCGCGGCGATCGCCGATGCGGCGGATGCCGCCGGGCGCCGCGCCTTCGTCGGGTTCCACTACCGCCTGCACGGGTTCATCGCCGACCTTCTCGACACGATCGGTTCGGGCGTGCTCGGCGAGGTGAAGCTGGTGGAGATCGACTTCAGCATTCCGCACTTCGTCGTGCAGCCCGGGAACATCCGCCTCGACGGCGACCTGGCCGGCGGAGCGGTCATGGACGTGGGCTGTTACGCCGTCGACCTGCTGCGCGCGGCGTGGGGCGAGCCCGAGGTGGTGTCGGCCACGGCGCAGATCTCCGACGCCGATCCGCGGATCGACCTGCAGACCGATGCCGAGCTGCGCCTGCCCGGTGGCATCCCCGCCCTGCTGCGCGCCTCGTTCCTCGGCGACGACGCGGGGGCGATGTGGGTGCGGGTCGATGGCAGCGCCGCATCGCTCTGGGCGACGAGCGTGATCGTGCCGCAGTGGGGGGCGACCCTCACGGTGACCTCGACCGACGGTTCCGTGCTGCGCTCGGTCGCCGCGGACCCCGACGAGAACAGCTACGCGCGCCAGCTCGAGCACCTCGTCACGGTGCTGGGTGACGGGTCGCCGAGCATCCTCGACGCCCGCCGCGGCGTGGGGACGATGCGGGTGGTCGACGAGATCTACCGAGCCGCCGGACTGCAGCCGCGCTGACGGGGCGCCATGAGTCGCCGCGATCTGTCGCTCGCGCGCCCACCTGAGCGACAGATCGTGGCGACTCGCCGGAGCTCAGGCGGGAGCGAGCACCGTGCGAGCGAGGGCCAGGTGCCGTTCGGTCATCTCCCACGGGTCGTCGTCGAGCCACTCCTGACCGCCCCACTCGCTGCAGAGCGTGCCGGCGAAGCCCGTGGCGCGCAGCGCCCGCCCCACCTCGCGGATCGGCGTCGACACGCGCCCGTCGGCGTCGTCGAGATCCCAGAACTTCAGGTGCAGCGCCCCGAGCAGGGGCAGAACGGATGCCAGGTCGGCCACGTTCGAGCGACCGAAGCGCACCAGCAGGTTCATGTAGAGCATGTGCACCGGTCCCGGCACCCCGCCGGAGCGGAGCACGTCGATCACCGCGCCGTGGGTGGCGGGGTCGCGCCACTCGTCGCGCAGGCGCCGCACGAGATCCGCGGGGAGGCCGCCGCGCTTGAGCTTCTCGAGGTAGGTGACCGGCAGGGCCGGCATGAGCATGCTGATGTCGAGCAGCAACCGCACGCGCGGGGTGTCGAGTTCGGCGATGCGGTCGTACGCGGTGGCCGTGCCCGGATCGGTCGGGGTCTGATGCCCCTGCGCCTCTTCGTACAGCACGAGATCGAGCTCGTCGAGCAGGGGCACGAGGTCCGCGAGCAGCGATCCGGCCTGTCCGATGGGCAGGCGCACGCCCGCGGCTCCCGCGCTCGCCGCGGCGCGCAGCTGCGGTTCGAGGAACGCCCGGCGTTCGGCATCCGTGCGCCGTCGTCCGCGCGCGAACTCGTCGATGCTCACGCCCACGATGCTCACACGCCCTCCGGCGGCGGCGAGCCGGTCGTGGAACGCCGTCGTCTCGGCGGCGGGCGGGTCGGGGAACCCACGCCACATCTGGCCCAGCTCGATCTCGATGGCCGTCGCGATGCCGCGCTCCACGAGCGTGAGGGCGAGGTCGGGGGCCGAGCGCTCGGCGCGCACGACCTCGGGGGTGACGTTGAAGGCGCTCGCCGCCAGCGTCCACTCCGCAGGAATCGTCACGACAGCCCCTCCGCATCGCGCGCCGCATCGCCCGCCGCGTCGCGCCCCACATCGGGGGTCACATCGCGCGCCACATCGCCCGACACATCGCGCGACACGCTCGACGCCGTCGCGTCCCTCTCGAGCTCCCTCGTGAAGACGAACGGCAGACGCAGGGGATCGCCCGGCCCGCCGGGCAGGTACGGGATCTGGAGCCGGAACGACACCGACACCTCGTGGATGCCGGGGGTCGTGGCATCCGGGATTCCCAATACGACGCGATCCTGCAGGTACCACCACCCTTCTTCGTCGGCGAGGTCGGCCGCGGCGAGGCGGCGATCGCCGAGCACGATGACGGGATCGTATCGACGGCCTCCGACATGCACGACGGGGTCGAGCAGGCTCGCGAGCGGCAGGGAACGGATCCACGGCAGGGACAGCCGTACCTCGGTGCCGGCGGAGACGCCGGGCACGTCGCCGGAGCGTTCGGGAGACGAGCGCAGAGCGTCGTCGCGCAGAGCGGAAAGGGTCATGGCGGGCACGTCCTCGTGTCGCGGCGCACCCCGTGGCGCGCTTCCGCTCACAACCTAACGACTAATGTCGAAAAAAGGAAGAAGTTAGTCGACCGTGCCGTGCACCGCGGCGACCGTCGGGCGTCCCTCGCCGAACCATCGGGGAAGGCTGATCTCGAACAGCTGCTCCTGCGCGAGATCGACGCCCCCGCGGAGCGGCTCGCGGCTGTCGTTCTCACTCACCTTGATCGTCAGGTCGCGCGTCGCCAGCGGCAGCGAGAGCTCGTAGACGCGGTGGCGCACCTCGGCGAGGAAGAGCTCGCCGGCCGAGGCGAGAGCACCCCCCATCACGATGACGCTCGGGTTGAACATGTTGACCAGGGCGGCCACGGCCTCGCCGATCTGACGCGCCCCGGCCTGCACGAGCGAGATGGCGAGGGCATCACCCCGCTCGGCCGAGAGGGCGATGTCTTCGGGGGCGAGGTCTTTGCCGGATGCCGAGATCGCGGCCAGAGCGCCGGTGGCGCCCCCCGCGATCGCGGCGCGGGCGTCGCGCACGAGCGCCCACCCGCCGGCCACGGCCTCGAGGCACCCGGTCTTGCCGCAGCGGCAGGTCTGCTCGGCGCCGGGCACGCGCACGTGGCCGACGTCGCCGGCCGCGCCGTTGGCGCCGCGGTGCAGACGCCCGTGCGACACGAGCCCCGCGCCGATGCCGGTGCCCACCTTGCAGTAGATGAGGTCGACGCCCTCGTCGCGGCGCCGTGCGCGTTCGCCGGCGGCCAGCAGGTTGACGTCGTTGTCGACCCACACGGGGGCGTCGTAGCGCTGCTCGAAGGCGCCGCGCACGTCGAAGCCGTTCCAGCCGGGCATGATCGGCGGGGCCACGGGGCGTCCGGTCTCGAAGTCGACGGGTCCGGGCAGGCCCACCACGAGGGCCCAGACGGGAGAGCCGTCGTCGCCGGCGAGCAACTCATCGACCATGGCGGTGGCGGTGGCGAGCGTCTCGTCGGGGCCGCGGGCGATGTCCCAGACGCGGTGCGCCTCGTCGATGATCTCGCCGTCGAGGTCGGTCACTCCCACGTGGATGTGGAGCCCGCCGAGGGCGCACACGACGATGCGGCCCCGCTCGGCGCGGAAGCGCAGGGTGCGGGGAGCGCGGCCGCCCGAGGACGGGGCGTACTCGGCGTCTTCGAGGAAGCCCATCTCGACGGCGCGGTCGACGCGCTGTGCGACGACGCCGCGGCCGAGTCCGGTGACGCGACCGATCTCGGGCCGGGTGACGGCTTCGCCGAGGCGGACCATGTTGACGATGCGCAGCAGGCTCGTGACCTCATCGGTCTGCGCGCCGAAGCGGAGGGTGGACACGTTGGCCATGCGTTGATCTTCACACAAGCCCGCCCCGCGACTGCCGGTTTGGCCCCATCTATGGTTCATTAGTCTCTGACTTCAGCGTTTTTTGTGCTGAAGTGGACGCGAGGGAGCGGACATGGCGTGGGGCGTAGGCATCATCGGGGCGGGGCCGGGGGTCGCCGCGCTGCACGCCCCGACCCTGGCGCGCACGGCCGGTGACTTCCGGCTCGTCCACGTCAGCGACGCGGGCAGCGGCCGGGCGGCGGCGATCGCCGAGCGGTTCGGCGCCCGCTCCTCGTCGGGTCTCGACGCCCTGCTGGCCGATCCCGACGTCGACGTCGTGGCCATCTGCAGCCCGCCCGCGCAGCACGCCGCGCACGTGCGGGCGAGCCTGGCCGCCGGTCGCCGCGCCCTCTTCTGCGAGAAACCCCTGGCGACCTCCCTCGACGAGGCGGAGCAGATCGTCGCCGCCTGCGCCGCGGCGGGCGCCCTGCTCGTCGTCGGCACGAACCACCTGTTCGACCCCGCGTGGGTACGTGCGACTCACCACCTGGATGCCATCGACCGGCGCATCGCGGCGGTCACCGTCACCCTGTGCCTCTCGCCCAACGACCGCTATCACGCGCTCGTCATGGGCGAGCCGCTGCCCGCCCCGCCCGGATCGGCGAGGCCCCCGCTGGATCTGTCCGACCCCGCGCAGAGCGCCGCGATCGTGCGCCAGCTCATCGTCGGACTCGCCGTGCACGACCTGCCCCTCGTGCGCGACCTCGTTCCGGATGCCACCGAGGTGGCGTGGGCGCGCCCGATCGCGCCGATCGGCTTCGATCTCGGGCTCCGCTCGGCCGATGCGGTGGTGCGCTTCACCGTGCTGATGGTTCCCGAGGGGGCGGATTCGCTCTGGCGCGTGAGCATCGCGACGGCCGGTGACCGCATCGACGTCGACTTCCCGCCGCCCTTCGTGCACGCGGGGAGTGCCCGCATCGCGGTGCGCGACGCACGCGGTGTCGAGACCGTGTATCCCCTCGACCGGCGCGACGGCTACGACGCCGAATGGGGGGCCCTCGCGGCTCTGCTCCGCGGCGACACGGCCATGGAGTACGACGAGCTCCGCGCCGACGCGGCCTTCGTGCTCGCCGTCGCCGACGCGGCCGCGGCGGTGATCCGAGGCGGGGGCGCCCCGGGCTCGGTCGTCGCGCCCGCCCCGAGCGCCGGCCCGACCGTCCCCGCACCCGCACCCGCACCCGCACCCGCACCCGCCGGGAGCGCGTCATGACCGCCGTCGCCGTCTCGACCGATCTTCCCGCCTACCGGGCGGCCATCGCCGAGCTGGCGCCGCGTGCCCGGCTCGCCGATCCGACCGACGCGGGGCCCGTACGCGTGATCGACGGTCGAGGAGCGTGGTGGGACCGCGTGTCCGACGCCCGTGATGCGGCCGGGATCGTGCTCGATGAGCCCCGTCCGGCATCCGAGGCCGTGCACCGTGCACTGCGCGACCTGCCCGTTCCTGTCGTGGTGGTGCGTCGACGTCTGCGCGCCGACGTGACGGCCGATGCGGAACCGCCCCTCGCCCCGCTGCACGTCACCCTCGACGCGTGGGGGCCGCCGGCCGATGCCGCCACCCTTCTTCGCGACGCCGTCGGGTGGGCGCGGGTGCTGGGCGGGGGCCCGCTCGAGGTCGTGGCCCGCGCGGTGACCCCGCTCGCCGCCACCCTCGCGCTCCGCGGCGCCGCGGGGGGTGCGAGCGTCACCCGCGCGGTCGCGGGCGGGGGTCGCGGTGGTCCGTCGGGGGCGGGTGGCGCGGTGACGGCGCTCGCGCTGGGCCAGCGGAGGGTCGAGGTGCGGGTGGATGCCGCGACGATGACGACGCAGGTCGCCCACGACGACGAACGAGGACGCAGGATCGTCTCGTCGCGGCGGGAATCGGCCGAGCGGTTGGGGCTCCGTCGGGTGATCGAGGCGGTCGCCACCGGGGCGGTCCTCGCCGATCTCGACGACCTGCGACACGACGACGTTCTCGCGACGGGCTGATCAGTCAGGCCGATGTCCGGCATCCACAGAATCGGGTTCCCTGATACCGACTTCGGTCGGATAGTGGAAGAAGAGTCGGAACGACCCGATTCACCGAAAGGATCGAAGATGATCAAGCTTCTCTCTCATCTGTCGTTCGTCGCGATCACGACTCCTGATGTCGAGGCCTCGGTGGACTTCTACGTCAACCAGGTGGGGCTGACCGAGGTCGCCCGCGAAGACGGCCGTGTGTACCTCCGCTGCTGGGGCGACTACTACGCCTACTCCGTCGTCGTCGCCCAGGGCGACGAGCCGGCTCTCGAGACCATGGCCTGGCGCACCTCGTCGGCCGAGGCACTCGAAGAGGCCGCGAAGCGCGTGCAGGCCGCCGGCATCGAGGGCGAGTGGTTCGAGGGACGCGGCATCGGGCGCGCGTTCCGCTTCACCGGTCCGCAGGGGCACAACATGACCCTGCACTGGGACGTCGAGCGTCACCGTGCCGAGCCGCACACCGCCTCGATCTACCCCGACCGTCCCGAGAAGCGCAGCCCGATCGCCGGTGCCCCGCGCCAGCTCGACCACGTCACAGTCGCGGCCAAGGACGTCGACGCGTTCGTGCAGTGGTACGTCGACACGCTCGGCTTCCGCTTCATGGCGCGCACCGTGCTCGACGAGGCGCCCATCTCGGTGTTCTCGGTGCTCACCACGAACGAGAAGTCGCACGACCTCGGCGTCGTGCTCGACGGATCGAGCCGTGCCGGTCGCGTGAACCACTACGCCTTCTGGGTCGACACCCGCGAAGAGCTCCTCATCGCCGCCGACACGCTCATGGAGAACGGCGTGCCGATCGAATACGGTCCGAACATTCACGGCATCGGCGAGCAGACGTTCCTCTACTACCGCGAGCCGTCGAGCCTGCGTATCGAGCTGAACACGGGCGGCTACCGCAACTACGTGCCCGACTGGGAGGCCAACACCTGGAAGCCCTCGCTCGGCTCGAACAACATGTACCGCAACGGCGCCATGCCGATGTCGATGACCGAGTCGTTCCCGCCCGCCGACGGCCCCAGCGCCACCGAAGAGGGTGTGCCCGACGAGATCAAGGACGCACTGCTGAACCCCTACGCCCAGCAGGGCCGGGGCTGACTGACGATCCCGGTCGGGGAAAGTGAGAATGACATGACGACCGCACCTTACGCACTCGCCCGCTATCGCGACGGGGATGCCGTGCGCGTCGGCCTCGTGGCCGGCGACCGCATCCGCCCGCTCGACGCAGCCGTGCTGGGCGGCGGTCTGAACGTCTTCCTCGCCGACCCCGACTGGGACCGCATCGCCGCCTTCGCGGACGCGCCGGGGGAGTGGCGACCCATCACCGACGTCACCCTCACCGCCCCCGTCGAGCCGCGGCAGGTGCTGCAGACCGGCGCCAACTACCGCGAGCACGTCATCGAGCTCGTGGCCGCAGGCCTGACGCAGAACACCGACCGCACGCCCGACGAGGCCCGGGCGTTCGCCGCCGACATGATGGACGAGCGCGCCCGCAGCGGCGAGCCGTACTTCTTCATCGGCCTGACCGCCTGCGTCGTCGGCGACGACGTTCCCCTCGTCCTGCCCGCGTACAGCGAGGTGCACGACTGGGAGCTGGAGCTGGCCGTCGTCATCGGCCGCGAGGCGTTCCGCGTCTCGCGCGAAGACGCCCTCGACCACGTCGCCGGGTACACGATCGTGAACGACGTGACCACGCGCGACCTCGTGTTCCGCAAGGACATGAAAGAGATCGGCACCGATTGGTACCGGGCGAAGAACGCGCCCGGGTTCCTGCCGACGGGCCCGCTGCTCGTCCCCGCGCACTTCGTCGACCCCGCCGACACCCCCGTGCGCCTCGAACTGAACGGTCAGGTGATGCAGGATGCCTCGACGTCCGACCTGCTGTTCGACGTGCCGGCGCTCGTCTCGGCGGCGTCGCAGACCCACCCGCTCCTGCCCGGCGACCTGCTGCTGACCGGCAGCCCCGCCGGCAACGGACAGCACTGGAAGCGCTTCCTGCGCGACGGCGACGTGATGACGGGAACCATCGGCGCGCTCGGCACCCAGGTCGTGCGGTGCGTGGCGGAGGACGCGGAATGACGCCGTCCGAGAACCCGGCCGACCTCGACCGCCAGAACCCCGAGTCCGAGATCGCGGCGCGCGCCGAGGCTTACCGCAATTGGGGGCGGTGGGGCGATGACGACGTGCTCGGCACCCTGAACTTCATCGACGCCGAGAAACGCCGGGCGGCCGCCGCACTGGTGCGCGACGGCGTCTCGATCTCGCTGTCGCAACCCTTCGACACCGACGGCCCGCAGAAGGGCTGGCGCCGACGCACCAATCCGGTGCACACGATGACCGACACGGGAACCGACGCCGAGCGCGGTAACCAGGGCTTCCCCCACGGCATCGGCGGAGCCGACGACGTCATCTCGATGCCCCTGCAGTGCTCGACCCAGTGGGACGGCCTCGGCCACATCTTCGACCACGGCTTCGCATGGAACGGCCGCCGCGCGGGCGACGTCGTCACCAGCGACGGCGACCTGGTCACCGGAATCGAGCACGCGGCCGACGTCATCGTCTCGCGCGGTGTGCTGCTCGACCTCGGCCGCCACCTCGCGCCCGAGACCGGCGAGCTCGCCGACGGTCACGCCATCACCGCCGACGACCTCGACGCGTGCGCGGCGGCCGAGGGGGTGCGGATCGGTCGCGGCGACATCGTGCTCGTGCGCACCGGCCACTACACGCGCGCCCGTCGTGACGGCTGGGGCGACTACGCCGGTGGCCCCGCCCCCGGGCTCTCGCTCACCACCGCCGGCTGGCTGCACCGCACCGAGATCGCCGCGATCGCGACCGACACCTGGGGCTTCGAGGTGCGACCGAACGAGTTCGACGTGCCGGCGTTCCAGCCACTGCACCAGGTCGTCATCCCGAACATGGGCCTGACGATCGGCGAGATGTGGAACCTCGACGCGCTCGCCGAACACTGCGCCTCCGCGGGACGCTGGGAGTTCCTGCTCTCGGCGCCGCCGCTGCCGATCACCGGGGCCGTCGGGTCGCCCGTGAACCCCGTCGCCCTGCTGTAATCCCCCACCCCGTCCCAGAACAGAGAGGTTCTGACATGACCGCCGTTCAGAAAGTCGCGATCGCCGGAGCCGGCGTCGCAGGCCTGGCCACCGCCATCTTCCTCAGCAAGGCCGGCGTCGAGGTCGACCTCTACGACGCCCAGCCCGCGCTGTCCACGCGCGGATCGGGCATCACGCTGCAGGGCAACGCCCTGCGCGTCTTCGACGAGCTCGGCGTGTGGGACGAGATCGCCGCAGCCGGAAAGGCGTTCGAGGGCCTCAACCTGCGCGCCCCCGGCCCCGGCGCCCCCGTCGTCGCCGCCCTCCCCGACCTGAAGACCGGTGGTCCCGACTACCCCTCCACGATGGGCATGTCGCGCCCCGACCTCGCCCGCATCCTGCTGTCCGCGGCCGAGAAGAACGGGGCGCGCGTGCACTTCGGTCAGCGCGTGACACGCGTCTCGCAGACCGACGACGGCGTCGCGATCGAGGTCGACGGCGAGCCCGCGGGCACGTTCGACCTGCTCGTCGGGGCCGACGGCCTGCACTCCGCGGTGCGCGAGATGATCGGCATCCACGTCGCGCCCGAGCAGACCGGCATGGGCATCTGGCGCACCTTCGTGTCGCTCCCGCCCGACGTCGACCGCAGCGAGCTGTACTACGGCGGACCGATGTACATCGCCGGGTACACCCCCACCGGCGACGACACGATGTACGCCTTCCTCGTCGAGGCGGCTCAAGACCGCTCCGGCGCCACGCCCGAAGAGGCCCGCCGCATCATGGTCGAGCAGTCCCGCGCGTACGACGGCCCGTGGAACCACATCCGCGCCGACATCGAGGCCGGCGCCGACGCCAACTACACGTGGTTCACTCGCCACCTCGTCGAGGCGCCGTGGAACCGCGGTCGCGCCGTCGTCATCGGCGACGCCGCGCACAGCTGCCCTCCCACGATCGCCCAGGGCGCCGCCCAGGGCCTCGAAGACGCGGCCGTGCTGAGCGAGCTCCTCGTGAACCGGGATGCCGTCGACCAGGCGCTGTGGGACGAGTTCCACGCCCGCCGCGTCGAACGGGCCAAGGCCATCGTCGACGCCTCGGTGCAGCTCGGGCAGTGGCAGCTCGACGGCGTCCGCGACGCCGACATGGGCGGTCTGATGTTCGGCGTCGCGCAGCTCACGGCGGCCCGCGCGTGAGCCTCACGAGCGACGGCGCCGCGAACGGCGAGATCACCGACGTCCACGCGCACCTGCTCATGCCCGGCCTGCACGCCGAGGTCGAGCGTCGCGTGCCCGACGAGGTGCAGGCCGCGGCCGACCTCGAGCGGCGGCGCAACGGCGTCGAGAGCCTGCAGGCCTCGGGCCGAATGATCGGCGAGCGCTTCCCGCGCCTCACCGACGTGGGCGCCCGTCTGGCCGCGATGGACGCGCAGGGCGTCGACCGGCAGTGGGTCAGCCCCTCGCCGAACCACTTCTACCCGTGGGCGAACGAGGGTCTCGCGACCTGGGCGAGCGGTGAGGCGAACCGCCTGATCGCCGAGCACGTCGCCGCCGCCCCCGACCGCCTCGTCGGCCTCGGCGTCGTGCCGCTGCAGCACCCGCACCTCGTCGTCGACGCGCTCGACGACGCCGTGCTCGGTCGCGGTCTCGCGGGTGTGGAGATCTCGTCGTTCGCGGGCGACGTCGAGCTCAGCGACCCGCGTCTGGAGCCTTTCTGGGCGCGAGCGGCGGAACTGCGGGCCGTGGTGTTCCTGCACCCGTTCGGCTGCTCGCTCGACGAGCGCCTCGACCGCTTCTACCTCTCCAACACCGTCGGGCAGCCGACCGAGAACGCCGTCGCGCTGTCGCACCTGATCTTCGCGGGCGTGCTGGATCGGCATCCGGGACTCCGACTCGTCGCCGCGCACGGCGGGGGGTATCTCCCCACCGCGATCGGGCGCTCCGACCGCGCGTGGCGGGTGCGCCCCGAGGCGCACGGCTGCGCGCACGCGCCGTCGACGTACCTCTCGCGGATCTGGTTCGACACCGTCGTGCACGACGAGCGGGCGCTGCGCTGGCTCGTCGAGGTGGCGGGGGCCGACCGCGTGCTCCTCGGCAGCGACTTCCCCTTCGACATGGGTCTCGACGAGCCCGTCGCGTTCGTGCGCGGGGCGGGACTGCCCGACGAGGCCGTCCGCGCCGTCCTGGGTGAGAACGCCGCCGACCTGCTGCGCACCCGGGTGCACGCGTGAGGATCGCGCGCTGGGCCGACGGCGCCGATGTCGGGGAGGGTTTCATCGACGCCGACACCGTCGTCCCGTTTCCCGACGGCCTGCGGGTCGCCGAGGTGCTCGCTCAGGGTCTGAGCGCGCTCCCGGCGCTGTTCGCCCGGCGTGACACCGACACCGCGCGCCCCCTGGCCGAGGTGCGCCTGCTCGCCCCGTTGGTGCCGGCGTCGATCCGCGACTTCGTGGCTTTCGAGGAGCACGTCGAGGGCGTGAGCGCCTCGGTCGACGGAAAGAGCGAGGTCGTGCCCGAGTGGTACGAGGCCCCGACGTTCTACTTCACCAATCCGCACACCGTCCGCGCGACGGGCGACGTCGTGGCGATCCCCGAGACGCAGCGCCTCGACGTGGAGCTCGAACTCGCCGTCGTCATCGGTGCAGCGCCCGGCTCCACCGGTGAGAACGTGGATGCCGCGACAGCCGCCTCCCACATCTTCGGCTACACCGTCATGAACGACTGGTCGGCGCGAGACTTGCAGTCGCGCGAGATGAAGGTGCGCCTGGGACCCGCGAAGGGCAAGGACTTCGCGATGACGCTCGGGCCTTGGATCGTCACGGCCGACGAGCTGGAGCCGTACCTCGACGCCGACGGATTCCTCGCCGTCCGCGCGGAGCTGTTCGTCAACGGGGAGCTCGTCGGGCACGACCTCGTGTCGAACATGGGGTGGCCCTTCCCCGAGCTCGTGGCCTACGCGGCGCGCAACTCCGTCGTCGTCCCCGGTGACGTGCTCGGCTCGGGAACGGTGGGAGGCGGCGGATGCCTCGGCGAGCTCTGGGGGCGTCGCGGGGCGCTCGATCCCCGTCCGCTCGAACCGGGCGACGAGGTGCGCCTGGTCATCGAGGGCGTCGGCGAGGTCGTCAACGTCGTCGGCCCGCGCGTGGCGGCGCCGCCCGTCGCGCGGGCGCGGTCGCGGGCGCGGTCGCGATGAGCACCCCGTCTCTCGATCGGGCGGCCTCTTCTCGCGCCGTGTGCCGCCCCGTTGAGCACCCTGAAAACGCCGTGCGCCGCCCCGGTGCCGCCAGACGCCCGCGGGGCGCCACGCCGCGGGTGCCCCGCGAGATCCACGTCTCGATGACGACGACCGAGGTCTCCGTCGCCGAGGCGCTGATGCCCCGCGTGGAGTACGCCACGTCGGGTCGCCCAGCCGATCGACGGTCCGGTCGCTGAATAAGGAGCCCAACCCGACGATCCAGCAGACGGCGGCGAGGGGGCCTGCGGGCGGCGGAGGCACTGACGACCGCCTGCTCTATGGTGACGATTGACGGTGGTCGGTGTCGCTCCGGTTGTATTCGTCATCGACGACGCTTAATCGGATGTGTTGAGTGTGTCGATGTACCTCTCGATGCTGTCTCGGTCCGCTTCGGTGAGGTGGTCGTCGGTGTACTCGATCACGATCCAATTCGACCGATACGTGTCCGCTGCCGACGTCGCAAAAGCGGCGCCGGCGTCCGTGGTCGTGAACTTCCGGTACTTGGCGTGGTCCGCGCGGTAGCCCTGGATGCATCCGTCAACGTCGCGACATAATTCCTCCGTCGCCTCCGTGTAGCCGTGCAGGGCGGGATCATCGACGCTGGCGTAATCAAAGCTCCCGAGGTCGATGTCCTGACGAGTGTCGCGTGTCAGGATCACGAAGAGTGCGATGGCGAGCATCGCGCTGATCGCGGCAGCAGCGATAGCTCCGCTCACGATCAGCACGACGCGCCTCGTCATGGTTCGGGTCACTACCAGTTGCACTTCGAGGGGTATGCGCCCCCGTCTGTGCGCCACCATGGTCGGTTGGCGCGGAAGCCTTCGAGGTCCCAGGAGGGCCCGCCGCTGGCCGGAGTATAGGCGCCCAGAACGTGGCACTGGTACTGCTGGTAGTGGGTCGCTCTGCTGCTCAATATCCGCACCCGTCCGACGGCCTCGTTCCACCCTGCGCCGTTGAGGATGAGCTGTCCCTGCCCCCATCCGAGGACGCCGATTTGAATAGATCTGCCCCAGCCGGATGTCACCAGCTTGATATTCCAAGCGCCGCGTTCCCAGTTCGCGTACTCGACCCTGCTCAACAGTTGCTGTCCCATCCAGGGGTCGGCCACGACAGGATATGCGACCGTGTCGACGGTGTGATCGACGATCTGCCGAAGCGTTGACCCGTGGATCTCCGTAGTGCGTGGCAACTGCGCGGCCGTTCGCGTCGACCGCCCACGCAGGCGCAATGCCGATGACGAGCTTTTCTTCTTCCATGGCGATGACGACACCAGATTCGTTGTCGAGCGTGAGGGTGGTCCCATCGGGAAGGGTCAGGTCGTAGTCGTAGTGCGTCGGGGCAGACTCGTCGTTGATGATCGTTGTGACCTGAACCGATCCGTCATCCTTCAGAACGGGAACGGTCGTGACACCGTCTGCGCCGTCGAAGCTGATCACCGCGTCATCGATGCGTTCGCCCTGCACCGTCGCCTTCGTGTCCGGCATCCCGATCGCTACGTTGCCGATTGTGATCGGTTCGTCGGACGTGCCCGGAATGACCGTTGTGCTGCCTTCTGTGTTGAGAGACAGGCTGCCGTCGTTGCCCGTTGTGATCTCATTGGGGTCAGCCAGGTCATTGAGGACTTCCCGCTCTGGAGCGTCGGTGCTGGCGGCCACCTCCGTCACTGACAGAAGCGTATCCAACGGCTCGGGCGCCTCCCCATCCTCAGCGTTTGCGACCGCGGGCAGTCCTGTGAACATGACGACCGCGACGGTCGCGGTCGCCGCAGTGCAGATCCAACGATTTTTTCTCATAGTCCCCCTGGAACGTCAGAGCTAGTACCGGAGACCCCGGGCTTGGGGAACGTATCGTCAACGTGCGCCGCCGGAACTCGGCCCGAAGTTGCGTTCGCGGGGTGTTCCTAAGCAAGCGACCTGAACGCCGCGGTCACGTCCCGGTCCATCGGGCGACGGAGTTCATCCTCCGATTCACCATGATCTTCAGCGGGAAGAGGATGGCCCTCGTCTGCCGTGATGCCGGTGCCTCTCGGCCGGGGAGGTCGATGGGGTGACCGGCATCGTGTCCTTCCGGCTGCGGATCGCGGCCCTCGTCATCGGCGCCGAGATTGGCGTCAACTGGCAACAGGCGGTGTCGGGACAGGCTCTGCCGGGTGCGGCGACGATACCCTCTTGGGTCTCTCATTAATGTTGAAAACCGACATAAGTCGGGTATGGTGGAACAGACGTCGGGACCCATCGGGTCCGTTCGCCCGGTGAGGGAGCCGGAGCGGCACATACGGTCGCGTCGATCGCCCGGTCGTACGGGCGCCCCGCGAATGACTCTCTCTCCCGCCCGCGTACGCATCCTCGTCGCGGCCCTGCTCACGGTGTCGTTCCTCGGCGCCCTCGACCACACCGTCGTCTCGACCTCGCTCGCCACGATCGCCGGCGACCTCGGCGCCCTGGAGCACATGAGCTGGATCATGGTCGGCTACACGCTGGCCGCGACCGCCATGCTCCCCGTGCTCGGCAAGCTCGGCGACATCGTCGGGCCGCGCCGCGTGTTCCTCGTGTCGATCGTGACCTTCCTCGTCGCCTCGCTCATCTGCGGCTTCGCGCCCGACCTGGGCTGGCTCATCGCCGCGCGCGTCCTGCAGGGGCTCGGCTCGGCGGGCATCCAGCTGATGTCGCAGACGATCATCGCCCGCGTCACCAGCCCGCGGCAGCGCCCCCGCTACATGGCCATCATCGGGGCGGCCTTCCCCGTCGCGATCGTCGTCGGGCCCGTCGTCGGCGGTCTCATCACCGACTACTGGGGATGGTCGTGGGTGTTCTGGATCAACATCCCCGTCGGTCTCGTCGCCCTCGCCCTCGCCCTGATCGCCCTCCCGCGCCTTCCCGGCGGCGCCCACCCGCGCTTCGACATCCCCGGCTCCGTCGTGTTCACCGGCTCGCTGCTCGCGCTCGTGCTGGCCGTGACCTGGATCGGCGACGAGGGCCTTCGCCCCGCGGCGATCATCTGCGCGGTCGTGGCGGTCGTCGGCATCCTGGCCCTCGTCGCGATCGAGCGGCGCGCGGCCGAGCCGATCCTGCCGCCCCGGATCCTGCGCAACCGCACGATCCTGGCCTGCCTCGGCCTCTCGCTCATCATCGGCGCCGGTCTGTTCGCGGTCGTCGCGTACGTGCCCACGTACATCCAGATGGCGTACCGCACGACGGCGACCGTGTCGGGTCTCGTCCCCATCGCGACCGTGCTCGGCATGCTCGTCAGCAACCTGCTCACCGGGTGGCTCGTCAGCCGCTCCGGCCGCTACCGCGCCTACCCGGTCATCGGCACCGCGCTCGGAGCCGCCGGCCTCGGCGTCATGGCCGCGCTCCCCGTGGGAGCGCCGCTGTGGGTTCCGATGATCGTCATGGCGACCGTCGGCATCGGAACCGGCTCCTTCATGAACCTCATCTTCGCCGTCGTCCAGAGCGCCGCGCGGCGCGACGACCTCGGCGCCGTCACCGCCACGACCAACATCGTGCGCCAGGTCGGCTCAGCCGTCGGCACCGCGGTCATCGGGGGCGTGGTCGGCTTCGGCGTCGCGGCGAACCTCCCCTCGGGGGTGGATGCCAACACCCTGACCCCCGCGGCGGTCCGCGCCGCGCCCGCCGACCTGCAGGACCAGGTCGCCGCGATCTACCACGACGTCTTCGCCCCCGTCTTCCTCGGCCTCGCGGTCGTCTACGCCTGCGGCATCGTCATCGCGCTGCTGCTTCCCCCGGGACGTCTGTCGGATGAGACGCCCACCCCGGCGGCCCCCGCCGCCACCCGTCAACCCGCCTGATCCCCGCCCGTCTCAAAGGAGAGAACATGTCCGACACCCCCACCATCGCCGTCGTCGGCAGCGGGCCCATCGGTGCCGCCTACGCCCGCGTCCTGCTCGAGAACCTCCCCACCGCCCGCGTGATCATGTTCGAGGCCGGCCCCCAGGTCACCGAACGCCCCGGCGAGAGCGTGCGCAACATCGTCGACCCCGACGAGAAGGCCCGCGCCCGCGAGCGCTCGCAGGGCCCGCAGGCCGGGGACTTCCGCGAGTCGCTGGGCCTGCCCGCCGGTGCCGTCGTCGAGGGCATGTTCACCGCCCGCCAGGGCACCCACCTGCTCGACTTCGGCGGCGAGGGCTCGGCGCACGCGCCGACCTTCCCCGCCGCGGCCGCCGCCACCAACGTCGGCGGCCAGGGCTCGCACTGGACCTGCGCGATCCCGCGCCCCGCCTTCAGCGAGAAGCTCGACTTCATCGCCGACGACGAATGGGAAGACCTCATCACCACCGCCGAGGACCTCCTGCACCACCAGAGCGCCGCCTTCTCGGACTCGCCCGTCGGCGCGGCCATCCGCACCCTGCTCGACCGGGAATTCGCCGCCGAACTGCCCGAGGGCTACGGCGTCAGCACCCTCCCCGTCGCCGGTGACCCGCAGCCCGACGGCTCCATGCGCTGGGCCGGCGCCGACATGGTGCTCGGACCCCTCATCGAGCCGGGAACCGACACCGCCGCCCGCTTCGACCTGCGCGACCTCACCCTCGTGCGTCGCATCGAGCACGATGGCACCCACGTGCGCGGACTCGTCGTCGAGGACCTCCGCACCCGGGAGGAATCCTTCGTCGACGCGGATGCCGTGATCGTCGCCGCCGACGCCTTCCGCTCGCCGCAGCTGCTGTGGGCCTCGGGCATCCGTCCCGCGCCGCTGGGCCGCTACCTCACCGAGCACCACGTGGTCATCAGCACCGTGTCCCTCGACCAGGAGCGCATGAGCGCCCTCGTCTCGGACGACGAGCTCGAGGCGGAACTCGCCCGCCGCGCCACGAACCCCGCCGACCCGGTCGCCGCGGTGAACCGCATCCCCTTCTCGGAGCCTGCCCACCCGTACTCGGCGCAGATCATGTACGCCGAGAACCCTCCCTTCCCCCTCGATCCGGCCCACCCCCAGGCGGGCAACCGTTGGGGATACGTCAACATGGGCTTCGGCGTGCGCAAGTTCCCCCGCGTCGAAGACGGCGCCACCTTCAGCGACGACGAGCTCGACTACCGCGGTCTGCCCAACTTCACGATCGAGTACGCCCTCACCGAACGCGAGGAAGCCGAGATCGCCGAGGCCACGCAGCGCCTCCGCCGCGCCGGCTCGGCGCTGGGCACCTTCATCGCGGAACCCCGCCTGCTCCCCAACGGCTCGAGCCTGCACTACATGGGCACGATGCGCGCCGGCACCGACGAGGCCACCTCGGTCGCCGATCCGTACTCCCGCGTGTGGGGCTTCGACAACCTCCTCGTCGGCGGCAACGGTCTGATCCCGACCGCCAACACGATGAACCCCACCCTGACGAGCGTCGCCATCGCCGTGCGCGGCGCCCGCCACCTCGCCGACGAACTGCGCGCGGATGCGGGCGGCGCCGACGAGGAGCGCCCCGGAGGAGCCACAGTCTGAGCGCCGGGGCCGGGACGATCGACATCCCGGTCCCGGCGCTCAGGATCGCCCCGGTGGTGCAGGCGAACACGCTCGCGCGGGCGCACCGATCCCCCGGTGTTCACCCGTCCCCGGGGCTCTTCGCTCGGTCTCGGCGCAGCGGGTGGGGGTGGCGCGCCGCGTCGAGGGCCGGGAACGAAAGCCACGGCGGGCGGGTAGGGGAGGGGCTCGTCGACGTACGTCCGCCCGGTGGGCGAGGTCCATTCGAGCACCCCGCCCGCACGCTGCCGCACCTTCCAGGCGGTGAACTGCTTCTGGGTGTGGTGACGCTGACACAGGTGGGCGAGGTTGCCCGTCTCGGTACGGCCACCCAGAGCGTGATCGTGCGTGTGGTCGACTTCGCACCGGATCGCGGGAGCGGTGCACCCGGGCCAGCGGCAGTGGCGGTCTCTCGCCCTCAGGTAACGGTCGATGGCGGCCGTGCGCTGATAGGTGTCGACGTGCAGCACGGCCCCGGTGATGGGGTGGGTGATCACGCGGTCCCACGGACGTGTGGTCGACTCGGCCAGCCGGCGAGCGGTGGCGGCGTCGATGGGACCGTGCCCCACCAGCTCGGCGGGGTCGGCGTTCTCTCGGCCGGGGTCGAGCATCGTCAGGGCCGGAACAACGACCTGTACCCGGGCGCGGATGGCTCCGAGGGTCCCCGGCCCGTCGTCGTCGCGGGTCGGGTCGGACAGGGGCGCTGCCGTGAGGAGCAGGTCGGCGAGCAGGTCGGCCCGCACCTGATCAGGCGTGCGCACGTCGGGCGCGGGTGGCGCCTGCGGCGTCCGGCCGCTCACGGGGGCGCCGCCGGCGGGCGCGCGGCTCGCCTCGCCGCTGTCCCGTGTCGCGGTGCCCGGGGGCCGCGCGTCACGGGCGTCGACGAGTGCTCGGCTCTGCTGCATCAGCCGGTCGTAGATCCCGACCGCGAGCACCGTCGGCAGCGTCGCAATGAGATCGGACATGCCGTCGCCGCCCCGGACGACCCGCACGTTCCGCCGCGCGCGACCGGCGCGGTGGCGTTCGGTGAGGGTGGTCGGCTGCAGTTGCTCGGCCAGTGCCGCCAGGCGCGTCCGGAGCAGGCCGGGACTGAGCCCCTCGGCCTCCGAGGCGGCGAGGGCGTCGAACTCCCGGTGCCGTTCCGCGGGCAGCGTCGCGCCGATGTCGGTGATCACGTGGACGTGCGCTCGCGCCAGAGCGCCCGACTGCCAGGCGTCGAGCGTCGCCGGAAAGCTCTCGGCGATCAGCATCGCGTGTCGGATCTGCGCCTGCACGGTGCGATCCGACAGGTGCTCGGCCGCCCCGATCTCGGACGCCACCTCCCGGAGGGCCAGATCGGCCTCCCGCGACGACGCCGGGCGCCCTGCGCGTCCCATGATGGCGAGACGCCCCGCTCGAGCCAACGCGCGCACCCGCCGGGCTTCGACGGATGCCATCGCGGCATCCAGATCGAGCACGTCGGTCACCACCGACGCGAGAGCCGGAGCCCCGTGATCGGGTTCTGGTGACGAGGCCGGCGGTTGCATGTGTGCACGCTAGCGGGGGCCTCCGGCCCCCTGACGAGGTGTGCGGCGAAATCGGGATGGATGACGGGACTCGGCCGATGGGGAGGAGTGGCGGGGTATCACTCGGCGCAAGGAGATGTCGCGCGCACGCCGCGCGATTCGCGAAGGCCCACGGGTTCCGCGGGCGCCTTCGCTACCCGGCCGCGCCGCGCGCAGGGAAGCCCCGCCACACCTCCACCGGCGTCAACGGAACGAGCGGTGGCACCAGAGCCGTGGTCTCGAGCACGATGCGTCGCCCTTCCCTCGCGGACAGCGGCAGTGCCGTCATGATCTCGGTCACGTGCAGCGCCATCGCCCCACTCGCGCGCCCGGGCGAGGACGCGCCACCACTCGCCGCGCCGTCGGGCTCGGCGCCTCCGCACACCATGTCGACCACGCCGATCCCGCGCCCCGCGGCAACGTACCCGGCGGTCGGCGGCAGCTCGACCCAGTCGCGGGCGCCCGGCGCCAGGTGCCGTACGACCCCGTCGAAGTTGTTCGGATCCGGCACCGCCAGCGAACCGGCCTCACCGTGCACTTCGATCGGGCTCGCCGTGGACCCGGCCGCGTCGAAGCTGAAGGTCACCGTCGACAGTGCGCCGGAGGCGTGCCGGAGCGTTCCGGTGACGTGCGTGTCGACCTCGATCGCGATGCTCTCGCCCGCGCGAGGCCCCGATCCGATGACGCGTTCGCTGCGTCCGCGTGAGACGTCGCCGGTGACACAGGCGACGGGCCCCAGCAGGTGCACCAGCGAGGTCAGGTAGTACGGCCCCATGTCGAACAGCGGCCCGCCGCCCTCGCGGTAGTAGAAGTCGGGATTCGGATGCCAGTGCTCATGGCCCGCCGACACCCACGTCGCCGTGGCGGCGGTGGGCGTGCCGATCAGGCCGCTCTCGACCGCGGCGCGCGCCGTCTGGATGCCGGTTCCGAGCACCGTGTCGGGCGCGCTGCCGATCTCGACGCCGGCCGCTTCGGCATCCGCCACGAGCTGTTTCGCGTCGTCGAGGGTCGTCGCGAGAGGCTTCTCTCCGAACACGCGTTTGCCGGCGGCGATCGCCGCGCGGGCGATGTCGGCGTGCGCGGCCGGGATCGTGAGGTTCACGACCACGTCGATGTCGTCGGCGGCGAGCAGCGCGTCGACGCTCAGCGCCCGCGCGTGGCCGAGCGACGCCGCCACCTCGGCGGCGCGTTCCGCCCGCAGATCGGCGACCGCGGCGATGCGCACGGCGGGGTGCTCGCGCAGCGTGTCGAGGTACTGCTCGCTGATGACCCCGAGGCCGATCAGACCGATGCGCGTCGGCTCGCCCACAGCAGCCCCCTCTCGATGATGGTGCGCACGTTGTCGTCGGCCAGCACCGAGGGGTCATGGCCGGGGGTCGCGACGAACACCCGTCCTTCGCCCCAGGCCCGCGTCCACACGGCGGGAGACACGATCGGTCGGTGCCACGGCTCGTCGACGCGAACCGGGTGGGTGGTGGTGGCGAGTACGTCGTTCAGATCGTCGTGCAGCACCCAGTACTGCTCCGTCGTGAGCGAGAAATCGACGATCCCGCTCATGATCTGGTGCGTGCGGCCGAGGTCGGTGAGCTCGATGCGGTGGTCGAGGAACACGTCGGTCCCGTCTCCGACGCGGTCGCCCGGATCCTTGGACGGGTGGGCGGCGAACTGGCCGCCCACCAACTGCAGGTAGTCCGCGTCGTGGCGGTACGAGTCGACGATGCCGCCGTGCCATCCGGCGAGACCGGTTCCGGCGGCCACCGCGCGCCGCAGACCCTGGATGCTCTCGCGATCGGCCTCGCTCATCGTCATGGACTGCACGACGAGATCGACGCCCCGGATCAGGTCGTCGTCGGCGTAGACGCCCGGTCCGTCCTCGATGCGCACGTCGAAGTCGTTGTCGCGCAAGAACGGCACGAACAGGTCGGTCGCCTCGATGGGATGGTGGCCCTCCCACCCCCCGCGCACGATCAGAGCTGTGCGTGACGTCATCGTCGCCCCCTTCGGCATCCGGATGCCATCGACCCGACGACGGCATCGACGGTCACGCTACCGTCGACCCCCGACATCGCCCGCGTGATCTGCGCGAACCGGACACGCTGGCCCGCGCTGCCTGCTCCGCCATCGCGCCTCCGACCCCGGAGCCCTCCGGTGGTTGTCCGCACGGGCGAGCCCGTACCCCTCACTCCGCGCGTTCGACGCCCTCGTCGTCCAGGGGGCGACGCCTCGATCGGGACACGCGCCACCAGCCGTAGTCGACCGAGGCTGCGGCGACGATCACGACGACCACTGTCTCCGGGAGCGTGGGCGGGCCGTCGTCGGTCACGAGCGCGGAGAGCCCCACGACGAGCAGTCCGGCGAGGGCGCCGAAGGCGGTCCAGACCGTGAGTTGCACGCCCGTCGAACCCACCCGGCGCAGGGCGCTCGCGACGAGCCATGCCGGCCCGACCGCCACGGCCGCGACGGCGACGGTCAGTGCGCCCCCGACGAGTCCCACGACCGCGGTCAGAGTGATGGCCAGGGTGGTGAACGCGTGCACCGGGCTGACGCCGAGCGACGGGGCCTGCTCGACGGCCTGCACGCTCGTGTCGATCACGATGACGACCAGCATGGCCAGGAGGAACATCGCGCAGGCTCGCGCCGCCGCCCGCAGGACGTCGCGCCAGCGGGCGCCCGCCCGCGAACCGCCGGCCCGCGAACCGCCCGGTCGCGCGTCGCCCTCGCGACCCGACCGCGTGCGATGTGCGTCATCCATGAGGCGAGCCTAGAGCCGCGCCGCCGCGGTCCTGGCGCCCTCCCCCGCAGGGCAGTACGCCCCGCGCTCCGCCCGCGAGGTGTCGAACCCCTCCCCGCGCCCCGCCTCGAACCCGGCCCGCCGATCCCCGCCCGCCCCACCCCGCCGATAATGGACGGGTGGAATCCTGGGAGACGCGAGAGTGGTTCGCCGACTTCCTCGACGCCCTCAACCGCCACGATCTCGACGACGTGCGGGGCTTCCTCGACCCCGGAGTCCGTCGTGCGCACCTCCCCGCGGGCGCCGACGCGTGGATCGCCGACTACGCCGACCTGCTGCGGGGCTTCCCCGACTGGCAGTGGAAGCGCATCCAGCTGCTCGTCGAAGACGATCGCCTCGCCGTGCACCTGCGCGGGGGCGGGACGCACACCGGCCCGTACGGGCACCTAGCGCCCACGCGTCGGCGCGCCAGCATCGCCGCGTTCGCGATGTACCGGATCGAGCGGGGGCGTGTCGTCGAGGCATCCGGAACCGATGACGCTGCCCAGGTGCGCGCGCTCCTGGGCTGAGGATTCCCACTGCCATCGCCGGAGTGGGCGCGGCGACGGGTCCGGATGCCGCGCCGGCGGCGGACGGGTCGCGGTTCGCCTGTCAAGGGCGCAGCGGTGTCGGAGGTGCCGGGTAGCTTCGCTCATGCCCGGTCATTCAACGGGCAGAAGGAGCGGTGTCCCATGCACGCGACTGAACGCCCCGGCGCGGGCGTCGTGTGGGCTCGTGTCGAAGACGGGTTCCACGTCGGCAGCCGCAACGGCGCCTTCCTCGGGTACATCGATCGCCAGGCCGACGGGGGCTTCCTCGCCTTCGACGGTCGCTCCCGCGTCGTCGGACGCTTCGACGCGCTGACCGCCGCGATGGCGGCCGTCACCAACGGGCAGCCCCCGCAGGACGCCGAGATCACCCTGCAGCAGGTTCGAGTGCCGGCCCCGCGCGGGCTCGGCCAGGGCGGGGTGCGCTGATGGCGGCTCCCCTCGTCTCCGTCTCGTACGTCAGCACCGAGACCGACCCCTTCGACGACGAGCGTCTGGCCGCGCTGCTCGCGCAGAGTCGGCGCTCCAATCACGAGCACGACCTCACGGGCATGTTGCTGCATCGCCGCGGGCGCTTCTTCCAGGTGCTGGAGGGGCCGCAAGACGCGGTGGACGCCCTGATCGCGAAGATCCGTGAGGACGCGCGGCACCACGACATCCGCATCCTGCTCCGTGAAGACCTCGACGACCGCCGCTTCGACGAGTGGACGATGGGCTACGAGCCCATCGGCGTGCCGTCGACGCCGCCCCCCGAGGGGTTCCGCGACACCTTCGACGACCTCGAGTCCGCCGACGACGAGATCAGCTCGCGGGCGGTGCGCGAGTTGACGGTCTGGTTCCGGGCCCGCACGGCGGGCGACCGCTGATCCCTTCGCCGCCGCGACGGCGGTCGAGTCGTTCAGCAGAGCGGGCGGGTGATCGCCTTACCGGTCACAGCGGCGGGTCGAGGGCGCGGAGCGCGGCATCCATCTTCTCGGCCATGACGGCGTATCCGGTGTCGTTCGGGTGCAAGCCGTCCGTCGCCATCCAGCTGTCGGCGTCGTCGGCGTAATGCCCGTCGAGCCAGTGGCTCGCTCCCTCGATGTGGTCGGCGCCGATCCTCTCGGCCGCGTCCTCGACCCACCCGGCGATCACGTCGACCGAGGCGGGGCGTTCCGCGGTGTACCAGAACGGCTCCACGACGACGATGCGCGCTTGCGGCAGACCGTCGTGCAGGCGCTGCAGGTCGTCGTCGATCGTCGCGCGGATCTGGTCGGCCGCGCGGTCGTAACTGAAGTTGTCGTTCAGGCCCATCGTGACGAACACGATGTCGGGCTGGTCGTCGATGACGAGGGCGGGAATGTCGTCGAGACCCGCCCCCATCGTGGCTCGGCGGTTGACGAAGCCGAGGCCGTTCTCGCTGCGGTTGATCTCCTGCCACCCGCGCTCGACCGAGACGATGGTCGACCACCGGTGGTCGGACGAGCTCGCCCCGGTCCCGCGCGTTTACGAGTCGCCGTAGAACGACACGACAGGTCCGTCGCCCGTCGGAGCGGGGACGGGGGCGGGGGAGGTCTGCGCCGAGCAGGCCGTGCCCGCCAGGATCGCGGATGCCACCACCACGAGGCTGAGCAGTCGTCGCGCGCGCATGCTCTCATTGTCGGCGCGGATGCGAGGGGCGGGGCCGTCCAGGGCGAACCGTGCCGGATCGCGCCGGGCGCGTGCCGTCGCGTCATGCGCCGAGCGCGGACCCGCTTTCGGGGGTCTCGGGGTCGTCGGCGGCCGGCGCCGCGAGCCGCGCGACGTGGCGTGCGATGCGCGCCGCGCGCGAGGTCTCGGACGTCGCCGTGACGACGGGGTGCAGCACGGAGTATCGCTCCGACTTGTTCAACGCCGCGAAGCGACGCGCGGCCGCGGGCTCGGCATCCAGTGCCGCCTGCAGCTCGGCGGGGACCTCGATCGCCGCCGACCCCGCGTAGGCGCGCTCCCAGCGGCCGTCGGCCTGTGCGCGCCGGATCTCGGCGGCACCGCGTTCGCGCATTCGCCCCTCGTCGGCGAGGCGGTCGACGATTCCGACGTTGCGCGTCGACCACATCGACCGCGCGCGGCGCGGGGTGAAGTGCTGGCGGAACGTGGCCGCGTCGCGCGACTGCTTCCGCCCGTCGATCCAGCCGCTGCACAGTGCTTCGTCGAGGGCCTCCGCGTATGTGAGCGAGGTCGGAGCGGTGGTGCCCTTCTTGGCGAGCACCAGCCACACGCCGTCGTTCGTGCTCTCGTTCTCGTCGAGCCAGGCCCGCCAGGCGTCGGCGTCGACGACGGTGAGTTCGAGGGGGTCGGTCATGTGGAGTGCCTCCTTCGCGCGGGCCGCACGAGCACGATAACGCGCACCTCCGACACGGCGCCCCTATCGGAGCGGGCACGTGCGAGGCAAGCGGCCCCCGGCGGCCTTCGGCATCCGGTGTCATGGATGCATGCGATGTGTGACCTATGCGGGCGAGACCGTGACCACGACCGACGACGTTGCCGAGGCGCTGGTGCAGCTGACCGCGTCGATCGCCGCCGACGGGCAGGCCGAAGCGGTGAGCATCCCGATCGTCACCGACGACGGCGAGACCGAACAGGCGGAGCTCGTCATCGGTGTGGGCAACGATGTGCTGAGCGCTCCGGCGGCGTGGGAGCGCGAGGAGCCCGACTTCGGCTGGGCCGCCGAGCAGCTCCGTCAGCACCGGCGCTACCCCCAGTCGACCGCCGTCGCCCACGAGCAGACGAGCGACGACACCAATCTCGACGCTTTCTGGGACCCCGACCTCGAGGGGTTCACGCGCGCCTGAGCCCGCACCCGAGGGGGGAGCTCGTCAAGCCCACCCTCGCCGCTGCGCGCCGTCGTAGCGTGAAGCATCCACGCCGACGGCGGCCGGTTTACCGTCCCGGCGTGTGAGCCCCGGACAGTCCGGGCGGCTCCGCCGTTTCGCGGGCGCCGCCCGGACGCCGGGGCGCCTCATGGTCATCGGATGCCGGACGCCCACGTGCTCCGCTGGCATTTCGAGATGTGCGCCCTGTCATCCGGTGAACCATTCCCGCATGTCGGTCCACACCGTCGTCAGGGCATCCTCGAGCGGGAGATCGGCGGAGCCCTGCAGCCACCGGTCCACCGCGAGGTCGAAACAGGTCACGGCGAGGGCTGCCCAGGCGTGCGCAGGCCCGGGGGAGATGCCCCGTTGGTTCAATGATTCTTCGATGGCGCGTGCGAGGTAGTGACTGCGGAGAAGATCGCGCTCGTGCAGCGCCGGTTCGCTCTGGATGATGCTGCGTCGACGTGCGATCTGTTCTCGCCAGCCCTGGATGCCTCGGCATGCGGCGGCGAGACCCTCGCGAACGGTGGCCGCTGCGCCGCGTTCCTGCGGGATGGATGCCATGAAGTCGCTCACCGCCTGCGGGAACTCGCGATCCCGGAGGAACAGCACATCGCGTTTGTCGGCGAAGTGGCGAAAGAACGTCCGCGTGGTCAGCCCCGCCGCCTCGGCGATCTGGGGGACCGTGGTCCCCGCGTACCCCTGGTCGGCGAACAGGGTCATCGCCGCGGCTTCCATCCGCAAGGCAGCATCCGGTGACCATCGAGGCATGGACCCATGATGACACGAACTGTCGTAAGATCGGTCACGATGACACGCAATGTCATCAGAATCGGAGAGCGGAAGAATGAGCGACAACTCGGCGGCGTGGATCGATTCTCCTTATGCAGACCTGACGGTCCGAGCTGCGCCGATGCCGAAGCCGGGGGTGGGGCAGCTGTTGCTCGAGGTCCGCGCGGTGGCGGTGAATCCGCTCGACGCGATCATCCAGTCCAACGGCACCGTCATGTACGGGTGGTTGCGCTACCCGGTGGTCCTGGGGGAGGACGTCGCGGGCGTCGTCGTCGAAACCGGTGCCGGCGTGGACGACTTCGCCGTCGGAGACCGCGTCGTGGCGTACGCGATGGGCCTGGAGAAAGGACGGGACGCCGTCTCCGAGAGCGGTTTCCAGGCCTACGTCGCGGTCGATGCGAGCCTGGCCGCCGTCCTGCCGGCCGCCGTCACCTTCGAGGAGGCCGTCGTCCTGCCTCTGGCGATATCCACCGCGGCGGCCGGCCTGTTCGAGAAGGACCAACTGGGACTGGACTACTCCCGTCTCGGAAACTCGGCGCCTCGCGACGAGGTCGTCGTGATCTGGGGCGGCGCGACGGCGGTCGGAGGCAATGCGATCCAGCTCGCCCGAGCGGCCGGCTATCGGGTCATCACGACAGCCTCGGCGAAGAACCACGAACGGATGAGGCGGCTGGGAGCAGAAGCCGTCTTCGACTACCACGACCCGGACGCTGCGAATCGGATCATCGACGAGGTCGGCGGCTCCGCGGTGGCGGGGATCCTCGCCGTGGCGACGGGGTCGGCCGAGCCCTGTCTGAGGATCGCGCGCGCAACCGGTGCCACGCAGATCGCGATGGCGAGCCCTCCCGTCTCGTTCTACGATCAACCCCGCCGTCGAGGCCTCTCCCTCGCTCGCGTCCGCCTCTTCCTGAAGCTTGGAACGCGGACGGCTCTCCTCCAGGTGCGCAGTCGCGCCCGCGGTATCGGAGCATCGTTCATCTGGGGAAGCGCCATCGCCACGTCTCCCGTCGGCCCGGCCGTCTGGGGCGGGTATCTCCCCGCCGCTCTCGCCTCGGGCAGCCACCACCTCTACCCCGAGGCCCACCTCGCGGGGCACGGCCTTACGGCGATCCAGGGAGCCATCGACACCCTTCGCCTCGGCGTATCGGCGCGGAAACTCGTCGTCACCCTCGACCACGCACCGACGGGATCGTGATCGATCCACGAGGAGGCGTCGGAGCGCGGCGCGGGAACAGCGAGCGCCGGGCGAAAGGGCGTCAGTCTGAAGCGACGCGGGAGAGTCCGGCACAAGTCCGGGAGTCACACATGGAGGGGCTGACGGGAATCGAACCCGCGCTATCTGCTTGGGAAGCAGAAGTTCTGCCATTGAACTACAGCCCCGTGCGCCTTGCGGCAGCCCGGCCAGCATAACAGCGTCCGGTCGTCGTGCTCCCCGTCGTCCGTCACAGACCCCCGCGAAAACGACCCTCGCCCTAGGCTGGGGCCGTGCTGCTCTCCGATCGCGACATCCGAGCCGAACTCGACGCGAAACGCCTCGGGCTCGACCCCTTCGACCCGGCCATGGTGCAGCCCTCGAGCGTCGATGTGCGCCTCGACCGCTACTTCCGGCTGTTCGACAACCACAAGTACCCCTTCATCGATCCCGCCGAGGAGCAGCCCGAGCTGACGCGCCTCATCGAGGTCGCTCCCGACGAGCCGTTCATCCTGCACCCGGGCGAGTTCGCTCTCGGGTCGACCTTCGAGCGGGTGAACCTTCCCGACGACGTCGCCGCGCGCCTCGAAGGCAAGTCGTCTCTCGGCCGCCTGGGGCTGCTGACGCACTCGACCGCGGGGTTCATCGACCCGGGCTTCTCGGGCCACGTCACGCTCGAGCTCTCGAACGTCGCCACGCTGCCGATCAAGCTCTGGCCGGGGATGAAGATCGGGCAGGTCTGCTACTTCCGCTTGACCTCGCCCGCCGAGAACCCGTACGGCTCGGGCCCGTACGGCAACCGCTATCAGGGTCAGCGCGGGCCGACGGCTTCGCGCTCCGCGCTCAACTTCCACCGCACCGACGTCGGCTCGACCGAGGCCGGGTCCGTCGGACGCTGACCCGACGACGAAGCGGCGAGGCCCCCTCGGGAGTCCTCGCCGCTTCGTGATTTTGCGGGATCATTCGGATGCCGACGACTCGCGGCCGCGGCGGAACCCGGCGTCGAAGCCGCGCTCGAACGCGTGCTGCGCGGCCTGGTGACCACGGTGGTGGCCGTGGCCGTCCCGGCCGAAGCCTCGGCCGCCGTGGGTGCGCTCGTCGCCCGCGCACGGCCGATCCGCGGTGTGTCCGCGGTGACCGCCGTGCTCGGCCTCGTGATCGCCGTGGCCGGAACCCCGGCCGAAGCGTGCACCGAACCCGCGCGGGCCGGGGCCGAAACCGGGGCCGAAACCGCCGCGTCCCGGGCCGCGGAAGCCGCGCTCCGGTGACGTCGCGGTCGCGTCGACTCCCAGCGCGTCCGAGAGGGCATCGAGAGCCGTCGCCAGGCGCTCCAGCTGCTCGGCCGGCACGTCGGCCAGCAGGGCCGCGCGGTCGGCATCCACCCGGTCGAGGATCTCGCGACCCCCGGCGGTCAGTCGCCAGCCGTCGTCGCCGCGCTCGATCCAGCCGCGCTCGGCGAGAGCGTCGACGCGCTTGCCGCCGCGGGCGAGACGGTCGTGCACCCAGGGCGCGTCGATCCGTCCGTCGATGGCGCTGAGGATCATCACGGTCTTGGGGTGCAGCTCGCTGTCGCGTAGCTGCGTGAAGAGGCGGTGGTGCAGCGCGTGACCGACCGTCGTGAGGCGGTGGGCGAGGCTGCGGGCATCAGGTGATGTGGAGGTGTTCATGGGGTGTCCTTTCGGGGCGGTCCATCCGCCGATACATGTCATGTGACAACAGATGTACTGTGACATGTATCTCTGATGCTTGTCAAGCGACATGTAAAATTCCCGCATGGCCACTGACCCCGCCGACGAGATCGCCGCCGCTCTCGGGCGCTTGCGCGGACGCCGCCCGCGCCCGCCCTTCGGCGCCGAGGGGCACCATCACCCGCACGTTCACGGCGAACGCGGGGGATTCGGCGGACCCTGGGGGCGCGGCACCCCGCCCTGGGCCGACCCCGCACAGGGGCGCTTCGGCGGACCCGCACGCCTGCGCCTACTCGACGCTCTGATCGCGGCATCCGGATCGCTGTCGGTGAGCGAGATCGCCGAGGCGGTGGGCGTCGACCAGCCCCGCGCCTCGCGGCTGGTTCAGCAGGCGGCGCAGATGGGTCTGGTCGCACGCGAGCCCGACCCCGACGACGCCCGCCGCACGCGCGTGCGCCTCACACCCGAGGGCGAGGGGATGGTCTCGGGTTTCCGCGGTCGACGACGGGATGCCGTGCGCTCCGCGCTGGAGTCGTTCACCGACGACGAGCGCGTCGAGTTCGCCCGCCTGCTCGGCAAGTTCGCCGACGCCTGGCCGCGCGACTGAGCTGACGGCGTGCCGGGCCCCGGCCCGCCTCAGCGGATGACGGCCGGCCGCGCCTTCACCGGAACCATCAGCACCAGCCCGACCGCCAGGATCAGCACGATGCCCACGATGCCGAGGCGGGTGTCGCCGGTGATCCCGACGAACAGGGCGAACAGGCCCGGCGCGAGGAACGAGACCGCTCGGCCCGTTGTGGCGTAAAGGCCGAAGATCTCACCCTCGCGACCCTCCGGAGCCACCCGGGCGAGGAACGACCGGCTGGCCGACTGCACGGGTCCGACGAACAGGCCGAGCCCGAGGCCCGCCACCCAGAACGCCGGCACCGAGGTGCCGATGAAGAGGATGACGCTGCCCAGGACGATCAGGCCGATCAGCGAGACGACGATCACGCGCTTCGGTCCGAAGCGGTCGTCGAGGCGCCCCGAGAAGAACGTGCTGATACCGGCCACCACGTTCGCCGCGACCGCGAAGTAGAGCACCTCCGTCGAGCTGAAGCCGAACACCTGCGCCGCGATGATCGCGCCGAAGGTGAACACGCCGGCGAGGCCGTCGCGGAACACCGCGCTGGCGACCAGGAAGAGCAGCACCTGCCGGCTGTCGCGCCACAGCGAGCGCAACGTGCCCCACAGCACCACGTACGAGCGGAAGAAGCCGACGCGCACCCGGCGCTGCTGCGGCGGGATCTCGGGAACGCGCAGCAGAACGGGAACGGCGAACACGCCGAACCAGACCGCGGATGCCAGGACCGCGAGGCGGATGTTCAGCCCGCCCTCCTTCGGCACGGCGAGAAGCCCCCCGGCATCGGGTGCGCCGAAGCTCTGGATGAACAGCACCAGCAGCAGGAGCAGCAGCACGATGCCGCCCACGTACCCCATGCCCCAGCCGAAGCCCGAGACGCGGCCGATGTTCTCGCGCGTGGAGACCTGCGTGAGCATCGCGTAGTAGTTGACGCTGGCGAATTCGAAGAAGACGTTGCCGACCGCGATGAGGGTGGCGCCGAGCACGAGGAACTCGGGCGTGCCCTCGACGAAGACCATCGCGGCCATCGACAGCACGATGAGGCCGGTGTTGATGCCGAGCCAGAGCTTGCGGCGCCCCGTGCCGTCGGAGCGCTGGCCCAGCACGGGGGCGACGAGCGCCACGACGATGCCGGCGATCATCAGCGCCACGCCGACCAGGCTCGCGTTGTCGGCGAGGGCGCGCACGAGGGCGGGGTCGTCGTCGTTGCCGTTCGCCGCGGCCACCACGGCGGGATCGACGAACAGCGAACTCGCCAGGTAGGTGCTGAACACGAACGTGGTCACGACCGCGTTGAAGGCGGCGGATCCCCAGTCCCACAGGGCCCAGGCGAGCACCGGCCGACGGAGGGTGCTGACGGGGGCGGAGGCGGGCTCGGGAGGGGTCATATGGGTCACGCTAGGCCCCTCCGGTGAACGCCCGGTACCCCCGAGGCGACGCCGCGCCACCCTTGGCGCGCTCATTCAGGCTACCGCCGAGCCCGCACGGCGGCGCGGAGCCGACTACCGTGGAGTCATGGCATCCGAAAACCCCGTCGACTCCGCTGAGGCGGAGACCACCCCCGCCCCGCTCACCTTCTCCGACCTGGGTCTGGATGCCAACGTGCTCAAAGCCCTCAAGGACGTCGGGTATGAGACCCCGTCGGCCATCCAGGCCGCGACCATTCCCGTGCTCCTGCAGGGTCGCGACGTCGTCGGTCTCGCGCAGACCGGTACCGGCAAGACCGCGGCGTTCGCGCTGCCGGTGCTGTCGCAGATGGAGACCGGCCACAAGAACCCGCAGGCCCTCGTGCTCGCCCCCACCCGTGAGCTCGCGCTCCAGGTGTGCGAGGCGTTCGAGAAGTACGCCGCCCACATCAAGGGCGTCTCGGTGCTCCCCGTCTACGGCGGTCAGGGCTACGGCCAGCAGCTGTCGGCGCTGCGCCGCGGCGTCGACATCGTCGTGGGCACCCCGGGTCGCATCATGGACCACCTCGACAAGGGCACCCTCGACCTGAGCGAGCTGAAGTACCTCGTGCTCGACGAGGCCGACGAGATGCTCAAGATGGGCTTCGCCGAAGACGTCGAGACGATCCTCGCCGACACCCCCAAGACGAAGCAGGTCGCGCTGTTCTCGGCGACCATGCCGGCGCAGATCCGCCGCATCTCGGCTCAGTACCTGAACAACCCCGAAGAGATCACGGTCAAGACCAAGACCGCGACCTCGACGAACATCAGCCAGCGGTATCTGATCGTGTCGTACCAGCAGAAGATCGACGCCCTCACGCGCATCCTCGAGGTCGAGAACTTCGAGGGCATGATCGTCTTCACCCGCACGAAGAACGAGACCGAGACGGTCGCCGAGAAGCTGCGTGCCCGCGGGTACACCGCCGCCGCCATCAACGGCGACGTCGCCCAGGTGCAGCGCGAGCGCACGGTCAACCAGCTGAAGTCCGGCAAGCTCGACATCCTCGTCGCCACCGACGTCGCCGCGCGTGGTCTCGACGTGGATCGCATCAGCCACGTGGTCAACTACGACCTGCCGATCGACACCGAGTCGTACGTGCACCGCATCGGCCGAACCGGTCGCGCCGGCCGCACGGGCGACGCGATCAGCTTCGTCACCCCGCGCGAGCGCCGCATGCTCACCGCGATCGAGAAGGCCACGCGCCAGCCGCTGACCGAGATGTCGCTGCCGAGCGTCGACGACGTCAACGCCACGCGCCTCACCCGTTTCGACGACGCGATCACCACCGCCCTCGAGGACACCGCCGCCATCGCGACGTTCCGCGACGTCGTGGCCCACTACGTCGAGCACCACGACGTGCCCGAGGCCGACGTGGCCGCAGCGCTCGCCGTGGTCGCCCAGGGCGACACCCCGCTGCTGCTCGAGGCCGAGGCCTTCCGTCAGCAGCGCTTCGACAGCGAGCGTCCCGCGCGCGACGGCGCTTCCCGCGACGGTGGTTCGCGTGACGGTGGATCGCGCGACAGCGGTCCACGCCGCGACACCTCGGGGCGCTTCTCGACTTACCGCATCGCGGTCGGTCGTCGCCAGCGCGTCGAGCCGCGTCAGATCGTCGGCGCTCTCGCGAACGAGGGTGGGCTGCGTCGCAACGACTTCGGTGCGATCCAGATCCGCCAGGACTTCTCGCTCGTCGAGCTGCCCGCCGACCTGTCGAGCGACACGATCGGCCGCCTCGCCGACACCCGCATCTCGGGCCAGCTGATCGACCTGCGCCTCGACGGTGGCGGACGCTCCGCCAAGCGCAGCGACCGCCCGCAGCGCCGTGAGAGCGACCGCGATCGCGACTGACCCCGCGGCATCCGTCCGACGCCCCCGCTGACCTTCGGGTCGCGGGGGCGTCGTGCGTGCAGCGGGCCCAGGCGCGGCCGCCGCCCGGTGTCGTCCTCACGCCGCGCGCGTGCTGTGGCGCGGGGCATGTCCCACTTCGTGCTGCCTGGGCCCTTCGGGGCTGCACATTTCGGGACACGGTTTGCGCTGCGCGAGACGCTGGGGACGCTGTGGGGCGGGGCATGTCCCACTTCGTGCTGCCTAGACCCCTCGCTGCTGCACATTTCGGGACATGGCCGGCGGCGTGCGACACACGGTATCCAGAAGTTGAGCCAATTCATATCAACTCGGCTTGACCTCGATGCAGAGCCCCGATAACGTTGAGTCATCGGGGCTCAACCCCCGCAGAGACTTCATAAAACCCCGAGTCGTGGCATCCGTCCGGCTCACAAGCAAGGAGACACATATGCCCCGTGCAGTGGGAATCGACCTCGGTACGACCAACTCCGTCGTGAGCGTGCTCGAGGGTGGCGAGCCCAAGGTCATCGCCAACGCCGAGGGTTTCCGCACGACCCCCTCGGTCGTCGCCTTCACGAAGGACGGCGAGGTGCTCGTCGGTGAGACCGCCAAGCGCCAGGCCGTCACGAACGTCGACCGCACCATCTCCAGCGTCAAGCGCCACATGGGCACGACCTGGTCGTTCGACGTCGACGGCAAGAAGTGGACGCCGCAGGAGATCTCGGCCCGCATCCTGCAGAAGCTCAAGCGCGACGCCGAGGAGTACCTGGGCGACACCGTGACCGACGCGGTCATCACGGTCCCCGCGTACTTCAACGACGCCGAGCGTCAGGCCACCAAGGAGGCCGGTGAGATCTCGGGCCTCAACGTGCTGCGCATCATCAACGAGCCCACCGCCGCGGCTCTCGCCTACGGCCTCGACAAGGGCAAGGAAGACGAGCTCATCCTCGTCTTCGACCTCGGTGGCGGAACGTTCGACGTCTCGCTGCTCGAAGTGGGCAAGGACGACGACTTCTCCACCATCCAGGTGCGCTCCACCTCGGGCGACAACCGCCTCGGTGGCGACGACTGGGACCAGCGGGTCGTCGACTACCTCATCAAGCAGTTCAAGGACACGACCGGTGTCGACGTCTCGGGCGACAAGATCGCCCTGCAGCGTCTGAAGGAAGCGGCCGAGCAGGCCAAGAAGGAGCTTTCGAGCTCTACCTCGACCTCCATCAACCTGCCCTACCTGTCGCTCACCGACTCGGGCCCCGTCTCGCTCAGCGAGACCCTCACGCGCGCCAAGTTCGAGGACCTCACCAAGGACCTCCTCGACCGCACGCGCAAGCCCTTCTCCGACGTCATCCGCGAGGCCGGCGTCAAGGTGGAGGACATCGCGCACGTGGTGCTCGTGGGCGGCTCGACCCGCATGCCCGCGGTCGCCGAGCTCGTGAAGAAGGAGACCGGCAAGGACGCCAACAAGGGCGTCAACCCCGACGAGGTCGTGGCCGTGGGCGCAGCCCTGCAGGCCGGTGTCCTCAAGGGTGAGCGCAAGGACGTGCTGCTCATCGACGTCACCCCCCTGAGCCTCGGTATCGAGACCAAGGGCGGCATCATGACCAAGCTCATCGAGCGCAACACGGCCATCCCGACCAAGCGCAGCGAGACCTTCACCACCGCCGACGACAACCAGCCGTCGGTCGCGATCCAGGTCTTCCAGGGCGAGCGCGAGTTCACCCGCGACAACAAGCCGCTCGGCACGTTCGAGCTCACCGGCATCGCCCCGGCTCCCCGTGGCATCCCGCAGGTTGAGGTCACCTTCGACATCGACGCGAACGGCATCGTCCACGTCTCGGCGAAGGACAAGGGCACCGGCAAGGAGCAGTCGATGACGATCACGGGCGGCTCGTCGCTGCCCAAGGAAGACATCGAGCGCATGGTGCGCGAGGCCGAAGAGAACGCGGCCGACGACAAGAAGCGCCGCGAGTCCGCCGAGACCCGCAACCAGGCCGAGACCCTGTCGTACTCGATCGAGAAGCTGATCAAGGAGAACGAGGACAAGCTCCCCGCCGAGGTCAAGACCGAGGTCCAGGGCGATGTCGACGCGCTCAAGACGGCACTCGCCGGCGATGACGACGACGCGGTCAAGACCGCGTTCGACAAGCTGAACGCGAGCCAGGGCAAGCTCGGCGAGGCCATCTACGCCTCGTCGCAGGCCGCGGGCGAGCCCGCCGACCCGAACGTCGGCCAGCCCGGCAACGGTGAGACGCCGAACCCCGAGGAAGACGTCATCGACGCCGAGGTCGTCGACGACGAGCCGACCGACGAGACGAAGAAGTAAGCAGAGACCATGGCACACAAGGACGACGAACAGCCCACGGGCTCGGGCGCCGGTCCTGACGAGACGGGGCCGGAGGAGAACACCTCCGGCCCCGCGCCGTCGGGCGAGCAGTCCGAGACACAGGACCCGGATGCCGAGGGCCTGACCATCGACGACATCCTCGGCGCCGAGCAGACGCCCGAGGCCGCGGCAGAGGGGGCTTCCTCCGACAAGGAGGCCTCACTGCTGATCGACCTCAAGCGGCTGCAGGCCGAGTACGCCAACTACCGTCGGCGCACCGAAGACCAGCGCGAGCGCGAGATCGAGCGGGCCAAGGGCGAAGCCGTGAAGGGCCTGCTGCCCGTCATGGACGACCTCGACCGCGCGGTCAAGCACGGCGACCTCGTCGAGGGCACGCCCTTCGCCGCCATCGGCGACAAGGTGCGGGCCGTGGCCGAGCGCCTCGGCGTGGTGTCGTACGGCGCCGTCGGCGAAGTCTTCGACCCGCAGCAGCACGAGGCCATCTTCCAGGCGCCCACCCCCGGCGTGACCGAGACGACGATCCTCGAGGTCGTCGAGGTCGGTTACCGCCTCGGCTCGATCGAGCTGCGACCGGCCAAGGTCGTCGTCGCCGTGCCGGCCTAAGAGGAGGACACATGGCGAGTCAGGACTGGTTCGACAAGGACTTCTACAAGGTCCTCGGCGTCGACAAGAGCGTCAGCGCGGCCGATCTGAAGAAGACCTACCGCAAGCTCGCGCGCCAGTACCACCCCGACTCGAACCCGGGTGACGCGAAGGCCGAGGCCAAGTTCAAAGAGATCAGCGAGGCCTACTCGGTGCTCAACGATCCGGAGCAGCGCGAGGAGTACGACCAGATCCGGGCCATGGGCTCGGGGGCGCGCTTCTCGGCACCGGGTACCGGCGGCGGGGGCGGTTTCGACGACGTCTTCAGCCGGTTCGGTCAACCGCGCAGTGGCGGCGCCGGGGCCCCTCCGGGGGGCTTCGACGACTTCTTCTCGATGTTCGACCAGCAGGGCGGCGCCGGTTTCGGTTCCGGCCGGTTCGGTCAGACCTCGGGCGGATACCGCGGTTACGGCGGACCGCAGCGCGGATCCGACGTCACGGCGCGCACGACGATCGACTTCGTCACGGCGGCCAAGGGCGAGACGATCACCCTGCAGGGCGAAGACAACGTCCCGTTCAAGGTGAAGATCCCGGCCGGGGTGTCGGACGGGCAGAAGATCCGCCTGCGCGGCCGCGGACGCAAGTCGCCCGACGGCGGCGAGAGCGGCGACATCGTCGTGACCGTCGCGGTGCGTCCGCACCCGGTGTTCACGCGCGACGGCCTCCACCTGCGGGTCACGGTGCCGGTCACCTTCACCGAGGCGGCTCTGGGCGCCACGATCGAGGTCCCGACACTCGGGGGGGAGCCGGTGCGACTGCGCGTCGCCCCCGGCACCCCGTCGGGACGGGTGCTGCGCGTCAAGGGACGCGGGATCGAGTCGACCAAGGGCGTCGGCGACCTGCTCGCCGAGGTCCAGGTCGCGGTGCCCACGCACCTCGACGACGCGGCCCGCGAGGCCCTCGAGCGTTTCCACGAGCTCGAACCGAAAGAGAACCCGCGCGCCGACCTGATGGCCAAGGCGCGCTGACGCATCCCACGCGCGTCGTCGCGGTTCTCGGCATCCGATACGTCAGGATGCCGAGAACCCGGCACTCGCACCCGGCACGACGAAAGAGGTGAAGACGTGTCCGAGAGAGAGATCGACGAAGACGCCCCGATCTTCGCCATCGCCGCCGCCGCCGAGCTGTCGAACATGCACCCGCAGACGCTGCGGCAGTACGACCGGCTCGGTCTCGTCGTGCCCGCGCGCACCCAGGGCGGGTCGCGTCGCTACTCGAGCCGCCACGTGCAGCAGTTGCGCGAGGTCGCCCGCCTGTCGGGGGAAGGCATGAGCCTTCCCGCGATCGCGCGCCTCCTCGCCCTCGAGGAGCGCGTGCACGATCTCGCCCGCCGCGTGAACGACCTCGAGCGGCAGCTCACGATCGAGCGGCAGTCCCGCCCCGGTGCGCGCGTCTTCGCCGCCGGCGCGACCGGCTCGGTCGTGACGCTCCGCCACGGCTCGCGCGTGCGTCGCGCGACCGACATCGTGCTCTGGCGCCCGCGCGACATCCACGACGACTGACACCCCGCCGCCGCCCCGAGGTCCCGAGCTCCTCGAAGGGTCTGCGTGCACGGTGCCCCGACGGCTCGGCCGGAGCGGGGCAGCGGCTCAGGCCGGATCGATCCGCAGCACCGTCGGCGTCTCTCCGACCGAGAGGTCGTCGACGACGCGGAGCGTGCGTGCGATGTCGTCGACCGCGCCGATGACGGTGCCGAACCGCTCGCGGTCGGCGCACACCGCCGTCACCGTGACGAAGTGCGAGCCCGTGTCCCACGTGTAGGTCGCGAACGGGGGAGTCTTCGGATCGATCGGCAGCGGCATCGCGAGCTTCTCGCCGACGCCGAGGTGCGGATTGCGGAACGACTCCGTGTCGTCGTACTCCATCGGCATCATCGCGCGCGCGGTGCGCAGCTGCGCGGTGGCCTCTTGCAGCTGTGCCATCACGACGAGCAGCTCGGGCGCGCTCTTCCACACCCACACCAGAACGCGGCCACCGGCGCGACGCATGAGCAGCGGAGCGGCTTGACTCAGCATCCACGCGAAGGCGCCGCCGCCGGGGCGGGGGGCGGTGCCCGTCGTGCGGGCGGCCTGGCCGAGCAGCATGCCGAGGGCGGCCTTGCGGTGTCGTCGGCCGCGGAGGCCGAGTGAACCGGTCACGGGCACCCAGAGGTCGGCGGCGGCGTCGGCCTGCAGTCGAGACATGGCTCCACCCTACGAGCCGCGACCGAACGGGCGCTGAGTTGCAGAAATGGTTCCCCGGTGTCGGAGGTTGGTGCCAGGCTGGTCTTCGCGGTCACGGCGGCCGCGTCAGACCTGCTCCGGAGGTCCCATGCTCGGCAAGATCCTCGTCCGCTACCTGTCCCGGTACCGCTGGCTCCTCGTGGCGCTGCTGGTGTTCCAGTTCGTCGCGGCGATGGCATCCCTCTATCTGCCGCGCCTGAACGCCGACATCATCGATCGCGGCGTCGCCCAGGGCGACACGGGGTTCATCTGGTCGCAGGGCATGATCATGCTCGGCATCTCGCTCGGGCAGATCGTCGCCTCGGTCGTCGCGACCTACTTCGCCGCGCGCGCCGCCATGGCCGCGGGCCGCGACATCCGGCTCGATCTGTTCGAGAAGGTCAGCGGCTTCTCCGAGCGTGAACTGTCGCAGTTCGGCGCCGGTTCCCTCATCACGCGCAACACGAACGACGTGCAGCAGGTGCAGATGCTCGCGATGATGGGCGCCACCATGCTCGTCAGCGCCCCGCTGCTCGCCCTCGGCGGCATCTTCATGGCGTTGCAGCAAGACGTCGGTCTCAGCTGGCTGCTCGGCGTCGCCGTTCCGATCCTGCTGGTCGCGGTCGCCCTCATCATCGCCCGCATGGTGCCGCTGTTCCGCAGCTACCAGTCCAAGCTCGACGCCGTGAACCGGGTGATGCGCGAGCAGCTGACCGGAGTGCGTGTGGTGCGCGCCTTCGTGCGCGAGCGCATCGAAGAAGAGCGCTTCCGCGAGGCGAACACCGACATCATGGACGTCGGTCGCAAGGTGGGCTCGCTCTTCGTGCTGCTGTTCCCCCTGGCGATGCTGGTGCTCAACGTCACCGTCGTCGGAGTCATCTGGTTCGGCGGCATCCAGGTCGACGCCGGCGGCGTGCAGATCGGTACCCTCTTCGCGTTCATGCAGTACGTGGCGCAGATCCTCATGGGCGTGCTCATGGCGAGCTTCATGACGGTGATGATCCCGCGCGCGGCCGTGTCGGCCGAGCGCATCGGAGAGGTGCTCGACAGTCACTCGACGCTCGAGCGTCCGGCGAACCCGGTGACCGTCTTCCCCTCGGTCGGAACCGTCGAGTTCGACGACGTCGCTTTCGCGTACCCGGGAGCCGAGTCGCCCGTGGTGTCGGGCGTCACGTTCGCGGCCCACCCCGGCGAGACCGTGGCGATCGTCGGATCGACGGGGGCGGGAAAGACGACCCTCGTCTCCCTGCTCCCGCGTCTGTTCGACGTGACGGCGGGTGCCGTCCGCGTCGGCGGCGTCGACGTGCGCGAGGCCGACCTCGACCTGCTGTGGAAGAGCATCGGCCTGGTGCCGCAGCGCCCGTTCCTGTTCAGCGGCACGGTGGCGTCCAACCTGCGTTTCGGTCGCGAAGACGCCACCGACGACGAACTGGGGCACGCGCTCGAGATCGCCCAGGGTCGCGACTTCGTCGAGGCGATGGAGGGCGGCCTCGACGGCAAGATCGCCCAGGGCGGCACCAACGTCTCGGGCGGGCAGCGCCAGCGCCTCGCCATCGCCCGAGCGATCGTGCACCGGCCGGCGGTGCTCGTCTTCGACGACTCGTTCTCGGCCCTCGACCTCAGCACCGACGCCCGATTGCGGCAGGCGTTGTGGCAAGAGCTCCCCGAGGTGACGAAGATCGTCGTCGCGCAGCGCGTCTCGACCATCACCGGCGCCGACCGGATCGTCGTGCTCGAAGACGGACGCATGGCCGGCGTCGGCACGCACGAGGAGCTGCTGCAGTCCAGCACCACCTATCGCGAGATCGTCGAGTCGCAGCTGGGGGTCGAAGCATGAGCACCCCCGACACCCGCACCGAAGAGGAGCGCGCCGAACTCGAGCTCGCCGAACAGGCCCGTCTGAACTCGGGCGACTGGGACAGCGTCGCGCCGGGCAAGGCCTCGGACTTCGGCTCGAGCTTCCGCCGGCTGATCGGACTCCTGCGTCCCCACGCCGGGGCCTTCGGGCTCGTCTCGGTGCTCGGGGCCCTCGGCGTCGTGCTGGCGGTGCTGGCCCCGCGCGTCCTCGGCAACGCCACGAACATCATCTTCGAGGGCGTGGTCTCGCGCGGGCTCGCCGAGCAGTTCCCGGCCGGCACCCCGAAAGACACCGTCGTCGACGCCCTGCGCTCCGCCGGGCAGGGCGACATCGCCAACATCGTCGGCGCGATGGACAACTTCCAGGTCGGCGCGGGCGTCGACTTCGATGCGCTGCGCATCGTGGTCGTGACCGTGCTGGCCATCTACGTCGGCTCGTCGCTGCTGTCGTGGATCCAGGGCTACGTCATCAACATCATCATGGTGCGCACGATGTGGCGCCTGCGTGAAGACGTCGAGGCCAAGGTCAACCGGCTCCCCCTGTCGTACTTCGACAAGGTGCAGCGCGGTGAGCTCATCTCGCGGGTCACGAACGACATCGACAACATCACGCAGACGATGCAGCAGTCGCTCTCGAGCGCTCTCACCTCCGTGCTCACGGTCGTGGGCGTGCTCATCATGATGTTCACCATCTCCTGGCAGCTGGCCCTCGTCGCGCTCATCTCGCTCCCGCTCATGGCGGTCATCTTCGGGGTGATCGGCCCGAAGTCGCAGAAGGCCTTCGGCGAGCAGTGGAAGAAGGTGGGCCGTCTCAACGCCCGCGTCGAGGAGTCGTTCTCGGGTCACGCGCTGGTCAAGGTCTACGGCCGCGAGAAAGACGCCCGCGAGAAGTTCGAGGTCGAGAACGAAGAGCTCTACCAGGCTAGTTTCCGGGCCCAGTTCCTCTCCGGCATGATCATGCCGGGCATGATGTTCGTCGGAAACCTCACCTACGTCGGCATCGCGGTGCTCGGTGGGCTCATGGTGGCCGGCGGGCAGATCCGCCTGGGCGACGTGCAGGCGTTCATCCAGTACTCGCAGCAGTTCACGCAGCCCCTGTCGCAGCTGGGCGGTATGGCCGCGGTCGTGCAGTCTGGTACGGCCTCGGCCGAGCGCGTCTTCGCCCTGCTCGATGCCGACGAGCAAGACCCCGACGCCCCCGACGCCCCGCGCCCGGGCGACGGACGCGGGGTCATCGAGTTCGAGAACGTCCGCTTCGCGTACTCGCCCGATCGCCCGCTCATCCGCGACCTGTCGTTCCGGGTCGAGCCGGGTCAGACGGTCGCCATCGTCGGACCGACGGGGGCCGGCAAGACCACGTTGGTCAACCTGATCATGCGGTTCTACGAGCTCGACGGCGGGCGCATCCTGCTCGACGGTCAGGACATCGCCGAACTGCGCCGCGACGACGTCCGCTCGCGCACCGGCATGGTGTTGCAAGACCCGTGGCTGTTCGCGGGGACGATCCGCGACAACATCCGCTACGGCCGCGAGACCGCCACCGACGACGAGATCCAGCAAGCCGCCGTCGCCACCCGCGTCGACCAGTTCGTGCACTCGCTCCCCGAGGGGTACGACACCGTCCTCGACGAAGACGCCGCGAACGTCTCGGCGGGTGAGAAACAGCTCATCACCATCGCGCGGGCGTTCGTCGCGCGTCCGTCGGTGCTCATCCTCGACGAGGCGACCTCGTCGGTCGACACACGCACCGAGCTGCTGCTGCAGCAGGCCATGGCCGCGCTGCGCGAAGGACGCACGTCGTTCGTGATCGCGCATCGCCTGTCGACGATCCGCGATGCCGATCTCATCCTGGTCATGGAGCACGGCGACATCGTCGAGCAGGGGACGCACGACGAGCTGATCGGCACCGAGGGGGCGTACTACCGGCTCTACCGTTCGCAGTTCGAGCAGGCCACCGCCGACGTCGATCTCGCGGCGGCCGAGGTCCCCCGCGCCGCTGATCCCCGGCAGGCGCCGGCCACCGACGACGCCGTGGTGGTGTCGGCGATGGCGGCCGCGGCATCCGAGGTTGCCGCCCCCGCCGGGACCGACGGGCCGCCGCGCCCCGCGCACGGTGCTCCGTCGCCCGACCCGCGGCTCGACGGTCGGGACTGACTCCGCCCGCGCCGATCCGCCCGCCCGGTGCCGCGCCGGGCGGGCGGTGCCGCGTCCGGCGCGCTTCGGGCGCCCACGCCCCCGTCCTCCACACCGCGAGACGGCTCCGGGTTCGCGAAAACCGCTCGGGTACAGTGGTGCGAGCGCATGAACCGCACCGTGCGACCCGTCCGCCGCATAGATAGGCCTCACCACCCGTGACCACTTCTGCGACGCCCGCCGACCATCCCGTATCCGACGACGCGCACGATCCCGCCGTCTCGCGCGAGACTCCCGCCCCGGCCGAACGTCCGCTCACGGTCCTCATCGGCGCCGACACGTTCCTGCCCCACGTCAACGGGGCCGCCCGCTTCGCCGAGCGCCTCGCCGCCGGTCTCGTCGCCCGCGGTCACGACGTGCACGTCGCCGCGCCCAGCATCGGCCGTGGCCACGCGGGCACGGCGACCGAGGTGATCGAGGGGCAGCCGATGACGCTGCACCGTCTTCCGTCGTACCGCTTCCTTCCGCACGACTGGCTCACGTTCGTATGGCCCTGGCGCGCGAAGCACTACGCGCGACTCATGCTCGACCAGATCCGGCCCGACGTCGTGCACATCCAGTCGCACATCATCATCGGCCGAGGACTCGCCCGCGAGGCGCGCAAGCGCGGCATCCCGGTGATCGCCACCAACCACGTGATGCCCGAGAACATCCTCGATTTCACGACCCTGCCCGACTTCCTCGACCGCATCATGCTCAAGCTGGCCTGGGCCGATGCCAAGCGCACCTTCGTCATGACGCGCGCCGTCACGACGCCCACGCGTCGGGCCGCCGACTTCCTGCAGGCGACGATCGGCATCGAGGGTGTCATCCCGATCTCCTGCGGTATCGACCGCTCGAACTACACGCCCGACCTCGAGCCGCGCGACGCGAACCGCATCCTCTTCGTCGGACGCCTCACCACCGAGAAGGGCATCGACGTCATCCTGCGCGCGATGACCAAGATCGACCCCGCCCTCGACGTGACCTTCGACATCGTCGGTGGCGGCGACCAGCGCCGCAACCTCGAGCAGCTCGCCGAGCAGCTCGGTCTCGCGCACCGCGTGACCTTCCACGGCCACACGTCCGAAGAAGAGCTGCGCGCGCTCTACTCCCGCGCGTCGGTCTTCGCGATCGCCTCGATCGCCGAGCTCCAGTCGATCGCGACGATGGAGGCCATGGCCTCCGGCCTGCCGATCGTCGCCGCCAATGCGGTCGCACTCCCGCACCTCGTGCACGACGGCGAGAACGGGTACCTGTTCGAGCCCGGAAACGCCGACGAGCTCGCGGCCCGGTTGACCGACGTGCTCACCGCCGCCCCCGACGAGCGTCGGCGGATGCAGCAGGCGTCGCTCGACGGCGTGATCGTGCACGACATCGGCCGCACCCTCGACACCTTCGAGGCGCTGTACCGCGGACGACCGCTCCCGGAGTGACCTCGTGCACGTCGTGATGTTCGCCGACCAGCACCTCGAGTCGCTGGGCGGCGCGCAGGTGTCGATGCGGTTGCAGAAGCGCTTCCTCGAGCGCGCGGGCCACGTCGTCACCGTCGTCGCTCCGCGCCTGCACCGCCCTGCGCCCGACGACACCGCCTACCTCGACCTGCCCTCGATCCCCCTCACGCTCGATCGCGAGTACGCGCTCACCTGGCCCGGTGCCCGGACCGACCGGTTCGTGGACTCCGAGATGGGCGCGCGCCTGCCGGTCGACGTCGTGCACGTGCAGGCCGACTTCTGGGGCGCGTACATCGGGCACCGTTTCGCGGCGCGGCACGGCCTGCCCGTCGTGCACACGATGCACAACCGCGTCGACGTGGGCATCGAGGCGACCGCCCCGTTCCCGGGCCTGGTACTGCGCGCGCTGAACGCGTGGGCGCGACGCGCGTTGCCGCGACAGGTCGCCGCGCCGGTGGCGGGACGCGATATCGCACCGGCCGGCAGCGACATCGACGGCTGGGCGTACCTTCGCCGTCTGGCCGCGGTGTCCCGCGCCGTGACCGCCCCCTCGGGTCACTTCGCGCGTCGTCTGGAACGGCACGGTGTCGCCGACGCGGTCGACGTGATCTGGAACGGCATCGACGACGACGCGCTCGACGCCGCCCTCGCGGCCGGACCCACCGAGCGTCGCCCGGGCCGTCCGCGTTTCGTCTGGCTCGGCCGCATGAGCCCCGAGAAGCGCCTGCTCCCCTTCCTCGAGGCGGTCGCCGAGTCGGGGATCGACGCCGAGGTCGAGATCATCGGCGGCGGCGGTCAGCTCCGTGCCGCGCAGCGGCTGATCGAGCGCCGGGCGCCGGTGGCATCCGTCACGTTCGCGGGACGCCTGTCGTACGCCGAGACCCTCCGCCGGCTCGCCGACGCCGACGCCGTGGTGCAGACGTCGATCGGCTTCGAGACGCAGGGCATGACGGTGTTCGAGGCCGCCTCGCTCGGCACCCCCGCCGTCGTCAGCGACCCCGACATCGGCGCCGAGCTCGGCGCCGGGATCTGGACGGTTCCGGATGCCACGGTCGCGGCGCTCTCGCAGACCCTCCGCCGCGCGGCCGCCGACATCGCCGCCGGGTCGCCGGTCACGCCCGACGCGAGCGTCGCGGAGCGGTTCCGGCAGTCGTCGCGCACGGCGGCGATGGTCGCCGTGTACGAGCGGGCGGTCGCCGCGGGGCGCTGACCCGGCGGGTCCCACGCCCGCCGAGCCTCGGCCGTGCCGGGGCGGCGTGTGCCGCGTCGTCGGGTCACTCCGTTCCCACGATGCGCAGCGGAGCGGTGGCCGTCGAGGCCGACGGCAGGGTGACGTGCATGCTCGGGCGTGCGGCTTCGACCGCGGGAGCGGCCTGGATCGTCTTCTCCCGCGAGTGGGTCGAGCGGTGCGATGAGGGGGCGACGCGCGAGGGGTCGGTGGGGATGCGCCCGTACCCGTCGGTCCGCACGAGCCACACGGTGCCGACGATGCCGGCGAGCGAGAGGATGCCGAGGGCGATGAAGTAAGCCATGGCAGAGACGCTACGAGTAGAGGGAAAGTGTCACGAGTGGCATGATGGACGGTGTTCGTCATATTTCTGCCACACCGGAGGTTCGCATGCGCTCGGTCGCCGTCGTCATCCAGCCCGGCTTCGCCCCGTTCGAGTTCGGCCTCGCGTGCGAAGCTTTCGGCCTCGACCGCAGCGACGACGGCATCCCGAATTTCGACTTCCGCATCGTCGCGCCCGAACCCGGGGTCGTGCCCTCGAACATCGGTTTCTCGGTGAACGTCGATCTCGGTCTCGAGGCGGCGTCCGACGTCGACATCCTGGTTCTCGCCCCCATCCCGCGGGATCAGTGGGGCACCGTCGACCCGCGCGTGGTCGAGGTGGTGCGCGCCGCCCATGCCCGCGGCGCCTGGTTGCTGAGCGTGTGCAGCGGGTCGTTCGTCATCGCCGCCGCCGGGGTGCTCGACGGAAAGCGCGCCACGACGCACTGGCGTTACGCCGATGTCATGGCGCGGATGTATCCGGAGATCGAGGTCGACCCCGACGTGCTCTACGTGCAGTCGGGCAACATCGTCACGAGCGCCGGAACCGCAGCGGGACTCGACGCGTGCCTGCACCTGCTGCGCCAGGAGCTCGGTTCGGAGCTCGCCAACCGCATCGCGCGACGCATGGTCGTCGCGCCGCAGCGCGACGGGGGCCAGGCGCAGTTCATCGCCTCGCCGATCCCGATCGACTCGTCGCTCTCGCTGGCTCCGGTGACCGAGTGGATGCTGCAGAACCTGGATGCCGAGCTCTCGGTCGATCGACTCGCGGCACGCGCGCACATGTCACCGCGCACCTTCGCCCGCCGCTTCAAGGCGGATCTCGGCGCCACGCCCGCGGCCTGGCTCGCGCGCCAACGCCTGCTGCACGCGCAGCGGCTGCTCGAAGAGACCGATCTGGGGCTGGACCGCATCGCCGCCGAGTGCGGCTTCGGTTCGGCGGCGGTGCTGCGCCAGAACTTCGCCCGAGCGATGGGACTCACCCCGACCGCTTACCGCACGCGCTTCTCGTGCAACGCCGATGAGCGAGTCGCCTCCGCGACCGTGTCGGCCCCGGCGGCGGCGGAGCCGATCCCGGCCTGAGGGCCGCGCCGCGCCCGCTCTCACACCGCCACCGCTCCCGCGCTGCCCGCGCCCGCGCCCGCGCTCACGCCGCGCCCGCGTCCGCGCTACCGCCTGTGCCGCGGCATCCATTGTTCTCTCGCCGGTGCACTGCTAAACTTGAGTCCACGCAACTCAAGTTTTTGAGACCGCGAACAGATTTTGGGAGAACACATGAACGCCACTCAACAGCCGGGGCAGGAGGACGCGCGCAGCGCCCTCGAGCAGTTCGGCATCAACCTCACCGACCGGGCGCGGCAGGGCAAGCTCGACCCCGTGATTGGGCGCGACGGCGAGATCCGCCGCGTCAGCCAGGTGCTCACCCGCCGCACGAAGAACAACCCCGTGCTCATCGGCGAACCCGGCGTCGGCAAGACGGCCGTCGTCGAGGGACTCGCGCAGCGCATCGTCGCGGGCGACGTGGCCGAGAGCCTCAAGAACAAAGAACTCGTGTCGCTCGACATCTCGGCGCTCGTGGCCGGCGCGATGTACCGCGGGCAGTTCGAGGAGCGCCTGAAGAGCGTGCTCAAAGAGATCACCGAGTCCGATGGGCGGGTCATCACGTTCATCGACGAGCTGCACGTGCTCATGGGCGCGGGTGGCGGCGAGGGCTCGGTCGCGGCCAGCAACATGCTGAAGCCGATGCTGGCCCGCGGCGAACTGCGCCTGATCGGCGCCACCACGCTGGATGAGTACCGCCAGTTCATCGAGAAGGATGCCGCTCTCGAGCGCCGCTTCCAGCAGGTCTACGTCGGCGAGCCCACGGTCGAAGACACCGTGGCGATCCTGCGCGGTCTGAAGGAGCGCTACGAGGCGCACCACAAGGTCGCCATCGCCGATGCGGCGCTGGTCGCGGCGGCGTCGCTGTCGAACCGTTACATCCCCGCGCGCCAGCTGCCCGACAAGGCCATCGACCTGATCGACGAGGCGGCCTCGCGTCTGCGCATGGAGATCGACTCCGCGCCCCTCGAGATCGACGAGCTGCGCCGACACGTCGATCGCCTCAAGCTCGAAGAGCTCGCGCTGAAGAAAGAGAAGGACGCCGCCTCGAAGGAGCGTCTCGCCACGCTCCGCGACACCCTGGCCGGCGAGCAGGCCAAACTCGACGAGCTGCAGGCCCGGTGGGAGCGCGAGCGCGCCTCGCTCAACCGCGTCGGCGACCTGAAGACCCGTCTCGACTCGGCCCGGGTGGATGCCGAGCGCGCCCAGCGCGAGGGCAACCTCGAGCGCGCGTCGCGGTTGCTGTACGCCGAGATCCCGGCGCTCGAACGCGAACTGATGACGGCCGAGCGCGAAGAGCCCGCGGGCGACCGCATGGTCAACGACCAGGTGACCGACGAGGACATCGCGGCGGTCATCGCCGCCTGGACCGGCATTCCGGTCGGGCGCCTGCTGCAGGGCGAGACCGAGAAGCTGCTGCACCTCGAGCGCGAGCTCGGCAAGCGCCTCATCGGGCAGCGGGAAGCCGTGAAGGCCGTCTCCGACGCCGTCCGCCGCTCCCGCGCCGGGATCAGCGACCCGAACCGCCCGGTCGGCTCGTTCCTGTTCCTCGGCCCGACCGGTGTCGGCAAGACCGAGCTGGCGAAGTCGCTCGCCGACTTCCTCTTCGACGACGAGCACGCCATGGTGCGCATCGACATGTCGGAGTACGGCGAGAAGCACTCCGTCTCGCGCCTGGTCGGTGCTCCTCCGGGCTACATCGGGTACGAGGCGGGCGGGCAGCTGACCGAGGCCGTTCGGCGTCGGCCGTACTCGGTCGTCCTGCTCGACGAGGTCGAGAAGGCGCACCCCGCGGTGTTCGACGTGCTGCTCCAGGTGATGGACGACGGTCGCCTGACCGATGGCCAGGGGCGCACGGTCGACTTCACGAACGTCATCCTGATCCTCACCTCGAACCTCGGCTCGCCGATCCTCATCGACCCGACCCTGTCGATCGACACCAAGCGCGAGCAGGTGCAGGCGCTGGTGCGCCAGGCCTTCAAGCCCGAGTTCGTGAACCGCCTCGACGACATCGTCATCTTCCAGGCCCTGAGCCAGGACGACCTGGCGCAGATCGTCGAACTCGCCGTCGACGCCCTGCACAAGCGACTGCGCGAGCGCCGGCTGTCCCTCGCGGTCACGCCCGATGCCCGCTCGTGGCTCGCCGAACGCGGGTACGACCCGGTGTACGGCGCCCGGCCGCTGCGTCGCCTGATCCAGACCGAGATCCAGAACCGCCTCGCAATGGCGATCCTCGCCGGCACGGTGCGCGACGGCGATGTGGTGCGGGTCGACGTGGCGAGCGACGGCGACTCGCTCGTGCTGGCGAGCGCGGGCCCCGCCCAGCCCGAGCCGGGCGACGACGACGTGATCGAGGCGGAGATCGTCGAGTAGTCGAATGCGAGAGGGGGATGCGGCGCGCGGTGCGCGGCATCCCCCTCTCGTGTGCGGTCGGCCGCGCATCGCGCGGTGCCGGTCTCCGCGTCCCGGCCCCTCGCCCATAAACGCTGTTCGTGCGCATAAACGCGCTGGCTGAGCGTTTCTGCGCAGGATGAGCGTTTATGCACATGAGGGCGTCGGCAGAGCGCATCGGCCGAGCGCCGACGCCATGAGGAACGCCCGCCGCACCGGGACGACCCTCAGCGGGGTCCCGGTGCGGCGGGCGTTCGCCGCGGGCGGGCCGCTCAGTCGTCGACGAGCAGCGAGTCCGCCACGGAGCGGCGCTCGCGGGGGGCGAGCTCGCGCTGGCGCAGGCCCTCTTCGGCGGCGTCGATGTCGCCGAGAGCGCCGACCGCGATGACGGTGACGGGGGTGAAGCGCGCCTCGATGTCGAAGGCGGCACGCAGGTCGTCGGCCACGAAGCCGCCCATCTGGTGCGTCGCGAGACCCTCGGCGTGTGCCTGCACGGTGAAGTGCGCGGCGGCCTGGCCGGCGTCGTAGAGCGCCCACGGGCGCGCGTCACTCTCGGCGGTCTCGTGCTCGGCGAGCACGACGAGCAGGGCGCCGGCGGCGGGGGCCCAGGCCTGGTTGAAGCCCATGAGGGCCGACACGATCTTCTCGTGCGCCGCCGAACCGCGACGGGCGAGGATCAGGCGCCAGGGCTGGTGGTTCATGCCCGAGGGTGCCCAGCGGGCGGCCTCGAGGGCGGAGCGCAGCGCGGTCTCGTCGATCGGCGTCTCGGGGTCGAAGACGCGGGTGCTCCAACGCTCGGCGAGCACGCCGAGGATCGGCGCGTCGGTGGGCGCGGTGCGGTCGAGGGTGAGGGACATGGCTACTCCTGAGAACGGGGACAGATCCGGTCGCCATTGACCTCCACCATTGAACACACCCGGCCTCTTTCGTGTTCCCTCGTGACGGTATGGGTCGTCCAGCCTCGGTCCCGGTAGCCGTGCACAACGGCGGGGCCAGGCCGCAACACGCCGGTTCGGGATGCCGGTACCCCGGCGCGTTTGCCCCGGCCCCCGCCGTTGTGCACGCGGCGGCGCAGGCGGCCGTGCATAACGTCGACCCCTCGGCAACCCGTGCACAACGGCGGGGCCAGGCCGCAACACGCCGGTTCGGGATGCCGGTACCCCGGCGCGTCTGCCCGGCCCCCGCCGTTGTGCACGCGGCGGCGCCGCGGCGAGGTGCCCCGACGGGACCTCAGCCCCTCGGCGTCACAGCTTCCAGGACTCGGGGCCCGTGGAACCGGCCGGGTACTCGTCGAGCGGCACCCGGTTCTGGCGCCACGCGTCGATGACGGGCTGCACGATGCGCCAGCACTGCTCGGCCGCGTCGGCGCGCACCGCGAGCATGGCGTCGCCGTCGAGGATGCCCGAGAGCACTTCGCCGTACGCCTTCAGTCCGCCGACGCCGAGGTCGGCGGCCAGCGTCACCCGCTCGAGTTCGAGGGGATCGTCGGCGCCGTTGACGTTGAGCCCGAGGCTCATGGTGTCGGGGCCGAGTGAGAAGACGAGCACCGACGGATCGCTCTCGCCGACGAAGCCGCCCGGAAGGTGCCGCACGGGCTTGAAGGTGACGGTCGCGGCCGGGTCTCCGGCATCCAGCGCCTTGCCCGACCGCAGTGTGATCGGCACCCCCTGCCAGCGGGCGGTGCGCACCTCGACGGTCATCTCGGCCAGTGTCTCGGTGCCGCGCGACGCATCGACGCCCGGCTCGTCGACGTACGAGGGGAAGTGGCGGTCGCCGACGTCGCCCGCCGTGTACCGCGCGCGCCGGGAGTTCTTCACCGGGTCGTCGTCGAGCACGTGGGTCGCCCGCAGCACCGCCGAGGTGGCATCGCGCAGGTCGAGCTGGTCGAGGGTGGAGGGCGGCTCCATCGTGACGAAGGCCATGACCTGCAGCAGGTGGCTCTGGATCATGTCGACGAGCGCGCCGGCGGAGTCGTAATACCCCGCGCGGCCCTCGAGGCCGAGCTTCTCGGGGAAGTCGACGGTGATCGACGCGATGTCGTCGGCCGACCACACGCTCTCGATGATGCGGTTGGCGAAGCGCGCGCCGAGCAGGTTGAGCACCGTGGAACGCCCGAGGAAGTGATCGATGCGGAAGACCTGGTCCTCGGGAACGAGCGTCGCCAGCTGTTGGTTGAGCGTGTGCGCGCTGGCCTCGTCGGTGCCGAACGGCTTCTCGAGCGCGAGGATCGTTCCCTCGGGAATGGTCACGTCACTCAGCGCGAGGCACGACTTCTCAGCCACGGCCGGCGGGACGGCGAAGTACAGCGCCGGACGCCCCTCGGCGTCGTCGAGCAGCTGCTGCAGGTCGGCGGCCTTCGTGATGTCGGCTCGGGAGTAGGTCGTGGCCGAGACCGAGTCGAAGGCGGCCTCGGCGTCCATCGTCTGGAACGCCCGGTGCACCACCTCGCGCCAGTGCTCGTCGGTCCAGTCCTCCATGCCCGCGCCGTGCAGGCGCACCGACCGCCCGGGCTCGCGCACGAGCAGTTGGCCCAGGGCCGGGAGGAGCAGTCGAGAAGTGAGGTCGCCTGAAGCGCCCAGGATGATCAGGGTGGTGTCCGCCGCCATGCCGCTCAGCGTAGCGACACCTTCCGACCTCGCCCCGCCCTTGCGGATGACCCAGGGATGCCACTCATCGAACCCGGAGGTGCGATGCGGGTGTTTGCTGCCATGATCCGAGGGTGACCACTCCGATCGAGGACTACGCCGTCCTCAGCAACTGCCGGTCCGCCGCCCTCGTCTCCTCGCGAGGGAGCATCGACTGGCTCTGCCTGCCGCGGTACGACAGCGGCTCGATGTTCAGCGCGCTGCTCGGCGACGAGTCGCACGGCGCGTGGTCGTTGCGCCCGGCCGACCCCGAGGCGCGCGCGACGCGTCGGTACGACGGCGACACGTTCGTGCTCGTCACCCGCTGGGAGACCGAGACCGGCGTCGCCGAGGTGTACGACGCCATGCCCGTCGACGAGGGGGTGGAGGCCGTCATCCGCCGCGTGGTCGGGGTCTCGGGCCAGGTCGACTTCGTCAGCGAGGTGCGTCTGCGCTTCGACTACGCCCGCGCCGTGCCCTGGGTGCGGCAGATCGGCCACGCCGACGAGCACGCGATCCTCGCCGTCGCCGGCCCCGACGCCGTGACCCTGCGGGGCCCCCGTCTCATCGCCGTCGGCACCGCCCACCGCGGCCGGTGGACGACGCGCCCGGGCCACCGCGTCGACTCGGTCCTGTCGTGGGGGCCGTCGTGGCAGGACCCGCCGGTGTCGTTCGACGTGTCGGCGGCGCTGGAGCGCACGCGCGAGTGGTGGTCGTCGTGGGCCGACCGCGTGCAGTCCGCCGGCACGCACGCCGCCCTCGTCACCCGTTCCCTCATGGTGCTGCGCGCGCTCACGCACTCCGAGACGGGCGGCATCGTCGCCGCGGCCACGACTTCGCTGCCCGAGGCGTTCGGAGGCTCGCGCAACTGGGACTACCGCTACGTCTGGCTGCGCGACGCGGCCCTCACACTGAGCGCGTACATCGACCACGGCTACCTCGACGCCGCACAGCGCTGGCGCACCTGGTTGCTGAGGGCGATCGCCGGGGACCCCGCCGACGTGCAGATCATGTACGGCATCGCGGGCGAGCGCGACCTGCCGGAGCGCGAGATCACCAGCCTCCCCGGGTACGGGGGAGCCGCCCCCGTGCGCATCGGCAACGGCGCCGTCGACCAGTACCAGGCCGACGTGATCGGTGAGGTCATGGTGGCGCTCGAGGCGGCGCGGAACGCCGGCGTCGAAGAGACGACGTTCTCGTGGTCGCTGCAGCGGGCGTTGCTCGACCAGCTCGCGAGCGAGGTCGACCGGCCCGACCTGGGCATCTGGGAGATGCGCGGCGAGCCGCACTTCTTCACCCACTCGCGGGCGATGGTGTGGGCGGCGTTCGATCGCGGCATCCGCGCCGTCGAAGAGGGCGGGCGCGACGGCGACGTCGACACCTGGCGCACCCTGCGCGATCGGGTCCGCGCCGACATCGACGCGCACGGGGTGCACGAGGGCGGATGGTTCACGCAGCACTTCGGCACCGACGAGGTCGATGCCTCGCTGCTGGTGCTGCCCCAGGTCGGGTTCTGCGCGTACGACGACCCCCGCATGCTCGCCACCGTCGCCCGCATGGAAGAGACGCTCATGCCCGATGGGTGGCTGCTGCGCTACCGCACGACGGGTGTCGACGGCCTCACCGGGGACGAGCATCCGTTCCTCGCCTGTTCCTTCTGGCTGGTCGGGCAGTACGCGCACAGCGGTCGCCGCGACGAGGCCGTGACGCTGATGCACCGGCTCACCGCCGTCGCGAACGACCTCGGCCTGTTGTCGGAGGAGTACGACCCCACCACCGGTCACCAGGTCGGTAACACCCCGCAGGCGCTGTCGCACCTCGCGCTGGTGGGGGCGGCCGATGCGCTGGATGCGACGGCGCCGCGCCCCGGCGCCTGATCTCGTCGCGGCGTCGGGTCGCTCGACCTGCACGGCGCGCGCCTGACGTCGCGGAGGCCCCGATGGTCTCGACCCGGCTTCCCGCCCCCGCCGCCCCGGCGCGGCTCTAGAGTCAACGCATGGACGACGACGTCGAGCTGCGGCACCTGCGCGAGCGGGTCTACGGCGCCGACGGCGCCGCCGCGACGCCGGCCATGATCGAGCGTCTCGGTGAGCTCGAAGAGCGGGTACGCCGCACCGGGAGCGGCGAGCCCGAGCGTGCGCCCCGGCGTGCCCCCGACGCGTCGGACGACCCGACCCCGGATGCCGCGCCCGAGGGCGCCGAGCCCGCGGACGCCGATGCCCGCTCACCGCGCCCCGCCCTGCGGTGGGCGCTCGCCGCGGTCGGCGCCCTCGCCCTGCTCGGCGTCGGCGCCGCGATCGGCGCGGGGCTGTCGGCCGTGCCCTCGACCGCCGCGACCCCGGACCCCGCGGCGGCGAGCCTGCCCGAGCTGACGTTCCCGCAGACGGTCGAAGACGTGATCTCGGCCGACATCCTGCGCGACAGCGGCATCGACCCCGCCAGCACGCGCTACATCGCGACGGTGAGCGACTTTCGCATCTACCTCGCGCAACCCGACGACGGCGACGGGCGCTGCATCGCGACCTTCACCTCGACGGACAACAGTCCGTGGTCGGCGGGGTGCGCGAGCGGCGCGCAGACGGGGGCCGCGGTCTTCGGCGTCGACGAGAAACTCACCGTCGCGATCGGGGAGCCGGTGCGGTCGGTGATCGACGGCATCCCGATCCGCCTGTCCGACAGCGTCACGGCCTTCGTGGCGCGCTGAACGAAGGAGCACGATCATGTTCGATCCCGCCGGTGCCTTCTCGGGTTTCGCTGTCGACGACCTCGACGCGGCCCACCGGTTCTACGCCGACACCCTCGGCCTGACGGTGGAGGTATTCGAGGACACGGGCTTCCTCTCGCTCCAGCTCGGATCGGGCGGGAGCGTGCTCGTCTACGGCAAACCGCATCACGAGCCCGCCACGTTCACGGTGCTGAACTTCCCCGTCGCCGACGTCGAGGCCGCCGTCGACGACCTGCGTTCCCGCGGCGTCGACACCAAGATCTACCCCGACGCCGATATCCCCACCGATGAGCGCGGCATCATGCGCGCGGGCGGCCCGCTCATCGCCTGGTTCCGCGACCCGGCGGGCAACGTGCTCGCCGTGCTCGAGGAGTGACGGCGCCGAGACCGGGTGATGCGGCGCGAAGAGGGGGATGGATGCCGAGCCCCTGGCATCCATCCCCCTCCGACGTGAGCCGCGCGATCAGCCCTTCAGCGCCTCCGCCAGCTTGACGCGTGCGCCCATGCGCAGCAGCGAGTTGCGGTAGATGCGCGAGCCGACGCCGATGGCCGCGATGCACGAGACGAGCAGGATGAGCAGCGAGAGCACGGGCTCCCACCACTGCGCGTCGCCGAGGTACATGCGCAGCGGCATCCCCACCGGTGCCGAGAACGGCACGTACGACATGACCGTCAGCACGACGGGGTTGTCGTTGAAGAAGATCACGAGGAAGTACGGTGCCATGATCAGCATGGTGATGGGGGTGGTCGTGGCGCCGATGTCCTCCTGGCGCGAGACCATCGCGGCCGCCGCGGCGAACAGCGCCGCCAGCAGCACGAACCCGAAGAGGAAGAAGATCGCGAACCAGGCGATCGGTGCCCCGAGGGCGCTCAGCACCCCGGCCTGATCCGTGACGGCGAGACCGATGACGGCCACGGCCGCCAGCAGCACGATCTGCGCCATCGCGAGCACCGTGTTGCCCAGCACCTTGCCGGCGAGCAGGGTGCGCACGGGGATCGCCGAGATGAGGATCTCGACCACGCGCGTCTGCTTCTCTTCCACCACGCTCTGAGCGATCGTGCCGCCGAAGGTCGAGGCGGCGATGAGGAACACCAGACCGAAGCCGAGGGCGATGAGGTAACGCAACGCGCTCGCCGCTCCCGCACCCGGTTCGAGCTCCTGCACGGGCGGGGTCTCGCTCAGCATCTGCAGCAGCGTCGAGGGCACGCTGTCCTTCACCACGACGGTGTAGTCGAACGCGGCATCCGACGAGCCCGAGACCAGGGCGGCATCCACCGTCCCGTCCTCGACGAGGGCGGTCGCGGCACCGTCGTCGGCGGCGACGGTGACCTCGAGCCCGTCGAGGCTCGACACGGCGCTCTGCGTCTGGGAGGTGACGGCGACGGGGATGCCGCTGCCGCTGGCGTTGCCGGCGGCGAACCCGCCCCAGATCACCGAGGCGAGGGCCGCGACGACGAGGATGGCGGTCGAGATGACGAAGGACTTGCTGCGCAGCTTCGACCCGATCTCGCGCTCGGCGACGAGCCAGACGCTCTGCAGCTCGCTGGGAGCGTGGCGGGGAGTGGGCGACGGGGTGCTCACTGGATGACCTCCTTGAAGATCTCGGCGAGGGTGGGACGCTGGGGCGCGAAGCTGACGACGTCGCCCCGCGACACCGCGCCCCGCAGCACGCGTTGAGCGGCGCTGTCGTCGTCGGCGTCGAACAGGGCGTAGCCGCCGTCGAAATCGAGCACCGTGATGCCGGGCTCGTCGCGCAGCCAGCCGGCGTCGCCGCGCGACACCAGCTCGTACCGGTGGGTGGCGTGCTGGGCGCGCAGTTCGTCGCGCGTGCCCGCCGCGCGGATCGTGCCGCCGGCGATGATGACGAGGTCGTCGCAGAGGCGCTCGACGACGTCGAGCTGGTGCGATGAGAAGAGCACCGCGGCGCCCGCCGCCGCCTTCTCCTGCAGCACGCCGGCGACCACGTCGACCGCCAGCGGGTCGAGGCCCGAGAACGGCTCGTCGAGGATGAGCACGTCGGGCTCGTGCACGAGCGAGGCGGCGATCTGCGCGCGCTGCTGGTTGCCGAGCGACAGGGTCTCGACGAGATCGCCGAGGCGCTCGCCGAGTCCGAGCCGCTCGAGCAGGGCGGTGGCCTTCTCGTTCGCCTCGGCCTTGCCGAAGCCGTGCAGGCGAGCGAGGTACGCGATGTGCTCGGCGACCTTCATCTTCGGGTAGAGCCCGCGCTCCTCGGGCATGTACCCGAAGCGGCGCCGGTCGGCGGTGGTGAGGGGCGCGCCGTTCAGCGCCACCGTGCCGCCGTCCTTCGCCAGCACGCCCAGGGCGATGCGCATGGTGGTCGTCTTGCCGGCGCCGTTGCCGCCGACGAAACCCGTGAGTCGCCCGGGGGAGACCCCGAAGCTCACGTCGTCGAGCACACGGCGGTCGCCGTACCTCTTGGTGATGCCGTCCAGCTCGAGCACGGTGCGTCCCTTCTTCTCGGTGCGTCCCACGCTACGGAGGGCGGGTGTCCGGCGCCTCCGCCCTGGGGAGGGTCGGGCGGCTCCCCCTCGCGGGGGACCGGTGGGGGCGGCTCAGGCCAGGCCGTGCCGATGCGCCAGCACCACGGCCTGCACGCGGTCGCGCGCGCCGAGCTTCTGCAGCACGTTCGACACGTGCGTCTTCACCGTCGCTTCGCCGATGAACAGGCGGGCGGCGATCTCGGCGTTGCTCAGGGCCTCGGCGACCAGCCGCAGCACCTCCGACTCCCGCTCCGTGAGGGACTCGGCGAGAGCGGGCGGGGGGACCGGAAGAGGGGATGCCGCCGGCTCGGGCGCACCGGTGGCGAAGCGTTCGATGACCCGACGGGTGACCTCGGGGGCGAGCAGGGCGTCGCCGGCACCCACGATCCGCACGGCCGTGACGAGCTCCTCGGGACCGGCGTTCTTCAACAGGAACCCGCTGGCGCCGGCGGCGAGGGCGGCGAAGAGGTAGTCGTCGCGGTCGAAGGTCGTCACGATGAGGATCGCGGCGTCGGAGTCGGGGTCGGCGGTGAGTCGGCGCGTGGCGTCGAGACCGTCCATGTCGGGCATCTGCACGTCCATGCAGATCACGTCGGGACGCAGCGCGCGCGCCGCGGCGAGGGCCTCGACCCCCGACGCCGCCTCGCCGACGACGGTGATGTCGTCTTCGAGCGACAGGATGGTGCGGAAGCCCGCGCGCATCATCGCGTGGTCGTCGACCAGCAGCACCCTCAGCTCAGACATGCGCCACCTCGGCGTCCACGACCGGGACGCGCACCCGCACGAGGTACCCGCCGCGCGAGCGCGGGCCGATGTCGATCGTTCCGCCCGAGACGGCCGCGCGCTCGCGCATGCCGAGCTGGCCGAGCCCCGACGCCGCCGACCCGGCGCGCCCCGTGTTCGCGACCTCGAGCTCGATGGCATCCGGATCGAATCGCAGGCGCACGTCGGCGGTGGCACGGGGGCCGGCGTGCCGACGTGCGTTCGTGAGGGCCTCCTGGGCGATGCGGTACAGGTTGACCTGCACCAGAGGCGCCGGATCGCGCGTGGGCTTCCCGATGATCGTGAGGGTGGTGGGCAGTCCGGCGGCGGAGGCCTCGTCGACCAGCGCCGAGATCGACGTCAATCCGTGCGTGGTCGGCGCGGTGTCGGGGGCCGCCTCGCTGCCGGGGGTGCGGAGGGTCTCGAGCAGCTGACGCAGCTCGTGCAGCGACGTGCGCGCCGACACCTCGATGCCCGACAGTACCTCGCGCGTCTTGTCGGGGTCTCGCGCGAGCAGTGACCGGGCGACGCCCGCCTGCACCCCCATGAGCGACACGTGGTGCGCGACGACGTCGTGCAGTTCGCGCGCGATGCGCACGCGGTCGAGGGCGACGGCCTGCGCCGCCGTGACCTCGCGTTCGGCCTCGAGCTCGGCCGTACGCTCCTCGAGTGCGGCCCGCTGGCGCATCTGCTGGAACGTGCGGTTGCCGAAGTAGTAGGCGCCGCCGAAGTACAGGGCGTTCACGCCGATCATCAGCAGCTGGTAGGCCACGAAGGGCGAGAAGGCTCCGGCGCGCGAGAACGCGCCCTCGACGGTCGGATCGACGGGCTGCGTGGCGTCTTGGAACATGACCACGAACAGCCACGCGAACATGCCGACGATGATCGCGACCCGCACGATCGTGGCGCGGCGACGGTGGGGCTCCCAGGCGCCCACGGTGTACAGCGCGATGAACATCGCGATGTTGCCGGCGTACAGCTCGGGAATGCGGAACGTCACGGCGAAGAAGTACGCGACCGAGACGACGACCGCCGCCACCGACGGCCAGCGCCGGCGGAACGCGAGCGGGATCGCGAGCACGGCGACGTACCCGAGGGCGATAGCGAGCGAGCCCTGCTGGTCGCCGTAGATGCCCGAGACCGACGACAGCACCGCGCTGAGCAGCCCGCCGAGCAGCAGCACGACCGCGAGCACGATGTCGTTGCGCTGCTGGGTGCGGGTGAGCCGGGGCATCCCTCCACGGTAGGGGTGAGCCGCGGCACACGCATCCCCCGCGCGACGGAGCACGCGACCCGGGGAATACCGGGGCGTTCACGATGCTTGCACGTGAATGAACCTGGGCGTTCGGCGCCCCCGTCATCCCAGAGAGGATCACCGTGACCGAGTACACGATCGGCTACATCGTCGGAAGCATCTCCAGCACCTCGATCAACCGCCGTCTCGCGAAGGCGCTCGAGAAGGTCGCCCCCGCGGGCGTGACCCTGAAGGAGATCCCGATCAAGGACCTCCCCTTCTACTCGCCCGACTACGACGGCAACTTCCCCGAGGTGGCGACGGAGTTCAAGAAGTCCATCGAAGACGCAGACGGCATGTTCATCGTCACCCCCGAGTACAGCCGCTCCATCCCCGGCGTGCTCAAGAACGCCCTCGACTGGTCGGCCCGCCCCTACGGCGAGGCGTCGTTCAACGACAAGCCGACCGCCGTCATCGGCACCTCGCAGGGCGGCGTCGCAACCGCCGCGGGCCAGCAGCACCTGCGCTCCGTGCTCCTGCACTACAACGCCCTCGTCCTGGGCCAGCCCGAGGGCTACATCCAGTCGACCCCCGGCCTCTTCGAGGAAGACGGCACCGTGACCGACGAGGGCACGGCCGCGTTCCTCCGATCGATCATCGAGGCGCTCGTGACGCTCATCGAGCGCACCGCGCCCGCCGAGGTCCCCGCGGCCTGACGATCGGGCATCACGGCGGGGTCGGGGTTCGCTCCGGCCCCGCCGTCGTTCCGGCGCGGGGCGGTCAGGGGTGTGGGGCGCGTTCTGTGCACGGGGGCGGACGATGCACGCCCCGATGCACAGAAGGCGCCCCGAACGACGCGACGCGAGACGTCGGTGTTCACCGCGGTGGTCAGCGCGAGGACTGCTCCTCGCGCCAGCCCTCCTCTTTCTGGATGTACTCGTTGTCGGCGAACGCCGCGAAGTCGGTCTCGTCGGTCACGCGACGCACCTCGAGCTTGTTGCCGGCGATGAGCGGTGCGCGCCGGGCCCACTCGACGGCCTCGTCGCGCGTCGACACCTCGATGATCCAGAAGCCGTTGAACAGCTCGTGCGTCTCGCCGTACGGGCCGTCGGTGACGACCGGCTCCTCGCCTCCGAACTCGACGACGAAGTTGGCGCTCATGTCCTCGGCCAGACCGTCGCCGGCGACGAGCACGCCCGCGGTGATCATGGACTCGTTGTACGCGCCCATCTCGTTGATGACCTGCTCGAAGGGGATCTCTTTGTACGCCGCGTACGCCTCGTCGGTGCCGCGCATGATCAGCATGAACTTCATCGTGGACTCTTCTCGTGGGTGCTCTCGCGAGCGATCTGAGGGGAGCGAATGCCTTCCCCTACTATCGCGTCGAACGGTGCCGGGCGGAATCGTCAGGGGCCGAGAGAATTTCCGGATGCCGCGGACGTGGTGCGGCGCGGAATCGCGGAAGTGCCCCGGAATCAGGGCCCGCGGCGGCACGGAGAAGATTCCGGTGCGCGCGTTCGATGCCGCGCCGCCGCCCGAGCGGTCGGGTGCCCGCTGAGCCGGCGCTCAGCCGAAGATCATCGGCAGGTCGTCGTCATCGTCGGCGCCCGAGAGGTCGAGGTCGGCCACCACGGGAACGTGATCGCTCGGAACCTCGCCCTTGCGTTCGTTGCGGTGGATCTCGGCGCCCTGCACGGCGTCGGCGAAGGCGCGCGAGCCGAGGATGAAATCGATGCGGAGCCCCTCGTTGCGGGGGAAGCGCAGCTGCTTGTAGTCCCAATACGTGTAACCGGTGGGAAGGAGGGGCCGCACGACGTCGGTGAGTCCGGCCGTCTCGAAGGCGGAGAACGCCGCCCGCTCCGCGGGAGAGACGTGCGTGCTCGCGCCCTGCACGATCGTCGGGTCGCCGTTGTCGGCATCGGTGGGCGCGATGTTGAAGTCGCCCGTCAGCGCGAGGGGCAGGTCGGGGTCGCCCGCGAGGGTGTCGGCGGTGTACTGACGGAGCTTGTCGAGCCAGTCGAGCTTGTACGTGAAGTGCGGGTCGTCGAGCCCGCGCCCGTTGGGCACGTACAGGCTCCAGACGCGCACGCCGCCCACGGTCGCACCGATGGCCCGGGCTTCCTGGGGAAGATCGGGGCCCTCTTTGCCCTTCTCGAAACCGGGCATGCCGGGGAATCCGATCTCGACGTCCTCGAGGGGCTCGCGGCTGGCGATCGCGACGCCGTTCCACTGATTCAGGCCGTGCGCGGCGACGTGATACCCCGCCTCTTCGAACGCGGCGTAGGGGAACTGCTCGGTCTTGCACTTGATCTCCTGCATCGCCAGCACGTCGATGTGCTCGCGCACGCAGAACTCGACGGTGCGGGTGACGCGGGCGCGGATGGAGTTGACGTTCCAGGTGGCCAGGCGCATGGCATCCAGCCTACTTTCGTGCACCGACATCGATGAGCGTGCGACAGGTGCCACACGGTCACCCCGCGACGTCCCCGTGCCCGCCCGCCGTGTGCCCGCCCCTCTAGACTCGACGCCGTGACCACCGCCTCCACTCCCGAGCTCGAAGCCGACCGTCAGGCGCTCATCCGCCTCATCTCCGACGAGGCGGTGTTCCACGGCGACTTCACCCTCTCGAGCGGCAAGAAGGCGACGTACTACGTCGACATGCGAAAGCTCACCCTCGACCACCGTGCCGCCCCCGCGATCGGGCGTCTCGTGCTCGACCTCGTCAAAGACCTCGACGGCGTCGTCGCCGTCGGCGGGCTCACGCTCGGCGCCGACCCCATCGCCAACGCCGTCATGCACGAGTCGGTGCACGCCGGCCGTCCGCTCGACGCGTTCGTCGTGCGTAAAGAGGCGAAGGACCACGGCCGCGGTCGTCAGATCGAGGGGGCCGACATCGTCGGCAAGCGCGTCGTCGTCGTCGAAGACACCTCCACCACCGGTCAGTCGGCGCTCAAGGCCGTCGAGGCGCTGCGCCGCGAGGGTGCGGAGGTCGTGGCCGTCGCCGTGATCGTCGATCGCAAGACCGGCGCACAGGCCGCGATCGAGGCCGAGGGCCTGCAGTGGCTCGCCTCGGTCGACCTCGACGACCTGGGGCTCGCGCCGCAGTAGTCGGATCGCCGCGCCGCCCGTCCGCGCCCGTCACGAGAACGGGGCCCACGACGCGAACACGCCGCCGAGGCGTGAGTCGGTGGCGCCGCCTGTCTCCTGACGCGGTCCGACCCACGGATGCCGGGCACCCGGCGCGCCGCCTCGATCCCGCCCTCAGGGCGAGTCGTCTCCCGGCCCCGGCCCATCGAACGGATCGCGGCCCCCGCCGCCGCGGCGCGACCGTCTCCACTGCACCACAAACGCGACGAGCGTTCCCAGCGTGATGAAGAAGGCGACGATCAGCCAGAGCGTGCGGTCGTCCATGCGGTCGTCCTCTCGGTGGGGCGGCTCAGAGACCCGCTTCGAGGCCCTCTTCGCCGTCGGCGAGGTCGGTCTCGAGGGGCTCCTGGCGCACGAGTTCGGCGACGGAGCCGAGGATCTCGTCGGGGCGGAAGGGGTAGCGCTCGATCTCGCGCTGGTCGCTGATGCCGGTGAGCACGAGCACGGTGTGCAGGCCCGCCTCGATGCCGGCGACGATGTCGGTGTCCATGCGGTCGCCGATCATGCCGGTGTTCTCGCTGTGCGCGCCGATCCGGTTGAGCGCCGAGCGGAACATCATCGGGTTCGGCTTGCCCACGATGTAGGGCTCTTTGCCGGTCGCCTTGGTGATGAGGGCGGCGATGGCCCCCGTGGCGGGCAGGACGCCCTCGGTCGACGGGCCCGTGGCGTCGGGGTTCGTCGCGATGAAGCGGGCTCCGCCGCGGATGAAACGGATGGCCTTGGTGATGGCCTCGAACGAGTAGTTGCGCGTCTCACCGACCACGACGTAGTCGGGAGCGGTCTCGGTCATGATGAACCCGGCTTCGTGCAGGGCCGTCGTCAGACCCGCTTCGCCGATGACGAAGGCGGATCCACCGGGCATCTGCGACTTGAGGAAGTCGGCCGTCGCGAGCGCCGACGTCCAGATCGACGCCTCGGGCACGACCAGGCCGGAGGCCCGCAGCCGCGCGCTGAGGTCACGCGGGGTGAAGATCGAGTTGTTGGTCAGCACGAGGAACGGAGTGCCCTCGGAGCGCCACTGCGCGAGCAACTCGGACGCTCCCGCGATGGGGGTGTTCTCGTGGACGAGAACGCCGTCCATGTCGGTGAGCCAGCACTCGATGTCGCCTCGGGTCCGCATGCGGCCAGCCTAGCCCCGGCCTCCGACACGCCGCCGGAACGAGCGCGGGCGGGCACGGCCGAAGCCGATGCCCGCCCGTCCGCGGTGGCGGATTACTTGAAGGTGTCCTTGACGTTCTCGCCGGCCTTCTTGGCATCCGCCTTCACCTGGTCGGCCTTGCCCTCGGCGGCCAGCTTGTCGTTGTCGGTCGCGTTGCCGATGGCTTCCTTCGCCTTGCCGACGATGTCCTGAGCGGCGTTCTTGATCTTGTCGTCGAGACCCATGGCCTGACTCCTTTACCTGTCGTGACGGCGTCGGCGGCGGGTGTTCGTCGCGACGGAGCGGGTGCGCTCGGGGATGAGACGAGACGACGGGACGATTCGTCACGCGATGTTCGGAAAATTTTCCCGCGTGCCGATATTCCTCGCACGGAATGCACCCGTGACGGCGGCGCGCGATCTGGTTAGGGTCGAAGGGTGGCGCGCACCGAATGGGACCCCGAGAACCTCCCCGACCTCACGGGGCGCTCCTACCTGGTCACGGGAGCCACCCGCGGCCTCGGCTTCTTCTCGTGCGTGCAGCTCGCCGCCGCCGGAGCCCACGTGGTGCTGACCGGACGCAACCCCAACGCCCTCGCCGCGGCGAAGGCCGCCGTCACGCGCGGTGATCCGGATGCCGACATCGAGACGCTGCTGCTCGACACCAGCAACATGGGGTCGGTGCGGGCGGCGGCCGCCACCGCCCGCGCACGCGGCCGGCTCGACGGTCTGCTGCTGAACGCCGGCGTGGTGCATCCGCCCAAAACCCGCGAGATGGCCGGCGGGCACGAGCTGGTGTTCGCTACCAACGTGCTGGGGCACTTCGCCCTGGCGGGCGAGTTGCTCAAGCCCCTCGCCACCGCGCGGGGCCGCATGGTCTGGGTGGGGAGCATGTCGACCTCGCTGTGGCGGCACGTTCCCACCGACCCCGAGCTCACCGAGGGCTACACCCCGTGGCGCGCGTACGTGCAGTCGAAGGCGGCGACGACCGCCCTGGCGCTCGAGGCCGACCGGCGGCTGCGGGCCCACGACGTGCCCGTCGAGAGTCTCGTCGCGCACCCCGGTTACTCCACGAGCGGGCGCACCCGCGGCATCCGGGGCGTGAACGAGCCGACGCGGCTCGAGCGCTTCCTCGACAACCTGCAGGCGCCCATCACCCAGTCCAAGGAGCACGGCGCCTGGGCGCTGGTGCGGGCGCTCGTCGACCCGCACGCCGAGGGCGGGGCGATGTACGGGCCGGCACTCGTCGCGCGGGGCGCCCCGCGCCCGGCCACGCCCGCGCGCCGCATCCGCGGGAGCGAACTCGGCGCCGAGCTGTGGCGCGCGTGCGAGACGGCGACGCACGTGCGCTGGCCGTTCGACCGCGCGCGGCGCGCGGCGTCGTGATCCGCCCCCGTCGATGTCGCCGGCGGGCCCTACAGTGATCGCATGGACCAGGCGATCGCCGACAGCATCGAGTTCGACGACGCCCGCGGCTTGAGCGCGGCCGAGGTGGGCGAACGGGTCGCCTCGGGGCAGACCAACGCGTTCACCGCCGACAGCAGCCGCAGCGCGTGGAACATCGTGCGGTCGAACGTCTTCACGCTCTTCAACGGGATCGTCGGCGCGTGCTTCCTCGTTCTGCTGCTGCTCGGCCGGTGGCAGGACGCCCTGTTCGGCGTGGCCGCGTTGTCGAACGCCGTGATCGGATGCGTGCAGGAGTTCCGCGCGAAGGCGGCGCTCGACCGGCTCGCGCTGCTCAACGCACCGCGCGCCCGGGTGCGCCGCGACGGGGTCGACGTCGAGATCGCCCCGTCCGAGGTCGTGCGCGACGATCTGCTGGTGCTGCGCGCCGGCGACCAGGTGTCGGCCGACGCCGTCGTCGTCGACTCGGGGGCGCTGCAGATCGACGAGTCGATGCTGACCGGCGAATCGGATGCCGTCGACAAGAGGCCCGGTGACGAGGCGCTGTCGGGATCGATCGTCGTGGCGGGCGAGGGCACGGCCCGCGTCGTGCGCGTCGGCGCCGAGTCGTACGCGAACGCCTTCGCCACCGAGGCGAAACGCTTCCAGCTCGTCTCGAGCGAACTGCGCACCTCGATCGACCGCGTGCTGCGGTGGGTCGGCTGGGGCGTCGGTCCCATCGGACTGCTGGTGCTGAACGCCCAGATGATGGTCGCCGGCGGGTGGGTGCAGGCGTGGCAGCAGGGCACCTGGTCGCAGGCCGTCGTGAACACGATCGCCTCGCTCACCGCGATGATCCCGCTGGGGCTCGTGCTGATGACCTCGATCGCGTTCGCCGTCGGGGCGGCCCGGTTGGCGGGGCAGAAGGTGCTCGTCAACGAGCTGCCGGCGGTCGAGGGCCTCGCGCGCGTCGATGTCATCTGCCTCGACAAGACGGGCACGCTCACCGCGGGCGAGATCCGGTTCGACGCCGCGCTGCCGCTGGCCGAACGGGCGGGGTGGCAGCAGACCCTGGGGTGGTACGGCGCGGCGCCCGACGCCAACGCCACGGCGCAGTGCCTGCGCGAGCCGTTCCCGGTCGAGGCCCCGCTCGACGCCTCCCGGCGCATCCCGTTCTCGTCGGCACGCAAATGGAGCGCGGTGTCGTTCGCCGCAGGCCCGTCCGGCACGTGGGTGCTCGGTGCGCCCGAGATGGTCTTCGGCGACGTCGCGGGCGACGCCGGCACCGAGCTGGGTGCGGCCGTGACCCGCTTGGCGTCGTCGGGGCGCCGCACGCTCGTTCTCGCCCACACCGACGCACCGCTCGACGACGCCGATGTCGAAGCCGAACGTTTTCCCGACTCGCCCGTGGCCGTCGCCGTGCTCACCTTCGTCGAGGCGGTGCGCCCCGACGCCGCCGAGGCGCTGGCCTACTTCCGCGACCAGGGCGTGGGCGTGCGCGTGATCTCGGGCGACAATCCCCGCACCGTGGCCGCGATCGCGCGCGAGGTGGGGCTCGAGGTCGACGAGGGCTACGACGCCCGGCGCCTCCCCGACGACGACGTCGAGCTCGGCGAGATCCTCGAGCAGCACACGGTGTTCGGCCGGGTCACCCCCGACCAGAAGAGGCGCATGGTCACCGCCCTCCAGGCGCGCGGGCACGTCGTGGCGATGACGGGCGACGGGGTCAACGACGCACTCGCGATCAAGACGGCCGACATCGGCATCGCGATGAACTCGGGCGCGGCGGCGACCAAGGCGGTGGCGCGTCTCGTGCTGCTCGACGGTCGGTTCTCGCACCTGCCGTCGGTGGTCGCCGAGGGTCGTCAGGTGATCGCGAACATCGAGCGCGTGTCGATGCTCTTCCTCACCAAGACCGTCTACGCGACGGGTCTCGCCGTGCTGTTCGGGGCGCTGGTGATGGAGTTCCCCTTCCTCCCGCGGCAGTTGTCGATCACCGATGGCCTCACGATCGGCATCCCGGCGTTCTTCCTCGCCCTGCTCCCGAACACCCAGCGCTACGTGCCGGGCTTCTTGAAGAGGTCGCTGAGCTTCGCGATCCCGGCCGGGATCGTCATCGCCATCGCGCTCACCGTGTACACGCGGTTCGCGCTGGGCATGGGGCTGAGCGTCGAGCAGCTGCGCACCGGGGCGACGATCATCCTCGCCATCGTCGCGATCTGGGTGCTGACGGTGCTCTCGCGGCCGGTCACGCGGGTGAAGGTGCTCGTCATCGGGGCCATGTTCATCGCCCTCACGGCGATCTTCACGGTGCCGGCGCTGGGCGACTTCTTCCAGCTGCGCGACCCGGGCGAAGACGGAGCGGTGCTGATCACGATGATCGTCGTGGTCGCGATCGCCGCGATCGAGGCGGTGCGCGTCGCCCATCGCCGGTTCGTGCGGCGTCTGCTGCGGGCCGATGCCGAGGGGCCTCGACGCTGACGCGACGGGTCAGATCATCGGCGTCGAGGCCGCAGACTCGGCGCCCGTGCGCGCGAAGTAGCGTCGGGCGTGCGGGGGGATCCACATCGCCGCGATGACCGTGAGCGCCGCGATCAGCGCCACGATGATCGTCGGGTCGAGCTCGGTCAACGCCAGCGCCGCGGCCTGCAGGACGACCAGGACCGTCAGGTAGGTGGTGAGCAGGGTGCGGGCGAGGCGACTGCCGCGCGCGAGCGCCGAGCCGCCGGCGACGGTGAGCAGGCCCAGCAGGATGGTCGCGGCACCCACGAGCGAGACGGGGAGCACGAGGTCGTCGGTCACCTCGTAGCGGGTGAGCAGCACGAGGATGCCGAGCGCCGTGTTGAGCAGCCCGCCCAGATAGACCAGCACGATCGCGACCGTGACGGCGACGGGGCGGCGCGCCGTGGCGGGAGTGGTCATGGGGGCCTCACGATCGACGGCGGGGCAGGGTGCCGGTGGGGTCAGCGTAGCGACAGCGGGGGCGATCCTCAGCGCGTCAGCCAGACCGAGGTGCCCGCGTCGTCGGGAAGCGTCACGTCGACGCCGTCCGCGCGCACCACGGCGTCGGAGACGACCTCGATCTCGTGCCCCACGTCGATGCCGCGCTCCACCAGCGCCCGCAGCAGCTCGGGGTCACGGTCGCTCACCCGCAGCACGCGCCCGGTGTGGCCCGTCGGCGCCTGGGCGAGCAGCACGAAGGCTTCGCGGTGCACCGTGCCGTCGGCATCCGGGATCGCATCGCCGTGCGGGTCGAAGCGCGGTCGCCCGAGCCGGGCGTCGATGCCCTCCAGCAGTCGGTCGCTGAGCGCGTGCTCGAGCACCTCGGCCTCGTCGTGCACTTCGTCCCAGGCGTAGTCGAACTCGCGCACGAGCCAGGTCTCGATCAGGCGGTGGCGTCGGATCACCCCGGCGGCGCGGCGGTCGCCCGCCGTGGTGAGCGAGACGGGACCGTACGGCCGGTGCGTCACGAGGCCCTGGGCGGCGAGCTTCTTCACCATCTCGGTCACGCTCGACGGGGCCAGGCCCAGCACGGCGGCGAGCTGCGAGGGCGTGATCGGGGAGTCCTGCCACTCGGTGTGGTGGTAGATCGCCTTGAGATAGTCGTCGGACACGGGCGATTCCACGTCGTCAGCCTATCCGCCGGCGAAGACCAGCCACAGGAGCACGGCGTTCAAAGTGACCAGGAACACCGATGCCAGCACCCCGCCGGCGGTGGTGAGCGGCCGGTTGCGGTGCGCGCCGAGCAGATCGCGCCGCGCGGTGAGGGCGACGAGGGGGATGAGCGCGAACGGGATGCCGAACGACAGCACGACCTGGCTGAGCACCAGGGCGAGCGTGGGGTCGACGCCGAGGGCCAGGATGACCAGTGCGGGGATGAGGGTGACGAGCCGCCGCACCAGCAGGGGGACGCGCACGCGCAGCAGGCCGTGCATGATCTCGGCGCCGGCGTACGCACCGACCGAGGTCGAGGCGAGCCCGCTCGCGAGCAGCCCGACGGCGAACATGGTCGCCACGACCGGGCCGAGTCCGTCGCGGAGAGCCGCGTAGGCGCCCTCGAGGCTGTCGGTGCCGTCGACGCCGGCGAGGTTCGCTGCGGCCAGCAGCAGGATCGCGAGGTTGACGGTTCCGGCGACCACGAGGGCGATGGTGACGTCCCAGCGGGTGGCGCGCAGCAGTCGGAGCGTCGAGATGCCGCGGGCCTGCTCGAGGTCGGCTGCCGCCGTCGGCGACCCGGGGGCGAAGCGGTCGCGGCTGAGTGCCGAGTGCGCGTAGATGGCGTGCGGCATGATCGTCGCGCCCAGGATCGACGCGGCCAGCAGCACCGAGTTCGTCCCCTCGAAACGCGGAACGAGCCCCTCGACCACGCCGGCGGGGTCGGGCGGCGCGAAGAACAGGCCGAAGGTGAATCCCGCGGCGATGATGAGCAGGAGCCCGATCAGCACGGTCTCGAACGCCCGCGCCCCCCGCCGGGACTGCACGACGAGCAGCAGCATCGACACGACGCCGGTGATCGCGCCGCCCCACACGAGCGGGATGCCGAACAGCAGGTTCAGGGCCACGGCGCCGCCGATGACCTCGGCGATGTCGGTGGCCATGGCGACGAGCTCGGCCTGTACCCAGTAGAGGCGTCGGGCCCAGGGCCGCTGGATGCGGCGTCCGAGCACCTGGGGCAGGCTCTCGCCGGTGACGATGCCGAGCTTGGCCGAGAGGTACTGGATGAGCCACGCCATGACGTTGCCCAGCACGACCACCCACACCAACAGGTAGCCGAAGGTCGCGCCGGCGGTCATGTTGCTGGCGACGTTGCCGGGGTCGAGGTAGGCGACCCCCGCGACCATCGCCGGTCCGAGCAGCCACAGCCCACGCCCGGGGGTGTGGCGTCGGTCGGCGACCAGGTCATTTTTCGGCATGCCGAAACCCTATCGATATTTCGGGTGACCGAAAAGCGGGGGAGTGGTCGCGGGTGCGGCCCGGGTAGCCTGAACCGGTGACGGATGCCGCTGACCCCGCGCCCGAGCCCCGGGTCGCGCCGGAACCCGACGGGGGCGCCGCCGCCCCGACCCACGGCGTCGGACCCTGGCCCGGGGAATGGCCCGACGACCCGCGGTACGACCCCGATCTCCTCGCCCACGGCGACACGCGCAACGTCGTCGACGGATACCGCTACTGGTCGATGGAGGCCATCGTCGCCGACCTCGACGCGCAGCGGCATCCCTTCCACGTCGCGATCGAGAACTGGCAGCACGACCTCAACATCGGATCGATCGTGCGCAGCGCCAACGCCTTCCTGGCCGCCGAGGTGCACATCGTCGGCAAGCGCCGGTGGAACCGCCGCGGCGCGATGGTGACCGACCGCTATCAGCACGTGCGGCACCACGAGGACGTCGCGGCGTTCACCGCCTGGGCGCGCGAGGCGGGTCTGCCCGTGATCGCCGTCGACAACGTCGAGGGATCGGTGCCGGTCGACCGGGCCGACCTGCCCGAGCGCTGCGTGCTGCTGTTCGGCCAGGAGGGCCCGGGTCTGTCGCCCGAGGCGATCGAGGCCGCGACCGGCGTGGTCGAGATCACGCAGTACGGGTCGACGCGGTCGATCAACGCCGCGTCGGCGGCCGCCGTGATCATGTACGAATGGTGCCGTCGCTGGGCGTGAGCCCGTGCGAGGGTGGAGGGATGCCGCAAGCCGTCACCCTCATCCGTTCGGCCTCGCTGTCGAGCGTCGCCGAGTACGCCTACGCCGCGACAGCCCCCGCCGAGGCCCGATTGATCTTCCTCGCGGGCTCCTGCCCCCTCGACGCCGACGGCGCGACCGTCGGGGTGGGCGACGTCACGGCGCAGGCCCGGAGGTGCGTCGACAACCTCGTCACCGCGCTCGCCGACGCCGGGGCGCAGCTCACCGACGTCATCTCGACGCGGGTGCTCGTGGCATCCACGCGTCAGACCGACCTGGTCGCGGCGTGGGACGTCGTGCGCGCCGCGTTCGGCGACCACGACGTGCCGAGCACGTTGATCGGGGTCACGGTGCTGGGCTACGACAGCCAGCTGGTCGAGATCGAAGCCGTCGCCGCGGTGCTCGACGAGGTCGCGGCCGAGGGCGTCGACGCCCGCGGCTGAGCCCCGACGCGGGTCGGGTGGCTGCCCTCACCGGCTCCGCGGCGAGGTCGGCCCGGGGGATCGAGGGGCGGGCGTCACCCGCCCGCCGTCATCCACCTCTGCCCGCGCACGCGGAGCCCCAGGGTGAGCGCGCGCGCGAGCATGTAGACGCCGAAGAACGACGCGGCCAGCCAGGCGAGCCCCGTGGCGCCGCCGCCGGCGAAGAGCGCCACGAGCACCAGCGCGGGCACGTACGGCACCAGGTTGAGCACGCCCGCGAGGGCGAGGTAGCGCGCGTCGCCCGCGCCGATCAGCACCCCGTCGAGCACGAACACGAAAGCGGCGAGCGGCTGTGCCAGGGCGAGCACGAGCAGCGCCGGCTGGATGAGGGCGGCGATCGCGGGATCGCCGGTGAAGACGAGCCCCACCACGCCCGACGCGGCGGCCACGATCGCCCCCACGGCGAGGCCGAACCACACACCCCAGGCGCTCGTGCGCCGCAGCACCCGGCCGACAGTCGGGGAGTCACCGGCGCCCAGGGCGCTGCCGATCAGCGCCTGCGCGGCGATCGCGAGCGCGTCGAGGGCGAACGCCGCGGTCGAGAAGATGGTGAACGCGATCTGCCACCCCGCCAGCTCCGCCGAGCCGAGACCGGTCGCGACGGCGACGGTGGCGAGGAACGCCACGCGCAGGCTCACCGTGCGCAGGAACAGCCAGCCGCCCGAACGGGCCGTGCCGCTCAGCCCCGCGCGCTCGGGGCGGATGGACGCCGCATGCCGACGGGCCAATCGCCGCACGACCAGCACGTACGCGCCCACCATTCCCCACTGCGCCACGACCGTTCCGGCGGCGGAGCCGGCGATCCCCCAGCCGAAGCCGTAGATGAAGACGGCGTTGAGCAGCGCGTTGGCGCCGAAGCCGAGGCCGGCGATCCACAGCGGCGTCACGGTGTTCTGCATCCCGCGGAGCAATCCGGTCGCCGCGAACACGACCAGCATGGCGGGCAGGCCCCACATCGAGATCGACAGGTACGTGCGCGCGTTCTCGGCGACGTCGGGGGCGGCGCCGAACACGTCGACGATCGCGGGCGTCGCCAGTACGCCGACCGCCGCGAGCAGCGCGCCGAGACCCACGGCGAGCCACATGCCGTCGATGCCCACCGAGACCGCGCGACCGAACTCGCCCGCGCCGAAGCGGCGTGCCACGGCGGGGGTCGTCGAGTACGCGAGGAACACCATGAGCCCGACGACGGTGTGCAGCACCGCTCCCGCGATACCGAGACCGGCCAGGGGCGCCACGCCCAGGTGCCCGACCATCGCCGCGTCGACGATGAGGAACAGCGGCTCGGCGATGAGCGCGCCCAGCGCCGGAACGGCGAGCCTGAGGATCGCGCGGTTCAGCGTCTCGGGTGGGCGGGTGGTCACGCTCCGAGCCTAGGGCGGGGGTGCGACACCGCCCGGGAGCGTGCGGTCATCGACCGCCGTTCCGAGCCCGCACCGATGTGGGGCACTTATCCTGACTGCATGACCGACAACCTCCGTTCCGGTCTCGCGCTCGAAGAGCTCAGCGACGAGATCCGCCCGCAGGACGACCTGTTCCGCCACGTGAACGGCCGCTGGCTGGAGCGCACCGAGATCCCCGACGACAAGGCCCGCTGGGGCTCGTTCCACCTCATCGCCGAGCAGGCCGAGGCGAACGTGCGCACCATCGTGCAGGAGTCGCAGGATGCCGAGCCCGGCACCGAGGCCCGCAAGATCGGCGATCTCTTCGCGAGCTTCATGGACACCGAGCGCATCGAGCAGCTCGGCCGTGCGCCCATCGAGGCCCGCCTGGAGCGCGTCGACGCCGTGACCGACATCGCCTCGTTGCTGCAGCTCATCGGCGACCTCGAGCGCGACGGCGTCAGCGGTCTGCTGGCGCTGTTCGTCGAGCCCGACCCCGGCGCGCCCACCCGCTACGTCCCGGTGCTGTACCAGAGCGGCATCTCGCTGCCCGACGAGAGCTACTACCGCCTCGAGAACTTCGACGAGACCCGCACGGCGTACCGCGGCCACATCGAGCGCCTGCTCGACCTGGCCGGCGTCGCCGAGGCCGCGGCATCCGCGGACCGCGTCTTCGCCCTCGAGACCGAGATCGCCACGCACCACTGGTCGCGCGAAGACAACCGCGACGCGGTCAAGACGTACAACCTGAAGTCGTGGGACGACACCGTCGCCCTGGCCGGGCTCGACCTCGAGCCGTGGCGTTCCGCCGTCGCGCCGGGGCACGAGAACGCGCTCGCCGAGGTCGTCGTCTATCAGCCGAGCTTCATCGAGTCGCTCGGGGGGCTGCTGGTCGAGGAGCGCCTGGACGACTGGAAGGCGTGGGTGCGGTTCAAGATCGTGCACTCCGCGGCGTCGTTCCTCTCCGACGACTTCGTCGCCGAGAACTTCTCCTTCTACGGCACCCAGCTGACGGGCGTGCCGGTCAACCGCGAGCGCTGGAAGCGCGGGGTGGGTCTCGTCGAGGCCGCCCTGGGCGAGGCGATCGGCAAGGTCTACGTCGAGCGGCACTTCCCGCCGGCGGCGAAGGACGCCATGGACGGCCTGGTCGCCAACCTCATCGAGGCGTACCGTCGGTCGATCCGCGGCCTCGAGTGGATGACCGAAGAGACGCGCGAGCGCGCCCTCGCGAAGCTCGACGCGTTCACGCCGAAGATCGGCTACCCCGTGCGCTGGAAGGACTACGGCGAGCTCGAGGTCGTCGCCGACGACCTGATCGGCAACGTACGCCGCGCTCACCTGTGGGAGCACGACCGCCAGCTCGCGAAGGTCGGCCAGCCGATCGACCGCGACGAGTGGTACATGACCCCGCAGACCGTGAACGCGTACTACAACCCGCTCATGAACGAGATCGTGTTCCCCGCCGCGATCCTGCAGTACCCGTTCTTCGACGCCGACCGTGACGCCGCGGCCAACTACGGCGGCATCGGTGCGGTGATCGGTCACGAGATCGGACACGGCTTCGACGACCAGGGCAGCCGTTTCGACGGTGACGGGTCGCTGCGCGACTGGTGGACGGATGCCGACCGCGCGGCCTTCGAGGAGCGCACCAAGGCCCTCATCGCCCAGTACGACGCGCTCGTGCCGCAGGGCCTCGCCGACGAGCACCACGTCAACGGCGCCCTCACCATCGGCGAGAACATCGGCGACCTGGGCGGCCTCGGCATCGCGATCGCGGCATACCGCCTCTTCCTCGAGGGACAGGGTGAGACGGCGGATGAGGGCCCCGACGTCGACGGGTTCACCGGCATCCAGCGTCTGCTGCTGAGCTGGGCTCAGATCTGGCAGCAGAAGGGGCGCGACGCCGAGACGATCCGGCTGCTCACCATCGACCCGCACGCGCCGAACGAGTTCCGCTGCAATCAGATCGTGCGTAACATCGACGCATTCTACGAGGCGTTCGGAGTCACCGAGGGCGACGCCCTCTGGCTCGACGCCGACCAGCGCGTCACCATTTGGTGAGGTCGCGTTTGTTGCCCTCCTGACCCGGAAGGAGCCACGCTCGTGGGCATGCCCCCGGTTCCCGAGCCCGCCGTGCCCGACCCCGTCGGCGGGCCGGTGGAGTCGTCGTCTCGTCGCGACGCCCCCGCCCTGCGCGGGGCGGGACGCAAGGGGCCCAAGCGCCTCCCCCGTCGTGCCGCGGCCGGTCGTCGGTCGTTCACGGCGACGCTGCGCTCGCTCGACGAGCTGGCGGCGTCGGGGGCCAAGGTCTCGGTGCGCATCGACGATCTCGACGGTGGGGCGGAGGTGCTCTCGGGCGACGACTTCGTGACGCTGCCCGTCGGCGGTCTCGGCGTGGTGCCGCTGCTGATCGAGGTCGCCGCCGCGATCGAGGCGGGGCGCCTCGACCCGCTCGAGATCGTCGACCGCGCGTCGGTGCACGACGCCGCCCAGGGCGGGGTCTGGCAGCACCTCAAGGCCCCGGCGCTGCCCGTGGCCGATCTCGCGGCGTTGGCCGCGTCGTCGGGCGACGCTCTGGCGGTCAATGCCCTCGTGCACCGGGTGGGGCTGCAATCGGTGCGGGCGCGGGTCGAACAGCTGGGCCTGCGGCGCACGGCGCTGCTCGACCGTTTTCGCGACGCCCGCGGACCCGATGACGCCCCCCATCTGGCCCTGTCCACGGCGCGCGAGATGGCGCACGTGTTCGCCGGTCTGGTGAACTCGACCATCGTGTCGCCGGGGGTCAGCGCGCAGGTCGCGGAGTGGCTGAGCCTGAACCACGACCTGTCGCTCGTGGCATCCGCCACCGGCCTCGATCCCTTCGCCCACGAGAACGATCAGCACGGTCTGCTGTTCGTCAACAAGACGGGTCGCGCGGCGGGCGTGCGCGCCGAGGCCGGCGTCTTGGGCGGACCGCGCGCGGGCGTCGCGTTCGCGCTGATCGTCAACTTCGACGACCTCTCGATCGCCCACCGTCTGCGGGCGCACGACGCCTTCCGCGTGCTGGGTGTCGAGCTGATGGAGTACGTGTACTGACGGGCGGCGAAGAATGCTCCCCCACCGGGGGCGCGAACGCAATCCCTTCCCCGGTGCGGAGGGTCGCTGGGACGCTATTGGCCTCCACACGAAAGAAGGGACCGGGGCCATGTCCGACTCCTCCACCACCGACCCGTTCGCCGACAACGCCGGCCCCGAGGGCCACTCGATCACCGACTGGACCGACCTCGGTCGCGAGATGTGGTCGTACCTGACCGGTCGCGGAGCGGCCGTCAACTACTCGTTCGTCGACATGACCGTCGAGGTTCCCCGCGACATCGGCCCCGACGCCCCGCGCGCGACCTGGAAGCTCAACGGCACCCTGCGCGTCACGACGAGCGACGACACCGCGGCCGGGTCCGACCCGCACCGCGGCAGCTGAGGGGCGGCGCCGTCATGGTGCGTCTCGACATCGACCTCGCCTTCTCGGAGCGCGACGAGACGGAGGATGCCGGGTCGCCTCCGTTCGAGGGCACGGTGACCGCCGAGGGCTCCGAGGTGCGCGTCTTCGTGAGCGACCCCTCGCGCCTGCCGGGCCGCGGTCGGCGCACCCTGGGCGAGTTGTCGACCCTGGCCGACGCCCTGGCATCCCGGGGCATCTCGGTGCGCGTGGAGGGGCCGGACGGTCCGATCCTGCACCTCGGCGACGTCAAGCGCAGCGTCCTGCAGCGGGCGGTCACGGGGTCGGCGCACATCCGGCTGGGTTCGGTCGCGGCGGTGGCACCGCTGCTGATGAAACGGAACGGTCGGGGGTCGGTCTTCCCGATCCCGCCGGGCACCCCGATGCCGCTGGTTCCCACCGTCAACCGCACGGTACGTCGCCGCATCACCACGACGCACTACACGCCCGGCTCGGGGCGGCCGCGCCTGATCTTCGCGGTCGGCGACGCGACGTGGGACGGCTCGCGGCCGCGCGAGTTCGACCTGCTGCCCGAGAAGACCGTGATCGGTTCGGGTGAAGAGGTCGACCTGCGCCTGCCCGGCTTGGCGCCGGTGCACGCCGAGATCCGCCACGAGGGCGACGACGAGTACGTGCTGTACGGCTTCGACGAGGTCGGGGGCGGCGGGGCGCGGGAGCAGGGCCCGGGTCGTGACCGCGGCGGGCGCATCCTGCGCACCGGTGCGCGTATCGAGCTGGGCGACTGGCGGCTCGCCTACTTCCGCGCTGAGTTCGCCGATCACGGCCGACCGTACGGCGGGCGCGTCGGCGGCGAGTTGGCGCGTCAGCGCAAGCAGCCGCCGCGGGGTGGGAGCGGCCCGCTCAGCCGCGCGAGCGATCCCGACTGAGACGGTGGACGGGCTGGGCGCCGTCGAAGCGGCATCCGTTCGTCGAGGACGCATCCGTTCGTCGAGGCCGCACGTGAGTGCGCTCGATCGGATGCGGTCTCGACGAACGAATGCGTCCTCGGTCGGGCGTGGCGGTAGCGACGCCGCCTCACGACCGCGTCAGAAGACGATCGTGTGGTTGCCGTCGCGCAGCACGCGGTCTTCGGCGTGCCACAGGACCGCGCGCGAGAGCACCTGGCGTTCGACGTCGGCGCCGCGACGGGCGAGCTCGGCCGCCGAGTCGGCGTGCGTGACGCGCACGGTGTCCTGCTCGATGATCGGGCCCTCGTCGAGGTCGCTCGTGACGTAGTGCGAGGTGGCGCCGATGAGCTTGACCCCGCGCTGCTTGGCCTTCTTGTACGGCTCCGCGCCGATGAAGGCCGGCAGGAACGAGTGGTGGATGTTGATCACCGGCACCCCGATCTTCTCGAGGAAGTCGGGCGAGAGGATCTGCATGTACCGCGCCAGCACGATGAAGTCGACGTTGCCGACGAGCAGCTCGAGGATGCGGGCCTCGGATGCCGACTTGTCGGGCCCGGGCGTCGAGGGGACGTGGAAGAACGGAACGCCGAAAGAGCGCACGTCGTCGGCCGAGGAGGTGTGGTTCGACACCACCATGGGGATGCTCACGGGCAGGTCGCCACGGCGGTGACGCCACAGCAGGTCGAGAAGGCAGTGGTCCTGCTTCGACGACAGGATCGCCATGCGCTTCGGCGTCGAGAGGTCGGTGAGGGTCCACTCGAGCTCGAAGCCGTCGCCGAGCGTCTTCGCGAGGTCGGCCTCGATCTCGGGCAGGGCCGCGGGCAGGTCGGGGCGGTGGAACACCACGCGCTGGAAGTACGCGCCGCCGCGCAGCTGGTCGGAGTACTGGTCGAAGGCGACGACGTTGCCGCCCTGTCGCGCGATGAGGGCCGAGACGGCGGCGATGATGCCGGGGGTGTCACTGCCGTGCACGATGAGACACGCGTGATCGGGCTGCAGGTGGGGGCTCGCGGAGACCATCGGACCATTCTGCCGTGCGCCGACGCGGTCGCCGACCAGGTTGCGGCGCACAGCGGGGCGCTGTTCGTGCACCGGGGCGGTCACCGTGCGCCCCGGTGCGCCGATCGCGCCCCGGTGCGCCGGGCTGACCGCACCAGCCTCGATGTCGGCGGGCGGGGCTAGCCTGGGAGACGTGAACAACGCCCTGCGCCTCGACCGGCCGGGGTGGCGCACCTGGGTGCTGTGGGGCGTCGGCCTGCTCGCCTACGTCGTCTCGATCGTCAACCGCACGTCGCTCTCGGCGGTGGGCGTCGATGCCGCCACCCGCTTCCACGCCGATGCGTCGGCGCTGTCGATGTTCGCCGTCATCCAGCTCTTCGTCTACGGCGCCATGCAGATCCCGGTGGGCCTGCTGCTCGACCGCTTCGGCGCGCGGCCCATGATCGCGATCGGCATGGTGCTCATGGCGCTCGGCCAGCTGGTGATGGCGTTCGCCGATGCGGTGGGGATCGGGATCCTGGCCCGCGTGCTGATCGGGGCGGGCGACGCCGCCATCTTCCCCAGCGTGCTGCGCGTGATCGCGACCTGGTTCCCGGCGCAACGGGCGCCGCTGCTGGTGCAGCTCACCGGCATCATCGGCCAGTTCGGCCAGATCATCGCCGTGGTGCCGCTCGCCGCGCTGCTGCACGCCACGAGCTGGAGCGTCGCCTTCGGCAGCGTCGCGGGACTCGGGGTGCTGTTCGCGGTGCTGACGTACGCGATCATCCGCAACCGCCCGCCCGAGCGTCGTACCGACCCGGTCGACACCTCGGTCGACACGCAGACCGGCGCGATCCGGGTCGTGACCTCGGCGGCCGACCTGCGGCAGGGGTTCCGCGAGTCGTGGGCGCACCCCGGCACCCGCCTCGGCTTCTGGTCGCACTTCGCCACCCCCTTCGCGGGAACGGCGTTCATGCTGCTCTGGGGCTTCCCGTTCCTCACCGCGGGCGAGGGGCTGCCGGCGGCGACGGCGTCGTTGATCATGACGACGCTCGTGCTGTTCGGCATCGTGTGCGGTCCGGTCATCGGCGCGTTGTCGAGTCGGCATCCCACCCGTCGTTCGCGTTGGCTCGTGCTCCCGGTCGTGGTGTTCCAAGCGCTGGTGTGGATCGCCGTGATCGCCTGGCCGGGGCCCGCCCCGGTGTGGCTGCTGATCGTGCTGATGTTCGCGCTGTCGACCGGGGGACCCGCCTCGATGATCGCGTTCGACCACGCGCGCACCTTCACTCCCAGCCACCGGCTCAGCACCGCGACGGGCATCGTGAACGGCGGCGGCTTCCTCGCCGCGCTCCTCGCGATCCTGTTCATCGGCGTCGCGATGGACGTGCAGGGGGCGGGGACCCCGGCGACCTATTCGCTGGATGCCTTCCGCCTGGCGTTCCTCACCCAGGTGCCGCTGTGGCTCGTCGGGGGGATCGCGATCGCCGTCGAGCGCGGGCGCACGATCCGTCACGTGGGCGGGTTCGACAAGCTGCCGCGCTGACGCCCGCGGCGAGGTCGGCAGGGGAGGACGGATCGCTCCGGTCAGCCCAGGCCGGTCACCCGCTGCCAGAGGTCGATGAGCAGCGGCACCACGTCGGAGGCCCGGTCGGCCGAGCCGACGGCCACCGCGACGAGGGGATACACGGTCGTCGCGAGGGCGGCGAGCACGGCGACGACCGCGAAGGTCCACGCGAGCCAGACGCGGCGGCGCGTGACCGCCACCAGCAGGGCGCCCGCGGCCACGACGACGCCGAGCAGGGTCGCGAGGGCGACACCGCCGACGGGGAACGGAACGAGGCCCGCCGTGCCGGCCGTGGTCGCGGCGAGGAAGCCGACGAGGGGCAGGTACAGCGCGAGGGCGATGATCACCGTGAGGGCCGCACCCACGCCGGTGGCGATGAGCACGCCGCGGGGCCGGCGACGGGCACCCGAGGTCGCGCGCCTCACGGGTGCACCTCGAGCGACGTGACGCGGGAGTCGATGATCGTGGATGCCATGTCGATGTCCTCTCGTGAAGGTGACGGTGTCGTCACGGAGGAGACGTGCCGGGCGGCGGAATCGTCACGCCCCGACGGGGTTTCCCCGGCACGCACCCGGCGGGCCCGGTGCGAGACTCGGAGCATGAGCGAGATCGACATCCGCACGCTGGGCGACATCGACGGCATCCACCGCGCCGCGGGGGTACTCGACGAGGTGTGGGGCGAGCGCGGCACGATGCCGGCGAACATCCTGCGCGCCCTCGAGCACGCGGGCAACTACGTCGTGGGCCTGTTCGACGGCGATCGCATGGTCGGCGCGTCGGCGGCGTTCTTCGCGCCGCCCGCCGAACGCTCGATGCATTCGCACATCACCGGCATCGTGCCCGGGTACCAGGGCCGCGGCCTCGGTCGCCAGCTGAAGGAGCACCAACGGGTCTGGGCGCTGGAGCGCGGCGTCGGGCACATCACCTGGACCTTCGACCCGCTCGTGGCGCGCAACGCCCACTTCAACCTGGCCGTCCTCGGCGCCCGCGTCACCGACTACCTCGTCAACCAGTACGGCGAGATGGACGACGCCGTGAACCGCGGCGACGAGTCCGACCGTCTCATGGTCGCGTGGGCGCTCGCCGAGCCGCCCGCACCGACCCCCGCGGATGCCGAGATCCTCGCCGCCGTGGCCGTGCCCGACGACGTCGCGGCGCTCCGCCGCAGCGACCCGGTGGCCGCCGCCGAGTGGCGCGTGCGCGTGCGCGACGAACTGCGGGAGCACCGGGCATCCGGTCACCGCGTCGGCGGTTTCGATCGACGCGGGTACCTCATCGTGCGGTGACGCCTCGCGTCGCCAGCTCCGTGGGGGCGGGCGACGCGGCAGGGATCACTGCTCGGTGATCGGGGTGTCCTTCTCGGCCGCCGGGTCGCCCTGACCGGGGCCCGGGCGCACGGCCGCGTCGTCGCGCACGTCGATGCGCGTGACCCCGTCGTGCTCGGTGACGTCGAAACGCGGGGCGGCGTCTTCTTCGGTCGCCTTCGGTGCGCTCGTCAACTGGTCGTGACGGTTCTCTTCGAAGCTCTTCTCGTCGCTCATCGCGCTCACTCCTCGCCCGCCGAACGCCAGGCGTCCGACTCCATGTGGGAGCCCGCCTGCGGGCCCATCTGCAGCATTCCGCCGTCGACGACCCAGCTGGCGCCCGAGACGTACGATCCCGAGGGCGACGCGAGGAAGCGGATCACATCGGCGACCTCGCTCGGCTTGCCGGGGCGGCCGAGGGGGATGCCCGGGCGATGCGTGCGCTCCGCGTCTTCGGCCGACATGTCGTTGATGGGCGTCGCGATCTCGCCCGGGGCGACGGCGTTCGCGGTGATGCCGTACTGGCCGAGTTCGAGCGCCATCGTCTTGATCAGGCCGCCGAGACCGTGCTTGGCGGCGACGTAGGGGGCGGAGCCCACGCGGGGCTGGTGCTCGTGCACGCTCGACACCGCGATGAGGCGACCGCCGTTGCCGGCCTGCACCATGCGGCGGGCCGCGGTGTGCAGGGCGAGGAACGCTCCGTCGAGGTTGAGGGCGATGTCGGTGCGCCAGGTCTTCAGGTCGAGGTCGAGGAACGTGCCCCCGATGCCGCCGCCCGCGTTGTTGACGAAGACGTCGAGTCCGCCGAGCTCGTCGGCCATGGCGTTCACGGCCCCGGGGACGGAGTCGAAGTCGGTGGCGTCGAACTGCGCGACGATCGCGCGGGCGCCGCGGCCGCGGACGGCCTCGGCGGTCTCTTCGGCGCCGTCCTTGTCGGAGTGGTAGGTGATCGCGACGTCGATGCCGGCGTCGGCCAGGGCGAGGGCGGTGGCGGCACCGATGCCCGAGTCGGAGCCGGTGACGATCGCGTGGCGCGGGGTGAAGTCGCTCATGCGACCGACGCTACGCGTGCGCCCCGGCGCGGTCGGCGGCCTTGCCAGCGTCGGACGCGGGCGTTACGGTCGCCGGCGCGTCCGCGGTGGCGGAACGCCTCGAACCATACGAGTGGACAGCGCGTCGACCTCCCGCACAGAGAAGAGAGGCGCGCGGAAGGTGCGTGGCATGCCTGCGTAGTAACTCAAACAGACCAGGAGGGGATGGCTCAAAAAGCGGGTTGTCGCGATGACGTGTACAGCCCCGGCGGACAGAATCGTTTGCCGTTGGACCAGGTGGCTGATGAGAAGGGCGACTCGGTCGGACTCCGGATTGGCGTGCAGCCGTGAGCAGAGAACCCTGCTTGCGGGCCAGACCAGCGCGATAGCGAACCCCCCCGCTGCGAGAATCAGTGCAGGCGACCACCCCCAACCAGAGGTAGTCCACCCGGCGAGCACCGCTGCGGCGCTTATCGATGCGAGCACTGCAACGCCCGTGCCGACTGCGCGCAAGCCACGGTCCGCCGTGAGCAGTGGTGTCGACGGATCCTCCCCGAACGCTTCGTGCAGGAGACGCTCCACGCTTCGTCGTGGGAGTGACGGAAGCACGAGGTTCGTTCCGGCTTGCGCTGCCGAGTCCGTCGTCAACAAAGACAGTCGAACCCGGCCGAGTGCCGTCTCGACAATGTTGCGCTGAAGAACGACACCGATGGTCGCCTGCGGCGAGACACTCCGAACGTGGGTGGAGAGAAGACCGTAGGAGATCACGAGGCGTCCGTCCCCGGCCCGCCGCACCTCGAAGTTCGCGTATCGGAACACTGTCAGAAGAACTCCGAGGGTGCCGATGACTCCGATGAGGACGAACGCCCACGCGGCCGGCGTGAGGCGGATCCATCCTGCGATCACCTTGTCGACCGAAAACGTCTGCAACCACTCAGAAAAGGCCATCGCCGCTCCACCGCCGATGAGTGCAAACTGCCCGTAGACCACGCTGGCCAGAAGCAGTTGGCCGATTCGCGCGCGGTACAGAAGAAGGTCTTCGGTCTTCGCGTCCCCGACCGCCTCCGTATGCCCGTCGCTGACTGCCCGCTGAGCGGCGTGCACCGTTCGGTGGATGGATGCTGTCACGTCGTGGTGAAGAGCGTCGTCGGCGGCCCACAAAGACACTTTCGTCCGCTCATCTCCTGCCTGGGACAACGTCATCGCGCGCAGGCGCCACGGGACAAACGCCCAGGGCTGGCGGCTGTCGACAGTGCCGACGTCGGTCCACGCGAGGGTCTGTTCTCGGCGGTGGACGGCGCCGGTTCGCACGACCAAATGTGTGGGAGTAAGGGTGATGCGAGTGAACGCCCAACGCCAGGCCGGTTCAAGGGCGAGCACGCTGATCAACGGACCCAACGCGAGCCACGCCCACGCCCCGGGCCAGACTCCCGGCGCGAAGATGGCGATTGCGCCCGCCGAGAGCCCGCCGATCAGTTTCGGTGCAGCTTCTAGATATGCCGCCGGGAGGTAATGCCGTGGCAACCGCCGGGTTGCCGTTTCAGTCCGTTCACTCATTCGAGTGGCTCCGCACGGGTCAGCAGCACCGTGGTACGCGCGAGCTCTGCGGCGCTCCACTCGAGCGGACGCAAGGCTTCGACTTCGGAGATGCACGTGAACCTGACGCTTACGACGTCGAACATACGGAGTAGGGGCCCTTGGACAATCTCGACGTTCAGAATCTGCGCGGTGGGGATCGTCGTGCTGCGGCGCCAGAGCCAGCCGCGACTGATGTAGACGAAGTCGGGAGTCACCGTGTAACTACAACTCTGCACTTCTTTGCGGTTGAGCCACGGCAACTCGATGCACAAGGAGATGATGGCGAGCGCGGCGACGACCGAGCCAAGGATGCCGCGCCACATCACATCAGGGAGGAAGCAGATTCCACCGCCCAGCACTGCCACAGCCGCGGCTGTGCTGAACCCCGTCCGGACGTTGAGGTAGTTGAGCGCGCGAGGAGCCAGCGAACTGTTGCCCGGTGCGTTCTGCGTCGGTGGCGGGCCCTGAAGAGGAAGCTGCGTCGGCCGTACGGATGGCGACACGGCGCTCCTTTCGCGTCGTCGGGCTGAGGAAGGTGCGGGGGTCTGCGACTCCCAGTCAGTTTCGAGAAGCGGGCGCGTAGCATCAGGATGCTTCCTCTCGATCCGATTGGAGCACCTGGCTGGCGCCTTGACCGAGGCGCCAGCCAGACTTTTCTCGTGGCAAGATCTCGTCCTCACTGCACGTCGGCCCTCTGGTGGCGAACAAAACCTGTGGTGAGCGGAACGACAAGCCAGAGCACACCAGCACTGATCGCAGGTGTGAGCTGTCCGCTTCCGCTGACGAATTCACTGATCGCGGCCAGGCGGAACCACGAGCCGGCGCCGTGAGGGACGAGCATCAGGAGCGGATCGAGAGCAAAACCTTGAATGAGAGAAAAGACGATGGCGATGACGACGCGCTGCGTCGCGGCCGCGTAGGCAAGGCCCGAGATCATGCCGACAGTCGTACCGCCGAGCAGAAGCGCGACGGTGGAGGTATCGGTGTTCCATCCAACGCCGGAGCCTGTCGCCAGCGCAAGCGATACCGCCAAGACGACCACGAAGACGGCGGCGAAGATCACGAGCGCCAGGCAGACGATGAGCACCGTCACAGCTTTCGCGAAGAAGACGATGTGACGTCGTGGTTCGAGGGTGAACGTCGTCATCACGTCGCGTGACTGCCAGTCGGCCGCAACGATCAAGATCGCCAGGATCGGAACGAAGACGGTCACAGCAGAACCAACGCCTAGGAGTGCGCCTGCGATGCTTACCGACCCCGGGTCGAGCAGGAGATTGATCGCGGCGACTCCTGCCCCCACGACAACCCATAAGGACACCGTGATGCCGAGAGTCCAACGGATCCCGCGCGTCGTCCGCACGTTGCGGAGCTCGGCATGCAGGCAACGGGTGAAGCGAGCTGTCGACACTCCACTACTGGTGAGTAGCAATGGCGTCTCCTTCGACTCGGTACTCGCCTCGTGTGAGGCGGCGGTACACATCGCTGATGGACTCACGGTCTTCACCGAGCTCGTCGATGAGGATGCTCTCGGAGATGCAGATCTTGCTCAGGGACCGGGGGTCGGTTCCGACGAAGAACCGGCTCGACCCCCGATCGAATCTGAATGACAGCGCGCGAGACTGCAGCGCCCGCATCATGGCCTCGGGGTCAGCGGCGACGACCCTCGTGCCCGTCTCGGGGCTGAGCTGATCGACTTCGCCAACGTATCGAATCGTCCCCTCGCTGAGTACGACGATACGGTCGGCGAAGGTCTGGAGTTCTTCGAGGAGATGCGTCGAAACGAGCACAGAGCCGCCGGTCGCGTGCGCGTGCTGTATCAGGGTCGTTCGAAGCCAGTCCGCGGTTTCGATATCAAGACCGTTCATCGGCTCATCGAGGATGAGGTGCCGAGGACTGCCCATGAGAGCCAAGGCCAGGGCGAGGCGTTGCTTCATCCCCAGGGAGAGCGCGCCGAATCGACGATGCGAAGCTGAGGCGAGGCCGAGAATGGCGATCAGTCCACGCGCGCGTTCTATCGGGACGCCAGCCAGTACTGCGGCGCTGGAAAGAGTGTCTTCGACGCTGCGTCCCGGGTGGTGGGCTGTGGGGTCGAGGAGTGCCCCGACACAGCGCCCGGGCTGCGGAAGGTCGCGGTAAGGAATGCCATCAAACGTCGTCGATCCTGAGTCCGTGAGGGTCAGCCCAAGCATCGCGCGCATAACCGTGGACTTCCCGGACCCGTTCGGGCCGAGGAGACCCGTGATGGTCCCGGCGGGGACATCGAAGGTGATGTCATCGAGGACGCGCTTCTTGCGGTAGCTCTTGCTGACACCCGTCACTCGTATGCCTGTGTCGTGCTCGCGCGGCATGCGTTGCTCCTCATTTCTCTTGGGGGCGAAGTGATCAATCCGGATAGGACGGCACATATGATGCCGCCCCATCCGGATGCCCCTCAGCCGATACCGAGGCTGCGGAGAATCCACTCGACGATCGTGCCGAAGGAGATACCCGCATTGATCCACTCGAGCACGCGACGCCAGTTGTTACGTGCCCACGCGACGATCCGTTCTACTTGGCTGGCTACCCATCTGCCCCAGCGGCCGATGTTTGCCCAAACCCAGGAGATGAACCGAAGAACTGCCCCCATGATGTTTCCTCTCGATCCGTTGATTTCTGTCAACGGCGATGCGTTCGTGACCGCGATCGCAGCGCCGAGGGTGACGCTAGCCAGGCCGTCGAAGGCCTTTCTTGACCTGAAAGACCCACGGTTGGACGCGGGGGGCGCAACCTGAACCCACCGAAAGGCGCAACCGCAGGGTGGGTGATACCGCCCCGGGACTGAACAGACCTGGGGCCTCTGTCGACCGACGCGCGCCGCGATTACGCTCCGAGGGGTTGTGACCCTTGGGTGCGGACGCCTGCAGCGCGGCGCCAGGGCACCCGTGACGGAAGGACTCTTGTGGCCGGAATGAAGCGGACCATCGCAGACGGCGCAGCGCTCGTCGCCCTGTGCGTAGTAGCAGCGGCAGTGAACATCGCGCTCGCGGTCTTCACCGATGTCGATGCCCCAATACGGTGGGGCGCCACCGTTTCTTGTGGCGTGGTCGCCGCCGCGACGACGTTCGCCATTGTTTCGCGAGTGAAGCGCTCACGCCGCGGGCAGTAGGACCGGTCGCAGTCGACCTGCGCGTCAGTGCTCAGGGAATGCGAACGACGCCCGTTGATGCCGCGTAGAGAAGAACCTGGATACGATCGCGAGCGCTCCACTTCGTCATGATGCGACGCAGATGCGACTTAACCGTGGCTTCAGACAGAAAGAGGCTTTGACCGATCTCGGCGTTGGACATGCCCTGGGCGAGGAGCTCGAGTACATCGCGTTCGCGACGTGACACCTGCTCGCCCTCGCTCAGAGTACGACTCGGCTGATTGTCTGCTGACGTACCAATTCGCCGGATGAGCGCGCGGCCGGCGATGGGTGAGAGCACGAATCCACCGTGATGGGCGCTGCGTATCGCCGCCGTGATGTGCTCCGGCTCCGAGTCCTTCACGAGAAAGCCGACCGCCCCGGCACGGAGAGCAGCTACCACCGTTTCGTCGGACCGGTACGTGGTGAGAGCAACGCAGCGTGTCAGCGGGAGGGCTGTTGCGACCCGTTCAATCGCAGTTATTCCATCGCCGCCCGGCATCCGGACGTCCATCAGCACTACGTCGGGACCGAGGGCGATGCTCTGATCGACGGCACTCGGCCCGTCGCTCGCCTCACCGACGACTTCCAACTCGGACTCAGCGTCGACGAAGAGGCGAAGCGCACGGCGGACAAGCGCCTCGTCGTCGGCGATGAGGACGCGGATCGGTTGCATTCGAGCAGCGTATGTGGCGGCTTCTCGGCGGCCGTCGCAAAATCTCTGCCGCCCGGCGCGTGTCCCTGATGGGGCAACGCGTGACGCACGCGACAACCGCAGCGTTCTTCCCTTAGTTCATCCCGGTCGTCACCCCGGACTCGATCTCGGCATCGCCTCCGGGCGAAGCGAGTTGAGGACGCGGCGCTGGTGAGGGTGCCGGTCGATGCCTCCGGCGCCCGCACCGGCGGCTAGCCTGCCCTCATGCCGCTCACCCGCGCCGCCACCCCCGTGACCCTGGATGCCATCGAGCTGCGCGTGCTGCAGATCCCGCTCGTCTCGCCCTTCACGACGTCGTTCGGCACCGAGACCGTGCGCGAGGTGATCGTCGTCGCGGCCGAGACCCCCGACGCGCGCGGGTGGGGCGAGGTGGTGACCATGGCCGCTCCGCTGTACTCCAGCGAGTACACCGCGAGCGCGTGGGACGTGCTGGCGAGGTACCTGGCGCCGGCGTTGCTGGAGCGCCGCGCCTTCGCGCCCGAAGAGGTCCCCGGCATCCTGCGTCCGTTCGTCGGGCACCGCATGGCCAAGGCGGGGCTCGAGCTCGCGGTGATCGACGCCGCCCTGCGCGCCCAGGGGCGCAGCTTCGGGCAGTACCTCGGCGCCGAGAGGGACAGGGTGCCCTCGGGCGTCTCGGTCGGCATCCAGCGCGACCCCGCGGCGCTCGTCGACGTCGTCGGCGGGTACCTCGACGAGGGCTACGTGCGCATCAAGATCAAGATCAAACCGGGGCGCGACCTCGCCGACACGGCCGCCGTGCGCGAGGCCTTCGGATCCATCCCGCTGCAGGTCGACGCGAACTCGGCCTACACGCTGCAGGATGCCGACACCCTCGCCGAACTGGACCGCTTCGACCTGCTGCTCATCGAGCAACCTCTGCAGGAAGACGACCTCGTCGACCACGCGACGCTCGCCGCGCGGTTGCGGACCCCCGTCTGCCTCGACGAGTCGATCGTGTCGGCGAAGGCGGCGGCCGACGCCCTGGCGCTGGGCTCGGGGTCGATCATCAACGTCAAGGCGGGTCGGATCGGCGGGTATCTCGAGGCCGTCGCGGTGCACGACCTGTGCCGTGACGCCGGCATCGCCGTCTGGTGCGGCGGCATGCTCGAGACGGGCATCGGCCGTGCCGCCAACGCCGCCCTCGCGGCCCTGCCGGGCTTCACGCTGCCCGGCGACATCTCGGCATCCGCCCGCTTCTACGAGCACGACATCGTCACCGAACCCGCCGTGCTCGACGACGGACACGTGCGCGTGCCGACAGGTCCGGGCCTCGGCGTCGAGATCGACACGGCGGCGCTGGAGCGCTTCACCGTGCGCCGCGAGAGGCTCACACGGTGAGCAGGGCCGACGCTCGATAAACTGGAGCCGCGCACTCGCGCCGCATCCCCACAGCTTTCCCGACCATTGGAGCCACCGTGGCCGAACAGTCCCGCCTCGACAAGGTCATCGCCCTCGCCCGCCACCGCGGGTTCGTCTTCCAGGCCGGTGAGATCTACGGCGGTTCCCGCTCCGCGTGGGACTACGGCCCCCTCGGCACCGAGCTCAAAGAGAACATCCGCCGGCAGTGGTGGCAGACGTTCGTGCGCGGGCGCGGCGACATGGTCGGGCTCGACTCGAGCATCATCCTGCCCAAGCGGGTCTGGGAGGCCTCGGGGCACGTCGCGACCTTCACCGACCCGCTGGTGGAGTGCCTCAGCTGCCATAAGCGCTTCCGCGCCGACACGCTCATCGAGGACTTCGAGGCGCGCAAGGGCCGCGCGGCCGAGAACGGTCTGGCCGACGTGCCCTGCCCCAACTGCGGCAACAAGGGGCAGTACACCGAGCCGAAGTCGTTCTCGGGCCTGGTGAAGACCTACCTCGGGGTCGTCGACGACGAGTCGGGCCTGTACTTCCTGCGTCCCGAGACCGCCCAGGGCATCTTCGTGAACTTCTCGAACGTGCTCACGGCATCCCGTCGCAAGCCCCCGTTCGGCGTCGGCCAGGTGGGCAAGGCGTTCCGCAACGAGATCACCCCCGGAAACTTCATCTTCCGCACGCGCGAGTTCGAGCAGATGGAGATCGAGTACTTCACGCCGCCCGCCGAGGCGAACGAGTGGTTCGAGCACTGGGTCGAGGCGTGCTGGAACTGGTTCCTCGACCTCGGGATCGATCCCGAGAACATGAAGCGCTTCGACGTTCCCGAGGACGACCGTGCGCACTACTCCGCCGGCACGATCGACGTCGAGTACCGCTTCGGCTTCCCGGGCAAGGAGTGGGGCGAGCTCATGGGCGTCGCCAACCGCACCGACTACGACCTCAAGAGCCACTCCGAGGCGTCGGGCCAGTCGCTCACCTTCTTCGACCAGGCCTCGGGTGAGAAGTACACGCCGTACGTGATCGAGCCTTCGTTCGGTCTCACGCGCGCCATGATGGCGTTCCTCGTCGACGCCTACCGCGAAGAAGAGGTGCCCAACGCCAAGGGCGGCACCGACACCCGCACGGTGCTCAAGCTCGACCCGCGCCTCGCGCCCGTCAAGGTCGCCGTGCTGCCGCTCTCGCGCAATGAGCGCCTGTCGCCGCTGGCGCGCGAGGTCGCCGACACGCTGCGTGCGGCCGGGTGGAACATCGACTTCGACGACGCCGGCGCCATCGGCCGCCGCTACCGCCGTCAGGACGAGATCGGCACCCCGTTCTGCGTCACGGTCGACTTCGACTCGCTCGACGACAACGCCGTGACCGTGCGCGACCGCGACACGATGGGCCAGGAGCGCATCGGCCTCGACGCCCTGCACGGCTACCTCGCCGAGCGCCTGCGCGGAGCCTGATCCCTCACGCACGACTGACCGGATGCCGTGACCTCGAGGTCGCGGCATCCGGTCTCGTCGTTTCACGGGTCCGTGACAGCGCCGCGACAGTGCCGTGACGGCGTTCCCGTCCCCGTGACAGGGGCGCGACAGAGCCCCCGGCGCATTCTTGCGTCATGACCACTTCATCCACCCGCGTCCCGGCGGTCCGCGCCGAGGGCCTCGTCAAGACGTTCGGCTCGAACCGGGCCGTCGACGGCGTCGATCTCGTCGTCGAGGCGGGCACCGTCTACGGCGTGCTCGGCCCCAACGGCGCCGGCAAGACCACCACCATCAGCATGCTCACGACGCTGCTGCGTCCCGACGGCGGTCGCGCCGAGATCTTCGGCCACGACGTCGCTCGAGAGCCCCACGTCGTGCGCCAGCTCATCGGCCTGACCGGGCAGTTCGCCTCGGTCGACGAGAAGCTCTCGGCCACCGAGAACCTCATGATCTTCGGCCGGCTGCTCGGCCTCTCGCGCCGCGATGCGCGCCGCAAGGCGAGCGACCTGCTCGAGGAGTTCGGCCTGACCGAGGCGGCCTCCCGCCCCCTGGCGAAGTTCTCGGGCGGCATGCGTCGCCGGCTCGACCTCGCGGCCTCCCTCATCGCCCAGCCGCCGCTCATCTTCCTCGACGAGCCCACCACGGGCCTCGACCCCCGCACCCGCGGGCAGATGTGGGACACGATCCGGCGGCTCGTGTCGTCGGGTTCCACCGTCGTGCTCACCACCCAGTACCTCGACGAGGCCGACCAGCTGGCCGACCGCATCGCCGTCATCGACCGCGGCCGCGTCGTCGCCGAGGGCACGGCCCTCGAGCTGAAGGCGTCGGTCGGTCAGGCCTCGCTCGTGCTGCGGCTGCAGCCCGGTTCCGACCTCGACCTCGCCCGCACGACCGTGGCCCGGGTGCTCGACGCGACGGCGATCGTCTCGCCCGAGGCGGCGCGCCTCACCGTGCCGATGTCCGACCCCGACCGGGTCACCGATCTGCTCGTGGCCTTCCGCGAGGCGGGCGTGCACCTGAGCGAGTTCAGCGTGCAGCAGCCCACCCTCGACGAGGTCTTCCTCACCCTGACCGGCGCCGGAGTGCCGGCCGACGACGCCGGCGCGCACGAGAGCGCCGCCCCTCTCGAAGGAGTCCGCGCATGAGCGCCCTCACCCTCTCGCGCGACCTGCCCCGCACCGCGGGTCTCGCCCAGACCGTCCAGAACACCCTCACGATGGCGGGCCGCGGTCTGCTGAAGATCCGCCGCACGCCCGAGCAGCTCATCGACGTCACGGTGCAGCCGATCCTGTTCACCCTGATGTTCACGTACATCTTCGGCGGGGCGATCGCCGGCGACGTGCAGAACTACCTGCCCATCATCATTCCGGGCATCCTCGTGCAGACCGTGATCACGACCTCGGTCGTGACGGGGACGCAGTTGCGCGAAGACATGGACAAGGGCGTGTTCGACCGGTTCCGCTCGCTCCCGATCGCGCGCATCGCGCCGCTGTCGGGCGCCCTGCTGGCCGACACCGTCCGCTACGCGATCGCCACCACGATCACCTTCGCGATGGGCTACCTGATGGGTTTCCGTCCGGCCGGGGGGCTCTGGGCCGTGGTCGCTGCGGGACTGCTCGTCATCGTCTGCTCGTGGGCGATCAGCTGGATCTTCGCCTTCTTCGGCGTCATCGCGCGCAGTGCATCGAGCGTCCAGGGCATCTCGATGCTGATCCTGTTCCCCCTGACGTTCCTCTCGAACGCCTTCGTCCCCTCGAACACCATGCCCTCGTGGCTGCAGTGGTTCGTCGACGCGAACCCGGTGTCGCACCTGGTGTCGGCGGTGCGCGACCTCGTCAACAACGGCGTCGTCGGCTCCGACGTGCTCGTGTCGCTGCTCGGCGCCGCGGTGATCGTGGCGGTCTTCGCCCCGCTCACGGTGCGCGCCTACATGCGCAAGGCCTAGTCGAGCAGGGCCGTGAGGGTCTCGGCATCCACGTCCGACAGGGCGGTACGGATGCCACCAGCGGGCGCCGAGGTCTCCTCGGCGCCCGCTCCCGTGCGTGCGCTCACCCACACGTGGAACGGGTCGTGCACGTCGGCGGCCCCGCGCACCGCGGTGGCGCGGGCGAGGGCCTCGCGCGCTCGGGCGGAGCGCCCGGTGACGGCGTTCCACCCCGCGATGGCGAGCAGCACCGACGCGATGATCGGGTGATCCTGCGACGAGATCGCCGCCGAGAGCGCGGTGCGCAGCGTCACGCGGGCCTCGTCGTCTCGGCCGAGCAGCAGCAGGGCCTGGGCGCGCTGCGCGTCGAGCCACGCCGAGAACTGCTCGGGGATGCCGGGCTGCCCGCGCAGATCCACCAGGCCGACCACCCGCAGGGCGGCCTCGCCGTCGCCCGCCGCGACCTCGACCTGGGCCGCGGTCATGTACGCCTGGGCGAGCGAGCGCACCGATCCGTCGGCCTGGGCCGCGTCGTCGATCGCGCGCGCGCGGACCCGTGCCTCGTCGAGGCGGCCGAGTCGCAGCAGAATGCCCACCGCCTGCGACTGCTGCTGCAGAACGTCGGGGACCGACGACAGGCCCTGCACGGCCGCCGCCGAGCGGTCCGTGACGGCCAAGGCATCGTCGAGGCGGCCGGCGAGCGAGAGCCATTCCGCGCGCGACTGGCTCGCGAAGCCCGTGCCCCACGGGTCGCCGATCGTCTCGAACATCGCGAGCGCGCGTTCGCTCTCACGGTCCAACGCGGTCATGTCGCCGGAGTTCTGCGCCGATCCCGCCCGCAGCGCGTGCAGGATCGCCCGCGTCCACGCCGGGGCGGCGGCGAACTCCTCGTCGGTGACGTCGACGTGCCACGTGCGCGCGGCGTCGCCGGCGCCGCTGCGCAGCACCGTCTGGGCCAGGCGCAGCAGGGGCGGCACCAGCGCGGTGACGTCGGATCGATTCCGGTGAGCCGCCTGCTCGAGTTCGGCGCGGCGGGCGGTGTAGCTCTCGAGGGTCACCGTCGACGGCCGACCCGGCGCGGGGAACGCCGCGGCGAACAGGGCGACCGCCTCGACCACCACGCGGGGCTCGTCGTCGAGTGCGGCGGTGGGATCGGCGAACTCGGCGACGGCGCGGCGCAGGTCGTCGGTGCGTTCGCGCACGGCCCACGGCCACACGAGACTCCGCAGCAGGCGCACCCCCGCGCGCCGGTCGTGCGCCTCGGCGCAGACGCGCAGGGCCGCGGTGAGGTTCTCGTCGTTCTCGTCGAACCAGGCGAGGGCGTCGCGCAGGCCCGGTCCGCGGGTGCGCGCCTCGCGGGCGGCGGCAAGCTCCGTCAGCACCACGGCCGCGCGCAGGCGGTACGTCTCGGCGGCGCCGTCGGTGCGCAGGCGGTCGAGCCCGTACTCGCGCACGGTCTCGAGCATGCGGAAGCGGGCGTCGCGACGCACGAGCAGCGAGCGGTCGACGAGGGCGTCGAATTCCTCGGCATCCACCTCGAAGGCGGCAGCCACGGCCGCCGCGTCCCCGGCGCCGATGCCGTCGGCGAAGACGGCCGAGGCCTGCAGTGCGATGCGTTCGCCCGCAGAGAGGGTGTCCCAGCTCCAGTCGATGAGGGCGCGCAGGGTGCGGTGGCGCTCCACGCTCAGGCGGGGACCGTGCGACAGCAGCGCGAACCGGTCGTCGAGGCCGGCGTCGATCTCGGCGAGGGTGAGTGTTCGAGTGCGGGCGGCGGCGAGCTCGATCGCGAGCGGCAGGCCGTCGAGGCGCTGCACGATGCGCTCCGCCGTGGCGCGTTCGTCGTCGTCGGGCAGGCGGCCGCGTGCGGAGCGCACGCGCTGGGCGAAGAGCATCCGGGCATCGGTCGGCGGCAACGGCCCGAGATCGACGAACGCCTCGCCCGGGATGCCGAGGGGCTCGCGGCTGGTGGTGAGCACGCGCACGCCGGGACTCATGCGCAGCAGCGCCAGGGCGGCCTCCGCGGCTTCGCGCACGAGGTGCTCGCAGTTGTCGAGCACGATCACGACGTCGCGGCCGGCCACGGCCTCGGTGACCCGGTCGAGCGGAGAGGCCGGGGTGGCCGCGGTCTCGGGCAGGCGGATGCGACGGCCGACGGCGCCGGCGATCGCGGTCCACACGTCTCCGGCGGCGGCCGGGGCGAGCTCGACGACGATCGAATCGGCGACCGCGCGGGCGGTCTCGATGGCGAGCGTGGTCTTGCCGGCGCCACCGGGGCCGATGACGGTGACGAGGCGGTCGGTGCGGAGCCGCTCGCGGATCGCGTCGAGCTCGTCGCCGCGGCCGACGAGGGCGGTCAGCGCGGCTCCGACGGGCGACGCCGCCTGTGCGGACGCGGTGGGCGTGGATGCCGTCGATGTTTTCGCGGCGGCGGCGATCAGGCCCTCGGCGTGGGCGCGGTCTTCGAGCAGGTCGCGCACCAGCCAGTCGAAGCCCTCGTGCGGGGTCCATACGTCGCCGGTCCACAGTGCCAGCGCCGCGCGAGCGCGCTCGGGGTCGTTCGCCGCTCGGGCCTCGGCGACCAGGTCGGCGAAGCGGGTGACGTCGACATCGTCGCGTGTGAGCTCGAGCCGGTACCCGCCGGGGGTCGACGTGACGAGCCCCGCCGGCAGCGACCCGCGCAGGCGCGAGACGAGCGACTGCAGGGCCGCGCGGGGATCGTCGGGGGCGTCGCGCACCCAGACGTCCTCGGCCAGCGCGCGGGTGCCCACGGTCGTCCCGGCATCGATGGCGAGGCGCAGCAGCAGGGCCTGTCGCGCACGCCCGGGAACGACGACGGCCTCGCCGTCGTCGGATGTCACGGCCAGGCCGCCGAAGAACCTCACCCGCACGGTGTCCAGACTAGGTCGCGCGACACGGTCCCCGCGGAGCGCGGGGGGGCGGCGGAGGGGATCGGGGAGTCGATGGCGGGCCGCGCGTTCGGTCGGTGGCCGCACTGCGCCCCCCACTGGGGAGGATGGGCGCCGTGGACAACCCGGGCCGGGAGCAGGGACTTCGTTAGCCTGGGGTCGACGACCGACGCCGAGGGGGCACGATGACGGAAGTCGATGGTGGACGAGAGTTCTCCGGTCCTGCCTGGCCGCCGGGGTCGGGAGCGCTCGTCGACACCTCGCGCTGCCCGTCGTGCTTCACCCCGATCACCGCGACGCCGTGCGTCTCGTGCGGACTGAACCTCGCCGACTCGCGCACCGCGCGCGTGCTCGAGCTGTCGCAACGCATCGTCGAGCTCGTCGACGAGCGCACCGACGTGCTCCTGCGGGTCCACCGCGAAGCCGCGGAAGCGACGGCTGCGGCCGCTCCGGCTCCGGCTGCGGGGGAGCGGACGCCGGCGGGGCCGGCCCCCACCGAGGTGCCCCGTGCCCCTGCCGCGACCAACGTTGCAGCCAAGACTGACGCCGCAGCCACCACCGACGCCGCAGCTGCGGCCCCGGTGGCGGCGGAGCCCTCCGCGGCGGCCTCGGCTCCGGTCGCGGCGACCGAGGTGGTCTTCGCGCCGCCGTCGGGGGCGCCGGTTCTTCCTGTGCCCCTCGACCCGTCGCCCGCCCCCGCCCCGCCGTTCGTCGGGGGCCCGCCCTCCGCCGTGGCGGCGCCGACGGGGTCACCGCCTGCCGGGTCCCCGCCGGCCCCGTCCCCGCCGGCCCCGTTCCCGCTGGCGAAGCCGCGCCGCTCGAGCGTGCAGGTGTTCCTGCTGTCGGTGGGCGTGGTGCTGCTCGCGGTCGCGGCGGCCTTCTTCCTCACCGTCGCGTGGATCAGCGGTGGCCTCGTGCTGCGGTCGATCATCATCGGTCTGGTGACCGCCGCGATCATCGCCGCCGCGTCGATCCTGCGCCGACGCGGTCTCGGCGCCACCGCCGAGGGCATCGCTCTGCTCGGCATCGCCTTCGTCGCCCTCGACGTCTGGGCCGTGCGCGCCAACGACCTGGGCGGGGCGATGAATGTCGAGCCCCGCGTGTTCTGGGGAGTCACCTCGATCGTCGCGGGCGGAGCCTTCGTCGGGTGGGCGCGGCTCTCGCGGCTCCGTGCCCCGCTGTCGACCGCGGTCGTGTCGCTCGCGATCGGCCCGGCGGTGCTGGTCACCGGCCTGGTCGAGCGAGATGCCGCCCTCGGCGGGTACGCCGGGGGCCTCGCGCTCCTCGTCGTCGCCCTGGCGGCCCCGTTCGCCCCGCTCCTCGCCCGCCGCCCGCGGCCCGCACTCGCTGTCGAGATCGCCGTCGTACGGGGACTCGCCGCCGTCGGGGCGGCCGTCGCGGTGACCGCCGCCCTGCTCGTCGACCCGCGGAATGCCGCGAGTCCCGCTCTGCTGTCGGCCGCCCTCGCGGTGGCTCTCGCGCTGCACGCCCGCTCGCTCGCCCGGCGCGGTGCCGCGCGTCTCGCCCCCACCGCGGCCGTGCTGTCGGTGCTCGTCCTGGGCGTGGGCGTCGCCGCCTCCGCCGTCCGCACGGCCGACGCCGCGCTGTCGGCGACGGTTCCCGTGCTCATCGCCGCCGCTCTCGCGCTCGGTCTCGACGCCGCTGCGCGCCGCGCCACCCCCGGCGTGGGTCGGACCACCGTCGTGACCGCTGCCTGGGCGGCCGCCCTCGCCGCCGCGCTCGCCGCGGTCGTCCCGTTCTTCTGGGCGCTGACCGCCTTCGGCGCCCCGGTGCGCTCGATCATCTCGACGTTCGGGCAGTCCGCCGTCGACACCACAGCTCCGGATGCCACGAGCACCGCCGCCGTCATCGCGCTCGCCGCCATCGTCGCCCTCGCCGCCGTCGTCTGGCGCCTCTCGGGGTCGTGGCCGCAACGCCGATCGCCCGCGCTCATCGCCGCGGCGACCGTCGCCCTGCTCGTCGGGCCCCAGCTGCGGGTGCTCCTGCTCGTCGTCGGCTGGTACCTCGTGCTGGCTGTCGTCGCCCTCATCGTCCTCCGGCGCCGGCGCGGCGACATCGCGCTCGCCGCGGTGGCCGGGTCGATGGCCCTCGGCATCGGCTGGCTGCTGTCGTTCTCGTCTCCGCTCGCCTGGGGGCTCGCTTCGATCGTCGTGGCCGCCGTCCTCGCGGCCGCCGCGGGCGTGCACCCGGGGCTCCGCGTGCCGTCCACGGTGTCGGTCGTGCTGTTCGTATCGGGGAGCGCTCCGTTCGTGCCCCCGGCGATGCGCATCGGCGCCGATGTCGTCATCGAGGGGTTCTCCCTCTTCATCGCGTCGCTCGTCATGGCCTCCCTGTGCCTGATCGTCCTCGTGCTCCCGCTCGTCCGCGGGGTGGGGCTCACCGCGGCGCAACGCCAATCCGGAATCGTCTCGGCCCTCGCGGTGATCGCTGCCGTGGGACCACTGGCGCTCTTGTTCCGCACGGGGGTGGCGGCCGACGTCTGGATACTCGCTTCGGCGGCCGTTTCGGCGGGGGCGTCGGCAGCCGTGCTCACGGTGCCCTACCGGTCGTGGCGTGTGGCGAGGCCGGCCGCGGCCCTCCTGGCCCCGCTGCTCGTGGCGGGCGCGGCCGGGGCGGCACTGCGTCTCGTCGACGCGGCCCCTCTCGCGCGCGTGGTCGTTCTCGCGGCGATCGCCCTCGTGGCCGCTGCGGCGGCGCTCCGCCTGCTGCGCGCCGACGCTCTCACCCGCGCATTCCTCGACGCCGGAACGGCGATCGTCGTGGCCCTGTCGATCGCCGATGCGCCGTCGCAGGGCGTGCGGTGGATCCCCCTCCTGCTCGCCGCGGTGACCGCGATGATCTGGGCGACCGACGTCGATGGCCTCTTCCGTTCTCGTGGCCCGCGGCGTCATCTCGTCTGGCTCGCGCTCCTGCTGGGAACGCTGGCCCTGTGGACCCGGCTGTTCTGGCAGCAGACCGAGGCCGTCGAGGCGTTCACGGTGCCCGTCGGCGTTGCGCTCCTCGCTCTGGCCGCCGGTCACGAGCGTGCGCGACGTCTCGTCGACGGTCGCTCCGTGACCGGTCCCGCGGTCATCGCCGCCGCGGGAATCACCGTCGCTCTCGCCCCCGGCGCCCTGGCCACCCCCGACGACACCGTCCGCACTCTCGTCGTCGGCGCTGTCTCGGCCACGGTGCTCGTCGCCGGAGCCTGGGTGCGCCCCGCGCGCACTCCCGACGAGCTGCCCGTCGCCGTCGGTGCCTCGGGAGCGCTCGCCCTCGTGCTGCTGACGGTCTCGCAGCTCGGGCACGCGGCCGGTCGCGGGGGCATCGGTCTCGCCGATCTCGTCTTGATGGTCACGGCGGTCGCGATCGGGGTGGCCGCGCGGGGAGTGACCCGTCGCCCCGCGCCGTGGGCGCCGGCATCGGCGCGCATCGCCGCGGTGACGGCGGCCGCGATCCTCGCCTTGGGCTCGACGGCGCTCGTCGCCGCCGACGGGGGGCCGATCGTCCGCACGGTGGGAGCGATCGTCGTACTCGGCGCCCTCGGCGTCGGCGCTCTCCGATCCGCATCGCCGCTGCTCGGCATCCCTCTGTCGATCGCCGGACTCGGCGGCGCGGGTCTGGTCGCCGTCGCCGGGGTGGGAGTCGACGTGCGCCCGATCGAGTGGACGACGATCCCGCTTGCCCTGGCCTGGATCGTCGCCGCCCTGCTCGAGCGCCGCCGCCCGATCACGCCGCCCTTCGTGCTGCTCGCCGCGGCGGGGCTGACCGTGGGACTGCTGCCCTCCGCCGTGCTCGCCGACACGTCGCCGGCCCGGGCGATCGGCGTCGCCGTCGCGGCGATCGCCGTGCTCGTGGGGGCGGTGCTCCTTCTGCGGCACGCGTTCGCCCCGCTCCTGACGCCCGTCATCGCGGTCGCGGGACTGGCGCTGATCGTCGCCGCGTCGCTCCGCGCCCTGCGCGAACTCGCCACACCGCTCTTCGACGTCTGGATGCTCCTCGCGACCGTCCCGCTGGCGGGTGCGGCCGTGCTGCTGCTCCGGCGCCGCGCAGCCGTCGCCTCGTGGATGCCGGTGGTCCTCGCCCTCGCCGCCCCCTCGGTCGCGGTCGCGCTGACCTCGGCGCGTCTGTCGGCGACGGGGGAGGGCGCTGTGCGCCTGGTCGTGACGCTCGTCGCCGTCCTGACCCTGGGGCTGTGGTGGCGCGGCCGGATCGTGTTCTGGGCCGTGATCGCCCTGTCCACCGTCCTCGCCCTCACCGCGATAGTCCTCGGAAGCGCCGACCCCGTCGAGGCGGCCACCGCTCCTCTCGCCGCAGCCGTCGTCTTCCACGGCATCCGGTCCCTGCATCGGCATCCCGAGCTGCGCACCTGGCCCGCCCTGGGGATCGGTCTCGGGCTGCTTCTCGTCCCCTCGCTGCTGTTCGACTTCGGCGCCGACAACGCCCTCTGGCGCGTCCTCGCGCTCGGCGTCGTCGCTCTCGCGGTGCTCCTCATCGGCGCACGGTTGCGCTGGCAGGCCCCCGTGCTGCTCGGCGGGGTGGTGCTCATCGTCCACGCCGTCGCCCAGCTGTGGCCGGGGATCACCGCGCTCTACGAGAGCGCGACGGGTCTCTGGTGGCTGTGGCTCGGCATCGCCGGCGTCCTGCTCATCGTGGTCGCCGCGACGTACGAGCGTCGCATCCGCGAGGTGAAGGCGGTGGCGCTGGCGATCCGCTCCCTGCGCTGAGCGCGCTTCGGGGCGACCGACAGGTCGCCCCAGTCGCCCGGAGGGTTCAGATCACGGGGCCGTGGGCGGCGAGCGGAGCCCCGGAAGAGGGGGTCCTCCAGTTCGAGCGGCAGAGGACGACCAGGACCGCGGTGATCGCCACGGCGTAGATCGCCACGGCGATACCGCCGGGGGCACCGAGCGCCGTGAGGGCGGGAAGCACCAGCATGAAGCCGCCGACGACCAGGCAGACGAGCACGAGCGCGCGATCGGTGGACGCCCCCCGCTCGGTCTGCGCACCTCGACGGGCCAGGAGGAACGCCCGAATCGCCACCACGGCGAAAAGCACGGCGAGAAGCAGGTTGCCGGGGAGGGCGAGGAAGGCCGCACCGACCGAGGCGCGCCACACGTCGAGAGCCACGAGCAGGGTGACGAGCGTGATCGGAACGAGAACCGCGGCGATCACGCCACGCCAGAGGGCGGAGCGCGTGATCGCCCGCTGCACCGGATCGCTCACTGGCTCGCGAACCCGGGCCACGCGGTCGCGCGCTCAGCGACGCCCTCGATCTGGCTCTGTGCGGCGCTGACCGCGTTGTCGAGTTGCACATTGGCGCTGATGATCTGCACGAGAGCGCCCGCGATCGCCGTGACCATCGCGATGATCGCGGCGGGTGCGGTCACGATGCCCGCCAGGCATCCGATGCCGGCGATCAATCCGCCGATGAGGGTGCCGAGCGTGGTGTACATGAGGGTGGTGAACACGTCGAGGCCCCCGGCGAGCTTCTCGAGCGACGCGGTCACCGGCGTCGAGATGGCGGACTCGAAACCGGTCAGCGTGGTTCGCTGCGCGGCGACGGCCTGCTGATACTTCTCGGCGCCTTTGCCCGCCCATTCGTCATCGGTGGCGAGGGTGTTCGGATCGATCCGCCGGGTGAGGTTCGCCAGCTCCGAGGCGGCCTCGGTCCGCCAGCGACCGATCATCAACCGGAGCTCTACACGGTTGCCGGGCCGGCGGTACGGGTCGCTGATGACCTGCCAGAATTCGTCGGCCCGGTCCATCAGCCAGTTCCACGCGTCCTGGACCGCGTCGGCTGCCCAGCGAAAGACGACCGGGACGTTCGACAGGATGCCGTTGACCGTGGAGCGGGCGTCCTCGAGGTGCCGCTCGATGTCGCGGACGAGTTCGACCCATTCGGGGGTGTCCGCGCCGCCGGTGACCGTTGTCATGTGTTCATCCTTCCGCTGTCCCGACGGTGTCGGGAAGTGTGTGTCAGTACTGCGCTTCCCAGAGACCGGTCGTGGTGCTCACGTTGTCTTCTTCGTTTCGGATGTACATCTCCCGGACGTTGCGCAACTCTGTCGCGCCAGCGGTCGCGGTGGTCGACCCGTCTTGAAGATAGGCGCTCACCGCGTCGACGACGGTTCCATAGCTCGCGAAGAGCGCGTCGCCTTTCCAACAGAACACGGCGTCGCTCGAGCGCAGGCCGATGACGGCGTTGGCGGCTGTCGTGAGTTTCTCTCCCACCTCATCCCAGACGGCGGCGTCGTTCTGGAGCGCGTCGGCGGCGACGGCGATCTGGTCCGGATCGGCCATGGTCACTCTCCCTTGGTCAGCAGGCGAACGAGCTCGACCGGATCGGCCAGCTCGGTGGCGTACACGTCCAACGGCGTCCCGTCGAAGAGCCCGTGCGGCGTGGAGTCTTCCGGCGCCACGCGTGCAGCCGCCAGGGCGGCGCGCAGAGCCGTTGTCACCTCTGCGCCGTCGGCTGAGGCGAGCCACTCGCGATCGAACTCCAGTTCGCGCAGGTCGTCTGCCGGTCCGATGACCACGCGGACGTGCCCCGCCTGGTCGCTCGCCGTCGTCACGCTCGACGCGCGTTCTCTCACGATCTGGAGGCTGGCACGCAGGCGCTCGGAGTAGTCCTCGAGGAAACGGTTGACGTTTCGGTGCAGGACGTCACCGTCGGCGTCTTCGATGAGGCGATCGATCTCTCCTCCGCGTTGCGTCGCGGCGAGGGTGGAACGGGTGGGGACTGCCGGTGCGTCCGCTCCGAAGGCCTGCGTCCAGGCCGCGAGACGTTCGATCGCGGCGGTACCGACCGTCGTGAGGATGACGGTGGCGAGTTCGTCGGGACCGATCGCAGATCGCCAGAACTGTCCGACCTCGATCTCGGGGCCGTCGTCGACCCAGTGCACGGCAACCTGGTGGTGCGGATCTTCCGTCACCGTCGACTGTTCGCCTGACAGCGCGGCCTGCATCTGATCCGCTTTGCGCGTCACCTCGTCATGGAGCGCGAAGAGATGCTCATTATCCGCCGACATGGTCCCCCAACCTTTTCGTCGCACACCCCGGGCGGCCATCGCCCGATGTCTACAGCGGTCCAGGCTAGTGAGTGAACATCGCGGTGGCGAGGCCTATGAGAGAACCCTCATGTGAGTGTCCGCGGTGTGCCGAGCGGGATCAGCACGTCCAGCCAGCCGAACGCGAGGAACAGCAGACTGCCCCTCGGTGCCCGCGGGCGAGCCTCAGGCCTTCGCTTCCTTCGCCGCCGCTTTCGCCGCGCGCTTGTGCTCGCGCACCCGGGTGAGCGATTCCGGGCTCGTGATGTCGGCGACAGAGCGGAACGATCCGTCCTCCCCATAGGGCGCTGAGGCCTCACGCCACCCGGCCCCGTCGAAGCCGCACTGCTTGCCGAGCAAGGCGAGGAAGATCTTCGCCTTCTGCTCGCCGAAGCCGGGAAGCGCCTTCAAGCGCTTCAGCACCGTGGCGCCGTCGGGGTCGTCGCGCGTCCAGAGGTTCTCGGCGTCGCCGCCCCAGTCCTCCTCGAGGGCCGCGCACAGCGCTCGCACGCGCCCCGCCATCGAACCCGGATAGCGGTGCACGGCGGGCGACTGCGAGAAGGTGGCCGCGAAGTCGTCGGGGTCTTCGTGGGCGAGGGTCGCGGCATCCATCGATCCGACGCGCTCCTGGATCTTCAGCGGACCGGCGAACGCGGTCTCCATCGCGACCTGTTGGTCGAGGAGCATGCCGATCAGCAGCGCGAGCGGGTTGCTCGACAGCAGCTCGTCCGCGGCCGGGTCGTCGGTGATGCGCAGGCTCATGCGTTCATTCTCGCGCGTTCCCCGCGCGAGGGGTGCGGCCCGGGAATCGTGCACCCGAGGTATCAGCGGGGGCGGTCTCGCGGTCGGTCTCCGCTCACGCCGGCTCGGCGATCCACTTCTCGGCGAAGGGCACGGCGGACATCGTCGCGAGGTCGGCCGTGATCTCGTTCAGCTGCGCGGTGAAGTCGTCGACGTCACCGGGAGGCAGGCGTTTCACGATCGACCCGTCGACGCGCCGGATCACGACCTCGCTCACCGATGGCGCGACGCTGCCCGCGTCGAAAAGGCCGAGCACCACGGTGCTCGCCCACCGCAGCCCGTTGCGGGCGCGATCCTCTCCCGCGACGACGTAGACCTCGGATGCCGGTGTGCTCACGGCATCCATCCTGCCTGACGGGCGCCCGCGCCTCAGCGCGAGCCGGCGTGCCTCAGCCCGCGTCGGCGATGTCGTCGGGGCGGGCGGTGCCGCGCTCGACGAGGGGCTCGGTGACCTCGATGCCGAACAGCGCCGACAGGGCGTCGACGTACTCGTCGGCCCGGCCGGTCTCGGCCAGCTGGTGCGCGCGGGTCGTGGGGGTGTGCAGCAGCACGCCGACGAGGTGGCGGAGCGCCTGCTCGGTCTGCCCGCCCTCGTCGCCGCGGGCGCGGACGCGCGCCACCTCGGCGTCGAGCACGCCGAACACGTGGGCGCGCAGGGCGACGACGGCGGGGGTGATGTTCTTGCGTTCGCCGACCGAGACGAAGCGGCGGGCGGCGTCGCGCACGAGGTCGCGCGCGGCGTCGGTGGCCTGCAGTTCTTCGAGTGGGGCGTGCAGGCGGATGGTCTCGAGGTCGAGCAGGTCGACGCCCGGCACGGTGGCGACGTCGGGGTCGACGTTGCGGGGCAGGCCCAGGTCGATCACCAGGCGCCGCGCGGTGTGGTCGACGGGGCATCCGCCGGCGGTCGCCTCGACGGCGGCTTCGGCGCGGGTGCGGCCCGCGGCGAAGGTCGCGGCGCTGACGACGTGGTGCTCGCTGGTGGTGCAGGTGATGACGAGGTCGGCGTGGGCGACCGCCATCGGGAACGTCTCGGCCGAGACGGCGCGCAGGCCGTGCTTCGTCGCGAACTTGGTCGCCCGACCCGAGGGGGAGTGCACCGAGATGTCGGCGGCGCCCTGATCGCGGAGGGCGGCGACCGTGGCCGCGGCGTACGCGCCGGTCCCGACGAGCAGCACTCGCTGCGTCGACCAGTCGGCGATGCGGCTGTCGGCGAGCTCGAGGCCCAGGCGCACGAGCGAGCGGCCGGCGCGGCCGATGGCGGTGGAGTTCTTCACGCCGCGCTGCGCTTCGGAGGCCCGCTGGAACAGACGCTCGAGTTCGGCGGAGGTGGTGCCGAGGGCGCGGGACTCGGTGAGCGCGCGGCGCACCTGACCGGCGATCTCGCCCTCGCCGACGACGACGGATTCGAGACCGGATGCCACCGAGAACAGGTGCTCGGCCACGTCGCTTCCGCCCAGCACGGTGTACGAGCCCTCGAGTTCGCTGACCGGAACGCCGGTGGCGGTCGCGATGGCGGCGAGGGTGGCCTCGATGCCCAGGGCGACGCCCGCGGTGACGGGCTCGTCCATGTCGACGTACGCCTCGAAGCGGTTGCAGGTCGCCACCACGACGGCGCCCTGAACGCACTCGTCGTGCTCGGCGATCAGAGGCGCGACCGGGGTCGCGGGTACGCTGAGCCGCTCGAGGAGCTCGAAGGACGCGGTCTTATGACTCGCGCTGACGCACAGCAGCACGTTCATATTCTACGCCCGCGCCCCGTGGGGTATTCCGGTGGGCCGCTCGACGTCGAGGCATCCCCCTGGTCGGCCGTCGCCCAGTGGGAGGATGGATGCCATGGCCTCCCTCGACGCGCCCCTGCTCCGTGCCCTCCGCGGCGACCGCCCCGAGCGGCAGCCGGTGTGGTTCATGCGACAGGCGGGGCGCTCCCTGCCCGAGTACCGCGAGCTGCGCGTGGGCACCCGCATGCTCGACGCGTGCCTCACCCCGCACCTCGCGGCCGAGATCACGCTGCAGCCCATCCGCCGACACGACGTGGACGCCGCCATCTTCTTCAGCGACATCGTCGTACCCCTGCGGCTCGCGGGCGTCGACGTCGTCATCGAGCCGGGCCGCGGGCCGGTGTTCGCCGACCCCGTGCGCACGGCCGACGACGTGGCGCGGATCACCGCGATCGACCCGGCCGAGGTGGCCTCCGCGGCGGAGCCCGTGCGCGAGGCCGTGCGCCTGGTCACCGCCGAGCTCAGCGACGCGGTGCCCCTGATCGGTTTCGCGGGGGCTCCCTTCACCCTCGCCGCCTATCTGGTCGAGGGTGGTCCGTCGAAGGAGCACCTGCGGGCTCGCGGGATGATGCACGCCGACCCGGCGTCGTGGCACCGCCTGGCCGGCTGGCTCTCCAAAGTCTCGCGCGCCTTCCTCGACGCGCAGATCGACGGGGGAGCGCAGGCCGTGCAGCTGTTCGACTCGTGGGCCGGATCGCTCTCGCCGGCCACGTTCCGCGAGTTCATCGCCCCGCACTCGCACGCGGCGCTCGAGGGCATCGACGTGCCGCGCATCCACTTCGGCGTGGGCACCGGAGCCTTCCTCGACGACATGCGCCTCGGCGGGCTCGCCGACGCGGTCGGCGTCGACTGGCGCATGCCGCTCGACGAGGCGGCGGCCCTGGTCGGTCCCGACGTGACCCTGCAGGGCAACATCGACCCGGCACTGCTCGGCGCGCCCTGGCCGGTGCTGGCCGCGCACGTCGACGACGTGCTGGCCCGCGGCCGCGCGGCCCGCGCGCACGTACTCAACCTCGGCCACGGTGTGCCCCCCGACACCGATCCCGAGGTGCTGACGCGCATCGTCGCCCGCGCGCACGGCGCAGACGCGTGAGCGAGCCCCTCGAGCGGCTGGCGCGTCACGCGCACGAGACGCACGTGGTCGTCGTGGGCGGGGGGGTGTCGGGTCTCGTCGCGGCGCGGGAGTGCGCCAAGGTCGGCCTGCGGGTCACGGTGCTCGAGGCGTCCGACGCGGTGGGCGGCGTCGTGCGTTCCGCCGAGGTCGGCGGCATCACCCTCGACGTGGGGGCCGAGAGCTTCGCGACGCGCGGCGGCATCGTGCGCGAGCTCCTCGACGACCTCGGCCTCGCCGACGACGTCGTGTCGCCGAATCCGGCCGGTGCGTGGGTGGTCGGCGTGCCGGGCGTCGGGGCGGCCCCGCTGCCGAAGGGCGGGGTGCTCGGCATCCCCGACAATCCCTGGGCGCCCGACGTGCGCCGTGTCATCGGATGGTCGGGGGCGTGGCGTGCCTACGTTGACCGCCTGCGGCCCCCGCTCACCATCGGGCACCAGCACAGCCTCGGCAAGCTCGTGCGCTCGCGTCTCGGCGCACGCGTGCTCGACCGCCTCGTCGCCCCCGTCACGAGCGGGGTGTACTCCGCCCGCCCCGACGACATCGACGTCGACCTGGCCGCCCCGGGCCTGAACGCCGCCCTCACCCGCGTCGGTTCGCTCACCGGCGCCGTCGCCGACCTGCGGGCGCGTCGTTCGGCTCCGCGGCCCGCCGATGCTCCGGCATCGGATGTCCCCGTCGCCGGCGGTCCCGCGTCGAAGACCGCGGCGCCCGGCGGGGCGGTCGAGGGGATCGCGGGCGGCATGTCGCGCCTCGTCGACGCGCTCGTCGATCAGCTCGTCGAGCGCGGGGTCGAGCTGCGCACCGGCGTCGCCGCCGAGCGTCTCGACCCGCGCGACGGCGGCGAATGGACCGTGGCGACCTCGGCCGACGACGAACCCCTCCACGCGCACGCCGTGATCGTGGCGCTTCCCGAGGGCGCCGCCCGCGCCCTGCTCGCCCCGGTCGTCCCGGGTCTCGACCTGGGCGACCCCGTGGCGCCGGTGGTCGAGGTCGTCACGCTCGTCGTGCACGCGCCCGAACTCGATCGCGCGCCGCGCGGCACCGGCGTGCTGACCGTGCCCGGCAGCCACATCGCCAAAGCGCTCACCCACTCGAGTGCGAAGTGGGACTGGGTGCGGGATGCCACCGAGCCCGGCGTCCACGTCGTACGGGTCTCGTTCGGAGCACAGGGTGAAGAGCCCGCCACCTCCGCCCTCGACGACGATGCCGCCGCCGCCCTCGCCCTCTCGGAGGCCGCCGCCCTGCTCGGCGTCGAGCTGCCGAGCTCGACCCTGCGTGCCGCGCACCGGGTGCGCTACGTGCAGTCGCAGCCGGCGGCGACCATCGGACGGGCCGCCGAGACGGCCGCCGTGCGCGGGGCGATCCGCTCCGTCGCGGGGCTCGGGGCCACGGGCGCGTGGATCTCGGGCACCGGGCTGGCGCAGGTGATCCCCGATGCGCGCGACGAGGCCGACCGTGTGCGCAGCGACGCGCTCTGGCGACACTGACGGGCGCCGTTCTTCGTCATCCGCCGCCGTGTGTCAAGGGTGGATGCCGTAATGGGAATACATGGCTACTGTGAGAGTCGACCAGCACTCGTTCGAGCGTGAGGAGACCCCATGAGGGGCAAAGCAGCACTCGTCGTCGGACTCGTGGCGGGCTACGTGCTCGGTGCACGCGCAGGCCGCGACCGGTACGAGCAGATCAAGACGCAGGCCGAGAAGGTCTGGGACCAGCCCGTCGTCCAGGGACAGGTCGAGAAGGTCAAGGCGTTCGGCGTCTCGGCCCTCAAGTCCGTCCCCGGTGTGGTGTGGAAGGGCGCGAAGTCGGTCACCGGCGCCGCGACCCAGTCCGGCACCGCCCAGGAGCGCGCGGAGCGCGCCACGCGGGCGGCGAAGCAGTCGGCCTCCGAGGTCGCCGACGTCGTCGAGGATTCCGTCGACGACGCCAAAGAAGCCGAGAAGGCCGCGACCACGCGTGCGCGCGCGTCCAAGAGCGGCTCCACCTCGTCCGGGAGCTGAGGCATGACCACTCCTCGCGGGTTCCGCGATCGTTCCGACGACAGCCTGTTCACGCTGGTCGGCGACATCCCCGAGCTCGTGCGCAACCTCGTCGTCGCCGAGACCAACGGCGCCAAGGCGTGGGCGCAGCGCACGGCCAAAGACGCCGGGATCGGCGCCGGCTGGTTCGTCGGTGCGCTCATCGTGCTGTTCTGGGCCGTGCCGGTGTTCTTCGCGTTCGTCATCGCGGGACTGTCGTCGTGGTGGCCGGTCTGGCTCTCGGCGATCGTCGTGTTCGGCGTGATGATCGTCATCACCGCGATCCTGGCTCTGCTGGGTTACCTGCGCTTCAAGAAGCTGTCGAAGCGCGAGAACCCCGGCGAAGCGATCGCCGAAGACGTCCGCATCGTCAAGGAGGCCCGCGATGAGTATTGATCGTCCCGTTCCCGTGCCCCGCACCGCCGTGCCACTGGGGATCACCGATCCCGTCCAGTCGGCCCGCGCCGAGTTGAAGGCTGCCCTGGCCGCCCTCGAAGACAAGGCGAACATCCCGCGCCGCGCGAGCGAGGCCGTCGACGACAAGGTCCGTGAGGTGCGCGAGAGCGCGCAGCGCAATCCCGCCGCGGCTGCCGCCGTCGTCGCGGGGGTCGCGAGCCTCGTCGGCCTGGCCGTCTGGAGCATCGTCCGCGCCTACACGCGCTGACACTCATCGAAGCGGCCCGTCCCCGTCGGGGCGGGCCGCTTCGTCGTTCGCAGGATGACCGGCCCGAGCGCCGATCCGAGTCCGTCTACGGCTCGTTCGCGAACAACCCGTCCAGAAGATCCTGGAAGTACTCCGGCGTCACCGCGATCGGACCGGCGTACGCGTGGTCGAACCCGGCGATGGCGTACAGCAGCAGGGCGACGAACAGCGCCAGCATCCCCGACATCAGCAGGTGCACGCGCAGGTTCCGCACCTCGATCAGCCCGATGAGGATGGCGTTGAGCACCGCGCCCACCCCGAGCACGATCCACAGCACGCTCGGAAGGGCCAGGTGGGTCAGCGCGATGCGGTCGCGCCGGTCGTGCACCAACTGCTGGAACTGCTCGAGGGCCTCTTGCACGTAGACCACCTCGACCGCCGAGGTCGGCTCCACGGCCTCGATGGCGCTCTGCATGGCGGTGATGTTGGCATCCGTCTCCATCGGGATCTCCAGGTGCCGCTGCATCGGCCAGTCCTCGTCGATGACGTTGCGCGTGTACTGCACGATCTGCTCCTGCAGCTCGTCGGCCTGCGGCTCGGGCAGCAGCGTGGCGCTGCGGTACAGCGTGGCCAATGACGACGACTCATCGAGCACGACGCCGTCGACCTCGGTGAAGTTGCCGTACGCGGCGGCCGCGATCAGGGCGAGCGTCACGCCGTAGAAGACGCCGTAGGCGCCGACCGCGTAGCTGAGCACGCGGTCCCACTCGTCACCCTGCGGGGCGACTCTGAAGACCCACTTGCGCAGCACCAGCAGGATTCCGCACGAGCCTCCCACCACGAGCAGGATGAACATCGGCAACCCCACAGCCATGGGGAGGTCGTACAGCCACATCGGGCACCCTTTCGCGGGCGGCGTCCCCCGACGCCGTCGACGCACATTATCAATGCGCGTCGACGCCTGCACGCAAGAGTGTGCTTCGGCGGCGAGTCAACCGGTTTGGCCCCCCGCCCCGACGGGACGAAACTGGAGGCATGTCCCACGACAGCTCCTCCTCCGTGTACACGCTGTGGGCGGTCTTCCGCCGCGATCCCGAGAACCCGGTCACCGCCACCGAGGCGACCGAGCTCGCCGACCTCGTCTCGCTCGTCGAGGCCGACGGCGTCACCGTCCGCGGTTTCTACGACGTCAGCGGCCTCCGCGCCGACGCCGACCTCATGGTCTGGCTCCACGGTGAAGACCCCCAGGCCCTTCAGCGTGACCTGCGGCGCCTGCGCCGCACGGAGCTGCTGAAGAACCTCCTTCCCACTTGGAACGCCATGGGCGTGCACCGCGACGCGGAGTTCAACCGCTCGCACGTGCCCGGTTTCCTCCGCGGCATCGAGGCGCAGCAGTGGCTCTGCCTCTACCCCTTCGTGCGCAGCTACGAGTGGTACCTCCTCCCCGAGGAGGAGCGCCGCGAGATGCTCATCGAGCACGGCAAGAAGGGGTCGCAGTACCGCGGCGTCATCGCCAACACGGTGGCCTCGTTCGCCCTCGGCGACTACGAGTGGCTCCTGCCGATGGAGGCCGACGTGCTCACCGACCTCGTCGACATGATGCGCGACCTCCGCTACACCGAGGCTCGTCGCCACGTGCGCGAGGAGGTGCCGTTCTACACCGGCCGTCTGGTCGCGCTCGACGAGATCCCCGAGATCCTGCAGTGAGCGCGCCCCTGCGGCTGGGGACTCGTCGCAGCACGCTGGCGATGGCGCAGTCGCAGATGGTCGCCGACGCCGTGGCCGCGGCATCCGGTCGCCCCGTCGAACTCGTGCCCATCGTGTCGGAGGGCGACGTCAACCGCGCCTCGCTGTCTCAGCTGGGCGGACGCGGCGTCTTCGCGAACGGTCTGCGCGAGGCTCTCGCCGCCGACCGCTGCGACTTCCTCGTGCACTCGCTCAAAGACCTGCCGACGGCGCAGCCCGACGGTCTCGTCATCGCCGCCACGCCCCCGCGAGAAGACGCGCGCGATGTGGTCGTGACCCGCGACGGCGCGCCCCTCGGCTCACTGGCCGCGGGTGCTCGGGTGGGCACCGGTTCGCCCCGCCGCATCGCCCAGGCCAAGCGGCACAACCCCCGTCTCGACATCCGCGACATCCGCGGCAACGTCGACTCGCGTCTGGGGCGCGTGCGCGATGGGGAACTGGATGCCGTCATCCTCGCCGCCGCGGGCATCTCGCGCCTCGGGGGCGACCTGGGCGGGCTGCACGCCGAGGCGCTCGGGCTCGCGGAGTGGCCGACGGCCCCGGGGCAGGGCTCGCTCGCCATCGAGACGCGCGACGACATCGATCCCGACATCCTGGTTGCGCTCGTTCAGCTCGACGACGAGGACACCCGCGTCGCGATCACCGCGGAGCGCACCGTGCTCTCGGCACTCGACGCGGGGTGCAGTGCTCCCGTCGGCACGCACGCCGCCCTCGCCGACGGGGACCTGCGGCTGCGCGCGGTGGTCTACGCGCTCGACGGTGCACGAAGGATCGGCATAGACCGAACTGTGCGTCTCGCACCGGGGTATGGTGGGGAAACGGGCAGCGGCAATGGAGCGGATGCTGCCGACGACGGGGGTCCGATCGCGCGAGCGACGCGAGCGGGCCGAGAAGCCGCGCGTCGGTTGCTCGAACGTGGGGCGGCCGACCTGGTACCACGAGAGTCGACCACATGAATGAAGGCCACCGGCACACGCCGCACCCCACGACGGGCAGCACGCCCAAGCCCCTCGCGGGCCGGCGCGTCCTCGTGCCGCGCGGTGGTCCCTGGGGTGATGGCGTCGCGGCGAGTCTGCGTCAGCGCGGGGCCGTTCCCGTCATCGCGCCGCTGATCAACTTCGCGCCCACGAACGACCAGGCCACCCTCGAGCAGGCGCTCGCCGAGCTGGCCGACGGGGTGTTCGACTGGCTGACGCTCACCAGCGCCACCACCGTCGACGTCCTCTACGCCTACAAGGCCGTCATCCCCGCCGGCACCAAGGTCGCCGTCGTCGGCGAGACCACGGCCGCGGCGATGCAGGCCGTGGGCTACCACGTCGACCTCGTCCCCGAACGCGACAACTCGGCCCAGGGCATGGCCGAGCAGATGATCGACCTCGAGTCCGAGCCGCGCAAGGTGCTGACCCTGCGCAGCGAGATCGCGAAGCCCGTGCTCACGCGCCTGCTGATCGAGGCCGGGCACGACGTGCGCAGCGTGGTCGCCTACCGCACCGTCGGTGTGCCGGTGTCCGACAAGATCGCCGGCGACGTGCACTCCGGTCGCATCAACGCCATCCTCGTCACCAGTGGTTCGGTCGCGGAGCAGGTGGTCGATCAGTTCCCCGAGATCCCGGCATCCACCGTCATCGCGGCCATCGGTCCGCGCACGGCCAAAGACGCCAAGCGCGCCGGTCTCAGCGTCGACGTCGTGGCCGACACGCAGACGGTCGAGTCGCTGATCGAGGCCGTCGCCCGCTTCACCCTCGGCCCCGACGAATCGACCTCATGAGTTTTCCCGAGCACCGCCCGCGGCGCCTGCGTCGCACCCCCGCCGTCCGTCGTCTCGCGCGCGAGACCCACCTCGTGCCGTCGCAGCTCGTGCTGCCGATGTTCGTGCGCGAGGGCATCGCCGAGCCGAGTCCGATCGGCTCGATGCCCGGCATCGTGCAGCACTCGCTCGATTCGCTCCGCCGCGCCGCGGCCGAGGCGGCCGAGCAGCGCATCGGCGGCGTCATGCTGTTCGGCGTCCCCGAGACGCGCGACGCCGTGGGCTCGGGAGCCGACGACCCCCGCGGCATCCTGAACGTCGCGACCGAGGCCGTCGTGGCCGAGGTGGGCGACGCGCTGGTCGTGCAGACCGACCTGTGCCTCGACGAGTTCACCGACCACGGGCACTGCGGGGTGCTCCGCGACGACGGTGCCGTCGACAACGACGCGACCCTCGAGCGGTACACGGCCATGGGTCTCGCGCAGGCGCGGGCGGGCTCGGCGATGCTGGGCCTGTCGGGAATGATGGACGGCCAGGTCGGCGCGGTGCGCGAGGCGCTGGATGCCGAGGGCTTCACCGACACGCTGATCCTCGCCTACTCGGCCAAGTACGCCGGAGCCTTCTACGGCCCCTTCCGCGAGGCCGTCGACTCGCAGCTGACGGGCGACCGCCGCTCGTACCAGCTCGACCCCGGCAACGGGCGCGAGGGCGTGCGCGAGGCGCTGCTCGACGTCGAAGAGGGCGCCGATGTGGTCATGGTCAAGCCCGCGCTGCCGTACCTCGACGTTCTCGCCGACGTGAAGGCCTCGGTTGACGTGCCGGTGTGGGCCTACCAGGTGTCGGGCGAGTACGCGATGGTCGAGGCCGCTGCGGCGCACGGCTGGATCGACCGCCGCGGTGCCATCCTCGAGAGCCTGCTCGGCATCCGCCGCGCCGGCGCCGACGCGATCCTGACGTACTGGGCCGTCGAGGCGGCCCGCTGGCTGCGCGCCGAGCTCTGAGCCCCCCTTCTTTTCGCGTGAGTCGCCACGATTTGTCGCTTCGCTGTCCGCGGAAGCGACAGATCTTGGCGACTCACGCGCGTGCACCCGGGAGAATTGACGCATGACCGATCTCAACGACCAGTGGTTCGCCCGCGCCAAAGACGTCATCCCGGGCGGCGTGAATTCACCCGTTCGCGCCTACGGGTCCGTCGGCGGAACGCCGCGGTTCATGCAGTCGGCGTCGGGGCCCCGCATCACGGATGCCACGGGTCGCGAGTACGTCGACCTCGTCGCCTCGTGGGGTCCGGCCCTTCTCGGCCACGCGCACCCCGAGGTGGTCGAGGCGGTTCGGTCGGCGGCATCCCGGGGTCTGTCCTTCGGCGCGCCGACGGGGGCCGAGGTCGAGTTGGCCGACCTGATCGCCCACCGCGTGCAGGTCGGCGATCTGGCACCGATCGAGAAGGTACGCCTGGTCTCGACCGGCACCGAGGCGACCATGACCGCCATCCGACTGGCGCGCGGAGTCACCGGCCGTGACCTGCTCATCAAGTTCGCCGGGCACTACCACGGTCACTCCGACGGGCTGCTGGCGGCCGCCGGATCGGGGGTCGCCACGCTCGCCCTGCCCGGCTCGGCCGGCGTTCCCGCGCCCATCGCCGCGCAGACGCTCGTGCTGCCCTACAACGACCTCGACGCCGTGCGCGAGGTGTTCGCGGTGCACGGCGAGAACATCGCCGCGATCATCGTCGAGGCGGCCTCGGCCAACATGGGCGTCGTGCCGCCGCTGCCGGGCTACAACGCCGCGCTCGCCGAGATCGCACACAGCCATGGCTCGCTGCTCATCATGGACGAGGTGCTCACGGGCTTCCGCGTGCACCCCGCCGGCTTCTGGGGGCTCCAGGCCTCGCGGGGCGAGACGTACCTGCCCGACATCCTCACCTACGGCAAGGTCGTCGGCGGGGGCATGCCGCTGGCCGCCCTGGCCGGTCGCGCCGAGATCATGGACCACCTCGCGCCCCTCGGCCCGGTGTACCAGGCGGGCACGCTGTCGGGGAACCCGTTGTCGGTCGCCGCGGGCCTGGCGACGCTGCGCCTCGCGACGCCCGAGGTCTACGCGACGGTCGACGCCGCGGCCGAGCGGGTCGCCGACGCGCTCGATGCCGCCCTGAGCGCCGAGGGGGTCGTGCACGCGATCCCGCGCGCGGGCTCGCTGTTCGGCGTCGCGTTCCTGCCCGAGATCCCCCTCGACTACGCCACGGCGCTCACCCAGCAGTCGTGGCGGTACGCCGCGTTCTTCCACTCGATGCTGGATGCCGGCATCTCGCTGCCCCCGAGCGTGTTCGAGGCGTGGTTCCTCACCGCGGCGCACGATGACGACGCCCTCGCGCACGTGGTCGACGCCCTGCCGGCCGCGGCGAAGGCGGCGGCGGAGGCCTTGGACCCGACGCTGCTCGCCCAGTAAGGGCGGCCGCGCCGGGGTCATCCTCGCGAGGGAGCGGTTTCGTCCTTCGTGATGATGTGCGGGCGGACCCGGGCGACGAGGCTGGGATCATGCTCCCCGCCCACGCCGCCCCGCCCTCCTTCTCGGCGTTCCTCTCGCGACTCGCGGCGTGGTGGCCCACGTCGATGGCCCCGCGGCGTCGGCGCGCCACCTGGCAGCCCTGCCCCCGCGGAGGGGGCGGCGCCCGACCGAGTTGAGCTCGACGACGGACTCGTCCCCGGGCCCGGTGGAAGACTGGACGCATGACTTCTCCCCAGCCCCGTGTCGTCGTCCTCGCCGGTGGAGTCGGAGGGTCGAAGTTCACGCTCGGCGTCCGCGCGGCGCTGCGGCGCCTCGGCGCCCCGGACGCGACCGTCGTCGTCAACACGGGCGACGACCTGTGGCTGTCGGGTGTGCGCCTGCAGCCCGATGTCGACTCCCTCGCCTACGCCCTCGCCGGGGTCAACGACACCGAGCGCGGGTGGGGACGCGCGGGCGACACGGAGCGGGTCAACGAAGAGCTCCAGGCCTGGGGGGCGGGCTGGCCGTGGTTCACGCTCGGCGACCTCGACCTGGGCACTCACCTCGCCCGCACCGGCTGGCTCCGTGACGGCCTCACCCCCACCGAGGTGCTGGCCCGCATGGCGCAGCGCTGGCCGCTCGGCGTGCGGCTGCTGCCCATGACCGACACCGAGGTCGACACGCACGTGCTGCTCGAGGACGGAGGACGGCTGCACTTCCAGGAGTGGTGGACGCGGCACCGTGCCACGCTGACTCCGCGGGCCTTCGAGAATCCCGGGATCGCCGACGCCGTGCCCGCCCCCGGGGTCGTGGATGCCATCGCCCAGGCAGACGTGGTGCTGCTGGCGCCGTCGAACCCGGTGGTGTCGATCGGTCCGATCCTCGCGGTCCCCGGAATGCGCGAGGCCCTGCGGGCGACCTCGGCGCGGGTGGTGGGCGTCTCGCCGATCATCGCCGGGCGAGTCGTGCGCGGCATGGCCGATGTCTGCCTCACGGCGATCGGCGTCGAGACCTCGGCATCGGCCGTCGCGCGGCACTACGCGGCACGGTCGGCCGGTGGTGTGCTCGACGCGTGGCTGCTGGCGGAAGAAGACGCCGCCGCCGCGCCCGAGGTCGAGGCGGCGGGGATCCGCACGGTGGTCGCGCCGCTGTGGATGCGCGACGAGACGACCTCGGCCGCGATCGCCGAGGCGGCGCTGCGCGCCTGAGCCGCCGTTCGCGGTGGGCGCTGCGCGCGAGCGCTGCGCGCTGCGCGCGGGGCGTGGGCGCGGGGCGTGGGCGGGCGCGTGGGCGCGCGGGCGAGCGGTCAGGCCGCCGCCGACGCCAACACGGCCGACGTGCGCGGGCCCACGCCCAGCGCGACCGCCTGCGAGAGCTGTTCGGCCGTGTCGACGTCGCGGCGGAGCGACGACGCACGCTCGACGGCCAGGTCGGTGCACCCGAGCAGGCGGTGACGGGCGGCGGAGTCCTCGCCGAACGCCGAGACCCACACCGCCCCCGCTCGGGCGGTGACGAGGGTGGACCCGGTGGTCTCGGCATCCGGAACCACTCCCCGCTCGACGGATGCCGCGAGCTCGAGGGCCGCGTCGAGATCGGCGGGACGCAGGGCCGGCAGATCGCCGAGCAGGGCGGCGCGCGCGGTGGCGACACCGGCCGCGGCCGCACCGAGGGCGATCGCGGCGTCGAGACCGCGGGTGTCGCCCTCGGGCACGACCTCGACCTTGCGGGCGCGGCGGAGCTCGGCGCGCACCCCTGCGTCGTCGGTCACGACGATGACACGGGCGACCCCGGCCGCCGCGGCTGCCGCGGTCACGGTGTCGAGCGCGATGGCGCGCGCGAGCGCCTCGCGGTCGACGCCGACGTCGGTCAGGCGCGACTTGCCCACCGCGGCGGGTTTGACCGGCACGATGATCGTCCAGGCGGGGACGTCAGGCATGTTCATCGCCTCCATTGTGTGCCGAACTCCTGAGATATCTGGCTGGGGGTCGTGCTTTCGGAGGGTGGGGGGCAGCGTGGGGACCTTTTCTCAGGAGTGTGGCCCACCGGCGCCCCGCAAGCGGGCTGCCCGCGCGGCTCCCGTCAGCGGCGCCGCAGATCCGCCGGACCCCGCGGCGCCGCAGATCCGCCGGACCCCGCGGCGCCGCTGAGCCGCCGGGCCCCGCAGCGTCGCCGGACCCCGCAGCGTCGCCGGACCCGCCGCGTCGCCCGCCGATCCGGCTCAGGCGAAGCGTTTGCGCAGGCGCGGCAGGATCTCCTCGCCGTACATGCGCAGGAACTCCTCCTGGTCGTGGCCGGGGTCGTGGAACACGAGGTGGCGGAAGCCGAGGTCGACGTATCGCGCGATGCGTTCGACGTGCTCGTCGGGGTCGGTCGAGACGATGAACCGCGACGCGACGCGCTCGATCGGCAGTTCGGCGGCGAGCCGTTGCATCTCGAGGGGGTCGTGCACGCTCATCTTCTCGTCGGCGCTGAGCGCGAGCGGGGCCCAGAACCGCGTCTTCTCGAGCGCAGTGTCGTGGTCGGGGTGGTACGACACCTTGACCTCCATGAGCGTGTCGACGTCGTCGCGGGTGCGGCCGGCCTTGCCGAGACCGTCGTCGAGCGCGGGCAGCAGCGTGTCGGTGTACAGCGCGGGGTCTTTGCCGCTCGTGGTGATGTAGCCCTCGGCGATGCGTCCGGCCAGGCGGGTGGCCGCGGGGCCGGAGGCGCCGATGTAGATCGGCACCTTCTGCTCGGGGCGGTCGTAGATCGTGGCATCCTTCACCGAGTAGTAGGTGCCCTCGTAGGTGACCCGCTCGCCGGCCCAGAGCTCGTTGATGATCGCGATGGCCTCTTTGAGGCGCTGGAAACGCTCCGGCGCCTCGGGCCAGTCGAGGCCCAGGGTCACTTCGTTGAGGGCTTCGCCCGTGCCGACGCCCAGCACGACACGGCCGGGGTACATCACGCCGAGGGTGGCGAACACCTGGGCGATGACGCCGGGGTGGTAGCGGAACGTCGGGGTGAGCACGCTCGTGCCGATGATGACGCGCTCGGTGCGCGCGCCGAGGGCGCCGAGCCAGGGCAGTGCATTGGGGGCGTGTCCGCCGTCGTGCATCCACGGCTGGAGGTGGTCCGAGAGGAAGACCGAGTCGAAACCCATCTTCTCGGCGAGCACGCCGAAGTCGAGGAGCTCGTTGGGTCCGAACTGCTCGCTCGAAGCCTTGTATCCGAAACGCAGGGGAACGGTCATTTCTCTCCTTCAACGTCGCCACCGCGCACGGGGGTGCGCGCGGGTTCGAACTCCGACCCGTCGGTGCCGGCCAGCCGTTCGTGGAACGCCTGCACGGTGCCCGGCCACAGCAGGGTCAGCCGCCCCGACCGGTCGTCGACGTACCAGTTGCGGCATCCGCCGGTGAGCCAGGGGGTGGATGCCGCGGCCGCGGCGATCTCGTCGGTGTACGCGGCCTCGACCTCGGGGCGTACCCGCAGCACCCGCTCGGGTCGGCGGTCGCGCTCGGCCAGGGCCCGCACGACGTACGCCGACTGCTCCTCGGCCATGAGGACCGAGGAGTTGTGCCCGAGACTCGCGTTCGGGCCGTTCAGCACGAACAGGTTGGGGAAGCCGGCGACCACCGTGGAACCGAACGAGGTCATGCCCTCGGCCCAGTGCGCGGCGAGGGTGCCGTCTTCGCCGCGCACGAGGTCGGCGTAGGGCTGCTCGGCGGCGGTGAACCCGGTGGCCAGCACCAGCACGTCGGCCTCGTACGTCGCGCCGCTCTGCGCCGTCAGCGTCGAGCCGTCGACCGCGGCCAGGGCGGTGGGCTCGAGGCTCACGGCCTCGGACGCGACGGCGGGGTAGAACGCATCGGACAGCAGTACGCGTTTGCAGCCGAAGGCGTAGTCGGGGGTGAGGGCTGCGCGCAGAGCCGGGTCGGCGACCTGAGCGTGCAGGTGCGCGAGCGCGTGGGCGCGGGCGTCGGCGGAGGCCGCGGCGTCACCCGAGCGCGACGCGAAGCGCGCCTCACCCTCGGCGTACAGCTCGGCGCGCAGGCGCGCGAGATCCCCCGGGTGCGCGGCGAGGTGCGCGCGCTCGGCGGGCGCGATGTCGCCTCCGCCGCGCGGCACGATCCACGCGGGGGTGCGCTGGAAGAGCGTCACGTGGGCGGCACGGCGGGCCAGTTCGGGAACCAGCTGCACGGCGCTGGCGCCGGTGCCGACGACCGCGATCCGCATGCCGGCGAGGTCGGTGCCGTGGTCCCACCGCGCGGAGTGGAAGAGGGGCCCGTCGAACGACTCGAGGCCGTCGATGGCCGGCACGTGCGGCTCGGTGAGGCGTCCGCAGGCCAGGACGAGGGAGCGCGCGGCGAGGGTCTCGCCGCCCGTGTCGAGGTGCCAGACGGCGTCGGCGGCATCCCATTCCGCTCCGAGCAGGGGCGTGCGCAGCCGCAGCCGATCGCCGAGGTCCTCGCGATCGGCGACGTCACGCAGGTAGGCCTGGATCTCGCCGCCGGGGGCGAAGGTGCGCGTCCACCCGGCGTTCGGGTGCGCGGCGAGGCTGTAGAGGTGCGCGGGCACGTCGCACGCGACGCCGGGGTAGGTGTTGTCGCGCCAGGTGCCGCCCACGTCGTCGGCGCGCTCGAGCACGACGAAGTCGTCGCGCCCGGCCCGGCGGAGCGCCCCGGCCATCGCGAGGCCGGCGAAGCCTGCGCCGACGATCGCGACGTCGACGACCCTCACGCGCGGGCCCCGCCCTCTGCGGCGACGCGGTAGTCGGTCGTGCGCAGGCGGAACGGTCGCATAAGGCTGCGGGCGATGCGCTCGGCCGCCGCGACGGGGAGCTCGAGTCCCTGCTCGATGCCCGTGTCGGGCCGCACGCGTCCGTCGTACAGCGTGCCGCCGAGGTCGTCGCCGCCGGAGCGCAGCAGCACGGCGGCGGTGTCTCGGCCCACGCGGGTCCAGGGGATCTGCACGTGCGGGATGCTGCCCGACAGCATCAGCCGTGACACGGCGACCATCGCGCGATGCTCGTCGATCGGGGCGCGGTCGGCGACCAGCGGCACGTCGCCGCCGGGCAGGGGGATGGGCACGAACTCGGCGAAGCCGCGGGTCTCGGTCTGGATCTCGCGCAGGCGCCGCAGATGCGCGATGCGCTCCTCGGCAGTCTCGACGTGGCCGTAGAACAGCACCGAGGTCGAGCGGAAACCGGCGCGGTGAGCCGCGGTGATGCCCTCGACCCAGTGGTCGATCTCGAGGTCGCCCGGCGCGACGAGGGCGCGCACCCGCTCGCTGAGAACCTTCACGCCGGTGCCCGGCACGGTGTCGACGCCCGCTTCGCGCAGGGCCGCGAGGGCGCCCGCGAGACCGAGTCCGCCGCGGTCGGCGAGGTCGCGCACGTCGAGCGGACGGTAAGCGTGCACGTGGATGCCGGGAGCCCCGCGCTTGACTGCCCGCACGAGGTCGAGGTAGCCGGCGGGGTCTTCGTCGCCGCGCAGAGCGCCCTGGATGCAGATCTCGGTCGCGCCGAGGGCGGCGGCGTCGGCGGCGATGGCCGTGGCGTCGTCGAGGTCGAACTCGCCCGGCGCGGTGCGGCCGGTGCGGCGCAAGCCCGTCGAGGTGAGGTTGCGGTTCTGCACGAGGGTGATCGGCTCGCCGACGGTGTAGCGGCGCGCGTCGTCGGCGGCGGCGGTGAGGTCGTCGAGCTCGGCGCCGGTCGTGCGCAGCAGGCGCACCCAGTCGGCGTCGTCGAGGGACAGGGGGTCGGATGCCGCCCGCTCGGCGAGACGGCGGACGCCCAGGTCGCTGCCGGGCACTCCGCCGGGGCTCCCGGGGTGGGCTGAGGGTGTCGAGCCGGGATGGGCGGAGGACGAGGGACGGGCGGAGGACGCGACGTCGAGAGGGAGTCCTCCCTCCGTCCCTCGTCCTCCACTCGTCACGGCGTGCGTGCCCTCGGGCAGGCTGGCGTGCGGCGTCACGTCGGCCGCGAGCCCCTCGGCATCGGCCAGTGCCCGCAGGGGAGCGTGCAGGGCGGGGTCGATCCAGCGCGCCGCGTCGCGCACGAACTCCGGATGCGCGGTGAGGCGTTCGCGCAGCGTGTAGCCGTGCGCGGCCGTCTGGGCGGCGAGGTCGTCGATCTGCGGCCAGGGACGCTCGGGATTGACGTGGTCGGCCGTGAGCGGCGACACGCCGCCCCAGTCGTCGATGCCCGCCGCGATCAGCAGACCCAGCTCGCCCGGGTCGGACAGGTTCGGCGGCACCTGGATGCGCATGCGCGGACCGAACACGAGCCGGGCGGTGGCGACCGCCGCGACGTACTCGGCCAGGTCGGCGTCGGGCACGCCCTGCATGGCCGTGCGGGGCTTGGCGCGGAAGTTCTGCACGATGACCTCTTGCACGTGCCCGTGCCGGTCGTGCCTGTCGCGCATCGCCACGAGCGATTCGGCCCGGTCGCGCACCGTCTCGCCGATGCCCACCAGGATGCCGGTGGTGAAGGGGATGCCGGCGGCGCCGGCGTCGTCGATGACGCCGAGGCGCAGGTCGGGGTCTTTGTCGGGCGAGCCGAAGTGCACCTGGCCGGGCTCTTCGAACAGGCGTCGCGACGTGGTCTCGAGCATCATGCCCATCGAGGGCGAGACGGGCCGCAGCGCCGCCAGCTCGTCGGGGTGCATGACGCCGGGGTTGGCGTGCACCAGCATGCCGGTCTCGGCGGTGATGAGACGCGCGATGTGGGCGACGTAGTCGATGGTCGAGGCGAAGCCGTGCGCGTCGAGCCAGGCGCGGGCCTCGGGCCACCGCTCTTCGGGGCGGTCGCCGAGGGTGAGCAGCGCCTCTTTGCAGCCGAGGGCCTGTCCCTGCCGCACGACGGTGAGCACCTGCTCGGGGCTCATGTACGCGGGCTTGCGCAGTAGGTTCAGCTGGCCGGGGGTGTCGACGAAGACGCAGTAGTGACAGCGGTCGCGACACAGGGTCGTCAGCGGCACGAAGACCTTGCGCGAGTACGTGACCACGCCGGGGCGGCCGGCGTCGATGAGCCCCTCGTCGCGGAGCGCCGCGGCGACGGGCAGCAGGCTGTCGAGCGGTGCGTGCAGAAGGGCGTCGGTCTCGTCGACGTCGGGGCGGTGCCCGGCGCGGATGCGCGCGAGGAGATCGTCGATCGACGTGCCGCGGGCCGGTGCGACTCGCGGCGCAACACTGCCCGTACTCATCGTCCCAGGCTATCCCTCGCCTCCGACATCCGGGCCGGTGAGGCGGGGCCTCGCGCGGCGCGTGCGTGCGGCGGGTGATCGTTGCGCTCTCGTGAGGTGCCGAGCCCGTCGCGCCCCGTCGACGCTGGCAGGATGGAAGGCATGGTGACCCTGCTGCTCGACTCGACGCAGCTCGAAGTCGTGCTGTCGCCGACCGAGCGAGCGATGTCTTTCCGCAAGACCAACATCGTCGTGCCGCGCGAGCACATCGAGCGCGTGCAACTGACCGACGACGCCTGGACGTGGCTGCGCGGCGTGCCGAATCCCGGCATCAACCTGCCGGTGGCCGTCGGGATGGGCACGTGGAAGTCGGCGAGCGGCAACGACTTCGTCGTCATCCGCGGTCGCAAACCCAGCGTCGTCGTCGACCTCACGGGTCACGACGAGTACGAGCGTCTGGTGCTCACCACCAAGCACGGGGTGGCGCTGCTGCGGGCGCTGCGTCTCGACGTGGCATCCGAGCCCGAAGACGTCGCCGACATCGTCCGCTGACGCGCCCGGTACACGCGCCCGCTACACGCGCCCGGCGTTCGGGCTCACGCCGTGAACTGCACCACGGTGTCCCACGCGAGCTTCACCACGAGCAGCGACAGGGTCACCAGGAACACGATCCGCACGAAGCCGCTGCCCTTGCGGGTGGCCATGTGCGCGCCGATGAATCCGCCGGTGATGTTCATCGCGGCCATGGCGAAGCCCAGGGCGAGCAGGATCTCGCCGTGCACGCCGTAGACGGCCAGGGCGGCGAGGTTGGTGGTGAGGTTCGCGATCTTGGCGTTCACGCTCGCCTGCAAGAAGCCGTACCCCAGCACGGCGACGATCAGGATGACGAAGAACGACCCCGTCCCCGGACCCAGGATGCCGTCGTAGAAACCCACCAGCAGACCGATCACGCCCGCCCGCCAGGCGATGGCCGCCGGTCGGGTGTGCCGCGGCTCGTGGTGCAGTCCCATGCGGGGCTTGAAGAGCGTGTACAGCGCCACCGCGATCACCGCGACGAGGACCACGGGCGTCAGCACCTCGCGCGGGACGAAGCGCGAGAGGGCGGCACCGACCGTGGAACCGGCGTACGCGCCGGCGACCAGCGGCAGCAGGAGCACGAGCTGCACCCTGATCTTGCGCAGGTACACCCCGCTCGCCGAGAGCGTGCCGAAGAACGACGACAGCTTGTTCGTGCCCAGGATGAACGGGGTCGCGACGTCTTTCGGCACGGCGATGACCAACGCCGGCAACTGGATCAGTCCGCCGCCGCCGACGACCGCGTCGACCCATCCGGCGACGCCCGCGGCGACCAGCAGCAGCAGGAGGGATGCCACCGACACGGGGAGCCATTCGGCGATCACCGGTCCATCGAGCACGGTTGATTCTCGCCGGTGCCGGCGGCGGCGCCAAATGCGCGGCGTCGCCCGTCACGGGCGCGGCGGTCGGCGAGCGGCGTCGGTGCGCGCCGGGCGATCGCCGATCAGTCGATGTCGCGGCGCCAGGTGGTCAGCATCCCCACGACCACCAGCACCACCGCGTACCCGAGCAGCACGAGGCCGCCGACCCACCAGTCGAGCGTCGACGCCCCGGTGGTCGACACCGAGCTGAAGATCGTCTGGCCGACCAGGGCATCGCTCGCGGCGCTGGGGAACCACTTCACGACGTCGTCGAAACCCTCGACCACGCCGCCGATGGTGCGCACGATCGGCTCGATGAAGAGGGTGATGGCGAGCACGATGACGATGGCGGCGACCTGGTTGCGCACAACCGTGCCCACGCCGATGCCCACCAGTGCCCACAGGGCGAAGGCCAGCAGCATGCGGCCCACGAGCTCCCAGGTGTCGGCGGAGCCGAGGGCGGTGTCGATGCCGAAGATGCTCAGCACTCCGGCGCCCGCCCCGATCGCGGCGGCCGAACCGAGGATGCCGTAGAGCAGGCCCACCAGCACGCCCACGACGAACTTGCCGCCCAGGATCACGCCGCGGCGCGGGGTGGCGAGGAACGTCGGCGTGAGCGTCTTGTGACGGAACTCGGTCGTGACCATGAGCGTGCCCACGAGGAGGGGGAACACGTACCCGACGGCGCTCGCCGAGCTGTAGACGAGGCCCGGAACGCCCTCGGCCGACATCGCGGGGCCGGTGGCGCCGCCGAGGCGACCCGAGGCGACTCCGCCGAAGACGAAGGCGAGCACGCCGGCCGTGAAGGCGACGTAGGCGACGAGGACGATCGCCAGCACCCACCAGCCGGCGGTGGTGAACTGCTTGGTGTACTCGGATCGTGTCGCTGCGACGAGGCTCACCGCTGCACCCCCGTGTGGTCTGTCTGGTCCGTGTGGTCGAGGTCGGCGGTGGGCACGATGTCGATCACTCCGGTCGAGGCGACGGAGTACGAGCGGCGGGGTGAGTCGTCGCTCGAGGATGCCCCGTCGGACGCCGTGAGGCGCGCGGATCGCGGCGGGGCCATGACGGCGACCATCGCGGTCGAGGGGCGGGGATCGTCGTCGTCGAACTCGTCGGGTCGGGGGGAGACCTCATCGGCTGTGGCAGTCGTCGCCGTCGCGGCCGCCGTCGGTGCGAGCACGGGCTCGGGCGCCGGCGTGGGCGCGGGGGCGGGGGTCTCGGCATCCGGAGTCGAAGCAGGAGCCGCCGCAGCGCCGCCCGCCGCAGCGCTCGCGTGCACGCGCACGCCGCTGACGAGCTCGAGGAAGATGTCTTCGAGGCTGGCGCCCTTGCTCTGCAGGTTCGACAGGGCGATACCGGCGCCCGCGGCGAGGGCGCCGATCTCGACCGGCTCGTGGTGGCGGATCGTGTAGCCGTTGCGCAGCAGCTGGTAGTCGATGCCGCGCTCGTCGAGCACGCTCGACAGGGCGGTGCGGTCGGGGGAGTCGACGACCGTGGCGTACTCCTCGGGGTCGGCGAGGTCTTCGACCCCGCCCTGGAACACCAGGCGACCGCGCGAGATGATCAGCAGCGCGTCGACGGTCTGCTGCACCTCGGCGAGCAGGTGGGACGAGATGAGCACCGTGCGTCCCTCTTCGGCGAGGTGACGCAGCAGCGAACGCATCCACCGGATGCCCTCGGGGTCGAGGCCGTTCGACGGCTCGTCGAGCACGAGCACACCGGGGTCGCCGAGCAGCGCGGTGGCCAGGCCCAGGCGCTGGCGCATGCCGAGCGAGAAGCCGCCCACGCGGCGTCCGGCGACGTCGGCGAGACCGACCAAGCCCAGCACCTCGTCGACGCGCGAGACGGGCAGCGACGCCGCGCGCGCGTAGACCTTGAGGTGGTTGGCGGCCGAGCGGCCGGGGTGGAAGCTCGACGCCTCGAGGGCGGCGCCGACGCTCTGCAGCGGAGAGGCGAGGTCGGCGTAGCGCTTGCCGCCGATGGTGGCGGTGCCCGCGGTGGGTTGCACGAGGCCCAGCAGCATGCGCAGCGACGTGGTCTTGCCGGCGCCGTTCGGGCCCAGGAAGCCGGTGACCTGGCCGGGCTCGATGCGGGCGTCGAGACCGTCGACCGCCGAGACGGCTCCGAAGCGTTTGGTGAGCCCGTTGAGCTCGAGCACCTGTCCGTCGGGCATCGGGCACCTCTCGTTCGATGGGCGTTCCGCCTATCTTCCCCGATCCGAGGCCGAAAACCCATCTCGGGGCGTGTGTAACGTGGCACCGTGCACGCTCAGCGAACCGATGACGACAGCGTCCTCGTGCGGTCGAGGCGCGGCCTCGGTCGTCTGACGCTGAATCGTCCGCGCGCGATCAACGCGCTCGACCTCGACATGATCCGCGCGTTGACCCTCACCCTCGACCGGTGGCAGCGCGACACCGACGTCGACGTCGTGCTGCTCGACGGGGCCGGCGAGCGTGGGTTCTGCGCCGGCGGCGACGTGCGCGCTCTGCACGAGATGGTCGTCGGAGGGCGCGGCGACGAGGTGCACGCGTTCTTCCGCGAGGAGTACGCGCTCGACCAGCTCATCGCCACCTCGGCCAAGCCCGTCGTCGCGATCGCCGACGGCGTGTGCATGGGCGGCGGCATCGGCCTCGCCGGCCACGCGGCCATCCGCGTCGTCACCGAACGTTCGCGGCTCGCCATGCCCGAGACGCGCATCGGCTTCACTCCCGACGTGGGCGGCTCCTGGTTGCTGGGTCGCGCGCCCGGTCGCCTGGGCGAGTACCTCGGGCTGACCGGGGGGTCGATGGATGCCGCCGACGCGATCTACGCCGGCTTCGCCGACCACATGGTGCCCGCCGCCCACCTCGAGGCCCTGTACGAAGCCCTCGAGAACCGCGCCGACCCGTCGAGCCCGACCGAGCTCGTGCTGTTGTTCGACGAGAGCCCCGAGCCGTCGAGGCTGATCGCGGCGAGGGAATGGATCGACGACGCGTTCGCGGCCGACGACGTTCCCGCCATCGTGGACCGTCTGCGTGCGCGGCCCGAGCCCGAGGCCCGCGAGACGGCCGAGCTGCTGGCCGCATCGGCGCCGACCGCGCTCGCCGTGACGCTCGAGGCGGTGCGTCGGGCGCGTGCCCTGCCGTCGCTGCGCGCGGCCCTCGCCCAGGAATACGGCCTCGTGATGTGGTTCGCCCAGACGCAGCCCGACCTGGTGGAGGGCATCCGCGCGCAGGTCGTCGACAAGGACCGCTCGCCGTCGTGGTCGCCGGCCCGCCTCGACGATCTCCCCGCCGACCGCGTGGCCGAGGCCTTCGCGTACGAGCCGAACCCGGCGCTGTGGTGACCCGGCCATGATCTCTCTTTCTCCCGTGATCGCCGTGCCCTCGGCCGTGACGTCTTCTGTTCCCGTGATCGCCGTGTCCCCGGCCTCCGGCGCGGGGAGCGACCCGCGGGCGGCGACGAGATGACCGCGCCGCGACGACGCTGGTCGTTCGGACACGCCCTCGACGGGTTCTTCTTCGTCTTCGCCGGTCTCGCCGCGATCTGGCTGGCCTACCTGAGCTTCACGCAGTCGTTCCGGCTCGGGTGGGGCGGGGTGCTCATGGCGATCGCGTTCTGGGGTCTGCTCGCCTACCTGGTGCTGCCGCGACTGCACCGGATCCTCACCGCGATCTACGTGCCCGACTACTTCATGGGCCGCACCCGCACCTCCGACGGTCTGCTCGGCGACCCCGTCAACCTCGCGTTCCAGGGCGACCGGGCGCGCATCGAAGCGGTCATGGCCGAGGCCGGCTGGATCCCCGCCGACCCGGTCAGCCTGGGTTCGTCATGGCGCATCATCGCCTCGACGCTGCGGCGCCGCAGCTATCCGCGAGCCCCCGTCAGCCCGCTCTTCCTCTTCGGACGCATGCAGGACCTGGCCTACCAGCAGGAGGTCGCGGGCTCTCCCGCCCAACGCCACCACGTGCGCCTGTGGAGGTGCCCCGAGGGATGGCTGCTGCCGGGAGGGCGCCGGGTCGATTGGCTCGCCGCCGGCACGTTCGACCGGGCCGTGGGCCTGTCGCTGTTCACGCTGCAGGTGACCCACCGCATCGACGCCGACACCGACATCGAGCGCGACCACATCGTCGCCAGCGTCACCGCCGTGCCCGCGGTGGCGGTCGACGTCATCCGCGACTTCGCGACCGGGTACCACTCGCGCAACGGCGGCGGCGACAGCATCACCACCGACGGCGACCTGCCGATCGTCGACGTGCGGGCCGTGCAGATCCCGGATGCCGCGACCCCCGCCGCGCCGACGGAGGTGCGACCGTGATCACCCGGCACCCCCGCAAGCGCGCGGCCTTCGAACCCCTCGCCGCCCCCGTGCCCGTCGACCCGGCCATGCGTCGCCCCGTCGCGACGGTCGCCGGTGCGGTGCTGGTGCTGCTGCGAGCGGTGGCCGGGGTGCTCTGGGGGGCGACCGTCGTGTTCGGGCTCCCCTCGTGGATGCGGGCGGTGGCGGGAGCGGCGAACGGCTCGGCCATCGAGCCCGACACCCTGACCCTGTCCGACCTCGACGTCGGTTTCGGTCTGTTCGCGGGTGTGCTCGCGACGATCTTCGTGGTGCAGGTGGTGTTCGGCATCCTGCTGCTGTGGGGGAGCAACCTCGCCCGCGTGGCCGTGATGCTCATCTCGGTGGTGTCGATCTCGGCGGCGTTCACCGGCTGGTGGCAGCTGGGGGAGGAGATCACGGTGCGCACGACGCTGGCGACCCTGAGCCTCGACGTGCTCGTGCTGCTGGCCCTATCGAGCCGCGATGCGGCGGCGTACGCGCGACGGAAGGATCGGCGGCGCTGAGCGAGCGGGTGGCGCTCGCGACCCCGGGGGATCTCGGCGGGTTAGCCTGAGAGGTGCCGCTCGCCCGCGGCGGAACGGAAGACGGACGTGTTCGACAGCCCCATGTCGTCCTCGGCATACGAGGTGCTCCGCGTGGCGCCCGACGTCGACGACGAAGGCCTGCGTCGCGCGTATCGCGTGCGCCTGCGCGAGACGCACCCCGACACGGGCGGCGACGCGGCCCTGTTCGTGCAGGTGCAGCGCGCGTGGGAGCTCATCGGCACGCCCGAGGCCAGAAGCGCCTACGACCGCGGTCGCGGGACGGTGACCGGGGAGTGGGGCGGCGGGGTCTCGGCATCCGGTCCCTCCCGCCCCGCCGACACGCGCCCGCGCGCCCGATCGCACGGTCAGCCCGGCGGATGGCGGCGCGAGAGGTACCTCGACCTCATCCGCGAGTGGGTGGGCCGCGGCGTCGACATCGCCGACCCGTACGACCCGGCGCTCGTGCGCTCGGCGCCGCCCGAGATCCGGCACATCCTCGCCGACGCGCTCGCCGAGGAAGAGACCGCGCGTCTCGTCTCGGAGCTCGGCATGGGCTACACGGTGTGGCACGACGTGTTCGCCGATCGTGACGGGCGCGATCCCGAGCAGAAGCTCGACCATCTCGTGCTCGGCCCGAGCGGCCTGTACGCCCTGCTGAGCGAGGACTTCGGCGGCCCCGTCGGGGTGCGCCGCGGCGAGATCTCGGGGGCCCACGTCATCGGGTCGCCCGTGACCGAGCTCGTGTCGCGCGCCCGCGTGATCGCACGGGCGGCCGGTGTGCGCTTCAGCGGCGCGATGGTCGTGCTGCCCGACGACGCCGTGCTCGACGCCATCACCGAGCTCGGCAAGGTGCGCGGAACGCCCGTCGCGCTGGTGACGCGCAGCGCCCTCACCACCCTGCTGCGGCGCGGCATCACCGGGGCGCGCGAGGTCGGCGGCACGGAGCTGTTCGACATCCGCACGCGGTTGCAGCAGCGCGTGCGTCACGTCTGAGGGGCGTCTCCCGAGGGGCTCCCGGGGCTGTCCCGCCGCTCCGCCGGTCGCGACGTTCTCGCCCGGCCCGCGAGACACCCCGCGCGCACGTGCCTAGGGTGGAGGCATGAGTACCGACGAGACATCGGACGCCTCGGCATCCGACGACATGAAGCGCAAGTTCAAAGAAGCGCTCGAGAAGAAGAACGGCCAGCACCGTTCGGGTCAGGCGCACCTCGACGGAAACTCCGCCGTGCAGGGAACGCACGGAGCCGTCACCAAGAGGGAGTTCCGCCGCAAGAGCGGGGGATGATCCCATCCCGCGTCGCGTGCGTGTGAGGGGCCCCGGCCCCTCACACGAGCGGGGCCTCGAAGAACGCCAGCTCGAGGAGCATCGACCGGTCGTACGCGGCGGCCATCGCCGCGCGGGTGCGGGCGGAGGCCTCGCGGGCCGCGGCATCCACGATGAGCGACGCCTCGGCCGACGACGTCTCGAACGTCTCGTCGCCGTACGACGTGAGCCAGTCGGCGTAGGGATGCCCGTCGGTGAACGTGCCGCGCCAACGCACGCCGATGTCGGTGTACAGCACGAAACACGGCAGGATCGCGGCGACCAGCACCGCGTAGGACCCGGCGGTGGATGCCGCGTGCAGATGGTCCGTGTACGCCGAGGTCGCGGGAGCGGGAGCGAGACCCGCGGGGTCGACGTGCGACTGGTGTAGCGCCGCCTCCTCGACCAGGCACGACACCGACGCCGTGGCCCAGAAGCGTTGCTCGTCGACCGTGGGGGCGAGGGCCGCGGCGCGCGCGAGCACCCGCGCGTACTCGCGCAGGTACAGCAGGTCCTGGCCGAGGTACCACTCGAAGGCGCCGCGGTCGAGGTCTCCGGATGCCAAGCCCTGAACGAACGCGCACGCGTCGACGTCGGCGCGGGTCGAGGCCGTGGCCTCCCACCGCTCGCTGCTCCACGAGCGGCCGAGGTCGATGTGCGGACGGAGCTCGTGCAGGTGGTCGATGGGGCCGTTCCCCGCGCCGACGTGGAGCGCCTCGGCGTGCTCGAGCGCGCCGGTGAGCCACCGCTTCGCCCGCGTCAGGGCCTCGGGCCAGCTCAGCCCGTGAGCGGCCAGGGTCGCCATCGCCGACGACAGGGAGCATCCCGTGCCGTGGGTGTGGCGGGTGGCGACGCGGGGGCCGGGCACGACGTGCACGCCGGTGGCGTCGACGATGGCATCCGGGCTCTCCGCACCGCCGAGGTGCCCGCCCTTCAGCAGCACGGCGGTGTCGGCGCGGGCGGCGAGCGTCTGCGCCTGGACGACGGCGGCCTCCCACGTCGTCGCGACGGGCTCGTCGACGAGCACCGCGAGCTCGGGGAGGTTCGGGGTGACGAGGTCGGCGCGTCGGCACAGGGCGCGGACGGCCGCTTCGGCATCGGTGTCGAGCAGGCGGTCGCCGCTGGTGGCGATCATGACGGGGTCGAGCACGACGACGGGCGGACGCACGTCGGCGAGCCACGCGTCGACCGTCGCGACCACCTCGGCCGAGCCGAGCATGCCGATCTTTACCGCGTCGATCTCGACGTCGTCGCTCACGGCGCGGAGCTGTGCGTCGAGGAACGCCGTCGGGGGCACGTGCACGTCGCGGACGCCCGAGGTGTTCTGCGCGACGAGCGCCGTCACCGCCGCCATGCCGTAGCCGCCGAACGCGGCGATCGATTTGAGATCGGCCTGAATGCCGGCGCCGCCCGTCGGGTCGGTGCCGGCGATGCTCAGCACGCGCGGGCTCGACCCGTTCATCCTTCGGCTCCCCACGCCGCACGCAGTCGGCGCACGACGGCGCCCGGGTCGTCGGCCGCGCACACGGCGGACACCACCGCGACCCCCGCCGCTCCCGCCGCGCGCAGGGCGGCGACGTCGTCGACGTCGATCCCGCCGATCGCGACGCACGGCGACGCGGTCGAGGCCGCCAGCTCGGCGAACCCGTCGATGCCCAGCGGTCGCGGATGGTCGGGCTTCGTCGTCGTCGCTCGGATGACGCCGACGCCGAGGTAGTCGACCGTGCCCGCGGGCAACGCCGCCGCGGCGGTGAGGTGCGCGGGGGTGTGAGCCGTCCATCCGATCAGGGCGTCGGCTCCCAGCAGGGCGCGCGCCGAACCGATCGGCACGTCGTCCTGGCCGAGGTGGATGCCGTCGACCCGGGCGCCGCGGTCGCGGGCGGCCAGCACGACGTCGAGGCGATCGTCGACGATGAACGCGCAGCGACCGGCCACCACGTCGGCGAGGTCGAGGGTGCGGGCGAACAGCTCACGGCCCGAGGCGACCTTGTCGCGCAGTTGCACGACGGTGACGCCCGCGTCGACGGCCGCGTCGACGATGTCGCGCAGTCGAGCGAAGGGCACGCGGTGGTCGGTGACGAGGTGGAGCGACAGGTCGCTCACGAGAGTCGCACCCGGCCGTCGAGATTGGCGGGGCGCACGGCGGCCAGCTCATCGAGGAACGCCACCGCGAACGACCCGGGTCCCCGGCTGTGCGCTGCCGCGCGTTCCGACGCGACGGCCCAGACCGCGCTCGCCGCCACGGCCGCGTCGAAGGGCGGCACGACGGCGACGAAGGCCGCCATCGCCGCCCCCAGGGCGCAGCCGCCGCCGGTGACCCTGGTCAACAGGATGCTGCCGCCGGGCACCGACGCCGTGCGCTCGGCATCCACGATCAGGTCGGTCTCTCCCGAGACGGCGACCGTGCCGCCGGTGCGGAGGGCGAGCGCGCGAGCGGCCTCGAGGGCGTCGTCGGTCGAGTCGGTCGCATCGACGCCCCGCCCGCCGGCGCCGGATCCCGCGAGGGCGAGGATCTCGGACGCGTTGCCGCGGATGATCGCCGGGCGTGCGTCGAGCAGCTCGTGTGCGAGTGCCGTGCGCACGGGCAGCGCACCGACCGCGACCGGATCGAGCACCCACGGGGTTCCCGCCCGAACGGCTTCGCGGGCGGCTTCGCGCTGCTCGGCGGTGGGGGTGCCGAGGTTCACGAGCACTCCGCCGGCGATGCCGGCGAACAGGCCCGCCTCGCCCGGAATGTCGCACATCGCGGGGGCGGCGCCGAGGGCCAGCAGGGCGTTGGCGGTGAAGCCCGTCACCACCGCATTGGTGATGCACTGCGTGAGCGGCGCGGCTTCGCGCAGCGCCGCGAGCGCCTCGGCGGGGGCGGGGGCGGTGAGAGGGGCGGACGGAGACGACGACGTGCGAACGACCATTCGCGACATCCCTTCGCTAGTACGAACTAGATCAGGTTCGACGGGTGTGTTCTCAGCCCCGAAGGGCACCCCGTGTCACTGCCGGTGACGCTAGCACAGGCGCGACGGTCGGTACCGCGACGGCCAGTGACGCGACGGCCAGTCCCGCGCCGCTCAGTATCGCGCGGAGAACCCGCCGTCGGTCTGCAGCAGCTGACCGCTGATCCAGCGCCCCGGCTCCGAGAGCAGGAAGGCCGTGACACCCGCGACGTCTCGCGGGGTGCCCATGCGGCCGAGCGGGTGGTACCCGGTCAGAGCGTCTCGGGTCTCGGCATCCATCCATCCGGTGTCGATGGGGCCCGGGTTCACGACGTTGGCCGAGATGTTGCGGGGTCCGAGCTCGCGGGCGGCCGAGATGACGATGCGATCCAGGGCGCCCTTCGATGCGCCGTAGGGAAGGTTGCCCGTGGTGTGGTCGCTCGTGAAGGCGACGATCGCGCCGCCGCCGGCATCGACCTGGCGGGCGAACGCGGCGATCAGCAGCAGTGAGGCGCGGGCGTTGACGGCGACGTGGTGGTCGAAGCTCTCGGCGGTGGTGTCGAGGATGCCGGTCTCCACGTCGTGCGCGTGGCTGAGCACGAGCGCGTGGAGGGGGCCGCGTTCGCTCGAGATCCGGGCGACCAGGTCGGTCGGGGCGGTGGGGCTCGACAGATCGCACGGGTAGTCGCCGGTCGCGAGGTCGCTCGTGACGACCTCCCATCCGTCGGCCTCGAGGCGTGGGACGATGCCCGCGGCGATGCTGTTCGCGCGCGCGGCGCCGGTGACGAGGGCGAGGGGCATGGAGTCGAGCGTAGGGCGGGTGCTCGGGGGTGCGCGAGCACTCGGGGGTGGGGCGTGGGCGCTGGGGAGTGCGGCTCGTCGGTTCGGGTGCGGAGACCGGCGGGCAGTGGGCGTGCACCCCAGAGGGCTCAGAAGGGGGCGCGTTCTCGTTCGGGCGGGGAGGGGTCGTCGGGCAGGAACCTCACCGCCGGCGAGTAGGGGAGCGGTTCGTCGCTGTAGACCCGGCCGGTCGGACTCGTCCATTCGAGCACCCCGCCGGCCAGTTGTCTGACCGTCCAGCGGGTGAACTGTTTCTGCGTGTGATGTCGCTGGCAGAGGTGACTGAGGTTGCTCACCTCGGTGGCGCCGCCGAGGGCGTAGTCGTGGGTGTGATCGACCTCGGAGCGGACCGCGGGGACGGTGCACCCGGGCCAGCGGCAGTGTCGGTCGCGGGCCCGCAGGAACCGGTCGATCGCGGAGGTGCGCTGGTAGGTGTCGGTGCACAGCACGGAGCCCGTGACGGGGTGCGTGATGAGGCGGTCCCACGGAACGGTCGTCGACTCGGCCAGGCCGCGTGCCGTGTCGGCGTCGATGGGGCCGTGCCCGACGAGTTCGGCGGGCTCGAGGTTCTCGTTGCCCGGATCGATCATGGTGAGCGCGGGCACGACGACCTGCACCCGAGCGCGGATCGCCCCCAGGACACCGGGGCCGTCATCGCCCCGCGTCGGATCGGCCTCGGGTGCGGCGGTCAGCAGCAGATCGGCCAGCACATCGGCCCGCACCTGCGCCATGGTGCGTTCGTCGGCGACCGACACCGTGGTCTCGCCGCGCGCGTCGATCAGCGCCCGACTCTGCTGGGTGAGCCGGTCGTAGACGCCCACGGCCAGAACGGTCGGCAGGGTCGCCACCAGATCGGACATGCCGTCGCGACCGGTCACGATGCGCACGCCCCGCGTCTCTCGACCCCGTTGATGGCGCTCGGTGAGGGTGGTCGGCTGCAGCCGCTCGGCGAGAACAGCAAGACGCGAACGCAGGCGCCCGGGGCTCAGTCCCTCGGCGGTCGCCACGGCCAGCACGTCGAACTCGCCGCGGACGTCGGGAGAAAGGGGCTCGCCGGCGTCGAGGATCGTGCGGACGTGAGGTCGACCGATCGCGCCGGCCTCCCATGCCGCGAGGGTGGCGGGGTAGTCGTCGACCAAGGTCATCGCCGCGTTGATCTGCGTCTGCATGCTGCGGTCCGAGAGATTCTCGGCGGCGGCGAGCTCGGACGCCACTTCGCGCAACGCCATCTCGGCCACCCGCCCCGACGGGGGTCGGTCGGCCATGGCGCCGAGCGCGAGGTGCCCCGCTTCGGCCAGCGCGCGGGTGCGCTGAACCTCGGCCGCGGCCAGATCGGCACCGGTACGGAGCACCTCGGCGAGCACCGCGGAGAGGGCTTTCGCCCCGCCTTTCGGGTCCGTCGGTGAGGTGTCGATGTGCATGTGTGCATGCTAGCGCGGACCTCCGACATTCGGCGGTCCGCGAGGAGCGTTCCGGGGACGGATCTGCACTTTCCTCGCCTGTGGAGGACAGGTGCGTGGCCGGGCTGGGGCGTCGTCCGTCTCGTGCGGCCGTCAGAGCATGCTCGACGCCACGAGCCAGACGACGACGAGGACGGCCGCGGCCAGCGAGGCGAGGAGAAGCGCCCGTTGCCAGCGGCCCGGGCGTCCCCCCACGGGCCCCAGGGGTCGTTCGGGCTCGCCGAGTTGCGACCGGATGACATTGGCGCGCGCCTGCAGCTCGTCCTGGTGGATCGCGAACCGGCGGCTGTGGGGATAGCGCAGGGCGGCCTCGACCGATTCCGAGAGCTGGCGCTCGATGCGCGCCAGTTCTGCGCGCCGTTCCGGCTCCGTGCCGCTCCCGGGCTCGTGGTGATCGGGCATGGGAGATGTCTATCGCAGGAGGCGGGCTTCAGGTGCACCGCGGACCTCGGGATGCCGGGGCGAGTCCGGTCCCTTCGGCGCGCTCCGGGACCGCCACGACGACACGAGCCGCGCGGCAGAGCCCCCGCCACGCGGGAGCGGGGCGACAGGTCCTCACGCGCGAACGAGCCGGGCAACAGACCCCGCGCAGCGTACGCTCCGCCCCGGGGCCGAGCGCCGCGATCCCGTCAGCCGTCGCGCAGGGCCGCGCGCACGAGTTCCAGCGCGTCGCCCGGATCCACGCCGAGGCGGCGCACCGTCTCGGCGTACGTCCGTGCCGCCTGGGCGGCGCGCGACGATGCGGCGTCGGTGCCCTTGACGAGCGTGCCGGCGCGGCCGCGCGTCTCGACGTACCCCGCTTCTTCCAGCTCCTTGTAGGCGCGGGCGACGGTGTTCGCCGCGAGGTTCAGGTCGCCCGCCAGAGTGCGCACCGGAGGCAGCCGGGTGCCAGCGACGAGCGTTCCGTCGTCGATCGCGGCGATGATCTGCGCGCGCACCTGCTCGAACGGCGGGGTGGGGGAAGCGGCATCCAGTCGAAAGTCCATGACCGTCAGCCGTTCAGTCCGAAGAGGTCGAGGGGGTGGGTGAGGCGCCACCACGGGTCGGGTGGTTCGATCTCGCCCGTGAGCTGCGCGTCGACGGTGTCGGCGTCGACGGGGCCGGTCACGGTCAGCGTGCCGATCGTGGTGCCGGGCTCCCGCGCGTCGCCCAGGTCGAAGTCGACGGTGTGCTTCGCGGCGCCGCCGTTCCACAGCACGACGGTCGCGTCGGCGTCGGTGACGACGTCGATGTCGGGGCCCCACAGTGTCTCGACCTTGCCGACGACGGTGCCGGCGGTCACCGAGGGGCTGGGCTGCAGTTCCTGCTCGATGCGCGTGAACAGGTCACGCGCCGCCTGATTGCGCGTGTCGGGTCCGGGCTGGCCGAGCACCGCGGCGTAGGCGCGCACCGTCGTGCCGCCGACCGCGATGTCCTTGGCGGTGAGCAGGTTCCACGCGTCGAGGGTGCCGGTCTTCACCCCGACGATTCCCGGATCGGCCAAGAGTGCATTGCCGTTCTTGAACGTGCCCGCACCGGGGAGCGTCAGTTCGGGGGTCCGCACGATCTCGGCGATCACGGGATTGGCCAGTGCCCGTTCCGCCAGCGCGATGAGGGCGGCGGGGGTGGCGGTGTTGCCCGCCTCGATCCCCGTCGGGTTCACGATGGTGACTCCGGTGATGTCGCGCTCGGCGAGGTACGCGTTCGCGGCGGCCGCGAACTCGGCATCCGAGGGGAAGAGGTCGGATGCCAACCGCTGGGCGTAGTTGTTCGCCGAGGCGATGAGCATGCCCTGCAGCATCTGCAGCTCGGTGAGACTGCCGTCGACGGGAACGTCGAGCGACGATTCGCCGCGGGCGCGGTACTGCCAGTAATCGGCGCTGTCGGCCTGAGTGAACGCGTACGACTTGCCCTGCTCGCCGGGAGCCAGGGGGAGTCGGTCGAGCACGACGAGGGCGGTGACGACCTTGGTGATGCTCGCGATCGACTCCGGTGCGCTCGCCGACGACGACAGCGTCTCGGGCACGCCGTCGATGGCGATCGCGGCTTCTCCCTGTGCGGGCCAGGCGGGCACGGCCGAGGGGGCAGCCGTGGGCTGTAGGGCCACGGCGCGCACGGTGGGGGCGACGGCGGTCAGCGGCCACAGCAGGGTCGCCGCCGCGTAGCCGGCGACGAGCAGGATCAGCAGCACCGTCGGCACGACGGTGGCCGGTCGCAGGATGCGGCGGCGGGTGCCGGCGAGCAGGTCGGCCTGACGCACGGTCGCACCCGAGACCACGAACGCCGGTGCGGGTCGCGCGGCGCCGGCCTCGGCGGGATCGACCCAGCCCAGGGCGGCGAAGGCGGCCGAGGTGGGCTCCGCGGCCGGTGAGTCGGAGGGCGGTGCGTCGGAGGGCGGTGCGTCGGAGGTCGGTGCGTCGGAGGGCGGCGTGGATGCCGGGTCCCCGGCCGCGACGGGAGCTGACGTGTCCGAGCCGGAAGAGGCTGCCTCTGCACCGGGCCCTGCGGTGGCCGTGCCGTCCGCCGTCACGGGCGGGATCCCGGCATCCGGTATCGCTTCGCCCTCGGGCGCGGGGTCCGCCGGGTCACGCCGCGCGCGCCGTGTCTCCGGGGTCTGCTCGTGCACCCGCCCACGCTACCCCGGGCGCACCCCTATACTCGTCACGACAACCACGGGAGTCCGGTGAGCCGGGCTGAGAGGAAGCGAATCCACGCTTCGACCGTCGAACCTGATCCGGATCATGCCGGCGCAGGGAGGAGCACAATGCACACGTCTACGTCTGCCCCCGCGAACCGCTCGGCGGTCGCCCCGGCGAACCGCTTCCAGTGGCGCGTCGTCGACATCGTCGTCGCCGCCGTGCTGGGCGTGGCGATCGGTCTCGTGTTCTGGGGCTGGAACACCGTCGGAGGGCTGTGGTTCGCCGCCATGGACGGCCTCACCCCCGGCCTCGGCGGCATCGCCGTCGGCATCTGGCTGATCGGCGGGGTGATCGGCGGGCTCATCATCCGAAAGCCCGGCGCCGCCCTTCTCGTCGAGCTGATCGCGGCGGTCGTGTCGGCCCTGATCGGCAACGTCTGGGGCATCGGCACGATCTTCTCGGGCCTCGCGCAGGGCCTCGGTGCGGAGCTGATCTTCCTCGCCTTCCTCTACCTGCGCTTCACGCTCCCCGTCGCGATGCTCGCGGGCGTCGGCGCCGGTGTCGGCGCCTGGGTGTTGGAGTTCTTCGTCGGCAGCTCGCCGAACATCGCCAAGACCGTCGAGTTCAACCTGCTGTACCTCGGCACCCTCGTGATCTCGGGCGCGCTGCTGGCGGGCCTCGTCGGCTGGCTGCTCGTGCGTGCGCTCGCCGCCACCGGGGCGCTCAGCCGATTCGCCGTGGGGCGGGAACTGCGCCGCGACGTCTGATGACGGGCCCCGCCCGCGTCGACGTCGAGGGATGGGGCTGGCGCTACGCCGGCCGCAAGCTCCCCGCCACCCGCGACGTCGACCTGATCGTCGAGCCCGGCGAACGCGTGCTGCTGCTCGGTGCCTCGGGGGCCGGTAAGTCGACGCTGCTCGCGGGACTCGCGGGCCTGCTCGGCGGCAGTGACGAGGGCGAGCGCACGGGGCGCATCCTCGTCGACGGCGCCGCCCCCGAGTCGCAGCGCGGCCGCATCGGCCTGGTGCTGCAAGACCCCGAGGCGGGGATCGTGCTGTCCAAGGTGGGCGACGACGTCGCCTTCGGGTGCGAGAACCTCGGCCTCCCCGCGGCCGAGATCCCCGCGCGGGTGGCCGAGGCCGTGGCATCCGTGGGTCTCGACGTTCCCCTCGACCGCCCCACCAAGGCGCTGTCGGGCGGGCAGAAGCAACGTCTGGCGCTGGCGGGCGTGCTCGCGATGCGTCCCGGACTGCTGCTGCTCGATGAGCCGACGGCGAACCTCGATCCCGACGGCGTGGCCGAGGTGCGCCGGGCGGTCGAGCACATCGCGCGCAGCGACGGGACGACCGTCGTGCTCATCGAGCACCGCACGGCCGTCTGGGCCGACCTGATGACGCGGGTGGTGGTGCTCGCCCCCGGCGGCGGAGTGCTGGCCGACGGCCCGCCGGCGCGGGTGTTCGCCGACCACGGCGACGCGCTCGCCGCGGCGGGCGTCTGGGTGCCCGGTCGCCCGGTCGACCTCCCCGTGCTCGCTCCGATCGAGACCCCGGATGCCGTGCTCTCGGCCGCGGCGCTGTCGATCGGGCGCGAGAAGCGCACGGTCGTCGCATCCGGGCTCGACGTGGTCGTCCCTCGTGGCGCGGGCACGGTCGTGACCGGCCCCAACGGCGCGGGCAAGTCGACGCTCGCGCTGACGCTCGCGGGACTTCTGCCCGAGCTGTCGGGCGAGGTCGTCGCCGCCGAGTCGCTCGCCGCCCGCGGGGTGCGACGGCCCTCGCGGTGGCGGTCGACCGAGTTGCTCACACGGATCGGCACGGTCTTCCAGGAGCCCGAGCACCAGTTCCTCGCGGCGACCCTGCGCGACGAGCTCGCCGTCGGACCGAGAGCCCTGCGGATGCCGGCGGCCCAGGTCGACGCGATCGTCGACGAGCTGTTGGAGCGGTTGGATCTAGCATCCCTCGCCCTGGCCAACCCCTTCACCCTGTCGGGCGGGCAGAAGCGGCGGCTGTCGGTGGCGACGGTGCTCGCGGCGTCTCCGGAGGTGATCGTGCTCGACGAGCCGACGTTCGGGCAGGACCGCCGCGGCTGGAGCGAGCTGGTGGGACTGCTGCAGCGCGAGATCGCGCGCGGGCGCACGGTGGTCGCCGTCACGCACGACGCCGACGTGGTGCGCCACCTCGGGCAGCACCGCATCACGCTCGGGGGCGCGGCGTGACCGGCGCAACCGTCGAGGTGCGCAGGACAGCCTGGCTCGACGGCGTGAACCCCGTCACGAAGATCGCCATCGCCCTCGTGCTGTCGGTTCCGCTGCTCGCCTCGATCGACGTGGTGAGCGCCGCGACCGCGATCGTGCTCGAGCTGCTGCTCGTGCCGCTGACGGGCGTGGGCTACCGCACGCTCGCGAAACGCCTGCTGCCGATCGCGCTGTTCGCCCCGGTCGCTGCGGTCAGCATGCTGCTGTACGCCCGTCCCGGAGGAACGGTGTACGGCTCGTTCCTCTTCGCCACGATCAGCGACGACTCCCTCTCGCTGTCGGTGGCCGTGCTGCTGCGCGTGTTCGCCCTGGCTCTACCGACCCTGCTGCTGTTCGCCCGCACCGACCCGACCGAGGTCGCCGACGCCCTCGCCCAGATCGCCAAACTGCCGAGCCGTTTCGTGCTGGGCGTGCTCGCCGGAGCCCGCACGGTCGGACTCTTCGTCGACGACTGGCGCACGATGACCCTCGCCCGCCGTGCCCGCGGTCTGGGCGATCGCGGGGCCGTGCGCCGCTTCTTGTCGATGGCGTTCGTGCTGCTGGTCTTCGCCGTGCGCCGCGGCACGACCCTCGCCACGGCCATGGAGGCCCGCGGCTTCGGCGCCGACGTCGAGCGCACGTGGTCGCGCGCGTCGACGTTGTCGGGTCGGGATGCCGTGGCCCTCGCCGGCGCGGTCGCACTCATCGCCGTCGCGCTGGCGGCGGCGGCGGTGACGGGGGCGTTCCGCGTCGTGGGGACGTGACCGACTTCCGTTGAGTGTCCAGGACACGCCGCGGCCCGGGGGCCCCGCGCGGCGTGTTTTGGACACTCAACGGGGGGTGAGGGGGGAAGAGAACGCTCAGGTCGCGTGCCGTTCTCCGACAACGGGGATGCTCGTCGCACGACCCTCGCGTGCCCGGCGCACCCCCGCGACCCGCGGACGGCGGCGATGCCGTCGAGTGTCCAGAACACGCCGGGGTGGGCCCGGGCGGCGCGGCGCGTCTTGGACACTCGACGAGGGAGCGGGCGGGGCGCTGGGCGGGGCGCGGGCGGGGACAGAGCGGGGAGAGAGCGGGGCGGGGCGGGGGGTACGTGCGGCGGGTCGGAGCGCGGCAGAATGAGCACGGGGGATGCCATGGAATTGTCGATCGGATTGTTGGCGGTCAGCGTCGCGGTCGCGGCCGCCGTGCTGTTCGTGGCGTTGCCGCGGGTCGCGACCCCCGGGGCGATGACCCTCTTCCTGCGCTTCGCCGCGGTGTCGGGAGTGTGCGCGGTCGGTTCGAGCGCGATGTACCTCATCTACGGCACGGGCGGCGGCATGATCGCCCTGGTCGCGGGAGACGTGGCGATGGTGCTCGCGCCGGCCCTGCTCCTGGTGGCGGTGCGCGTGCTCGACGGGTCCCGGGCGCTGCGCACCTCGATGGCGACGCTCGTCCTGGCGCTGCTGGTGGCCACGGTCACCGCGACCGTGCCGTTGCCGACGTCGCTCGCGGTGAAGGCGTTGGCGTTGACGGTGGTCAGCGGGGCCTGCGCGTGGGCGGCGATCCGCGCTCGCGTGGAACCGTCGGGGCCGTTGCGCATCATCGCCGTCGTCACCGCGGTCTACGCGCTGTACAGCCTCGCGCGCGTCGTGGTCGGGTTCGGCGCGGGCTGGGACTCCCCGCTGTACCTCACGGCCTTCTCGTTCGCTCCGGCCACCGTGCTGGGCGCGCTCGCCGTGCTGCTCAACGGCGCGTCGGTGGTGCGTCTGCGCTTCGGTCCCCGGGTCGCCGAGCCCCCGACGCGGTGCGCACCCGGCGCCGCCGTCGTCATCGGCGATTGGGATCTGGCATCCGCGGCGTACGGGCCCGACCGCATGCGCGCTCTTCTCGTCGACCTGCGCGCCGCCGCGCGCGACCTCGATCCCGAGGCGGCGGACGTGGCGGGCGGGGTGGAGACGTCGGTGCCGAACGCGACGACGGCGCTCGGCGAACGCTTGCGCACCGCGTACGACTGGAATCCCGAAGAGGTCATCCTGCTCGTCGACGGAGCGGCGACCGCGGCCATCCGCACCCACCCCGGGCGCACGCGCGGGCGGGGCTCGTCGCGATCCTGAGTCTCGACTAGGGTGGGACCCGGTTTCAGCTTCGAAGGAGAACGCATGGATATCGCAGGAGCCTCCGCCCTCGTCACCGGCGGTGCCTCGGGCCTGGGCCTGGCCACCGTCCGCCGCCTCACCGCAGCGGGCGCGAACGTCACGATCGTCGACCTGCCCTCCTCGAACGGTGCCGCCGTCGCCGAGGGGCTCGGTGGCTCCTTCGTCGCCGCCGACGTGACGGATGCCGACCAGATCGCGGACGCCGCCGCCCGCGCCGCCGAAGCGGGCCCCCTGCGCGTGGTCGTCAACTGCGCCGGCATCGCGCCTCCCGCCAAGGTGCTCGACCGCGAGGGCGCGCCCACCTCGCTGCAGGACTTCGAGCGCGTCGTGCGCGTCAACCTCATCGGCACCTACAACGTCGTCGCGCAGACCTCGGCCGTCATGGCGAAGACCGAACCGACCGAGAGTGGGGACCGCGGCGTCATCGTGAACACGGCGAGCGTCGCGGCCTTCGACGGACAGATCGGCCAGCCCGCCTACTCCGCCAGCAAAGGCGGCGTGCACGCGATGACGCTGCCCCTCGCGCGAGAGCTCGCCCGCTACGGCATCCGGGTGGTCACGATCGCCCCCGGAATCATGGAGACCCCCATGCTGAAGGGTCTCCCGCAGGCTGCGCAGGACTCGCTCGGCCAGCAGGTGCCCTACCCCTCCCGCCTCGGAACCCCCGACGAATACGCGCGTCTCGTGCTCGCGATCGCCGACAACGGCTACCTCAACGGCGAGACGATCCGCCTCGACGGCGCGATCCGGATGGCGCCGAAATGACCGACGGCATCCTGCTCCACGTCGAGGACGGGCTCGCGCGCGTCACCTTCGACCGCGCCGCGTCGCTGAACGCGATGGACTTCCCGATGGCGCGCCGCTGGCGCGAGGTCGCGCACGAGGTGACGTCGGACGCGTCCGTCGGAGCGGTGATCCTGGATGCCACCGGCCCCGCGTTCTGCGCGGGCGGCGACGTGGTGGCCATGGCGACGACCGGGGCGTCGGGGCGCGAGGTGACCGAGACGGCCGAGGCGATCCACGACGGCATCCGCACCTTCGCCGAGGGGCCGCTGCCGATGGTCGCCGCCGTCCAGGGTGCCGTCGCCGGTGGCGGGCTCGGCCTCATGCTCACCGCCGACTACGTCGTCGCGAGCGAGAACGCCCGCTTCGTCAGTCGCTACGCCAACATCGGCCTCACCCCCGACCTCGGCGTCTCCACCCTGCTGCCCGCGGCGATCGGTCAGCGGCGTGCGCTGCAGCTGCTGCTGCAGGACCGCATGCTCTCAGCCGCCGAGGCCCTGGATTGGGGGCTGTTGGCCGAGGTCGTGGCATCCGGGGATCTGGCGCCCCGTGTGAATGAGATCGCGCGGTTCTGGCTCGACGGCGCGACCGCGGCGTTCGGGCAGGCGACGCGCCTCGTGCGCGTGGGCGCCGGACGCACCCTGGCCGAGAACCTCGCCGACGAGGCCGCCACGATCGGCGCCGCCTTCGACACCCCCGAGGCGAAAGCGCGGGTCGCCGCCTTCGCCGCCGCCTCCGCGAAAGGACGCGCATGAGCACGTCGCCCTCCTCCGGCGCCGCACTGGCCGGAAAGACCATCCTCATGTCGGGCGGCAGCCGCGGCATCGGCCTCGCCATCGCGCTGCGCGCCGCGCGCGACGGGGCGAACATCGCGCTGCTGGCCAAGACCGACACCCCGCACCCCAAGCTCGAGGGCACGGTGCACACCGCCGCGGAGGCGATCCGCGCGGCGGGCGGTCAGGCACTGCCCATCGTCGGCGACGTGCGCGACGAGGAGTCGATCACCGAGGCCGTGTGGCGCACCGTGGGGGAGTTCGGCGGCATCGACATCGTCGTGAACAACGCCAGCGTCATCGACCTGTCGGGTTCGCTCGAGCTCGCGACGAAGAAGTACGACCTCATGCAGGACGTGAACGTCCGCGGCACGTTTCTGCTCTCGCGCTCCGCGGTCCCCTCGCTGAAGGATGCCGAGAACCCCCACATCCTGTCGCTCTCGCCGCCGCTGAACGTCACTCCTCGCTGGCTGGGGGCGCACACCGGGTACAGCCTCGCGAAGTTCGGCATGACGATGGCGACGCTGGGCCTCGCCGAGGAGTTCGCGGGCGACGGGATCGCCGCCAACACCCTGTGGCCGCGCACGACGATCGCGACCGCGGCGGTGCAGAACGTCATCGGCGGCGACCGGCTCATGGCCGTGTCGCGCACGCCCGAGATCTACGCCGACGCGGCGTACGAGGTGCTCACCGCACCGGCACGCGAGCGGACCGGGCAGACGCTGATCGTCGAGGACGTGCTCCTCGCCGCGGGGGTGACGGACTTCTCGGGCTACGCCGCCGTGCCCGGAACGCCGGATGCCGCGATGTACCCCGACATCTTCTTGGACTGAACGGGGCGCCGGTCCCTTCCTCGGGCGGTAGAGGTCGTGCGGTGGGCGTGGGGTCGTGGGGCCCCGCGGTGGGCGTGGCGTCCTCCGTCGGCGCGGGGCGCTGCGGTCGGCATCCATAAACGCTGTTCGTGCGCATAAACGCTCTGTCACCGCGTTTATCGGCACGAATCGCGTTTATGGGCGGGTGCACCGCTCGCACGACAGATCGACGGGCCAGCCCGACGCGAGCGAGGTGCGCGGTGCCGCAATGGCGCACGGCTCCCAGCGGGCGAGGAGTCGCGGTGGTGCAGTGCGTCCATGAACGCGATTCGTGCGCATAAACGCCCCGTCACCGCGTTTATGCGCACGAACAGCGTTTATCGGCATCGCGGATGCCGAGCGGGCGCCGCCGCGCGTGGGCGCCGCCGGGACGACGGGTCGCTCAGGCGCTCAGGTCGACCGTCGTGCCGAGGCCCTGCGCGCGGGCGGCGCGGATGAAGACGTCGGCGACCGCGACGTCCTGCGCACCGATCCCCACCGAGTCGAACAGCGTGATCTCCTCCGGCGACCGGCGGCCCCGCGCGAGACCGGCGACGACCTCTCCGATCGTGCCGACGACGTCGGCCTCGGAGATCGCGCCCTCGGCGATCGCCCGCAGCAGGTCGCCCGACTTCGTGCGCGCCGTCGCCCGGTCGTCGACCCAGATCGAGGACCGGGCCATGGCCGCACCGTCGACCTCGCGCTCATCCGCGCGCGGGCGGGCGCCGACGACGTTGAGGTGCTGCCCCGGGCGCAGCCACGCGCCCTCGACGATCGCCTCCACCGACGGGGTCAGGGTGCAGACGACGTCGGCCTCCTCGAGCACCTCGCGAGGGGATGCCACGACGTCGATCGTCGTGGGCCATCCCTCGTCTCGAAGCTCGGCGGCGAGGCCCTCGGCGCGCTCGCGCGTGCGCGACCACACCACGACGCGGTCGAAGGGCCGCACGTCGCGCAGCGCCAGGGCGTGCTCGCGGGCCAACGCCCCGGCGCCGATCAGGCCGAGGGTCCGGCTGTCGGGGCGCGAGAGCGTGCGGGTGGCCACCGCGCTGGCGGCGGCGGTGCGCACCCGGGTCGGCACGGCGCCGTGCAGCAGCGCGACCGGCGACCCGTCGACGCGATCGACGACGAGGATCATCGAGCGCTGGGTCGGCAGCCGGCGCCCCGCGTTGTCGGGGACGTCGGCGAGGAGCTTGACGCCCGCGAGGTCGGAGGCCTCGGACACCGCCGACATCAGGATGAAGCGGTTGGAGTCCGCCGGCGTCGACATCGAGGTCGGGCCGGGCTGATCGGCGCGGCCCTCGGCGATCTCGGCGAACCCGCGGGAGACGGCCTCGGCGATGGCCTCGCGGTCGACGAGACCCTCCAACTGGGGCGTGCTCAGCAGCAGCATCAGGCGCGGCTCCCGTCGGTCAGCTCGAGGGCGTCGGCGACGACGACACCGCGGAAGAGCACGGTGCGGTCGATCGGGCGGTCCATCACGGCCGCCGTCACGGTCTCGCCGGCGACCAGCACGAGGTCGGCGGGGTCGCCGATCCCGACGCCGGGGTGCTCGGCGCCGTGGGCCGGCATGGCCGCCCGGCCCATCACCGCGCGACCCCCCACCGTGGCGATCGCGACGCAGTGCTCGATGTCGTCGTCACGGCGGAAGCCGTTGGTGAAGGCCAGCTGCCAGGTGCGGTCGAGCATGTCGGTGTTGCCGTAGGGCGACCAGTAGTCGCGCTGGCCGTCCTGCCCGAGGCCCAGCGCGATGCCGTACTCGTCGAGCAGGTGCGTGGGCAGCGGCGACGGGGGGGCGATCGTGGCCATCGAGATGCCGAGGTCGCGGAACTGCTCGAGCAGCGCCCGCAGTTGCGCCTCGGGCAGGCGCCCCAGGCCGTAGCCGTGCGAGATGGTGACGCGGCCGCGCATGTCGAGGGCGCGGGTGCGCTCGACGATCAGCTCGGCCGAGAACTTCGCCAGCTGGTCCGGTTCGTGCAGGTGGATGTCGATGGGGGCGCCGTAGCGCTCCGCGATGGAGAACACGGCGTCGAGATGCCGGACCGGGTCGCGATCCAGGGCGCACGGATCGATCCCGCCGACCACATCGGCACCGCGGGCCATCGCCCGATCGAGCACCTCGATCGATCCCGCCTCGCGCAGCAGACCCGCCTGCGGGAACGCGATGATCTCGACCTCGCACCGGTCGAGGTTGGCTTCGCGCGCCGCGAGCACGGCATCCAATCTCTCGAGATCCGCGTCGACGTCGACCTGGGCGTAGGTGCGCACCTGGGTCGTGCCGCGCGCGATCGCGCCCTCGAGCGTCGTCGCCACGCGGTGCTCCATGCTCCGCTCGGCGTGGCGCCAGTTGTCGCGGTCGTTCAGCATCATGCCCCACACCCCGGGCACCCCGGTGTGGGGCCGGAACGGCAGGCCGATGCGGGTCGAGTCGAGGTGCACGTGCACGTCGGCGAACGACGGCAGCAGGATGCGTCCGCGGCCCGACACCGTCTCGGTCGCGGGGTCGATGGGTTCCGTGCCCGCCGGATGGATGCCGGCGATGAGACCGTCGGCGAGGACGACGTCGGAGAGGGGACCGCCCCAGGGGCGGACGTCGGTGAGGACGGTGGAGGTCACTCGAAGCTCGTTCCGGTGAAGTCGTACAGACCGTCGGCGCGCGGGGTCCAACGCAGTCCGCTCACGGCGGCGAAGTTGTTGAAGGGCACGTACAGCGGAACGAAGTAGCCCTGCGTGTTGCTGTAATCCAGCAACTCCTCGAAGACCTGCTGGCGTGCGTCGCCCTCGACCCCGCGCTGCTCCGCCGCCCAGGCGGCGGTGGCGGGATCCTGCGCGTAGTTGTTGTTGCCGGCCGTCTCATAGAAGTCGGTGAGGGGCAGGTCGCCGTCGAGCGTGGAGGGGGCCCAGGTGTTGAGGTAGACGCCCTGCATCTCGCGGCCGCGCACCTTCAGCGTGTGGCTCTGCTGGTCGGCGCCGCGCATGTCCACGGCGATGCCGACGGCCTGCAGGTAGCCCTGGATGCTCTGGGCCACCTCGCTCGAGAGCGGGATGCGACCGTCGGTGGCGTAGTCGAACGGGATCGGCGTGCCGTCGTAGCCGGCCTCGGCCAGCAGCGCACGCGCGCCGTCGGGGTCGTAGCCGACGGGCTGGACGGAGTCGGAGAAGCCCTCCACCGCCGGCGCGATCATGGCCTTCGCGGGCTCGGCGAGTCCCGACAGCAGGGAGTCGACGATCGCCTGGGTGTCGACGGCCTTGGCCACCGCCTGGCGCACGCGCACGTCCTGCAGGGGGCCGGCGGTGGAGTTCACGCCGAGGAAGACGACCCCGTTCGAGGCGGCCGAGAAGGTCTGCGCCGACGGCGCGGCCTGCACCGAGGCCACCTGCGTCGGTCCGATCTGGGCGACATCGAGGCTGCCCGAGAGCACGCCGTTCGCGCGCGATTCGGTGGACGACACCGGCTGCAGCGAGATCTCCTCGATGACCGGGGCCGGACCCCGGTAGTCGTCGTTGCGCTTCAGGTCGTACGACACGCCCGTGGTGATGTTGTCGAAGACGTAGGGCCCCGATCCGATCGGCTCCCGGGCGTAGGCGTCGGCCCCCATCTGCTGGTAGGTGTCGGCGGGCACGATCGAGATGAGCGAGGTGTTGCGGGGGAAGGCCGAGAACGGCTGCTTGAGGGTGAAGCGCACGGTGGTGGCATCCACCGCCTCGACGCTGTCGAGGGACGAGAGGTAGGCGTAGTTCTCGCCGCTCGGATCGCCCAGGATCGTCTCGTACGTGAAGACCACGTCGTCGGCGTCGATGGCCTCGCCGTTGCTGGCGGTCACGTCGGGGGTGAGCGTGAACTCCCACTGGGTCAGGTCGTCGTTGGCTTTCCAGTCCGTCGCGAGCTTCGGCTCGAGGGTGCCGTCGGCGGCGATCTTCACCAGCTGATCGTGGGTGTGGAAGAAGACCGACAGTACGACCAGCGCGCCCGAACGGATGGGGTCCATGGAGCTCGGATCGGTGGGCAGAGCGGCGGTCAGGCTCGTGCGGGCGGTCTCGCCCGAGCCGGTGGGGGAGTCGAATCCGCCGGCGCATCCGGCGAGGATCACGCTGCCGAGGGTGAGGGCGGCGGCGCCTGCGAGGGCGCGGCGGGCTGTCGAGCGGGTCATGAGAGGGCCTTTCGGGTGGGCGACGCAGAGAGGGCGGGTGAGTCGGCGAGGGTGGGTGACGCGGGCCGGGTGGGTGAGTGGGAGAAGAGGTGCGGGATGGCGTCGAGCAGGGTGCGGGTGTACGGATGCCGCGGCTCGGCGAAGACGCGCTCGGTCGGGCCCTCTTCGACGATGCGTCCGGCCTGCATCACGACGACGCGGTCCGCGATGCCGCGGACGACGCCGAGGTCGTGCGAGACGAAGAGGTAGGCGAGTCGCTGCTCGCGCTGCAGACCGCCCAGCAGGTCGAGCACCTGCGCCTGGATCGAGACGTCGAGCGCCGAGACGGGCTCGTCGAGCAGCACGATCGCCGGGTCGAGGGCGAGAGCGCGGGCGATGCCGACGCGCTGGCGCTGCCCGCCCGACAGACGGGTGGGAAGACGGTCGTCGAACGAGCTGTCGAGGCCGACCCCGTCGAGCAGCGTGCGCACGCGCGCCGAAGTGAAGCTCCGGCGGATCTTCAGCGGTTCGCCGACGGAGCGGGCGACGCTCATGCGCGGGTCCAGCGCCGACGACGGGTCTTGGAACACCACCTGGGCGCGCGAGCGGATCTCGGCGCTACGTCCGGCGATGTCGGGGGACACGGTGCGCCCCTCGAAGCGGATGGTGCCCGCGCTCGCCGGGGTGAGGCCCAGGATGGCGCGCAGCAGCGACGACTTGCCGCATCCGGACTCCCCGACGACGGCGACGGTCTCTCTGGCGCGGATGCGCAGGGACACGCCGTCGACCGCCCGGGTGCGTCGGCCTCGTCGACCGGGGTACTCGACGACGAGGTCGGTCACCTCCAGGGCGGGCTCCTCGGCGGTTTCGACGAGCGCCGGGCGGTCCGCCCCGGTGCGGGTCGACGGCGCCGCCGCGAGCAGCCGCCGCGTGTACTCGTGAGCGGGGGCCGACAGCACCGCGCGGGTCTCACCGTGCTCGACGACTCGTCCCGACCGCATCACGACGAGGTCGTCGGTGTGCTGAGCCACGAGGCCCAGGTCGTGGCTGATGAGCGCCAACGCCGACCCGGTGCGTTCGCGCACGTCGTCGAGCAGGGCCATGACCTGCGCCTGGACCGTGACGTCGAGCGCCGTGGTGGGCTCGTCGGCGATGAGCAGCAGCGGGTCGTTGGCGATGGCCATGGCGATGACCGCGCGCTGGCGCATGCCGCCCGACCACTGGTGGGGCCGCGACGCCGCGCGGTCGGCGGCGTCGCGGACGCCCACCGATTGCAGCAGCTCGACCGCGCGTCGGCGGGCGGCGGTGCGCGAGGTGGCGGGGGAGTGGGCGCGCACCGCGGCGGCGACCTGCGCACCCACCGAGCGCAGCGGGTTGAGCGCCGACATCGGGTCTTGGAACACCATCCCGGTCACCCGGCCGCGCATGCTGCGGAGCTCCCGCTCGCTCATCGACGTCACGTCGCGGCCGTCGATGCAGACGCTCCCCGAGGCGACGCGCACGCCCGGGGGCAGCAGGCCGAGGGCGGCGAGCATCGTGAGGCTCTTGCCGGAGCCGGACTCGCCGACGACGCCGAGCGCGGACGAGGGCGCCACCTCGAACGAGACGTCGTGAACCACGGTGCGGTGGCCCTCGTCGGTCGTGGCATCCAGACGCAGGTTCTCGACGGACAGGACGGGACGGGTCATCGTCGGGCTCCCTTGCGCAGGAAGGCGCCACGCGCCTCGGCGGTGAACTGCTGGCTGAGGAACTGCACGCCGCCCACGGCGAGGAACATCGCGATCCCGGGCAGGATCACCAGCCAGGGGTCGGTGGCCAGGTACTTCTGGCCGTCGTAGATCATGGCGCCCCAGCTGGGCGTGGGCGGTTGCACGCCGAGACCGAGGTACTCCAGAGATGCCTCGACGAGCACGATCGTGGCGATGTCGGTCGCGGCGATGATGAGCGTGTGCGGCCAGACGTTCGGCAGCACGTGTCGGGTGAGAGACCAGAAGCGATCGGCACCCTGTGTGCGCGGTGCCACGACGAAGTCCTGCGCCCGAAGGGCCGCGGCGACGTTGCGGGTGACCCGGGCGTAGCCCACCCACCAGGTGCAGCCGACGACGAGGATCGTAAGCCCCGCGCTGGGCGGGACGACGGCGCAGACGGCGATGAGCAGCAGCACGACGGGCATCGCCAGCACGGTGTTCGACAGCACCGACAGAGCGGACTCGATCCGCCCTCCGAAGAAGCCGGCCAGGATGCCGACCGTGGTGCCGATCACCGCGTTGAGGCACACGATGGCCACCGTGATGCCGAGGGTGACGGCGGAGGCGAGGGCGATCCTGCTGAACAGGTCGCGCCCGAGCGGGTCGGTGCCCAGCGGGTGCGCCGGGTCGACGAAGGGCGGGAGAAGGACGCGCGACAGGTCCTGCCCGAACGGGTCGAAGCCGGGCAGCACGGGACGCAGCGCGGTCGCGCCGACCACGACGGCGAGCATCACGATGCCGACGACGGCCGAGGGGCGCAGGCGCCGACGACGGGGCCGAGGGGGCGGTGCCGAGGTCGCGGCCTCGGGGAGCGGGGGCAGGGCGACGGTGGTCATGAGGTGGCCGTTCGGGGGTCGATGCGGGCGACGAGCAGGTCGACGAGGGTGTTGACGACGACGAAGGCGACGGCGACGAAGAGGAGCCCCGCCTGGACGATCGGGAAGTCGCGCTGACTCACGGCGGCCGTCAGCAGGCTGCCGAGCCCCGGCCAGGCGAACACCACCTCGACCACGACGGTGCCGCCGAGCAGACCGCCGAGGTTGAGGCCGGCCATGCCGAGCACCGGCGGCAGGGCGTTGGGGAGCATCTGCGTGAACAGGATGGTCGGTCGCGACTGGCCGATCGCGAAGGCCGTGCGCACGTAGTCCTGCTCGGCTTGATCGCTCAGCGCGGCGTCGAGCAGGCGGAGATACATCACGAACTGGCCGGTGGCGAGGGTCACGACCGGGAGTACGAGGCTCGCCGGACTCGTGCGGCCCAAGGACGGCAGCAGGCCGAGCGTGACCGAGAAGATCAGCACGAGCAGCAGAGCGAAGAAGAAGTCGGGCACCGCCTGCCGGGTGGCGCCGAGCCAGCCGACGACGGCGCGCAGGACCCGGCTGCCACTGAGGTGGATGACGACGGCTGCCACGAGCGCGAGGGCGAAGCCGGCCAGGAACGCCCAGAAGGCGAGTTCGACCGTGGCGGGGAGGCGTTCCCACACGAGCCCGAGCGCGGACTCGTGCAGGCGGTACGAGTCGCCGAGGTCGCCGACGACGACTCCGCGGAGGAAGTCGAGGTACTGCACCATGACCGGGCGGTCGAAGCCGAGGCTGGCGTTGAGCGCGTCGACGTCGGCACTGCTGGCGTTGTCGGGGAGCAGGAGTGCGCCGGGGGCGCCGGTGAGGCGACCGAGGACGAAGCCGATCGTGACCACGAGGAAGACCGTGGCGCCGGCCAGGGCGAGGCGGCGGAGGAGGAAGGCGAGCACGGAGGTGACGCTACGGCGCGCAACGGGTATACCAAGGCGATGTAACGAACACGCAATGTGATCCTTACGCGGGCGTCACTTTGGAGTACCAAATTGCGATTCAAGCCATTTGAGCGACCCATATTGCGTCGTTTGGAATACCAAACGACGGTTTCCTCCCACGTCTCACCCCTGTCAGGATGGAGGCGTGGACGACGACATCGACGCGACCGGCCGGCGCATCGCGCACATCCTGCGCGAGCGCATCATCACCGGTGAGATCGACATGGGCGACAAGCTCGGCGAACGCGACATCGCCGAGGAGCTCGGCGTTTCGCGGGTGCCCGTCAGAGAGGCGCTGCACGTGCTCGAGGCCGAGGGGTTCGTGTCGTCGGCCCATCGCCGTGCGGCCGTCGTGCACCGCTTCACGGTCGACGACGCGAGGGAGCTGTTCGACATGCGCATGCACCTCGAGCCCTTCGCCGCGGCACTCGCCGCGGAGCGCGCCGCCGCGGGCGCCGACACCGCAGCGCTGCGGGCCGCGCTCGACGTGGCGCACGTCGCGTCGGTCGCCGCGGCGTCGGCCTCGTCGCGCAACTCCGATCTGCACGACGAGATCTTCGCCCTCGCCGGTCACGCGCTGCTCTCGCGGATGAGCGGTCTGCTCACGGGGCGCACGCGATGGCTCTTCCGTCTGACGCCCGAACGCGACACCCCCGGTCGATGGGATGAGCACGCCGAGATGGTGGAGGCGATCGTGGGCGGGCACGTCTCGCTCGCGCAGACGCTCGCCGCCGCGCACGTCGAGCGGGCCCGCGTGGAGTCGATGCCGGGTCTGGTCGAGCGGCTTCCCCCCGTCGAGCGGGCGGAGCGTCGCCGGCGGTCGCGCCGGGTCACGTCGGGGGCCTGACCGCGCCGAGAGGGCGCCCGCGCTGCTCCACCCGGCTGCGAGTAACGCGATCCGCGGGTCCATCTGCATGACCGGTGTGGCGCATGTGCTGTCGCGCGGCGTGTGAGGCGCCGCACGAACCCACGCTCCTGCATGTGGACCGCGTGGGCCCACGACCCGTCAGATCAGGCCCAGCTCCGCGAACGCGTTGTGCACGCCGTCGTCGAGCACGGCGGTGGTCACCCGGCCGGCGAGGCGCTGCAGTTCGGGCACGGCGTTGCCCATCGCGACGGGGGTGCCGACGACCTCGAACATCTCGACGTCGTTCCAGCTGTCGCCGATGCCGATGGCGTCCGTCGCCGACAGGCCCAGTTCGGCGAGCACGTCGGTGATCGCGGAGCCCTTGGTGACGCCGGCCTGGCCGATCTCGCCGTTCGAGCCGCCGGGCAGCGGGATCGAGCCCGGGATGACGTGGAACCCGTCGCCGAGCTCGGCGGCGGCGTGGGCGACGGTGTCGGTCGAGGGGCTGACGAAGACGGCCTTGGCGACGGCGTCGCGGTCGACCTCCGACACCGGGCGGGGCTCGCGCCACAGCGGCTGCTCGGGGGGCAGGCCCTGGGCCTCGAGCTCGGCCGCGCGCTGGGCGTGACGCTCGCGCCGGTACTCGTTCATCACGGCGCCCATGCCGGGGCTGGCGAAGACGCCGCCGTGGGTCTGCAGGAAGTAGTGGATGCCGTGGGCCTCGAAGTACCGCTCGAGGGTGTCGACGTCGGCGCGGGGGAGGGGGCGTTCCACCAGCGTCCGATCGGCCTGGGTCGCATACGCTCCGCCGTTGGTGATCGCGCCGTCGAAGCCGATGGCGAGCACGTCGGGGTGGATGTCGCCGGCGGAGCGGCCGGTGCTGAGCCACACGAGGTGCCCGTTCTCTCGCGCCTGTCGGATGGCGGTCGCCGTCGAGGGCGCCATCACCGAACCGTGCTCGAGGATCGTGCCGTCGACGTCGAGGAAGGCGATGCGGGTCATAGATGTACTCCAAGAGATCGGCCCCGGGCCGTGAGGACCCGGGGCCGATCCGATCAGGGGGGGGTCAGCGCGTCAGCGACGCGCCATTGGTGCGGATGACGTCGGCGTACCAGCCGAACGACTTCTTCCGGTAGCGGTCGAGCGTTCCGGTGCCGTCGTCGTTGCGGTCGACGTAGATGAAACCGTATCGCTTGCTGAGCTGAGCGGTGCTGGCGCTGACGATGTCGATGCAGCCCCACGAGGTGTAGCCGAGCACGTCGACGCCGTCTTCGAGCGCCTCGCCGACCTGCACGAGGTGGTCGTTGAGGTAGGCGATGCGGTAGTCGTCGACGACCGTCTTCTCGCCGTCGACCTCGACGAGCTGGTCGCGCGCGCCCAGGCCGTTCTCGACGATGAACAGCGGCTTCTGCCACCGGTCCCAGAACTGGTTCAGCACGAGGCGCAGGCCCACGGGGTCGATCTGCCAGCCCCACTCGCTCGCTTCGAGCGTGGGGTTGGCGATGCCGCCCATGATGTTGCCCTCGCCCTCGGCGCGCTTCGCGGGGTCGGCGGTCTCGGCGATCGACATGTAGTAGCTGAACGAGACGAAGTCGACGGTGTTCGTCAGGTCGTCGCGGTCCTGATCGGTGATGTCGAGGGCGATGCCCTTCTCGCGCAGCGTCCGCAGGAAGTACCCGGGGTACTCACCGCGGGTGTGCACGTCGCCGTAGACGAGGTTGCCGTGGTCGGCGTCCATGACGGCGCGGGCGTCGTCGGGCGACGGGGTGAGGGGGTAGATCGGCATCGACAGCACCATGCAGCCGACCTTCGCCTCGGGGGCGACCTCGCGGGCGATGCGCGTGGCCCGGGCCGATGCCACGAGCTCGTGGTGCATCGCCTGGTAGAGCTGCTGCTCGGGAACGCCGCCCTCGGGGATCGGGATGCCGCCGCTCATGAACGGGGCGTGCAGCAGCGAGTTGATCTCGTTGAACGTCAGCCAGTACTTCACGCGCGAGCCGAAGCGCTCGAGGAGCGTGCGGGCGTAGCGCTCGTAGAACCCGATGAGCTCGCGGTTCGTCCAGCCGCCGTAGGCCTCGGCCAGGTGCAGCGGCGTCTCGTAGTGCGAGATCGTCACGAGCGGCTCGATGCCGTGCTTCTCGAGCTCGTCGAGCACGCGGTCGTAGAACGCCAGGCCCTCTTCGTTGGGCTCGGTCTCGTCGCCCTTCGGGAAGATGCGGCTCCACGCGATCGAGAACCGGTAGACGCCGAAGCCCATCTCGGCGAACAGCGCGATGTCCTCCGCGTAGCGGTGGTAGTGGTCGATGCCGACGAGCTTGAGGTTGTCGGGCGTGGGCTGGTCGCTGCGGGAACCCGAGATGCCGCGGGGCATCACGTCCTGCACCGAGTACCCCTTGCCGTCTGCGTCGTACGCGCCCTCGATCTGGTTCGCGGCGGTCGCGCCGCCCCAGAGGAAGCCGTCGGGGAAGGAAGTGGTCGTCATGGTCTGTGCCTCCAGGGGGTCAGCGGGCGGTGGAGAGGGAGTCGACCGAGATGGCGCGGAACAGCGTCTCGCCGTGCGAGAGGGGTCCGGATGCCACGTCGGCGACGTCGGGATACAGGTCGCCGTTGGTCACGATGACCGGGGTGATCAGGTCGTACCCGGCCTTCTCGATGGCGGCGCCGTCGAATTCGAGCAGCAGGTCACCGGTCTTCACCTCGGCGCCGGACTGCACCTTGAGGGTGAAGTGCTGGCCGCCGAGCTTGACGGTGTCGAGGCCGACGTGGATGAGCAGTTCCACGCCGTCGACGCCGCGCAGGCCGATCGCGTGACCGGTGGGGAAGGCGGCGACCACGGTGGCGTCGAACGGCGCGTAGACCGCGCCCGAGGTGGGCCGGATCGCGACGCCCTTGCCGAGCGAGCCGTCGGCGAAGGCGGCATCCGGAACCTCGCTGAGGGCGACGACCGTGCCGTCGACGGGGTTCGAGACCTCGGTGTCGGTCGCCGCGGCCGGGGTCGCGGGGGCGGCGGTGTCGACGGGGTCCGTGAAGCCGATGAGCACGACCAGCAGGAACGGGATGACGATCGCGGCGGCGAGGCCGATCGCGAGCATGACCATGTTGCCGTTGCCCAGCAGGGCGGGGAGCGCGAGACCCGAGGGGACGACGAACGCCTTCGAGAAGACCCCGCCCATCGCGATGAGCGCGCCACCGACGGCGCCGCCGACGATGCCGAAGGCGAAGGGGCGCTTCAGCGGCAGGTTGATGCCGTAGATCGCGGGCTCGGTGATGCCGGCGAGGAAGCCCGACAGCGTCGCCGGGGCGGCGAGCGAGCGGAGGCTCTTGTTGCGGGTGCGAACGAGCACACCGGCGACCGCGGCGGCCTGGGCGAGCACGGCGGCGAAGACGGGTCCGATGAGCAGGATCATGCCCGTGGTCTGGTACTCGAGCTGGAAGAGCGGCACGAGACCCCAGTGCAGGCCGAAGATCACGAAGACCTGCCAGAGGCCGCCCATGATGGCGCCACCGGCCCACGGCACGGTCTGGAACACCCAGCCGATGGCCGAGGCGAGTCCGCCGCCCACGAGCGCCGACAGCGGACCGATGACGACGAAGATCAGCGGCACGGCCACGAGCACGACGAGCATCGGGGTGACGAAGCGACGAATGGCACCGGGCAGCTTCGCGTAGAGGAAACGCTCGGCGTAGCTCTGCAGCCACACGATGATGATGATCGGGATGACGCTCGAGACGTAGCTGACCATCGTCACCGGGATGCCGAAGAACGTCACGTCGGGAACGCCGGTGAGGGCCGTGATCGAGGGGTAGACGAGCGCTCCCGCGATGGCGAGCGAGGTGAACTCGGCGGCCTTGAAGTAGCGGGCCGCGGTGATCGCCAGGGCGAGGGGGAGGAAGTTGATCAGCGCATCGGAGAGGGCGTTGAGGATCGTGTACGTGGTGGTCGTGGCATCCATCCACCCGAAGGTGACGGCCGCGGCGAGGAACGCCTTGAGCAGACCGGTGCCGGCCAGCGCCCAGAGGATCGGCGTGAAGATGGCCGAGATCATCGAGATGAACCGGTTGAAGAGGTTGCCCTTCGGGGTCTTCTCGCCGGTGTCGTCGGAGCCCGCGCCGAGCTTCGTCTGCGACTGGATCGCCGCGAACACCTCGGGCACGTCGTTGCCGATGACGACCTGGTACTGCCCGCCCGCCTGGGCGGTGGTGATCACGCCGGGGGTGGCGCGGAGGGCTGCGGCACTCGCCTTGCTCTCGTCTTTCAGCACGAATCGGAGCCTCGTCGCGCAGTGCACGAGCGAGGTGACGTTGCCTTCCCCGCCGACGCCGGTGAGAACCGCCGCCGCTGTCTTCGCGTAATCCGCCATCGGAATCCGCCTGCCTTTCGCCGCATCCATGCGGCCCGTCGAATGTTCTGTGGCGACGACCCGGATTGTTTTCGGGCAATAAAAAAGACCCGAATCCGTTCATCGCTCGTCAGCGATGTGGATTCAGGTCTTGCCCGCTCGCGCGGTAACAATCCGGAAATCGTCGGCAGGTGTGAACCTGCGTCCGCGACTATAGCACCGGCGCGTCGGGTGCGCCAGAGGTGTCGGCGCGCCCCATGCTCGTCGCCAATCGCTCGACGTGCACGGTCAGGTAGAGCACTTCCTCGTCGGTGAGGGTCGAGCTCGTCGCCGCGAGTACGTAGGCCTTCACGGCCTCGGCGATGCCGAAGGCGCGGGGGTAGCGGTGCTTCGCGAACTCGAAGAACGACGAGTCGCCGCTCGTGAGCATCGAGCGGTCCACGAGCCGCTGCAGCAGGAACCGCACGTGCAGGATGAACCGCGCGTAGTCGGGGCCGGCGGTGTCGAGGGTGACGCCGAGGCCCGTCTCGACCGTGCGCACGACGTGCTGCACGCGGCGGAACAGCAGGGCCGCGGTGCCGTTGGGCTCGTCGCGCGTCGCGTTGAGCAGGTGCATCGTGAGGAACACGCCCTCTTCGGGCGGAAGGTCGCGATCGAGGGATGCCGCGATCGAGGCCGCCATGCGCTCGGCGACACGCGATTCGTCGGGGTGGAGGATCCGCAGCTCGGGCATCGAGGTGACGGGGATGCGGATGCCCTGGTCGAGGCGCTCGATGACGTAGTTGACGTGGTCGATGACGGCGAGCGGCAGCCGACGCCCGAGGTCGCGGCCCAGTTCGCGCTCGGCCTCGTCGACCGCGCGCAGCACCGCCTGCACCAGGGCGTAGGGCGCGTCGGTGAGGAGCTTCTGCGCGTGCGCGGTGTCGGTGGCCTGGTCGAGCACGAACGTCTTCTCGACCTTGGCGGGGTCGACGTGCCCCTCGTGCTTGAGCTGGAAGCCGATACCGCGTCCCATGAGCACGCGCTCGCGGCCGTCGGCGTCGATCGCCACGACGACGTTGTTGTTCAGAAGTTTCTGCACGCCGCCGGGCGGGATGGGGGCATCACCGGCACCGGGCATGGGATGCATCATAGGGCCGCTCTCAGACGGATGCGGTCGAGGCCACCCTTGTGACGGACTCCAGACGAGGGCGGATGGATTGACCCATGATCTGGATTTCACGGGAGGGGATGCCGTTCGCACGCGCTCCGCGTGCCCATCCGGCGAGCGCGGTGGCGACGGAGGCCATCCGCTCGCGGGCGACCGAGATGTCGAGGTCGCATTCGTCGGCGAAAGCCAGAAGACTCTCGGCCTCATCCGGCGGAGTGTCTGCGCCCATCACCGTCGTGGCGCGGGGCCTCAGGGCATCCGGTTGCGGGTTGACGTCGAATGCTGGGCTGAGGGTCCATGTGCTTCGCTCCGCGAGGAACCCGTGATTTCGCAGGTGATCGTCGGTGTTGCCGAGTGCGACGTTGGCGACGACGCGGCTGAACAACTCTCGAAGTTCCGCGCGCGGTGAGTCGGACAGGTCGCGGGTGGCCTCGGCAATCTCGGCGTAGTCGCGGTGCTCGCCGTCGTTCGCGCCGACCGCGGTGAGTGCGCTGATGTAGCCGATGCGCGTACCGGGTGCGCGATCGAAGCGGCGCAGGACGAGCACGGACCGGTTTCCGATCTTCATCAGACGACGATCCGGGGTGCGGATACCGGCGGATTCGAGAAGATCCAGCGCCGTTCCTTCCCACGCCATGACGTCCCACTCGTCGCTTGCGTGGGGGAACTTGGCAATGGCCAGCTCGCCGTTATCCAGTCGGACGGAGGCCTTGGGCCGTGCTCCTCCGAGACCGGTGGTCCCGGTGTCGAGGAGCTGCTTCACCGCCTGCGCGGAGTCATCGCCACTCGACAGGTCATCGGCTGCGCGAAGCAACTCGGGCAGAGAGACCAACGGTGGAACATGGGCCGCCTCGCCGAGAAAGACTGCGCTCCCATGCGTGCGGAACCGGAGCGCTCCCTGACGGGCGTCATCACTGACTCCCAAGAGAAAGTCCACGTCGTCGAGACGGCGCGGGGTCCGCTGCTCTTGCCGAGCCCGCAGGCGTTCCGCCTTCTCGATGAGGTTGCGTCCCCACCGATCCGGCGCACTGTCGGCGAAGGCGCGTACGAGGCCTCGTTGGTGTTGACTCCCCGATACCAGCGGAAGGGAGGGATCGATGCTCCCTCCGCCGCCGGCAAGGTACTCGGTGTCATAGACGAACGTCGTGGACACCTCCCCGCGGCTGCGGGTGAAGTAGGCCTGCCCCACCAGGCGGTCGGTTCCGCCATCGTCGACGAACACATCCAGCGAAGTCATCGCACCCGCCTCCTGGAGAGATTGCCGGCGCGCAAGCGCCCGATGTCGCTGGACAGCGGGTCGATCGCCTGCACCGTCTGGCTCAGAACGCCGAGGGCGCGCAGGACCTGAGCGACGTTGCGGAAGCTCACGCCGGGGTCACCCGTCTCGATCTTGCGCAGGGTGTCGCGGGTGATGTCCGCGCGTTCGGCGACCTGCTGAGCAGTGAGACCGAGGACCATTCGCCAGCCGTGGACGTGCTCGCCGAACTGTACGATCTCGCGATCGATCTTGTAGCCCGTCACGTGCGCCACCTCCTGTGACGAGATTACTCGCCAGGAGAGGCGATTGTGACGATCTTTATCGCCTTAAAGCGCTCTCATGGCCTGTATCATCGCCCACGCAGCAGAGCTCGAAGCCTACGAAACGCAGAACGCTCCGCACGACGAGAGTCGCGTTCGGCCTGAGCTTCGCGAAGCTGCGTGACAAATGACTCGCGTCTCCGAGCGCGCAGACGGTAGCCGATCGTCGCCCATGAGTTCTTCCCGCGTCGACTCTTGAGCACTGCGATGGACACAGCGACCGTTCCGCCCAGCAGAACGGCCGCGAGTCGAAGCCGAGCCTCCGCCGTCGCCGGATCGGAGTCGATGAACAGAACGGCGGTCAGAGCAACCGACGAGCAGATCGAAAGGCCACCCAACGCAGCAGTGGCGCCGATGAGCCAGCGGCCAAGGGGGGTGAGGCGGCGTCCCGACCGTTCCCTCCGCTGCCAGATTCGTCCGGTGGGTTGATTGAACGTTATTCGTAGCAGTCCGAGAGCAAGGGCGCAGGAACCCCACACCATTGAGAAGACGATGACGGCGAAGGCGGTCGATCCGGGCGCCGTCGTTCCCTCTGCGGACAGGATTGCGAGGAGGACGCTGGTAGCGGCCACCCACGCGGCGACGGGCGGCATCCACGCGTGACATCGTGCGCGGGTGAGACTCCACAGTTCGTGGACTCGCCAGCGCGTTTCGCCGAGTTCGCGATCGAGTACCGGGATCGCTCTCTCGGCGACGGCGATACGGACGTCGGGACCCACCCTCGTGAATCTCCCCGCGAAGACGGCCGCGCCGATGATGACGGGACCGGCTACGAATACCACCCCCCAGAGTTGGCTGCGCTCGATTGGCTCGCTGACGATGTCCGGCACAGTGGCCCCCACCAGTGCGGTGACCATCCACAGAGCCGTGCCTACAGCGATCGCCTGCGCGCAAAGAGTGAGGGCCAATCCGAGAATCTCGTCCTTCGCCAGCGGGGAGTTGGACAGCGCGGCGAGAGCGCCAACGGTCGTGACGAGCAGAGATGCGGACCAGGGGACGTGCCCGCTGCTGCTCGCGCCCCACTCCGCGATGACGCGGAGCCAGACAGTCGGGTCGATGGATGCAGACGTCGTCACCGCGGTGAGGACGAGCACGTACAGCCCAGCTGTCACGGTCACGGCGGGGTATAGCAGGCTGAACTTCCAGTTCGTGCGCTCGGGCGTCTGGCGTGAAGGGAAGTGGACAGGAGGAGATGGTGTGATTCGCACGGGGCGAGCATGTCAGGGCGCTCCCGCAGCATCTTTGGTTCAAAGACCGGCGGCGTCCGGGTGAGTGTGCAGGAGTTGTGCACGCCCGATGGCGCGCCCAGCCGCGACGCAGACGCGCCCGGTACCCTGGAAACCATGACCGATCAGCCCCCCGTGCGCACGACGACGCCCCGGCAAGTGCGCCCCGCAGGGGCCCCGGCCGACACAGGCGTCCGCCAGGTGCGCCCCGCGACCGAGGGATGGAAGCAGGCGAAAGACGAGACCGGTCGTCCGCTGCTGCAGTTCGCCAGCCCGAAGCGCGGCAAGCCCCCCGTGCACCTCGCCGACCTCACCCCCGCGGAGCGGGTCGAGAAGGCCAAGGAGCTGGGCCTGCCCGGCTTCCGCGCGAAGCAGCTCGAGAAGCACTACTTCACGCACTACACGTCGGACCCCGCCGACATGACCGACCTGCCGGCATCCGGTCGCGAAGAGCTCGTCGCGGGAATGCTGCCGCCGCTGCTCACCGAGGTGCGCCGGCTCGAGACCGACCGCGGCGACACGATCAAGTTCCTCTGGAAGCTGCACGACGGCGCGCTCGTCGAATCGGTGCTCATGCGCTACCCCGGCCGCATCACGCTCTGCGTGTCGAGCCAGGCCGGGTGCGGCATGAACTGCCCCTTCTGCGCCACCGGCCAGGCGGGTCTGACCCGCAACATGTCGGCGGCCGAGATCATCGAGCAGATCGTCCGGGCCAACGCCCTCATCGCCGCCGGCGGCCTGGGCGGCAAGAAGCACGACGACCACTCGCTCGACCGCGTCAGCAACATCGTCTTCATGGGCATGGGTGAGCCGCTCGCCAACTACGCGCGGGTCATGCAGGCCGTGCGCGTGATGGTCGACAAGGACCACGGCCTGGGCATGAGCGCCCGCGGCATCACCGTCTCGACCGTCGGACTCGTGCCCGCGATCAAGAAGCTCGCCGACGAAGACATCCCGGTGACGTTCGCCCTGTCGCTGCACGCTCCCGACGACCACCTGCGCGATGAGCTCATCCCGGTGAACTCCAAGTGGAAGGTCGACGAGGCACTGGATGCCGCGCGCAACTACTTCGACAAGACCGGCCGCCGTGTCTCGATCGAGTACGCCCTGATCAAGGACATGAACGACCACGCCTGGCGCGCCGACCTGCTGGCCGAGAAGCTCAACGCCCGCGGTCGCGGCTGGGTGCACGTGAACCCCATCCCGTTGAACCCGACTCCGGGGTCGATCTGGACGGCATCCGAGGTGCCCGTGCAGAACGAGTTCGTGCGCCGGTTGAACGACGCGGGCATTCCGACGACCCTCCGCGACACCCGCGGCAAAGAGATCGACGGCGCCTGCGGTCAGCTCGTGGCGACCGAAGACGACGCGGTGGCGGCCGCGGCGACGCCCGTCGGCTGACGCCCGCCGGCTGACGCCCGCCGGCTGACGCCCGCCGGCTGACGCCCGCCGGCTGACGCCCGCCGGTCCGTTTGGCGGTGCCCGTCGAGCGCTCTCGCCGCCCCGGGCATAAACGCTCTTCCTGCGCAGAAACGCGCTCGCTGAGCGTTCATGCGCAGGATCGGCGTTTCTGCGTGGGGGTGGCGGCCGCGCGTCCACCGATCGGTGGATGCCGAGTCCACCGGTCCGTCGTTCCCGGCCGGGGCCGCGCGCGGTCAGACTGAGGGCATGAGCGAACACGTCGTGCGGGTGCAGAACCTGCGCAAGACCTACCGCGGAGGCGTCGAAGCGCTGCGCGGAGTCTCGTTCGACATCCGACGAGGCGAGACGTTCGCGGTGCTCGGCCCCAACGGCGCCGGCAAGAGCACCGTCATCGAGATCCTCGAGGGCTACCGCGACCGCACGAGCGGTGAGGTGAGCGTGCTCGGCGTCGACCCGCACCGCGGGGGCCTCGACTGGAAGGCGCGACTCGGCATCGTCCTGCAGAACACCGGCGAGGCGCCGACCGCGACCGTGCGGGAGCTCCTCGCCCACTTCGCCTCGTTCTACCCGCGCCCGCGGGACGTCGACGAGGTCATCGCCGCGGTCGGTCTCACCGAGAAGGCCACGGTCAGCGTGCGCAAGCTCTCGGGTGGGCAGCGTCGCCGCGTCGACGTGGCGCTGGGGATCATCGGTCGCCCCGAGCTGCTGTTCCTCGACGAGCCCACCACCGGCTTCGATCCCGAGGTGCGACGGCAGTTCTGGGACCTCATCCGCCTGCTCCAGGCCGAGGGCACCACCATCCTGCTCACGACCCACTACCTCGACGAGGCCGCCGAGCTCTCGGAGCGCGCGGCGATCATCGTGGCCGGGCAGGTGGCATCCGTGGGCCGCATCGACGAACTCGGCGGACCCGACGCCCGCGTGCCGTTCGTGCGGTGGCGCGAGGGCGGGGTGACGCGCGAGCAGCGCACCGACGACCCGGGCGCGTTCGTCGCGGCCCTCTACGCCCGAGGCGGAGAACCCGAGCGGCTCGAGGTCGTGCGCCCGAGCCTCGAAGACGTGTACCTGTCGTTCCTCGGTGCCGATGAGCGCCGCACCGAGGCTGCGGGGGGTGCCGCGTGAGCCGGGTGCTGCGGCTCGGTGCCGCACGCGTGGGGTTCGAGGTGCGCGCGTACTTCCGCCAGGGCGACTCGGTGTTCTTCACCTTCCTGTTCCCCGTGATGATCCTGCTGATCTTCGCCGTCGCGTTCGACGCGCAGACCTTCGGTCCCCCGGGCGCCGAGGTGAAGGCCGCGCAGTTCTACCTGCCCGCCATGCTCGCCGCGGGCGTGCTGCTGTCGGGTCTGCAGAACATGTCGATCGACATCGCGATGGAACGCAGCGACGGCACCCTCAAGCGCCTCGGTGGCACTCCGCTCAGCCCCGTGTCGTACTTCATCGGCAAGCTCGGGCAGGTGCTGGTGACCGGCTTTCTGCAGTCGGTGCTGCTGATCGTCGTCGCGGCGGTCTTCTTCGGCGTGCCGCTGCCCACCGAACCGGAGCGCTGGCTGACCTTCGCGTGGGTGTTCCTGCTGGGCGTCACCACCTGCGCGATCCTCGGCATCGGGCTCTCGGCCCTCCCGCGCACCGGTCGCAGCGCCACGGGCGTCGTCATCCCGATCGTGCTGCTGCTGCAGTTCATCTCGGGGGTCTACATCAACTTCGCCGCCCTGCCGGAGTGGCTGCAGAACGTGGCGAGCGTGTTTCCGCTGAAGTGGCTGGCGCAGGGCTTCCGCTCGGTCTTCCTGCCCGAGGGCTTCGCCGCAGCCGAGCCGTCGGGGTCGTGGGAGCACCCGCTGATCCTGCTCGTGACGGGACTCTGGCTCGTCGTGGGGCTCGCGGTGGTGCGGGCGACGTTCCGATGGATCCGGAAAGACGCGTGAGGGGCGCGGGAACCGTCGCCTCCGGCGGCGCCGTGGTGACCGGGACCGATGGCCCGCACGGGGAGCGGGAGCGGGCGGATGCCGTGGCCTCGGCCGTGCGCGGATGGACCCTGGTCTACGGCATCGCGGGTGCCGCGGGCATCGCGATCGCCCTCGTGGCCGGGAGCATCGGGGCGGCCCCGTGGGGGCCGGCGCTCGTGGCGCTGGGAGCCGTCGTCGTGCACGCCGCGCTCGTGCTCGTCGCCCTCCCTCGCGTGCTGAGCGAGCAGGGAGCGCCGCGGGTCGCCACGGGGCTGGTGGTGTCGACGCTGCTGCTCCTTCCCCTGGCCATCGCGTGCGTGCCGTGGATCGCGATGCTGCAGTTCGCGGCGTACCCCCTGCTCTGGGTGATCTCGTCGCGCCGGCGCACGGCGATCGCCTGGACCGCCCTGTCGAGCGTGCTCGTGCTCGTCGCGCTGGCCTGGGGCGGCGACGGCGGCGCGTGGGAGCGCGCCGCGATCATCCAGGCGACGTCGTTCGCCGGCAACATCGGCCTCGGTCTGTGGTTCACCGCCGTCTACCGGCACGCAGCCGAGACCCAGGGCCTGCTCGATCGACTCACCGCCGCGCAGGACGAACTCGCCGCCCTGCACCGCGATACGGGCGTCGTCGAGGAGCGTGGACGTCTGGCCGCCGAACTCCACGACACCATCGCGCAGACGCTGGCGGGGACGGTGCTGCTGGTTCAGCGCTCGCGCCGGGAGCTCGCGGCGGGGGTCTTGGCCGACTCCACCCTCGGCCTGGTCGAAGAGGCCGCGCGCGAGGCCCTCACCGAGACGCGCACCCTCGTCGCGGGCGGGGCGCCCGTGTCGCACGGCGAGGGGCTGGTCGCCGCCCTGACGGTGCTCGTCGACCGTCTCGGCCGCGAATCGGGGCTGCGCATCGACCTGCGCGCCGACGCCGTCACGGGCCTCGACCGTGAGAGCGAGGTCGCGCTGCTGAGGTGCGCCCAGGAGGGCCTGTCGAACGCCCGCCGGCACTCGGGCGCACGACGTGTCGAGGTGACGCTGACCGAGCTCGACGACGGCGTGGAACTGCGCATCGCCGACGACGGCGCCGGCTTCGACCCCGCCGCCCGGGCGCAGGGGTTCGGGCTCGAGGGGCTCCGCGCGCGGCTCGGGCACCTCGACGGTGACCTGCTGATCGACGGCAGCCCCGGGGCCACGGTGCTCACGGCCCGCGTTCCGCGCTCGGCGGTGCGCGCGTGACCGGCCGTGTGATCCGCGTGGTGGTCGTCGACGATCATCCGATCGTGCGGGCCGGGCTCACCGGCATCCTGGATGCCGCCGACGACATGTGCGTGGTGGGCGTGGCCGCCGACGGGATCGAGGCGGTGACCGTCGTGGAGCGCGAACGCCCCGACGTGGTGCTGATGGACATGCGGATGCCACGCCGCGACGGCGATGAGGCGACGGCGATGCTGCGCGAGAGCGTGCCGACGGCGCGGATCATCGTGCTGACGACCTACGAGAGCGACGACGTCATCGTGCGGGCCATCGCCGCCGGGGCGAGCGGCTATCTGCTGAAGGCCGCGCCCGAGCAGGAGCTGCTGGCGGGGATCCGCGCCGTGGCCGCCGGCGAGGTGGCCCTCGCGCCGAGCGTGGCGCGCGTGCTCGTCGCGCAGACCGGGCGACCCGCCGAGAGACCTGCGCTCACCGCCCGCGAGGTCGAGGTGCTCGGTCACGTCGCGCAGGGACTCAGCAACCGCGAGATCGGGGTGCGCCTCCACCTCGGCGAGGCCACGGTCAAGACGCACCTGCTGAAGGCGTTCGCCAAGCTCGACGTCGCCGACCGCACCCGCGCGGTCACGCGGGCGATGGAGCTCGGCATCCTGTGACGCGGTGCGCGCGGCCGATTTCGCCACCAGGGGATTCGGGCCCCGGTGTCGGAGGCCGCGGCTAGCGTGGAGTGATGGTCGGTTATCGCTATCTCGGAAACAGTGGATTCAAGATCTCGGAGATCACCCTCGGCAACTGGGTGACGCACGGGTCGCAGGTCGCAGACGATGCGGCCATCAAGACGGTGCACGCCGCGCTCGACGCGGGTATCACGACGTTCGACACCGCCGACGGCTACGCCAACGGAGCGGCCGAGACGGTTCTCGGAAAGGCCCTCGAGGGTCAGCGGCGCGAGTCGCTCGAGATCTTCACGAAGGTGTACTTCCCCACCGGTCCCGCGGGTCCGAACGACACCGGGCTCAGCCGCAAGCACATCATGGACTCCATCAACGGGTCGCTGAAGCGCCTCGGCACCGACTACGTCGACCTGTACCAGGCCCACCGGTTCGACTACGAGACCCCGCTCGAAGAGACCTTCCAGGCCTTCGCCGACGTGGTGCGGCAGGGTAAGGCCCTCTACATCGGTGTGTCCGAGTGGACCGCCGAGCAGCTGCGCGAGGGACACGCGCTGGCGAAGCAGCTCGGCATCCAGCTCATCTCGAACCAGCCGCAGTACTCCATGCTGTGGCGCGTGATCGAGGGCAAGGTGGTTCCCGCCAGCGAAGAGCTCGGCATCTCGCAGATCGTCTGGTCGCCCATGGCACAGGGCGTGCTGAGTGGCAAGTACCTGCCGGGCCAGCCGGCGCCCGAGGGCTCGCGCGCCACCGACGAGAAGAGCGGCGCCACCTTCATCAAGCGCTTCTTGAACGACGACACGCTCGAGGCCGTGCAGCGCCTCAAGCCCATCGCCGACGAGGCCGGACTCGCCATGCCGCAGCTCGCGATCGCGTGGGTGCTGCAGAACCCCAACATCGCCGCGGCCCTGGTCGGAGCCTCCCGTCCCGAGCAGCTCGCCGACACGGTCAAGGCGTCGGGCGTCACCCTCGATGCCGACACGCTCGCCGCCATCGACGCGGCGCTCGGCGACGAGGTGTTCTCCGACCCCGAGAACACGTACGAGGTCTCGCCGAAGCAACGCCTGGTCTGACGACCGTACGGGCGGGGCGGACGTTCGCGTCCGGCCCGCCCGACTCATTCCGGGGCTGTGGGACCCGCGCGCGCCCCCGGCCTCGCTCATCTGATCGACAGGAACGCGTCTTACCCTCATCGAATGTCCTTTTCCGATCATCGACCCGGCCGCTTCGGCTCCGACGGTCGCATCGAGTTCACGACGGACGAGGAACGCGCGCAGTACCTCGACGACATCCTCGCCGCGCAGACCGCGGCGGCCCGTCCCGCGCCGCACGACCACACGTCCGAGCCGTGGGGAGCCCCACCCGCCGACGACGACCCGACGCTCCCGATCGAGCGCCGCCCCGCCGAGCCGCGTGAGGCGGATCGCGCGGGCGCCGAGAGCGGGACCACCCCGCTCCCGGCCGCAGACGCCGGCGCCGACAAGACGGTCGTGCTCGACCGCGAGGTCGACGCGGCGCCCGCAGCGCACGACGAGCGCTCCCTGAACGACGAGCCCGTCGCCGTCGCCGCCCCGGTGGCATCCGATCCCCGCCCGCCGCGCCTGCGCCGGCACGACCCGCGGCGTCCGCGCCTGTCGCTCGTGCGGCGGATGGCGGTGCTGGGCGGGGCCGACAACGACGTGCTCGACGAGGTTCCCGAAGAGGTGCCGCGCTTCGTCCAGATGTTCCTGGTGCTCGCGGGAACGGCGCTCGTCTCGTCGCTGTCGATGATGTTCGCCCTGCTCACCGGGGTGCGCGTCAGCATCTTCCTCGCGATCCCGCTGGCCCTGATCTGGGGCCTCATCATCTACAACCTCGACCGCTTCCTCACCTCGACGATGCGCTCGACGAAGAACGTCTTCCGCCTGCTCGGCCTCGCGTTCCCCCGCATCATCATGGCGGCGCTCATCGGCATCGTCGTCGCCGAGCCGCTCGTGCTGCAGGTGTTCCAGAACGACATCGCCCGCGAGGTGAACTCCACGAACGTCACCCAGGCGTTGACCGATCAGGATGCCGTGACCAGCGGTCCCGAGAAGCAGGCCCTCGACGCCGCGAGCGCCCAGGTGTCGGCCCTCGAGAACCAGGCGGCCACCGGCATCGTCAGCGGAACCTCGTCGACGTCGGCCGAGTCGGCCGCGGCGCAGCAGACGGTCGACCAGCTCACCCAGCAGCTCGCCGCTCAGCAGAGCGTCATCGACCAGGCGCGGGCGGTCTACCAGTGCGAGCTCACCGGCCAGGGCGCGGGCACCGTGCCCGGTTGCACCGGTCTCGCCGGCACCGGCGCGAGCTCCGAGGCCGCCCAAGCCCAGCTCGCCCAGGCGCAGTCGTCGTACGACGCGCTGTCGACGCAGCTGCAGCAGGCGCAGTCCACCCTCGCCGCCGCCAACACCTCGGGCGCCGAGGCTGCGGCATCGTCGGCCGACCAGAACAAGCAGCAGGCCGAAGACCAGCTGCCCGCTGCCCGCACCCAGTACGAGTCGGCGTTGGCCGCGTACAACGCGCGCGCGTCGTCGATCGCCGACGGCAATGCGGGCGCCGTCGGACTGCTCAGCCAGATCACGGCCCTCGAGCGCCTGTCGGACCGCGAGCTCGCCCTGCGCTGGGCGCACTACCTGATCGCGGCGCTGTTCTTCATGATCGAGCTGCTCCCCGTGCTCGTGAAGGTGCTCACCGGCTTCGGCGGCCCGTCGCTGTACGAGAAGGCCGAGAAGATGCGCGGGCAGATCGCCCTCGACCGCGTCACCGCCCGTACGTTCCGCAAACGGGCCGACGTGATCGCCGACGAGGCCGCCCGCGTGCCGGTGGCGACGGCCTGATGGTCGTCTGGAGCGCGGGACTGCTGCTGTACCGGCTGACCCCCGCGCCCGAGGTGCTCGTCGCGCACATGGGCGGGCCCTTCTGGGCGAAGAAGGACGCGGGTGCGTGGTCGATCCCCAAGGGGGAGTTCGACCCCGAGACCGAGGGCGCTCTGGATGCCGCCCACCGTGAGTTCCGCGAGGAGCTCGGCGTCGAGCCGCCCGAGACGCCGTGGGCCGAGCTCGGCACGTTCGCGTACTCGTCGGGCAAGAAGGTCGTCGTGTTCGCGGGAGACGGCGCCGGGTTCACGGCATCCGGCTTCACGTTCGGCACCTTCGAGATGGTCTGGCCACCGCGCTCGGGAAGAACGGCCGCGTTCCCCGAGGTCGACCGCGTCGAATGGATGGGCCTGGATGCCGCCCGCGACGCCCTCGTGAAGGGCCAACGCCCCGCGATCGACGCGCTGGCCGCGGCGCTGGAGGCTTCGCGCGGCGCGTGAGGCGTCTCGCCGTCGCCCGTGCGGGTGAGGTGTCTCGCCGCCGCCCGGGCAAGGACCGTTCAGTGTCCGAGACACGCCGTGTCCCCGGTGCGCGGTGCGGCGTGTTCTGGACACTCAACGTGGTGTTGGGGGCAACGCGGGCGTGGGCGTGGGCGCGGGTTCGGGCACAGGCGCGGAGCGTGAGGCGTCCCGCCGTTGCGCGCGCGGGTAAGAACCGTTGAGTGTCCAGTACACGCCGTGTCCCCGGTGCGTGGTGCGGCGTGTACTGGACACTCAACGCCGGGCTCGGGCGTGGGCGCGAGGTGCCCCGCCGCCGCCCGGGCGGGCAAGGACCGTTGAGTGTCCAAGACACGCCGCGTCCCGCGCGCGCGGTGCGGCGTGTTCTGGACACTCGACGTCGGGTTCGGGCATCGCGGGCGCGGGCAACGCGGGCGCGGGGCGCGGGGCGGGCGCGCCGCGGTGCCCCCGCGAGGGCGGGCACCGCGGCGCTACCGGGTCACGGGCGCAGCAGCACCTTGCCCACGCGCGGGGCGTCGCTCGCGGTGACGGCTTCGACGATGTCGTCGAAGCCGAAGGTGGCGGCGACGGGGAGCGTCAGCGTGCCGTCGGCGAGGTAGCGCGACAGCTCGCCGAACAGGGCGCCGCGGGTCTCGGCATCCATCGTCTTGCTGACGACGCTGCCCCAGAAGCCCTTCACGGTGGCCTGGCGGAAGATGAGGTCGCCGGCGCCGAGCTCGAGCGTGCCCGCGCCCATCGAGCCGAAGATCACGAGGGTGCCGTTCTCGCTGAGCAGCGACAGCACCTGGCCCGCGGCGGGTCCGCCGACGGAGTCGACGCCCGCGACGACCTTTCCGTCGCCGACGAGGGCGAGGGCCTTGTCGCGCCAGTCGTCGGTGTCGGTCGACACGACGTTGTCGATGCCCTGCTCGGCGAGTTCGTCGACGGCGCTCTGGCGACGCACCAGGCCGACGACGTTGACGCCGCGCGCCCGGGCGATCTGCGCGACCATGCGGCCGACGGCGCCGTTGGCGGTGTTCTGCACGATCCAGTCGCCGGGCTTCAGGTCGAGCGAGTGCAGCAGGCTGATGGCGCTGAAGGGCATCGACACGAGCTGCGAGGCGACCTCGTCGGACAGACCTTCGGCGACGGGGATGAGCCCGGCGGCCTGGGCGACGACCTGCTCGGCCCATACGCCGAAGGTGCCGCCGGTGGCGACACGCTGACCGACGGTCAGGCCCTCGACGCCCTCGCCGAGCTCTTCGATCACGCCGACGGCTTCGGTGCCGGCGCGCGCGGGCAGCTCGGGCTTGAAGCCGTAGGTGCCGCGGATGGTCCACAGGTCGTGGTTGTGGATGGGCGACAGGAGCACGCGCAGGCGCACCTGGCCGGGGCCGGGGGTCGGGTTCTCGACCTCTTCGACGCCGACGACATCGGCCGGCTCGCCGAACTCGTGGTGGATGACTGCGCGCATGATTCCTCCTGTGGTTATTTTGTAACGACCGGTCTAATATAGACCTCGGGTCTGAGACCGCAACCCCGGAGTTCGTGAGCGGCGCGAGAGAAGGACACCCATGGGCAGGATGCCGAGCTTCGAGCGCTCCGTCGTGATCGACGCCGCGCGCGACGTGTTCTGGCGGCGCGGGTACGCCGAGGCGGGCATCGCCGAGCTCGAGGAGGCGACCGGCCTCACCCGCTCGAGCATCTACCACGCCTTCGGCAGCAAACGCGGTCTGTTCGATGCCGTGCTCGCGGGTTACCTCGACGACGTCGTGCGCACGCGTCTGCGCCCCCTGGGCGGGGGAGACCCCGGTGCCCTCGAGGCGTACGTCGACGAGATGTGCGCGGCGATCGAGGCCGACACCCCGCGCGCTCGACTCGGCTGCCTGCTGCTCAACGCCGGGTCGTCACCGCTCGCCACCGACGACGCCGAGGTGCGCACCCTCGTGTCGGACTACGCGGCCGAGATGCGCACCGCCATCCGCGCGGCGGTCGCCGATCGTCGCCCGGATCTGGCCCCGGATGCCGTGGACGCCCTCGCCGCGGTCTGCGCCTCGCTCGTGGTGGCCGGGCTCACCCTCGCGCGCGCCGACCGTGACGCGTCGCTGGCGACCCTGGCATCCATTCCGACGACCCTGGAGTCGTGGCAACGAAGCGCGTGAGTCGCCGAAGATCGTCGCTCGCGCGACCACCTCAGCGACACAATCCGGCACCTCGCGCGTAAGGAGCGCGACGGGTGCGGCGGGATCAGGCCAGCTTCACGGCCGTGCCGTAGGCGACGACCTCCTGGAAGTTCTGCGCGACCTCGCTCGTGTCGAATCGCATCGCGATGACCGCGTCGGCGCCCAGGGCCTGCGCCTGCTCGACGAGGCGCTGCTTGGCCTCGTCGCGGCTCTGCTGCAGCTGCTTCGTGAGGCCCTCGAGCTCGCCGCCGAAGATCGACTTGAGGCCGGCGCCGAACTGCACGCCGATGTTGCGGGCGCGCACGGTGAGGCCGGTCACCTCGCCGTACACCTCGACGATCTGGCGGCCGGGGACATCGTTCATGGTTGTGACGAGCATGAACCCAGTGTGGCAGCGCGGCGGGCGGGGGCGCCAGTGCGGATCCGCGCCCCGCGGACGGTGAGTCGAGCGGATGCCGAGCGGTGCGGCGGTGAGCGAGAGGGCGGCCGCGATGCGCCCGCTGGCGACGTGGTGTGTATACCCAGGGGGCTCCTGTCGGCTGGCCACCCACCCAAATAGCGCGTAATGTATACACGACGAGGGGGTGCGGTATGCGAGCGGGAGAACGGGCCTACGCGACCCTCCTCGACGAGATCCAGACGGGCGCTCTCGCCCCCGGAACCGTCCTCGGCGAGGTGGAGCAGTCCACCCGCCTCGGTGTCAGTCGCACCCCCCTGCGCGAGGCGTTGCGTCGGCTGGCATCCGATGGTCTCGTCGCCCAGGCCTCGCCGCGCGTCACCGTCGTGGCCGGGATCGACGCCGACGACATCCGGGCTCTGTTCGAACTCCGCCGCGCCCTCGAGACCCAGGCGGCGCGCAGCGCCACGGTTCGGGGCGACGGTCGCCTCTTCACGGCGCTCGCGGGCGAGTTCGCCGCCGTCGACACCGCCGATGCCGACGCGTACTACTCCCTCATCGCGCGCTTCGACGTCCGGATCGACGATGCCGTCGCCAACCCCTACCTCTCGGCGGCCCTCCGCAGCGTCCGCACCCACCTCGTGCGCGTGCGGCGCATGGCACGCGACAACCCCCTCCGCCTCTCGGCCTCCGCCGGGGAGCATGAACTGATCGCGCGAGCGATCGGCGCCGGCGATCCCGAACTCGCCGCCCACGCCACCCACGTGCACCTGCACAACGCCCTCACCACCATCCTCGAAGCCCTCACGGAGGACCCCTCATGACGATCACCCACCACGTGCGCGTACACCGCAGCGACGAGAACCTCGCTCGCGAGGGACAGCTCGCCTGGGCGCTCGCCCGGGTCGCCACCGACGCCGTCGCGGTCGACGACGACGTGATCGACATGATCGTGAACCGCCTCATCGACAACGCCGCCGTCGCCGCCGCGTCGATCACGCGGCAGCCGGTCAGCGCCGCGCGCCAGCAGGCACTCGATCACGCCGTGTCGATCGGCGGGTCCGGCGCCACGGTGTTCGGCTGCGCGCTCGAACGCCGCTCCAGCCCCGAGTGGGCCGCGTGGGCGAACGGGGTGGCCGTGCGCGAGCTCGACTACCACGACACCTTCCTCGCCGCCGACTACTCGCACCCGGGCGACAACATCCCGCCCGTGCTCGCCGTCGCGCAGCACACCGGACGTGACGGCGCCGCCGTGGTGCGCGCCCTGGCCACGGCGTACGAGATCCAGATCGACCTCGTGCGCGCGATCTCGCTGCACAAGCACAAGATCGACCACGTCGCCCACCTCGGACCCGCCGCGGCCGCCGGTATCGGCACCCTGCTCGACCTGGATCAGGAGACGATCTACCAGGCCATCGGTCAGGCCCTGCACACCACCACCGCCACGCGCCAGTCGCGCAAGGGCGAGATCTCGACCTGGAAGGCGCACGCCCCCGCCTTCGCGGGGAAGATGGCGATCGAGGCCGTCGACCGCGCGATGCGCGGCGAGACCAGCCCCTCGCCCATCTACGAGGGCGAGGACGGCGTCATCGCGTGGATGCTCGACGGCCCCCAGGCCTCGTACGACGTGCCGCTGCCCGGCGAGGGCGAGAGCAAGCGCGGCATCCTCGACTCGTACACGAAGGAGCACTCGGCCGAGTACCAGGCGCAGGCCTGGATCGACCTGGCCCGCCGCCTGGGCACGGAGCGTCCCGACCTGCGCGACCCCGCGAACGTGGCATCCATCGTGCTGCACACCAGCCACCACACGCACTACGTGATCGGCTCGGGGGCGAACGACCCGCAGAAGTACGACCCGACCGCGTCGCGCGAGACGCTCGACCACTCGATCCCCTACATCTTCGCCGTCGCCCTGCAGGACGGCGCGTGGCACCACGTCGACTCGTACGCGCCGGAGCGCGCGGGCCGGGACGACACGGTGGCCCTCTGGCACAAGGTCACCACCGCCGAGGACGCCGAATGGACGCGCCGCTACCACTCGGAGGATCCCAACGAGAAGGCGTTCGGCGGCCGCGTGGTCATCACGCTGACTGACGGTTCGACGGTGCAGGACGAGATCGCCGTCGCCGACGCCCACCCGCTCGGTGCCCGTCCGTTCGCGCGTGAGGACTACATCCGCAAGTTCCGCACGCTCGCCGAACCGGTGCTGCAGCCGGAGGAGATCGAGCGCTTCCTCGAGCTCGTGCAGCGTCTGCCCGAACTGACTCCGGCCGAGGTCATGCAGCTCACGATCGTGGCGAAGCCCGGCGTGCTGGCCCTGGCCCCCGCCCCGAAGGGGCTGTTCTGATGCGCGGCGGCGGATGCGCGCCCGAGAAGCCCGAGCCGCCGGTGCGCGAGCTCCACACCCCCGAGGGAGCCCGCTGATGCTGTACGCCCAGACCACCCCGCAGCAGAAGCGTCGCGCGCTGCGCGAGAAGCTGGCATCCGGAGAACTCGTGCGGATGCCGGGAGCCTTCAACCCGCTGTCGGCTCGGCTCATCGAGCGCGAGGGCTTCGACGGCGTCTACATCTCCGGGGCCGTCATCTCGGCCGACCTGGGCCTGCCCGACATCGGCCTGACGACCCTCGCCGAGGTCGCCGGACGCGGGCAGCAGATCGCGCGCATGACGGAGCTGCCGGCGATCATCGACGCCGACACCGGGTTCGGTGAGCCGATGAACGTCGCCCGCACGATCCAGACGCTCGAAGACGCGGGGCTCGCCGGCACGCACATCGAGGACCAGGTGAATCCGAAGCGCTGCGGGCACCTCGACGGGAAGAGCGTCGTGGATGCCGACACCGCGATCAAGCGCATCCGCGCGGCGGTCGATGCCCGGCGCGACCCCGACTTCCTCATCATGGCGCGCACCGACGTGCGGGCCGTCGAGGGGCTGGATGCCGCGATCGACCGCGCGAAGGCCCTGGTCGACGCAGGCGCCGACGCGATCTTCCCCGAGGCGATGCGCGATCTCGGCGAGTTCGAGGCGATGCGCACCGCGCTGGACGTGCCGATCCTGGCCAACATGACCGAGTTCGGCAAGAGCGAGCTGTTCTCCACCGCCCAGCTGCAGGACGCCGGGGTGAACCTGGTCATCTGGCCGGTGTCGCTGTTGCGCCTCGCGATGGGCGCCGCCGGTCGGGGCCTGGATGCCCTGGCATCCGAGGGGCACCTGCGCGAGCAGCTCGGCGAGATGCAGCACCGCGCCGACCTGTACGACCTCATCGACTACGAGGGCTACACGCGCTTCGACGCCGACGTGTTCGACTTCACCGTCGAGCGCTGAGGCGGCGGGGCCTCCGGTCGCAGCGGCCCGGCGAACCGTGTCCCGATTTGTGCAGACAGCGTCCCGATTTCGGCTGTCTGGGGCGGCTCCAGACAGCCAGAATCGGGACATGGCTCGCCTCGCCGGCCACCCTGGCAGCCGAAAGGGGGACGAAGTTCCCCGCACCGTGCCCGCAGAATCCGGCAGCATGGACACCGAGCACGACTCGAGGGAGAGACGATGACCGACATCAAGAAGGGCCTCGCCGGCGTCACGGTCGACGAGACCGCCATCAGCAAGGTCAACCCCGACACCAACAGCCTGCTGTACCGCGGGTACCCCGTGCAGGAGCTCGCCGCGACGCAGCCGTTCGAGGCGGTGGCGTACCTGCTGTGGAACGGTGAGCTTCCGGATGCCGCGCAGCTCGCCGCCCTGCGCCGGACCGAGCGTCAGCACCGGGCGCTGCCCGACGACGTCCGCGCCGCGATCGACCTGCTGCCCACCTCGGCGCACCCGATGGATGAGGTGCGGACGGCCGTGAGCGTGATCGGCGCGCGCGAGACCGCGGGCATCGCGAACGTGATGGATGCCGTGGGCACCCCCGAAGAGAACCTCGAACGCAGCATCCGCCTGTGGGCGCAGCTGCCCGCCGTGGTCGCGTACGGTCAGCGCCGCCGGCGGGGCGAGGAGCTCATCGAGCCCCGCGACGACCTGGACTACTCGGCCAACTTCCTGTGGATGACGTTCGGCGAGGAGTCCGACCCCGTCGTCGTCGACGCCTTCAATCGCTCGATGATCCTGTACGCCGAGCACTCCTTCAACGCCTCCACGTTCACCGCGCGCGTGATCGCGTCGACGCTCAGCGACCTGTACTCCGCCGTCGTCGGGGCGATCGGCGCGCTCAAGGGGCCGCTGCACGGCGGCGCCAACGAGGCCGTGCTGCACGTGTTCGACGAGATCGGTTCTGCCGAGAACGTCGGCCCCTGGCTCGACACCGCCCTGGGCGAGAAGCGCAAGATCATGGGCTTCGGTCACCGCGTGTACAAGCGCGGCGACTCGCGTGTGCCCACGATGAAGGCCGCGCTGGACACCCTCGTCGCCCACTACGACCGCCCCGACGTCGCCGCGCTGTACGACGCGCTCGAGAGCCAGTTCGTGGAGCGGAAGGGCATCTACCCCAACCTCGACTACCCCTCGGGTCCGGCGTATGCGCTGTTGGGCTTCGACACGCTCACCTTCACGCCCCTGTTCGTGGCCGCGCGCATCACCGGCTGGACGGCGCACATCCGCGAGCAGCAGGCGTCGAACGCCCTCATCCGGCCCCTGTCGGAGTACGTCGGCCCCGATGAGCGGCACATCGCGGGGTACGTCCCCGACGAGGCCGTGATCGACGCCCAGGAGCGCCCCGAAGAGGCGGCGGGCTGATGACCGCACCGCGCATCGTCGTCGTGTCGGGGGCGCGCACGCCCATCGGCTCCTTCGGCGGGGCGCTGTCGGGCGTCGATGCCTTCGAGCTCGGCGCCGTGGCCGTGACCGAGGCGCTCCGGCGAGCGGGCGTCGACAAGGATGCCGTCGACGAGGTCGTGATGGGCTGCATCGCCCAGAACGGCCCCGACGCCTACAACGCTCGCCGCGTGGCCCTCGCGGCGGGGCTGCCGACCCGCGTGCCCGCGTTCACGGTGAACCGCCTCTGCGGTTCGGGCCTGCAGGCGATCTGGTCGGCGGCGCAGGAACTGCGCTGGGGTGGCATCGACGTCGCGGTGGCCGGCGGCGACGAGAGCATGTCGCGCACCCCCTTCCTCGAGTACGGGGCCCGCGGCAACGCCCGCCTCGGCGACCGCACACTGCTCGACGGCACGCTCGCGATCCTCACCGACCCCTTCAGCGGCCGGCACATGGGAACGACGGCCGAGGTCGTGGCATCCCGGTACTCCGTCTCGCGCGAGGAGCAGGACGCCTTCGCGGTCGAGAGCCAGCGCAGGGCGGCGACGGATGCCGCGCGCGCGGCCTTCGCCGAGGAGATCGTGCCCGTGACCACCGGCGGTAAGCGGCCGGTCGAGGTCTCGGTCGACGAGCATCCGCGACCCGGCACCACGAGGGAGGCGCTCGCGGGGCTCCGCCCGGCATTCGAGAAGGACGGGTCGGTGACGGCGGGCAACTCGTCGGGCATCAACGACGGCGCCGCTGCGACCGTGCTCATGCGCGAGGACGACGTGCGCGAGCGCGGCCTGACGGGACTGGCGACCCTGGAGGCCGTGACGACCGCGGGCGTCGACCCCGAGATCATGGGCTACGCCCCCGTGCTCGCGCTGCAACGGCTGTGGGAGCAGACCGGGCTCACCCCCGCCGACGTCGACGTGATCGAGCTGAACGAGGCCTTCGCCGCTCAAGCGGTCGCCGTGATCCGCGACGCCGGACTCGACCCCGAGAAGGTGAACCCCTACGGAGGCGCGATCGCCCTGGGCCACCCGGTGGGCGCGACGGGCGCCATCTTGACCGTGCGGGCGGCCCTCGACCTGCAGCGCCGCGACCTCGAGTACGCGGTCGTGACGATGTGCATCGGCGGCGGCCAGGCGCTGGCGGCGCTGCTGCGGCGGTACTGACGCCCCGGCGTGCACAACGGCGGGGCCGGCTGGCGGCGCGCCGTCGTGGGGGTGGGCTGATCGGCGTGTCGGCTGTGTCGTCCGCGGTTGTGCGCGCTCCGGCGGCGCCTCGGGGCCGCGATACTGGGGCGCATGAGCGTTCACCTTCTCGGCGGCGGGCGCGACGTCGCGCGCTGCGGCGCGCTGTTGCGTCCCTTCGTCGTCGAGGCGCGGGCGCGGGCCGACGACCGCCCTCCCGTGATCGCCGTGCTGCTCGTACTCGAGGCCGACGATGACTCCTCGGTCGCTCGCTTCGCAGCGGTGCTCGAGGCGGCGGGGGCGGCGGCCGCCGAGCTGCGCGTCGCGGCGATCGTCGAGGGTGGGACCTTCGACGCCGAGGTGTCGAGGGCCGATGCGGTGTTCGTGGGCGGGGGCCTCACGCCCGCGTACCTCGACGCTCTCGCGCCGATCCTGGTTGCCGTGGCGGGCAGCGTGCGCGACGGCATGCCCTACGCCGGGTTCTCGGCGGGCGCGGCGATCGCGGCGGGACAGGCGCTCGCCGGCGGCTACCGGCTGGGCGGAATCGAGGTGGCATCCGAAGATGCGGGTGAAGAGCTCGACGAACTCGAGATCCGCGACGGTCTCGGCCTGGTGTCGTTCGCCGTCGACGTGCACGCGGCGCAGTGGGGAACCCTGTCGCGTCTCGTGGCCGCGGTCGATGCGGAACTCGTGACGGAGGGCGTGGCGATCGACGAGCACACGGCGCTCATCGTGGATGCCGAAGGCGCGAGCACCGTGTCGGGTTCGGGGCACGTCTGGCACGTCACCGCGGCGTCCCCCGGCGTTCGCGTCGCCCTGCGTTCTGCCTGATGCTCGTCGGCCTGTCGACGGCCGGCTCGTGGGATCCCCGCGTCGACAAGCCCTGACCAGAACGGCCCCCACCCGTGAGGGTGAGGGCCGTTCCGACGTCCGTGCGTCAGACGGTGCGCCGCCGCAGGGCGAAGGCCAGGCCACCGGCCACCACGAGGAATCCGCCGGCGAGGGCGAGTCCCCACGGTGCCTGTGCGCCGGTGTTCGCGAGGTCGCTGCCGGGGCGGTCGCCCGACGGCTGGCCCGGCGCGGGCTGACCGGGTGCCGGCTGGCCGGGCGCGGGAGTCGGCTCGGTGCCGGGCTGGCCGGGGTCACCGCCGCCCGGGTTCTCGGCCGAGGCCACGATCGCGCGACCGAGCGGCGCGGGGTCGACTACCGGCGTCGCGGCGAAGTACGCGAGCGTCGCGTCGAGGTCGATCTGACCGGTGTCGGTGCGGTCGGTGCCGGCCGCGAAGGTCGGGAAGCCGTCGCCGCCGTTCGCGAGGAACGAGTTCGTCACCACGGTGAACGTGTCACCGTCGGCGATCGCCGTGCCTTCGTACGCCATCGAGACGACCGAGCCCACGCGGGGGTTCGCGGCATCCTGCGTGTACTCGTAGGTGAAGCCGTCGGACACGCCCAGGTGCAGCTTGGGGCGGTCGCCCTCGGCCTTCCACTGCTCGTTGAGGACGTCGCGGATCTGCGCACCCGTCAGCGTCACCGTCACGAGCGTGTTGGCGAAGGGCTGGACCAGTGCCGCTTCCTTGTAGGTGACCACGCCGTCGTCGCCCTCGAGCAGGTCGGCGCGGAGGCCGCCCGGGTTCATCAGGGCGATCTGCGCCTTCGTGCCGGCGAAGGCGGGGTTCTGCGACGTCGCCCAGAGGTACACGTCGGCGACGGAGTTGCCCATCGACGACTCCACGCCTCGGTCGCTGCCCGACGGGATGCCGCCGCGCAGGATGTCGCCGCTGATCTCGCCGACGGGCTTCGCGCCGATGACGTCGGCCTGCGCGACGTACTCGGCCACGCGCGCCTCGATCGCGGCATCCGGGGCGAACGCGCCCTCGAGGGGGAAGGTCGTGCCGGTGACGGATGCCAGCGAGCCGGTGCGCGTGTCCCAGCTCAGCGAGAGCTGACCCATCGCCTTGCCGTACTCCGACGCCTGGATCACCGGACGCGTGCGGTCGGTTCCGGCCACGGGCAGGTCGCAGGCGTACGTCTGGTGCGTGTGCGCCGAGACGATCGCGTCGATCTCGGGCGAGGCGTTCACGGCCAGGTTGCCGAAGCCGGCCTGGTCGGCCGCGATGGCGGCGCAGTCGTCCGACACCGCGGCGCCCGAGTGGGTGAGCAGCACGATGACGTCGGCGGAGCCCGCGGCCGTGATCTCGTCGGCGACGCGGTCGGCGGCCTCGAGCTGGTCGCCGAACTCCAGGTCGGCGACGCCGGCCGGGTCGACCATGGTGGCGGTGTCGGGGGTGACGGTGCCGATGAAGGCCACGCGCACCCCGTCGACGACCTTGATCGCGTACTCGTCGAGCACGGGCTCTTTCGTGCCCTTCTTGTAGACGTTCGCGCCGAGCCCGAACTCGCCGCCGCCGTACTCGGGCAGCACCCGGTCGGTCAGGTCGGCGAAGCCGCGGTCGAACTCGTGGTTGCCGACGGCCGAGACGTCGAGGCCGGAGGCGACGAGGGTGTCGATCGTGGGGGAGTCGTCCTGGATGAGCGAGGTGAACGTCGAGGCTCCGATGTTGTCACCGGCCGAGACGAACACGGTGTTCGGGTTGGCGGCCTCGGCGGCCTTCACCGCTCCGGCGATGACCGCGGCGCCGGCCTCGCCCTGGGACCCTGCCTCCAGACGACCGTGGAAGTCGTTGATCGTGAGGATGTCGATGTTCTTCACGTTCGGGTTCTCGACCGCGAACAGCGTCGTCGTCCCCGACACCTCGTTGCCGACGGCGACGAGGGGACGACCGGTGGGCGAGGCGTCGGCGGGGATGAAGTCGATGCCCTCGGGGCCGAGGTCGCCGGCGTTCGAGAGCAGCGCGCGGTCGGCGGTCTCGTCTCCGGTCAGCTGGTCTTCGACCGACACCGAGAAGTCGCGGTTGTCGACGTATCCGGCGTAGCTCGCGGCGGCGGGGTCGGTGATGTCGTAGGTCATCACGCCGCCCACGCGCTCGAGACCGATGAAGGCGTAGGTGCGTCCGTCGACCTGCCCGATGGCGAGGTTCTCGGGCTCGGGGCCCTTGTCGTCGCTGCGGCCCTCGAGGTTCGACTCGGAGTGGTTCGAGTTGAAGAACTCCGGGTTGGCGTCGTGCGTGATCCGCTCGAAGTCGGAGCCCGAGTCGAACACCTGGGTGCCCTCGGTGGTCCACACCGAGAAGCCGCGGCCGCCGAACGTGTACAGCTCGGAGTAGCAGGTGCCGTCGGCGTTCAGCCCCATGTCGGTGGCGACGTTGAGGCGGCCCAGGTCGGCGTCGCCGAGCGAGCCGGCGAGCGGGCTGTCGGCGCAGACGGGGGCGAGGCCGTCGTCGCCGAGGTCCTTCACCCGGGCGGTGTCGTTGTACGCGCCCCACTCGCGGCCGTCGCCCTCGTTGGCGGTGACGAGGAAGGTCTCACCGTTCGCCTCGTAGGCCTGGATGCCGTCGGGCATGTACATGCCGAACAGGCCGGGGTAGGTCTTCTGCGTGTAGGTCGGCGCGTCCTCGGGGTCGCGGTCGCTCGCGTCGAGGGTCTCGACGCCGTAGTCCTTGAACCCGAGGGGGCGGATGCCGGTGACCGAGGCCGACGCCAGGTCGACGGTCGCGACGGCGTTGGCCTCCTGCAGGGCGACGTAGGCGGTGCCGCCGGCGAGGGCGACGTACTCGGGCTCGAGGTTGCGGCTGACGCGGTTCGCGTCGAGCGGGGTGTCGCCCTGGTCGGGGGCGGCGACGTCGGGGCCGAAGACGCGGACGGCGGGGTCGAGGGTCATCGACCCGCCCTGCTCGAAGGCTCCGAACCCGGCCGTGCGCACGGCATCCTGGCTCGGGGCCGCCTTCTCGGCGGGCAGGGTGACGATACCGACAGACCCCTCGGGGTCGACCGTGAAGTCGTCGGCGGGCTCGCCCTCGTTGGCGACGACGGCGACCGTGCCGTCGGCCGAGAGGGTGACCATGTCGGGGAGGGCTCCGACGGTGACCTCGCCGAGCACGGTGGGCTCGGCGGCGTCGGCGTCGAAGAACACCAGGCGACCCGGGGCCGTCTTGTCGACGTTCTCGAGGGCGACCACGCCGAGTCCGTCGGCGCGCACGGCGAGCGAGTTGGCGACGCCGGTCCCGGTGATCGAGTACAGCTTGGCGGGAGCGGTCGGGGTGCTGCTGTCGAGCACGTCGACGGCCCCGGCCTGGGCGTTGACGACGAACAGGCGGTTCCTGTACGCGTGCACGATCTCGGCGGCCGACTGGTCGAACACCCCGGTCTCGTAGGTGCCGATCGGGCGCAGGCTCACCGCGCTGTCGGCGGGGGAGTCGCGCACCGGATCGGCGACGATGGCGGCGGACGCCGCGGTGACGCTCGACAGGGCGAGCGCGCACACGGCCGCCGCGGTCGCGGTCAGCGCGACGGTACGGCGAAGGAAGGGCGAAGGCATGGCTGTGTCCTCGGGGCAGGGGTGGCGTGCGGTGGGGCGGCACGGGCACGCCGCGGGGGCGGCGAACGGGGCGAGTCTGCCCGGGGGCGGTGTCCCGCGGGTGAACGCGGGGCGAACGGCGACGCGGCCCTCCCGTCGCGGCCGAGCCGGTCTAGCCTGAGCGCATGACCACGCCGTCCGGTGCCCACCCCGACGAACCGCACCGTCAGGGCCTCGCGCAGCGACTCAACGGCCTGCGCGCCGGGGTGCTCGGGGCCAACGACGGCATCGTGTCGACCGCCGCCGTCGTCGTGGGCGTGGCCGGGGCGACGAGCGAGGTCGCTCCCGTGCTCGTGGCGGGCATGGCGGCGCTGGTCGGTGGGGCGGTGTCCATGGCGCTCGGTGAGTACGTCTCGGTCTCGAGTCAGCGCGACAGCGAGCACGCGCTCATCGAGAAGGAGCGCCGCGAACTGGCGGAGGCCCCGGATGCCGAGTTCACCGAGCTCGTGGGACTGTACGAAGCCCGGGGACTGTCGACCGAGACGGCGACACGGGTGGCGACCGAGCTCACGGCATCCGACGCCCTGAAGGCGCACCTCTCGGTCGAGCTGAACATCGACGCCGACGACGTGGTGAGCCCGTGGACGGCGGCGTTCGCCTCGGCGGTGGCCTTCACGGTCGGGGCGTTGCTGCCGTTGCTCACGATCCTGCTCCTCCCGGTCGAGGTACGCGTGGCGGCGACGTGCGCGGCGGTCCTGCTCGCGCTGGCCGTCACCGGGTACGTCGCCGCCTGGATCGGCGGAGCCCGCCGGGGGCGCGCGGTGGTGCGGATGGTGGTCGGCGGGGCGCTCGCGCTCGGGGCGACGTACGTCGTCGGCTCGCTGTTCGGCGGCCTGGCAGCGTAAGTCGACCCCCCTATCAATTACAAGGACGTCCAGGTAATCTGAGGAAGGCGACGACGCCGTCGCTCCACGAAGGAGAGCCGCATGGACACCACCCCTGCTCCCGCGCTCGCCGCCGCACCCGCGGGCGCGCTGTCGGCAGAAGAGCGCACCGCCATCCTCGACGCCGTCCGCGACTTCGCCGCGACGGAGTTCGCTCCGCACACCCTCGAATGGGATGCCGAGAAGCACTTCCCCCGCGACGTGCTGCGGCGCGCGGGAGAGCTGGGTCTCGGCGGCGTCTACGTCAGCGAAGACGTGGGCGGCGCCGGGCTGTCGCGGGCCGACGCCGTGGCGATCTTCGAGGAGCTCGCGTACGGCGACCCGACGGTGACGGCCTACATCACGATCCACAACATGGTCGCGTGGATGATCGACGCCTACGGCGACGAGGCGCAGCGAGCGCGGTGGCTCCCCGGCCTCGTCGCCATGGACGACCTGGGTGCGTACTGCCTCACCGAGCCGGGTGCCGGCTCCGACGCCGCGGCGATCACCACCTCGGCCATCCGTCACGGCGACACGTACGTGCTCACGGGCGTGAAGCAGTTCATCTCGGGTGCCGGCGAGGCCTCGGTCTACGTCGTCATGGCTCGCACGGGCGAGCCGGGGGCGCGCGGGATCAGCGCGTTCCTCGTGCCCGCCGACGCCGAGGGACTGTCGTTCGGCGCGAACGAGAAGAAGATGGGCTGGAACGCCCAGCCCACCCGTCCCGTGATCCTCGACGAGGTGCGCGTGCCGGCCGAGAACCTGCTCGGGGGCGAGGGCCGGGGGTTCTCGATCGCCATGACCGCGCTGAACGGCGGGCGACTCAACATCGCGACCTGCTCGATCGGTGGCGCCCGCTGGGCCCTCGACCGCTCCGTCGCGTACGTGCACGAGCGCTTCACGTTCGGCGAGGCGCTCGCCGAGAAGCAGTCGGTGGTGTTCGCCGTCGCCGACATGGCCACCGAGCTCGAGGCCGCGCGGCTGCTCGTGCGCGACGCGGCGCGGGCCCTCGACGCGAAGACCCCCGATGCCGCGACCCGCTGCGCGATGGCGAAGCGCTTCGCGACCGACGTGGGCTTCCGTGTCGCGAACGAGGCCCTGCAACTGCACGGCGGCTACGGCTATCTGCAGGAGTACGGGATCGAGAAGGTCGTGCGCGACCTGCGCGTGCACCAGATCCTCGAGGGCACCAACGAGATCATGCGTCTGATCGTCGGCCGGAGCGTGCTGGCCGCCTGACGCCAGAGGCTCGCCCGATGTCGGGGGAGCGTGCGAGCATGCCGGTGCGGGGTCGTCCGCGCCGACACGACGGGAGTGACATGACGGAGCAGGATGCCGGGTACGAGACGATCCGGGTCGAGCGGCGAGGTCGCGTGGGGTGGATCACGCTCGACCGCCCCGAGGCGCTCAACGCCCTGAACACCCAGACGATGCGCGACGTGGTCGCCGCCGCCGAAACCTTCGACGCCGACACGGGTATCGGCGCGATCGTCGTCACCGGCAGCGAGAAGGCCTTCGCCGCGGGCGCCGACATCAAAGAGATGGAGCAGATGTCGGGACTCGACATGACGCTCACCGACCACTTCGGGGCGTGGAGTCGGTTCGCCGCCGTCCGCACCCCGGTCATCGCCGCGGTGTCGGGGTACGCCCTGGGCGGCGGGTGCGAGCTCGCGCTCATGTGCGACGTGATCCTGGCCTCCGATCGCGCGAGGTTCGGTCAGCCCGAGGTGCAGTTGGGGGTCATTCCGGGCATGGGCGGAACGCAGCGGCTCGTGCGGGCGCTCGGCTACTACAAGGCCGCCGAACTCGTGCTGACGGGCCGCATGATCGACGCCGCCGAGGCCGAACGCGCGGGACTGGTGTCGCGCGTGGTGCCGGCCGCCGACCTGCTCACGGAGGCCGAGGCGGTCGCGACGGCGATCGCCGAGAAGCCGCTGCCCGCCCTGTACGCGGCGAAGGCCGCCCTCGACGTGGCGATGGAGTCGACCCTCGCCGAGGGGCTGCGCTTCGAGGGACGGGCGTTCGCCGCCCTCTTCGACACCGCCGACCAGAAAGAGGGGATGGCGGCGTTCCGCGAGAAGCGGGCTCCGTCGTTCACCCACCGATGAACGGCGTGGCGCGGCGGGATCTCGCGGCGGGCGTCCACCGCGTGCTGCTGCCGCGCGGGACGACCGCGGCACGGGGCCTCGGCGAGATTCAGAGCGGGTCGGGCACGGGCGCGGGGTCGGCGAAGTCGCCGGCACCCTTGCGGAAGCGCGCGATGATCCGCACCAGCGCCGTCGCGTCGTCGTCCTCGAGCCCCAGGTCGGCGAACACCGCGTTCAGCGCGTCGGTCGCCTCGTCGACGCGCCGCCGACCGGCCTCGGTGAGGGACAGCAGCGCGGCCCGGCCGTCGGTCGGGTGCGGTTCGCGGGTCACGTATCCGTCGCGCGCGAGTCGCTCGACCGTGTTCGTCACGCTCGTCGGATGCACCTGCAGACGCGCGATGGCGCTGGCCATCGGCATTCGTCCCTCGCGGGTGAAGGCGAGCAGCCGCAGCAGCTCGAACCGCGAGAACGACAGGTCGAAGGGCTTCAGCGCCCGGTCGATGGATGCCATCAGCAACTGGTGCGCACGGATCACCGAGGTCACGACCGTCATGCCGTCGGCGGCGTCGTCCCACCCGTGCGCCAGCCACTGCCGCTTGGCCTCGGCGATCGGGTCGGCGGGCAGTCGTCGCGTCATCGGTCCTCCTCGCGCTTCACGGTACCCCTCGCGCGCGGCCCGCGCCGGGCGGCGGTGCGCCGCGCGGCGGGTTCTCGTCCCCTCGACGGACGCGAGGGCCGTGCATTCCCCGCCACCACTTTCCGACCGCGGCGAGGCCGCGGCATCCGTCCCCCGACCGAAGGAGCCGCGTCGATGAAGATCGTGGTCGCGATCAAGGAAGTACCCGACACCTGGGGGGAGCGTCGTCTCGACCTCGAAACCGGTCTGACCGACCGGGGAGCGTCGGCGCCGGTGCTCGACGAGATCGGTGAACGCGCCGTCGAGGCCGCCCTCGCTTACGCCGACGCGCACGAGGGAACCGAGGTGGTGGTGCTGACGATGGCGCCCGCCTCGGCGACCGCGACCGTGCGCAAGGCCCTCGCGATGGGGGCGACGTCGGCCGTGCACGTGGTCGACGACACCCTGCGCGGCGCCGACCTGCTGCTGACCGCCGAGGTGCTGGCCGCCGCGATCCGACGCACCGGGTTCGACCTCGTCATCGCGGGCAACCTGTCGACCGACGGCGGCGGAGCGGTCGTTCCCGCGATGATCGCCGAGATACTCGGGGTGCCGCAGCTGACCGCCCTGTCGAGCGTCGACGTATCGGAGGCCGCGGTGGCCGGTGATCGCGTGAGCGACGCGGGGACGATGCGGGTGTCGGCGGCGTTGCCGGCGGTCGTCTCGATCACCGAGGCGCTCCCCGAGGGGCGTTTCACCACGTTCAAGGGCATCATGGCGGCCAAGAAGAAGCCGTACGAGACCCTCGATGCCGAAGCGCTCGGCGTCGAGGCCGAGAACCCCGCCGTGCCGCGCTACATCATGCTCTCGGTCGCCGAACGTCCGCCCCGCACGGCGGGCACGAAGATCGTCGACGAGGGCGATGCGGGCGAGAAGCTCGCCGCGTTCCTCGTGGCCGAGGGCGTGGCGTGATGGGCGCGGCGCTGGTTCTGCTGGAGGTGCTTCCCGGGGGCGCGCTCGCCGCATCGGCGCCGGGGCTGCTGACGGCGGCGGCCGCGGTGGGGGATCCCGTCGCCCTGATCGCCGCCCCCGAGGCGGCGCTCGAGGGCGCCGCCGCCGAGGCGGCCGAGCTCGGGGCCGTGCGCGTGCTCACCGCAGGCACCGACGCCGACGCCCTCACCGTGCCGGTCGTCGATGCGCTGGCGGCGGCGGTGGCGCGCGAAGACGTCGCCCTCGTGCTGGCCTCGAACGCCGTCGAAGCGCGCGATGCCGTCGCGCGACTGGCGGCGCGCATGCGGCTCCCGCTCGCCACCGACATCGTGGGCCTGGGCCGCGACGACCTCGGCGTCGTCGCACGGCACTCGGCCTTCGGCGGCGGTTTCACCGTCGAGGGTGCTCCGACCTTCGGCCCCCTCGTCGCGACGCTGCGCCCCGGCGCCGTCGACGGGCGCCTCGACGCGCAGCCCCTCGTCGTCGACCGGCTCGAGGTGACGGCATCCGGTGCCCCGGCGGCCCGGATCGAGCGCTTCGCCGAGACCGCCGCGCCCTCGTCGCGCCCCGAACTGCGCGGAGCCGCGGCCGTCGTCGCGGGCGGACGCGGGGTGGGCTCGCGTGAGGACTTCGCTCTCGTCGAGCAGCTCGCCGACGCGCTCGGAGCGGCCGTCGGCGCCTCGCGCGCGGCCGTCGACGCGGGATATGTGCCGGCGGCGGCGCAGGTCGGGCAGACGGGGGTGTCGGTGTCACCGCGGCTGTACGTCGCCCTGGGAATCTCGGGCGCGATCCAGCACCGCGCGGGCATGCAGACCGCGCGCACGATCGTCGCGATAGACAAAGATCCCGACGCGCCCATCTTCGCCATCGCCGACTTCGGTATCGTCGGAGATCTGTTCACCGTCGTCCCGCAACTCCTCAGCGCGCTCGCCGCGCGCAAGAAGTAGCCCGCGAGAAGTAGCCCCACGAAGTAGATGGCGTCCACATCACCCACCCCGCGTCGCGGGCTGCCGCGCATCCCCGGCGGGGAGCCCTGGCCGCCCGCGGCGTCCGGCGCGCCCGGGCAGGACTCCGCCGACGCGTCGGCGGCACCGCTCGGCACCGGATCGGCCGAGCCGGAGCAGGCCGCGTCGCACCAGCCGGAGTCACAGTCCGACGCCGCGCTCCCGACCGCGACCCCCGCCACCGGCGGCCCCGCGGTTGCGGATACCGCGCGTGCGAGCACGCCCGAGGTGCGGCGGGGGCTGCCGCGGGAGCCGGGCGGCGAGCCCTGGCCGCCGGCTCTCGCGCCGGCGCCGACCGACATCACGCCCGAGACCGCGGCGGAGCCCACCATCGCCGGAGCGCGTCCGCGCGTGGGCGCCGCGGCGGCCGAGACGGTCCCTCCGTCCGGGTCGACCGGTGCCGGCGACGACACCGTCGCGAAGGCGTCGGGCGAAGCCGCGTCGGGTGACGCCGCGTCGGACGTGCGCCGGGGACTGCCGCGCGAGCCGGGCGGCGAGCCCTGGCCGCCGGCATCCGTGCGCCCGTCGTCCGCGCCGTCGGAGCCATCGCCCGCCGCGGCGGTGCCTGCGGAGCAACCGCGCTCCGATTCCCCCTCGACGCCGACCCCGCCCGCCGCGGCGCTGCCCGCGGAGCAACCGCGCTCCGATTCCCCCTCGACGCCGACCCCGTCCGCCGACCAGGCGCCCGCGTTCGCTCCCACCGACGCGGCGATGCCGTCGCCGGATGCCGTCACCCCCGCCGCGCCTCGACCGCCGCTGACCGTGCCCCGAACCGTCTGGCCGGGGGCCGCGGCATCCGCACACCGGTCGAAAGGCGCGGAGCCGAAGCGGCTCGGTCCGTACACGGCGGTGCAGTGGCTCGGATCGGCCGCCGTGCTGGGCGTGTTCGCGCTCGCGCTCGCGGCCATCGTGGTGCTGCTCGCGCGCTTCGTCCTGGCGCTCGAGCCGGGGCGGGAGTTCCTCGCGGCGTTCCCGGGCGAGTACCCGCTGCCCGAGGGGGCGCCCGTCGGTCTGCCGGTGTGGCTGAACTGGTCGCACTTCCTCAACAGCTTCTTCCTGCTGTTCATCATCCGCACCGGCTGGCAGGTGCGGCGCGAGAAGCGCCCCGCGGCGTTCTGGTCACCGCGCAAGAACAAGCGGCGCCGCATCAGCCTGGGCCTGTGGTTCCATCAGGCGATCGACATCCTGTGGATCGCCAACGGCGTGATCTTCGTGGTGCTGCTGTTCACCACGGGGCAGTGGATGCGCATCGTGCCCACCTCATGGGAGGTCTTCCCCCACGCCCTGTCGGCGGCCCTGCAGTACGTGTCGCTCGACTGGCCGACCGAGAACGGCTGGGTCAACTACAACAGCCTGCAGCAGCTGTCGTACTTCGCGATCACGTTCGTCGCCGCGCCCCTGGCCATCATCAGCGGTGTGCGACTGTCGGGCGTATGGCCGAAAGACGCCGAGCGTCTCAACCGGCTGTACCCGGTGGAGTGGGCGCGCAAGATCCACTTCCCGGTGATGCTGTTCTTCGTGGCGTTCATCGTGGTGCACGTCGGCCTCGTGCTGGCCACCGGCGCCCTGCGCAACCTGAATCACATGTACGCCGCCCGCGGGTCCGTCGACCCGGGCGAGTACACCAGCGATCCGACCGGTCTGATGATCTTCGCGGCATCGCTGCTGGTGATGGCCGCCGGATGGGTGGCCGCCCGCCCGCGCGTGCTCGTGCCGATCGCCCGCCTGTTCGGCGACGTCAAGCAGCGCTGATCCGGGGTGGGGTGCCGAGGCCGCACTCGATCGCCCAGGACGTATGTGTTCGTTGACGAACGGGTGCGTCTTCGACGATCAACTGCGGTCTCGCGACGCCCGCCCCTCGCCCGTCCCCGCCGCCCGCACCTGCGCCGCCGCGCGGTGGCCGCGCGGGCGGGCGGTCAGACCGCCGTCGCCCGACCCGCGGCGAAGCCCTCGGCGTAGGCCTCGTCGGCGCCCTGGCGGAACATGTCACGCGCCGGGTCGCGCACGATCGAGCGGGCACCGGGCAGGTCGAGGTCGCCGACCAGGTCGGCGCGACCCCGCACGATGGCCACGGGGCGGCGGGCGGCCTTGCCCTTGACCAGGTCGGTGGCGGCCGCGAGCTCGTCGGCGACGCACGGCAGGGTCACCACGAGCGGGCGGCCCTCGGCGTCGGTGGTTCCGCGGAGATCCTCGAAGACATGGATGCCACCCGCCCCGATCGCGTGGTCGGTTTGACCCTCGCGCCATGCGCGGCCGAGCGTGTCGGTGATGATCACGCCGACGTGGGCACCGGTGGCGGTGCGCAGCCCGGTCGCCAGCGCCCGCGCCGAGGCGTCGGGGTCGACCGGCAGCAGCAGCACCGTGCCCTCGGGGGTGTTGCTCGCATCGACGCCGGCCGCGGCCGACACGATGCCCAGCGGGTTCTCGACGATGCGCGTCACGTGTCCCGCCGGCGAGGTGCGCGAGGCCACGAGACGCACGGTCTCGCGCGTGATCGCGTCTTCGCGATCCGACGCGTGGATGATGCGGCCCTCGGCCTTCGACACGATCTTGCTCGTGACCACGACGATGTCGCCGTCGCGCAGGGCCGTCTCGTCGCCGGGCGTCGAGGTCACGGCATCGAGGATCACCCCGACGAGGTCGTCGCCCGGGGTGATCTCACGGATGCCGTCGAGGGCCCAGATCTGCAACACGTCAGCGGACGAAGCGCACCTCGGTGAGCTCCTCACCGAGGAACGGCTGCACCTGCGAAGCGCCGTCGAGCGAGAACCCGTTGCGGGCGTAGAAACGGTGCGCGCGCGGGTTGTCGTCGGCGACCCACAGGTACACGCCTTCGCCGTCGTCGATGGCGGCGTCGAAGAGCTGCTGGCCGATCCCGGTGCCATGGAAGGCGTCGAGCAGGTAGATGAAGTACAGCTCGCGCTCGCGCGGGGCGTCGTCGTCGCGGGCGGGACCCGAGCCGACGAAGCCGACGATCTCGCCGTCGACGAGGGCGGCGTGCATGCGGTAGTCGTCGCCCTGCGAAGCCCAATGGGTCCAGAGCTCGGCCATGCGGCGGGGGGAGACCGCTTCGAGGGCGGCGGTGCTGATCAGGTGATCGTAGGTCTCGTGCCAGCAGGTGGCGTGCACGCGGCCCAGGGCCTCGGCATCCACGTCTCGCACCGGACGGACGACGATGTCGGTTCGGGATTCCGCAGTCATGGCGCGACTCTACGCGGGGGCTCGGCGCGCGGGAAATCGGGCGAGGACGCGCCGCGGATGCCGGAGGGGCACGCCGCGCGTGCTGTGGTGAATCGACAAAGCAATCGCCGGTTCGTCGTCGAATCGCTACGCTCGCCCCTCGTGAACGTCCTCTGGCGCACCCTTCTCGTGCTCGTCCGTGCCCGCCGTCGCCTGCGGCGTGAGGGACCCCTCGATCCGAACACGGTGACGCGGCTGCGCATCCGCGTGCTGCCCACCGACATCGACCTGCTGCGGCACCTGAACAACGGTCGGTACCTGTCGCTGTTCGACCTCGGACGGTGGGACCTGCTGACCCGCGCGGGCCTCGTCTCGGCGATGACCGCGCAGGGCTGGTACGCCGTGGTGGCGGCCGAGACGATCACGTTCCGCCGCTCGCTCGAGCTCTGGCAGCGCTTCGACCTCGAGACGCGTCTGATCGGCCACGACGACCGCGCGGTCTACCTCGAGCACCGCGCGCTCGTGAAGGGCGAGATCTACGCGCGCGCGATCATCCGCGCCCGCATCCTGCGACGCACCGGCGGAACGGTGCCGCACGACGAGCTCTTCGCCGCGGTCGGCCGGCCCGAGGGGCTGCCCGACATCGAGGAGTGGGTGCACGAGTGGGCCGACGGCTCATCGCTGCCGTCGACGAAGCGTCCGGCGCCCAGCGTCTGGGAGTGACGTCAAGGCCGGTTCCGCGGCCCGACCCGACCCGGCCTGGCTCAGCGCGCGAAGCGCACGTCGAGCCAGGCGACCTGCCGCATCCAGTGGCGGTACCCGCCGCCCTCGTGCCCGTTGTACGGGTACACCTCGATCGCCGCGTCCTCGGATGCCAGGGCGTGGAACGCCGCGAACACGCCCGAGGGCAGCACGACGTCGTCCATCAACGCGACCGAGAAGAGCGCCGGCGCCGTGATGCGCCGGGCGAGGATGGCGCCGTCGACGTACGACAGGGTCTCGAGCACGCGGGCGGCGTCGTCGCGGTGCACCGAGAGGAACCTCGTGATCTCGGTGAAGGGGGCCGACGGCGTGCGCACGATCGCGTTCGGGAAGTCGCACAGGAACGGCACGTCGGGAAGCACCGCGGCCACGGCGTCGCCGGCGAGGGCCGCGGCGGCGATCGAGAGTCCGCCGCCCTGGCTCACTCCGGTCACCGCGATGCGTGAGGCGTCGACCCCCGGCATCCGCCCGACCTCGTCGACGAGACGCACGGCGTCGGTGCAGAGGCGGCGGTAGTAGTAGTCGCGGGGATCGCGGATGCCGCGGGTCATCACGCCCGGGAACGCGGCGGCCGAGCCGTGGGGATCGGGGGTCTCGCCCACGCTCCAGGCCGATCCCTGGCCGCGGGTGTCCATGATGACGTGGACGTACCCGGCGGCGGCCCAGTTCGTGCGCTCACCGGGGAGGCCGCGGCCTCCGCCGTAGCCGATGTACTCGATGACGGCGGGGAGCACCTCGTCGCCGTGCGGACGCACGACCCAGCCGCGGATCTCGTCGCCACCGAAGCCTGTGAACGTCAGGTCGTACACGCTCAGGGCGCGCACGGGGCCGTCCACCGGGGTCAGGACCGTGGGGCCGGCGGCATCGCGGGCCGCGGCGAGCGTCTCGCCCCAGAACGCGTCGAGGTCGGCGGGTGCGGTGAGCGCCGGGCGGTACTCGCGCAGCAGCTCGAGCGGCAGGTCGGTGAAGGTCTGAGCCATGCGTGGTCTTTCGTTGGTGAAGGGGTGACCCGACAGTAGCGAACCGGCGGCGCCTCGACCCGCGCCGCGACCAGCCGCGCAACGAAGCGTGCGCCGCGAGCGCCGCGCCGCGACCCGTGAGCCGTGCCGATCCGCGGGTTGCGCGGCGGGCCGTCGGGATGCCACGCGCGCGATCCCTAGGCTGGCCGCATGAGCACGAAAGACCCGCGCGCCACCGGTTTTGCGCTCTCCTCCGACGTTCCCGCCCGGGCAGCCGCGCGCGCGGCGACCTTCGTGCCGCGCCACCCCGCTCCCGCCGCGCCGACCCGCCGTGGCGAGATGCCGCTCGACGCCGAGGCCGCGGAGTTCACCGCCGCGGTGGCCGACGGCGTGCTGCGCCCCGAGAGCACGACGGCCGCGGCCGCGGCGCTGCACCGCCTCGCCGAAGACGTGCCCGCGACCCTGCCCTGGTTCGTGCGGGGAGCGATCCAGCTGGGCGGGGCGGTGGCGCCCGTGCTGCCCACGCCCGCCGTTCCCCTCGCCCGCCGCGCGCTGCGCGATCTGCTCGCGGGCCTCGCGCTCGACGCCCGCCCCGAACGCCTCGGTGCCGGCATCGGCGCCCTCCGTACCCCCGACGCCGCGGTCGACGTGCGGCTCGTCGGCCCCGCCGTGCTCGGCGAGGCCTCGGCGCGGCGCCGACTCGACGGCATCCGGGCCCTCGCCGCCCGCGACGACGTAGACCGCCTCTCGCTCGCGGTGGCCGATGCGGTGGCGGGGCTCTCGCCCTGGGCGTTCGACGCCGACGTCGAGCACGCCGCCGAGCGGCTCCTGCCGCTGTACCTCGATGCCGCCGCGACCGGCACCCACCTGACGCTCGTCGTCGAGGGCCGAGACGACCTCGACCTCACCGTCGCCGTACTGACCCGCGTGCTCGAAGAGCCCCGCCTGCGGGATCTCACGGCGGGGATCGCGCTGCCGGTCGCCGTCGTCGAGAGCCTCGACGCGGTGCGCGAGCTGGCGGCGTGGGCGCGCGTGCGCGTCGCCGACGGCGGTGCCCGCCTGACGGTGCGTTTGAGCGATGCGCCCTCGCAGACCCCGGATGCCGTGACCGCGGCCCGACACGGGTGGGCCGCCCCGGCGGTGACCGGGCGCGACGACGTCGATGCCCTCGCCGTGCGCGCGCTCCGCGACGCGGTGAGTGCGCGCGGCCGCGAGGGTCTCACCGTCGAGTTCGCGACCGCCGATCCCGAACGCGCCGCCCTGGTGCTCGCCGTCGCCTCGGACGCGGGGGTCGAGCCGACCCTGGTGCTGCCCGCCTCGGCGTCGTGGTTCCCCGACGCCGCGCACGTCGTCGCGGCCGCAGCCGTGCACCCCGACGACCTCGACGCGGTCGCTGCCCGCCTGGCCTCGGCGTACGCGCGCGTCGTGGCGAGCGCTCCCGCGCTGCCCGTCGCGGCGCCCGCCGCCCCGCGCCCGGCCGCGGGAGCGGAGCGCGCGGAAGACCCCGACGACGCGGGCGACGCCGTCGCGGCGGATTCGTCCGCCGAGCGGGACCCTTCCGACGCAGCCGACACGGCCCCCCTCGACGACGTGTCACGGCCCGACGCGGTCGTGCCCGAGACCGCGGCCGTGGCGGCCCGCGCACGTCGCGCCCTCGCCGCCGCCGACGCTCCGGCACCCGCGGGGCGCGCCCCGCACCGCAACCTCGCGCCCGACCCCGCGATCCTGCGCGAGCGCGCCGACGACGACGCCGCCGAGCCCGGACTCACCCAGGCCGTGCTCGGTATCGCGCGGGAGGCCGCGGCATCCGGAGACACCTCGGCCCTCGGCCCCGACGTGCAGCAGATGCTCTTCGGTGGGCAGGCGTTCGTCGACACCGCCGTCTTCTCGGCGCGCGAGAGCGCCGAGCTCGCCGGCGGAGCGCCCGGTTTCCGCAACGTCGCCGACACCGACCCCACCGTGCCCGACGACCGTGCCTGGGCGCTCGCCGCCCTCGGTCGTGCCGACGGGTCGACCGCCGGAGACGCCACCGCCGCGGCGGGACGCATCGACGACGAACCCGGCCCCGACGCCGTGATCGAGCGCGTGCGCACGGCCGCCGCGCCCTGGGGAGCGCTCGCGGCGGTCGATCGCTCCGCCGTGCTGCTGTCGGCGGCACGCGCGCTCGAGGAACGCCGCGCCGAGCTCATCGAGGTGCTGGCGTCGGAGGGCGGAGCCCTCGTCGCCGAGGCCGACGCCGAAGTGAGCCAGGCGGTCGATGCGGCCGGGTACTACGCCTCGACGGTGAAGGAACTCGACCGGGTGCCGGGAGCGGTGTTCGTCCCCGATCGGGTCACCGTCGTCGCCCCGCGGTGGAACGCCCCCGTGGGGCTCTGCGCCGCCGAGACGCTCGCCGCGTTGGCCGCCGGCTCGGGGGTGCTGCTCACCCCGTCGCCGCGGGCGCGTCGCAGCGGCGCCGTCGTGGCCGAGGCCCTGTGGGCAGCCGGTGTTCCGCGCGACCTGCTGGCGTTCGTCGACCTCAACGAAGACGCCTCGGGGCGCGCGCTGATCGTGCACCCCGGTGTCGACCGCGTGCTGCTGTCCGGTGCCCGCTCGACCGCCGAGCGCTTCGCCGCGTGGCGCCCGGCCCTGCCGGTGCAGGCGTTCACCGCCGGACGCAATGCCGTGATCGTCGCGCCGTCGGCCGATCTCGACGAGGCCGTCGCCGACATCGTCGGCAGCGCCTTCGCACGCGCGGGCCAAGCGGCCACCGCCGCCTCGCTCGTGATCCTCGTGGGCGCCGTGGCTCGTTCGTCGCGCTTCACCGACCAGCTGAAGGATGCCGTCTCGTCGCTGCGCGTCGGGCCGGCGGTCGATCCGTTGTCCGACGTCGGCCCGCTCGTCGAAGAGCCCACGGGCGAGGTGCGCCGCGCGCTGACCGTTCTCGGCGACGGCGAACGGTGGCTGGTGCAGCCGCGCGAACTCGACCTCGGACCCGAGACGGCCGGACGCTTCTGGACGCCGGGCGTGCGCACCGGTGTCACCGCCGGGTCGCACCTCACCCGTGCCGCGATCGCGGTCCCGGTGCTCGGCATCCTGCACGCGCCGACCGTCACCCGTGCGATCGAGATGCAGAACGAGATCGGCTCGGGCTTCATCGCCGGGCTCCACACCCGCGACGCGGCCGACCTCGAACTCTGGCTCGACACGGCCGAGGCGGCCGTGCTGCGCGTGAACCGTCCGACCTCGGGCGCCGTCGTGCAGCGCGAGCCCCTCGGCGGCTGGGGTGAAGCCGCGGTCGGCACCGGCGCGATGTCGGGCGGACCGCACCGCCTCGTGACGCTGGGGTCGTGGCGGCCGTCGTCGGGCGGGGCCGCATCGTCGACCCTGCACCTGCGCGGGCTCGACAGTCGCATCACCGGGCTCATCGAGGCGGCGCAACCCACGCTGTCGTACGAGGCCTTCGATTGGCTGCGGCGCGGCGCGCTGTCGGACGCCGTGGCCTGGGACCGCGAGTTCGGTCGCGTGAAGGACGTCTCGCGCCTCGGCGTGGAGCGCAACCTCTGGCGGTACCGCCCGGCCGACGTCGCCATCCGCGCCACCGCCGACGCCGCGTGGCAGGCGGTGCTGCGCGTGCTGGTCGCCGCGGTGCGCTCGGGGTCGACATTCACCCTCAGCTCGCCCGTCGGCCTTCCCGCGGCGGTGCGCCACCTGCTCAGCGAGAGCAACGTCGCCGTCTCGGTCGAGAGCGACGCGGAGTGGTTGCAGCGGTTGGCGGGGGGCACCCCGGAGGCCGCCGAGACCGAGGCCACCGACCTGATCGCCGCCCCGCGGCTCGCCCGTGTGCGACTCGTCGGCCCGGCGGCGACCGTGTCGACGCTGCGGGCGGCCGCCGCCGAGACGGTCGCGGGCGACGTGTCGCTGACGGTCTACGCCGACGAGGTGACCACGGCCGGGCGCCTGGAACTGCTGCCGTTCCTGCGCGAGCAGTCGGTGTCGATCGGCGCCTTCCGCTTCGGCCGGCGCGACGCGTGGAGCGCCGAGGTCATCTGAGTCGAGGCCGCGGCCCGGGCGCGGCGGCGCGGCGCGCGCCATCGCGCACGCCGGACGGGCTCGGGTCCTACTGGCTGCCCCCGCGCACGAGCCGCCACTGCTGGCACGCGAGACCGTTGGCGGTCCACTGCTGCGCGGCGGAGTCGTCGGCGGGGAACGGCCGCGAGCTTCGCCGTCAAGGCTTTCTTGTGCAACGTTGTAGAGTCTCGACCAGAACGAGGGGGATGCCATGACGGCGACGCTGCACGACGTGGCCCGCGCGGCCGGGGTGTCGATCAAGACGGTCTCGAACGTGATCAACAACTATCCGCACGTGCGCGACGCGACACGAGAGCGGGTCGAAGCGGCGATCGACGAGCTTCGGTATCGACCCAACCAGGCCGCCCGCACCCTGCGATCGGGGCGCACCGACATGATCGGCCTGATCGTGCCGGATCTGCGCAACCCGTACTTCGCCGAACTCGCTGACGATGTCATGCGCGCGGCGCGCGCGCACGGGTTCTCGGTGCTCATCGAGCAGTTCGACGCGGATCGCGACAGTGAGCTCGCGGCCCTGCGTGGGGCGCGTCGCCGGGGTCTCGACGGCGTGCTGTATTCGGTGCTCTCCCTCGGGGAGGACGACGCGCCCCTGCTCGACGAGGTCGGCATGCCCATGGTGCTGCTGGGGGAGCGGATCTTCCACTCCGCCCACGACCACGTGACGATGCGCAACACCGAGGCGGCTCGCGCGGCCACGGCGCACCTGCTTGCCGCGGGGCGTCGACGCGTGCTGGCTCTCGGCTCGCACCCGGGAGAGATCGTCGGGTCCGCGGGGCTCCGCCTGCGCGGCTACGAGGCTGCTCTCGCCGACGCGGGACTCGAGGTCGATCCCGTCCTGGTGGTGCCCGTCGACCGTTGGCATCGCGTCGACGGTGCCGATGCGATGCGCGCGGTGCTCGATACGGGCCTCGATTTCGACGGCGTCGTCGCTTTCAACGACTCGATCGCGCTCGGGGCGATGCGCGTGATGCTCGAACGGGGTATCCGCATCCCCGAGGAGGTCGCCCTCGTCGGCTTCGACGACCTCGACGAGACCCGCTATTCACTGCCGGCGCTGACGACGATCGATCCTGGCCGCTCCGAGATCGCGCGCGTGGCGGTCGACCTGCTGGTCCAGCGCATCACGGGTGACGCGGTCGCCGAACCGCGCGAGGTGCTCGCGGACTTCCGCCTCGTCGAGCGCGAATCCACGGCGGGCTGAGATCCCGCCCTTGACATCCCACGACGGTGGGGTGATCATCCATTTACAACGTTTACCTCCATCGTTGTAAATTGCTTTGCACCAGACTCGGCGCCCGAGCCGAGAAGACGACGCAGTCACACGAAAGGCATCGAAGATGATGAAGCGCAGCTTGCCCGTCCTCGCGACGGTGGGGGCCGCGGCCCTGCTCCTCGCGGGTTGTTCCGGCTCGTCGAGCCCCGCGGCCGACGGCCCCGCCGAGATCACGTTCTGGCACGGCTACACCGAAGCCGACGGCAAGGTCCTCGACCAGATCGTCGCCGACTTCAACGCCTCGCAGCAGAAGTACAAGATCACCACCGAGACCAAGACCTGGGCGGTCATCGACGACACCCTGCTGCCCGCGCTCAGTTCCGAAGAGGGCCCCCAGATCGTCGCCATGCCGGCGGAGCGCATGCCCGTCTACGCCGATCGCGGCGCCTTCGCCGACCTGAGCGACTTCTACGCGTCGTCCGCCGGCATCACCGCCGACCTCGTGCCCCAGGCCGTCGACATGATCACGGTCGGCGGGACGCCCTACGGCGTCCCCACCGGGTTCGTGCCGCTGGCCATGTTCTACAACAAGACCCTGTTCGCCTCCGCCGGCATCACCGAGGCCCCCACGACGTGGGACCAATGGGTGGCGGATGCCAAGAAGCTCACCGTGGACGAGAACGCCGACGGCACGCCCGAGCAGTACGGCGTCGCGATCCCCGATCACGCCACGGTGGCCAACGGCCTGTGGCCGAGCCTGCTCCTCAGCGGCGGTGGTCAGATCGTCGACGGCGACAAGGCCGTCATCGACTCGCCCGATAATGCGGAGACCATCCAGTACTGGACCGACGCGATCACGAAGGACAAGATCTCGCCCACGGGTCTCGACGGCATCGCGGCCGACCAGCTGTTCAGCTCGGGCAAGGCCGCCATGCACGTCGGTGGACCGTGGATGGCATCCATCGCCAAGGACAACAACATCGACTACGGCATCGCCGCTCTCCCCGCCGGTCCCGCCGAGCAGGCGGCCTCGGCGATCGGTGTCGCGATGGGCGTCACCGAGTCGGCCGACGACGCGCAGCGTGCGGGTGCCGAAGCGTTCTTCACCTACTTCTTCCAGAAGGACGTGGCGACGCAGTGGTCGCTCGCCTCGGGCTGGCCTCCGCTGCGCACCGACATCCCGCTCAGCGACGTCGCGTCCAACCCGGTCGTCGCCGCCCTCAGCGAGATCGCCCCGACGGGTCGAGCGCTGCTGCCCGGCGTGGTCAACAGCACCGACGTCATCTCGGACGTCGACGAGCTCACCCAGAAGGCCATCGCGGGTGGCGACGTCACCGAGCTGCTCTCGACGGCCCAGACCAAGATCCAGCAGGCCATCGAGTGACCAACGCACGGGAGGGGCGCCCGCGTCGCCCCTCCCGTGTCCTCGCCCCCGCTTCTCGAACAGGACGACCATGACCACTCACGCCCCGAGCGCGCCGCCCCGTCGGCGCGGGGCCTACCGCCCACCGGCTCCGCTCGGCGGCCGCGGACCCCTCCGGCACAGCCCCCGCCACCGCCTCACGGTGGTCGCCTTCCTCGCCCCGGCCATCGTCATCCTGACGGTCTTCGTGGCCTGGCCGATGGTCTCGGCCCTGCGTCTGTCATTCACGGATGCCAGCGGCTTCGGCCGCGAGAAGTTCGTCGGCCTCGAGAACTACGCGCGGGTCTTCACCGACCCCGACATCGTGCGCGCGATGGGGAACACGGCTCTGTATGCCGTGCTGTTCACCCCGATCGCGATCGCGCTCGCCCTCGGCTTCGCGCTGCTGCTGAACAACCCGCTGCTGCCGCTGCGCGGCCTGTTCCGCACCGCCCTGTTCACGCCGTTCATCGTGTCTCTCGCGGTCGCCGCCTTCGCGTGGTCGTACCTGCTCGACCCGCAGGTCGGTCTGCTCAACTACTGGCTGCGGGGCCTCGGCATCCAGCTCGGAAACGTCCTGCAGGACCCCAACCTCGCCATGCCGGCCGTCGTGCTCGTCGCGGTGTGGAAGAGCTTCGGCTTCTACATGGTCATCTTCCTCGCCGGGCTCCAGGACATCCCGACGAGCCTGTACGAGGCGGCCCGCGTAGACGGCGCGAGCGCATGGCAGCGCTTCCGCAGCATCACGTTCCCGATGCTCGGCAACACCATGGGCTTCGTCGTGATCGTCGCGCTCATCGCGGCCCTGCAGGCATTCGACCAGATCTACGTCATGACCGGCGGTGGCCCCTACGGCACCACGCAGACGATCGTCATGGAGATCTACCAGTCCGGCTTCCGCAAGCTCGAGCTCGGCTTCGCGTCCGCCCTGTCGTACGTCCTGCTGCTCGTCACCCTCGTGCTGAGCCTGACCCAGTTCCTCTTCTTCTCACGACGAGAGCAGGATGCCGCATGACCGCCCTCGCTCCCGCGCCCGCCGCCCCGGCATCCGCGATCCCCGTCCGTCGGAACTCGCCGCAGGCCCGTCGCCGCCGCCTCGTGTCGGCGACCCTGCTCGTCGTGGTCGCCGCCTCGACCCTCGTGCTGATGCTGCCGATCCTCATCATCGTGTTCACGGCCTTCAAGCCCGTGGCCGAGGTGAATGCGTATCCGCCGACCCTGCTGCCGGGTCAGTGGACGCTCGACAACTTCGCGCGGATCTTCACCGAGCTGCCCTTCGCCCGCCTCATCGCCAACAGCTTCGTCTTCGCGGGCGGGGTCACCCTATTCGCGCTGGTGTTCGACTCCCTCGCCGCCTACGCGCTGGCCCGCCTGGACTTCCGGGGCAACAAGATCCTGCTGATCGCGATCATCGCGAGCCTCATGATCCCGTTCCAGGCGACCCTGATCCCGATCTACCAACTCGTCTCTGACCTGGGATGGGTCAACTCCTACGCCGGGCTTATCGCCCCGCGCGCCGCGGACGCGTTCGGCATCTTCTTCCTGCGGCAGTTCTTCCTGTCGCTGCCCCGCGACCTCGACAACGCTGCGCGTATCGACGGGGCGAGCGAATTGCGCATCTTCCGCAGCATCGTTCTGCCCAACGCGGTGCCGGCGCTGCTGACGCTCGGCATCTTCACGTTCGTCAACAACTGGAACGACCTGCTCTGGCCGCTCGTCTTCACGACCGACTCCGAGATGGGCACGGTGACCTCCGGCTTGACGCTGCTGACCGGGCCGGGCGGGATCATCCCGCAGGGCGTGATGATGGCGGGCTCGCTGATCGCGGTGCTGCCGCTGGCGATCCTGTTCCTGCTGATCCAGCGGCGGTTCGTCGAGAGCGTCGGAACGTCGGGACTGAAATGAGAGAGACCCCCATGTCGACGACCCCCTGGTATCGCGACGGCCGGCTGCACTTCGGTGCCGGCATCGAAAACACCTTCGTGCCGCAAGAACGCCCGGGCGAGCGCGCGATCGACGAGTACGCCCTCACCGAGCATTACGAGCGCTGGAGTGACGACCTCGACCTGGCGGTGTCGGTGGATGCCGAGTTCTTGCGCTGGGGGATCCCGTGGCACGTCGTGTCGCCCGAGCGCGGGACGTGGGACTGGTCGTGGACCGACCGGGTGCTCGACGGCTTCGCCGCTCGCGGCATCCGGCCGATCGTCGATCTGCTGCACTACGGCACGCCGACGTGGATCGAGGGCGAGTTCGCCCACCCCGACTACGCCTCGTTCGTCGCCGAGTACGCCGCGCGCGCCGCGGATCGTTATCGCGACCTCGCCACCGACTACACCCCCGTCAACGAGCCGATGCTGCACTCCCTGTTCAGCGGCGAGTACGCCTACTGGCCCCCGTACCGTCGGGGCCTCGCCGGACTCGTCGAGATCTCGACCGCGATCGCCCGCGGCTTCGTCGAGACCCAGCGGGCGGTGGCCGAGGTGCTCGGCGATCGCGCCACCTTCGTGCACGTCGACGCGTCGATGCGGTACGCCGGTGACATCGATGCTCCCGAACACCGCGAGACGGCCGAGCGATACCGCCACCAGGCTTTCCTCGTCGAGGATCTCGTGACCGGTGCGGTCGGGGCGGACCATCCGCTCCTCCCTCTGCTGCGCGCGCACGGCACCTCGGACGAGACGCTCGCGTGGTTCGCCGAGAACGCCGTGCAGCCCGATGTGATGGGCGTCAACTACTACCCCCGGCACTCGACGGAACTGTTCGAGAGCGGCATCCATCACTCCGGCGGCTTCGCCGACCCCCGTCCCACGCGTGACGACGGGGTCGAGGGGCTCGCCGAGATGCTGCGCACCTACGCCGCCCGCTACGGCGCGCCGGTGATGCTCGCCGAGACCTGCGTGACCGACGACGTCGCCACGCGCCTGCGGTGGCTGGACGATTCCGTCGCCACCGTCCAGGGGCTTCGCGCCGACGGGGTCTACGTCGTCGGCTACACGTGGTGGCCGCTGTTCGACATGTACGAGTGGACCTACCGGCACAGCGACGAGACGCGGTCCGCCCATCTTCTGACCATGGGGCTCCACGACCTCGTGGAGACCGAGACCGGGCTCGCGCGCCGCCGCAACCCCGTCGCCGACCGATTCGCCGAGTACGCATCCCGAGGAGCACGATGACCACCGCCCGCCTGACTCTCGACCCCCGCTTCCCGATCGGGGCCGTCCGTCGCCGTCTGTTCGGCGGTTTCGTCGAGCACCTCGGCCGCCACGTCTACGACGGCATCTACGAACCCGGCCACCCCGAGGCAGACGAGCAGGGCTTCCGTCGCGACGTGCTGGAGCTCGTGCGCGAGCTCGGGGTCTCGACGATCCGTTATCCCGGCGGCAACTTCGTCTCGGGCTTCCGGTGGGAGGACAGCGTCGGACCGCGCGCACAGCGCCCGCGCCGCCTCGACCTCGCGTGGCACTCGACCGAGACGAACGAGATCGGCCTGCACGAGTTCGCGGACTGGCTCGACAAGGCCGGCAGCGACCTCATGCTGGCCGTCAACCTCGGCACCCGGGGCACGCTCGAGGCCCTCGACCTGCTCGAGTACAGCAACGTCCCCGGGGGCACGGCCCTGTCTCAGCAGCGCATCGACAACGGTCGGGCGGAGCCGTTCGCCGTGCGCGTGTGGTGCCTCGGCAACGAGATGGACGGGCCCTGGCAGCTCGGCCACCGTTCGGCCGATGACTACGGCAAGATCGCTTCTCAGACCGCGAAGGGCATGCGCCAGCTGGACCCCTCGATCGAACTCGTGGTGTGCGGATCGTCGGGAGCGTCGATGCCGACGTTCGGCGAATGGGAGCGCGTCGTGCTGGAGCACACGTACGACGACGTCGACATGATCTCGTGCCACGCGTACTACCAGGAGCACGACGGCGACATCGACTCGTTCCTCGCCTCGTCCGTCGACACCGACCGCTTCATCGAGGCCGTCGTCGCGACCGCCGACCACGTCGGCGCCGTGCGCGGCAGCGCGAAGAGAATCGAGATCTCGTTCGACGAGTGGAACATCTGGTACCAGACCCGCTTCCACGACGTCGACCAGATCACCGGCGTCGATAACTGGCCGGTCGCCCCGCGCCTGCTCGAGGACGTGTACTCGGCTCTGGATGCCGTGGTCTTCGGCAGCCTCATGATCTCGCTGCTCAAGCACGCCGACCGCGTGGCATCGGCGTCTCTGGCCCAGCTCGTCAATGTGATCGCCCCGATCATGACCGAGCCCGGCGGACCGTCCTGGCGCCAGACGACATTCTTCCCCTTCGCGATCACCTCGCGGCTCGCGCAGGGCGACGCGGTACGCCTGCAGGTCGAGGCACCGCTCATCGGGACCGAGAAGTTCGGCGCGGTCCCGGCGGTGGACGCGGTCGCCACCCACGATGCCGAGACCGGTGCCACCGCGATCTTCGTGGTGCACCGCGGTCGCGAAGAGGCCGTCGACCTCGCGATCGACGTCAGCGGGCTGGGCGACGTCGAGATCGTCGAGACGCACCTGCTCCACGACGACGACCCGTACGCACGCAACACGCTCGACGAGCCCGAGCGCGTGCAGCCGGGAACCGTCGCGGCTCGGCTGGACGGCGGCATCCTGCACGTGAGCCTGCCTCCCATCGCGTGGGCTGCGCTCTCGCTCGCGCGGGCATGATCGCCTGACGAGCGCGAGGGGCTCGTCGCGACAGCGCGATCTCTTCGGTCGCCGTGCCCGGGTCGTCACGGCGACCCGGGCACGCAGAAACGCCCGTTCCCCGCAGAATCCGTGGGGAAGACTGCGGGGATCGGGCGTTTCTGCGAGGTGCGACCGGCCGGGGCCGGCCGGCCCGAGCGGAAGCTCAGGCGAGCTGCGCGCGACGCTCCGCGAGCTGGTCGAACGACGCGAACGACTCGGCGATCGGGCTGCCGGTGAAGTGGCCGACCCAGCCGTCGTCGTCGTGGAAGAAGCGCACGCTGACGTAGTGGGGCGAGGTGCCCATGTCGAACCAGTGCGTGGTGTTCGCCGGCACCGAGATGAGGTCGCCCGCCTCGCAGTACACCGCGTGCACCTTCTCGTTCGCGTGCAGGTAGAACACGCCGGCACCCTTGGCGAAGTAGCGGTCCTCGTCGTCGTCGTGCGCGTGCTCCGACAGGAACTTCTCGCGGAACGGCGTCTTGACCTCGTCGTAGTCGTCCTGCGCGGGGTCGAGGGCGACGACGTCGACGAGGGTGTAGCCCTCGCGCTCCTTCACCTCGCCGATCTCGTCGGCGTACAGCGCGAGCACCTCGTCCTGCGAGGCGCCGGTGGGCACGTCCTTGACCTCCCAGCGCGAGAAACGGGCGCCGAGTTCGGCGAGGGCCTCGCGGATGTCGCTCTCTTCGGTGGTCTCGAGCACGGGCGTGCTCGGGTCGGTCGCTTTCCAGACGGTCAGCAGGGTCATGGCCGCTCCTTTCGTTGGGGGTGGGGAAGAGGGATGCCGAAGCTCAGCGCGTCGCGACGGCGAAGCGCAAGAGCCACTCGGTGATCTCGAGGTGGCGACGGGCCGCAGCCACATCGGCACCCCAGGCGTACATGCCGTGGTTCGCGACGATCAGAGCGGGGACCTCGGGCACCGAGGCCGTGGCGGGTCGGTAGACCTCGTCGAACCAGCCGGCCTCGACGGTCATGTCCTGGTGGTTGCGGATGACGGGGATGGTGACCGTCTCGTCGTCGGCGAGGTGGCCGATGCCCTTGAGCATCTCCATGTCGCGGATCTCGACGCCGCTCGGCCACCGATGCCCGGCGACGACGGCGTCGAACGCGTGCACGTGGAACACGGCGTTCGCGCCCGTGCGGGCGGCGATGTGCGCGTGCAGGCCCGACTCGGCCGACGGGGGTCGGGGGTCGTCGGCGTCGATGGCGTGACCGGCGGCGTCGATGAGCACGACGTCGGCGTCGGTGAGCAGCGACTTGTCGAGGCCCGAGGCGGTGACGGCGAGCACGAGCGGGTCGCGGTCGACGACGACCGAGAGGTTGCCCGAGGTCCCGCGCATCCAGCCGTAGCCCGAGAAGCGCGAGGCTTCGGCGGCGAGGGCGGCCCCGGCGGCCTGCACGCGGTCGGCGGCGGGAAGACTCATCGGGTGACCTCGATCTCGTCGAAGGACGCCACGGCGGGCGCGGCGAAGTCGGCGCCGGCCCACGGCTCGCCCGCGCGGTCGAGGGCGACGACCTGCCAGCCCGCGGCGAGGGCGGCGGTCACCTCGTCGGGGTGGTCGGTGAGGAACAGGGCGCGCTCGGGCGAGACGTCGAGGGCCGCGGCGATGGCGTCGAACGACGCGCGCTCCTTCTTCGGCCCGGCCTTCACGGTGTCGAAGAAGTCCTCGACGAGGGGGGTGAGGTCGCCCTGCGGGGCGTGGCGGAACCACGGCACCTGCGAGGCGATCGAGCCCGAGGAGTACACGGCGAGACGGATGCCGTCCTCGTGCCACGCGTGCAGGCGTGGCGGCACGTCGTCGAAGAACTGCGAGTGGATCTCGCCCGCGGCGAAGCCCTCGGCCCAGATGATGCCCTGGAGCGTCTTCAGCGGCGTCGACTTGACGTCTTTCGCCATGAGTCCGCGCAGCGCCTCGGCGATCTCGGCGTCGGAGGCATCGGCATCCAGGCCCGTCTCGACGATCGCGTCGGCGCGGGCGGCGCGGACGGTGTCGTCGTCGCGACCGAGCACCTCGTCGAGGCGCGGGCGGGCGTAGTCGTAGAGGTCGCCGAGGATGAAGCCGGCGGCCGAGGTCGTGCCCTCGATGTCGAGCACGACGACGTCGGCGGTGGGGGTGACGGTCATGAGGTCTCTTTCCGGGAGAAGAACGATGCCACGGCCGCGGCCGCCAGGCGGGAGTGCTCGACGACGACGTCGTCGGAGGCCCCGGCGATGTGCGGGGTGAGGGTGACGTTCGGCAGGCTGAGCAGCTCGTCGTCGGGCGCGAGGGGCTCGTCGTGGAACACGTCGAACCCGGCGCCGGCGATGCGTCGGTCGCGGAGCACCGCGAGCAGCGCCTCACGATCGACGAGGGCGGCGCGCCCGGCGTTGATCAGGTAGGCGTCGGAGCGCAGGAGCGCCAACTCGCGCGCCCCCAGCAGCCCCGTCGTCTCGGGCGTCAGCGGGACGTGCAGGGTGACGATGTCGCTCTCGGCGAGCAGGTCGTCGAGCTCGACGTGCTGTACGTCGTCGCCGAGGGCGCCGGGGGCGAGGAACGGGTCGTACACGGCGATGCGCAGGCCGAAGCCCTGGGCGCGCCGGACGACGCGGCGGCCGACCGCTCCGCCGCCGACGACGCCGAGCCGACGGCCAGACAGCCCGATACCGCGGAAGCGCGCGTAGGGCTCGAACACGTCGTCGGCGCTCCAGTGGCCCTCGCGCAGCCACGCCGAGGCGGCGGGCACGTGGCGCACCGTCGCGAGCAGCAGCGCGAGGGTGAAGTCGGCGGTGACGTCGGCGTTGCGGCCCGGGGTCGTGCGCACCTCGACCCCGCGCGCGGCGCACGCGGCCAGATCGACGTTGGCGGGGTTCGCGCGGCACGCGACGACGAGCGCGAGGCGGGGGGCGGCCGCGAGGGCCGCGTCGTCGATGCGGTCGAGCTCGGCGATCACCACGTCGGCGTCGGCCAGGGCGGCGGCGAAGGCGGGGTCGGCGGCGGCGCGGGCGCCGAGCGACTGGCCGGTCTCGGCCTCGGATGCCACGAGCACGTCGCCCGCGATCTCGGCGGCGGTGCGCGGGTCGAAGGGGGCCGTGATGACGATGCGGGTCACGCGGGTGTCCTCTCGGGGGTGGGGGATTCGAGGCGGGATGCGTCGAGGTGGGCGGCGGGGGCCGCGGCGTCGGTGCGCTCGGTCTCGGCGAGGTCGGTGGCGGGGCGCGTGCCCTCGCGTGCGGGATCGGACGCGGCCGTCTCCGCCGGGGGCGACAGCCGACCCAGCACGCGCAGTGCGGGCCACTCCGGCCGCAGCGCCGCGCGCACGCGCGCGAACACGTCGCGCGCAGCCCCCAGGGCGAGGGAGAGGTGGGGGGTGAACTCGACCGTGTCGGCGGGGAACACCCGCACCGCGGCCGCCAGGTCGTCGGCGAGCCCGGCCGCCACGAGGGCGATGGTCGCGGCTCCACGCGCGCCGATCTCGGGGTCGGCGGTGCGCACGATGGTGCGTCCCGACACGTCGGCGAGCAACTGGCAGAGCAGGTCGCTGCGCGCGCCGCCGCCGCACACGGGCACCCGGTCACCGGCATCCAGCAGGTCGAGGCTCTCGGCCACGGTGAACGCGAGTCCCTCGAAGACGCTGCGCAGCAGCTGCGCCGGGGTGGTCGTGACGCTCATGCCCACCCACGAGGCCGAGGCCGCGGCGTCGACGAAGGGGGCGCGCTCGCCGCTCGGCGATCCGTAGGGCAGGTAGACGACGCCCCCGCTGCCGTCGGTCGCGGTGCGGGCGAGGCGCTCCAGCTCGCTCCATCCGCGATCGGACAGCCCGAGCGAGTCCCGCACCCAGTCGAGGTTGGGGGTGCCGACCATCGACGACAGGGCCTCGATCACCTGCGTGCCGCGGCCGGTGGGAAGAAGGATGCCGATCCCGCTGTCGGCGGCGGCCCGATCGGCGCGGTTGACGGCCACGGTGGCGGTGGTGCCGAGCACGACCCAGCCGTCTTGATCGGCGAGGGCGCCCAGGCCCACCGGGCACGCGGCGGAGTCGACGAGCCCCACGGCCACCGGGACCCCGGCGGTGAGGCCGAGCTCGTCGGCGGCCGCGTCGGTGAGCGGTCCGGCGACCTCGTGCGGGGCGCGCACCGGGGCGAGGAGGTGCGTGAAGCGGCGGTGACCGAGCGCGTCGATCATCTCGTCGGAGTACGCCAGAGTCGCCGGGTCGAGGTAGGTGCGCGAGGCCTCGGAGGGATCGGTGGCGACCTCGCCGGTGAGGCGGTGGCGCACCGCGTCCTTGCAGTTGAGGTGGTGGGCCGCGCGGGCGAGCGTCTCGGGCTCGGTCTCGGCGAAGCCGTCGAGCAGCACGGGCAGGGTGCCGGGGAAGCTGGCCGAGCCGGTTGCGGCGACGACGGCGGCGTCGCGCCCGTCGCGCTGCCAGGCGGCGACGCGGTCGGCGCCTCGGCCGTCGAGCCACAGGGCCGCGGGGCGCACCGGGCGTCCCTCGCCGTCGACCAGCCAGGCGCCGTCGCCCTGGCCCGTGACGCCGATCGCGACGACATCGGGCTGGGCGCTCCGCGCGAGCGACAGGGCCTGGCGGACGGCGCCGACGACGGCGTCCCAGACCGCGTCGATATCGCTCTCGGCTCCGCCGTCGGGGGTGCGCACGACGCCCACGGCCCGGTGGCCGGCGGCGAGCGTCTCGCCCTCGAGCGAGTACAGCACGGCCTTGACCGCGGTGGTGCCGGCGTCGATGCCGAGGACGGCGGGGGTCACGCCGTGCCGCCCGAGGTGGTGTCGGTGGTCGAGGGCGGGATCGTGGTGCGCTCGCCGGCCGGGGCCGAGCCCACGGTGCCGGCGGCGGGGGCCGCCGGGGCGGGCCGGCGCTCCGCCGCTGCCCGCGCGCGCTGCGCGACGGTGTACGCCAGCACGAGGGCGACGAGCAGCACCACGCCCTGCACGGCGGCCTTGACGTTGAAGTCGAGGCCGAGCAGGTCGAGGCCGTTCGCGAGCACGCCGAGGAACAGTACTCCCACGACGGTGCCGGGGACGTTGGGCCTTGACCGCGGGTGCATCGAGGCGCCGATGAACACCGCGGCGATGGCGTCGAGCAGGTAGCTGAACCCGGCGAGCGGGGTGTACAGGCGCAGCGACGCGCTCAGCAGGATGCCGCCCGCCGCGCACAGCACGCCCGCGCCGACGTACACGAGCACGCGGATGCGGCGGGTGCGCAGCCCCGCGACGACCGCCGCGCGGTCCTGCAGGCCCATCGCCTGGATGCGCACGCCCGCGGGGGTGCGGTGCAGCAGGATGCCGACACCCACCGCCGCGACGGCGGCGATGATCACGGGGATGCCGATGCCCAGCACGTCGCCCGAGCCGAGGAAGGTGAAGCCCTCGGGGGCGGCGCGGAAGCTCACGCTGGCCCCGCCGTTGGTGCCGATCTGCTGGGCGCTGCGGCCGATGAAGAAGGCGCCGAGCGTGGCGAGGAAGGGGGTGACCCCGAGCCCCACGATGAGGAAGGCGTTGAGCGCGCCGATGAGCGCGCCGCCGAGGAGTCCGAGCAGCACGGCCACGGGCCACGGCATCCCGAACGACATCATCGACACGATCGCGAACCACGCGCCGAAGTCCACGGCGACCGCCGCCGACAGGTCGATTCCGCCCGACGACACCACGACGGTGAGGGCCAGGGCGACCAGCAGCAGGATCGCGACGCCGTCGAGCACGTTGAGCAGGTTGCTCGGGCGCAGGAACGCGTCGCTCGCGAACGAGAAGAACACGATGAGCACGGCGAACGCGGCGACGAAGCCGTAGCGGGTGACGGTCGCGGCGGCCGAGCCGGCGACGCCCGACCACCGGGCGCGGGGGGCGGTCGTGCTCATGCGCGGGCCTCCTCGTTCTTGCGCGCGGCGGCCGCGGCCACGACGAGCAGGATCAGCACGCCCTTGAACCCGTCGACCCAGGCGTTGGCGACCCGCGAGAGGATCAGGCCGTTCGACAGCAGCGCCACGAACAGGGCACCCAGCACCGAGCCGAATACGGTGACCGTGCCGCGGCGGGTGAAGGCGGCGCCGAGGAAGGTCGCCAGCACCATGTCGACCATGAGGCGCTCGTCGATCCCCGGGCTGCTGCCCGAGCCGCGCGCGACGAGCAGCAGCGAGCTGAGCCCCGCCACGACGCCCGCGATGACGAACGTCGACATGATGTAGCGCTGAGCGGGGATGCCGGCGAAGGTCGCGGCATCCCGGTTGCCGCCGACCGCCTGCAGGCGCAGGCCGTAGGGCGTGCGGGCCAACACGAACACGAGCACCGCGGCCACGATCAGCATGAGCACGGCGGCGAGGGGGATGCCGGCGATCCGCGTATCGCGCACGGCGACGACGAGCGGGTCGGTGACGTCGATGCGGCGGTTGCCGCTGACCACGCGCGTGATGCCCACGACCGCGACGTACACGGCCAGCGTCGCCAGGATCGACGACAGTCCCACCCAGCCGACGAGGATCGCGTTCAGCACGCCGAACAGGGTCGTGACCAGGATGCCGAGGGCGAAGGCGACCGCGAACGGTGTGCCGTACGAGGTCAGCTGATCGCTGACGATCGCGGTCGCCAGCGCCGCGGTGGCGGGGATCGACAGGTCGATGCCGCCCACCACGACGTCGTCGCCGCCGCCGATGACGACGATCGCGAGCCCCATCGCGACCAGCGCGACCGGGGCCGCCTGGGTGAGGCTCGCGGTGACGTTGGCGAGGCCGAGGAAGCCCTTCGCCGTCACGGCGAGGTACACCGTCATCGCGAGGACGACGAGCAGGGGACCGCGCCGGGCCAGCAGGCTCCGGATGCGGGGAGCGAGCGCGGGGCGCTCGACGGCGAGGGCGCTCACGCGGCATCCCCTTCCGATCGTGCGTCACCGCTGCCGGTGACGAGGGCGCTGAGGTGTTCGAGGGTGAGACCGTCGGTCGACACCTCGTGGGCGACGCGTCCGCGCTCGAGCACCACGATGCGGTCGGCGAGTCCGAGCACCTCGGCGGGGTCGGTCGAGACGACCACCACCGCGGTCCCGGATGCCGCGAGCTCGGCCAACAGGCGGTAGATCTCCTGCTTGGCGCCGATGTCGACGCCGACGGTGGGCTCGTCGAGCACGATGACGCGCGCGCCGGCGGCGAGGCTGCGGCCCAGCACGACCTTCTGCTGGTTGCCGCCGCTGAGCAGCCGCGTCTGGGCGGTCGTGTCGCGGGGGCGGATGTCGAGGCGCTCCGACAGCTCGTCGGCGCGCGCGCGGGCGGCGGGGGCGTCGAGGAGCCCCGCGCGGGCATCGATCGCGAGGGTCGACAGCGTGAGGTTCTGCTGCACCGAGAAGTCGAGCACGACACCGTCGTGACGGCGGTCGCGGGGCACGAGCACGACGCCGGCCTCGAGGGCGGCGGCCGGGCTCGACGGACGGAAGCGGCGCTCGCCGAGGCGCAGCTCGCCGGTGTGGCGGTGAAGGCCCACGAGGGCCTCGCCGAGCTCCGAGGCGCCGGAGCCGAGAAGCCCCGTCACCCCGACGATCTCGCCCGGGCGCGCGTCGAGGTCGACGCCGTGCACCACGGTGCCGACACCGAGGCCGCGGGCGCTCAGCACGGCCGGCGCGGTCACCGGCGGACGGCGGGCGGGGTAGAGGTCGTCGATCTCGCGCCCGATCATGAGGCGGATCATCTCGCGGCCGCTGTCGGGGCCGACCGCCTCGAGGCGCCCCACGTCGAGGCCGCCGCGCAGCACGGTCACGCGGTCGCAGATGCGCGTGACCTCGCCGAGGTAGTGCGAGATGTACAGGCTCGAGATGCCGCGTTCGCGCAGGCGCCCGATGATGCCGAGCAGCTGCTCGGCCTCGGCGCTCGCGAGAGGGGCGGTCGGCTCGTCGAAGACGATGACGCGCGCGTTGTCGTCGACGAGCGCGCGGGCCACCTGCACGAGCTTGCGTTCGGCGGGCCCGAGGTCGCGCACGAGCCGGGTGGGAGCGAGGTCGATGCCGAGCACGTCGTGCAGCACCTCGGTCACCCGCGCCCGCATCGCGCGGCCGCGGAGCACCCCGCCCGCGCTCCGCTCGTTGCCGAGCCACACGTTCTCGGCCACCGTCATGTCGGGCACGAGCTGCAGCTCCTGGTGCACGAACCGGATGCCGGCGGCGTGCGCATCGGAGGGGGTGAGCCGCTCGGTCTCGGTGCCGTCGATGACGACGGTGCCACCGTCGCGCTCGTACAGCCCCGCGAGGATCTTGATGAGCGTGGACTTGCCCGCGCCGTTCTCGCCGACGAGGCCGTGCACCTCGCCCGGGCGCACGTCGATCGAGGCGCCCCGGAGAGCCGGGACGCCCGCGAACGCCTTCGTGACGCCGGTCATGCGGAGCACCGGCGTCACGAGGGGGGAGGAGCTTTCGATCACTGGGTGTAGCCCAGCTCCTTCGAGACCTTCTTCGCCTCGTCGGGACCGGCGACGGGGATCGTGTCGACGTAGCTGACCTTGTCGACCGTCTCGCCCAGGAAGTACTTGCCGACGTTGTCGGCCGAGATCGTGGCGATCTTGCGCGGAAGCTGTGCGATGTTGCCGACGAACGGGCTGTTCGGCTCGCTCATGATCTCGAGGGTGTCGGGGCCGGCGTCGAAGGCCGTGACCTTCACGTCGGTGCGGCCGGAGTCCTCGATGGCCTGCACCACGCCGATGGCGGGCTGGTCCCAGCACGCCACGTGGATGCCCTGGATCGTTCCGACCGGGTACTTCTCGAGCAGCGCGAGCGTCTGCTGACGCGCGTCGTCGGGCGCGTTGGCGAACTGCTCGGCGAGCTCGGGCTCGATGAGCTTGACGCCGGGGTAGTCCGTCGAGAGCTCGTTCTTCCACGCGTCGTAGCGCTCGCCGCAGAACGACAGGCTCTGGCCGAACGCGTTGAACACGGCGACGTTGCCCTGACCGCCGAGGGCGTCGCCGGTGATCTTGCCGAGGGCCTCGCCGCCGACCTGGTTGTCGGACTGCGCGTTGTTGACGGCGTACTCCGAGGCGTGGTCCACCCCGAAGACGGGGATGCCGGCGTCGTGCAGCTGCTGCAGCTTCGGGTCGACCGAGGCGTCGCCGAGGATCGTGATGACCGCGTCGACGTTCTGCGCGAGGAAGATGTCGTGGTTCTGCGCGTGCAGGGTGTTGTCGCGGTTGCCGTCGGTGGTCAGCGGCGTGCCGCCGAGCTTGGTGACCTCGTCGACCGCGCCCTGGAAGGCCTCGCGGTCCCAGAAGTGCTGCGTTCCGACGACCGCGATGCCGATGGTCTTGCCCGCGAGCGGCTGGCTGGCGTCGACGCCCTCGCCGTTGGGGGCCGCGCCGTCGGACGAGACGGTCGAACAGCCGCTGAGGGCGATGCCCGCCGCGACGACGAGCGCCGGAAGGGCGAGGAGGGACTTTCTCACGGTGGGGCTCCTGTGGGCCGGAGGGCGCTCGCGTCGGGGTGCGCGTCGCCGCTGATGCTGTGTGGGGTGCCGCCGGGGAGCGGACTCTCGAAGCGTAGGGAGGGGGCGAGACAACGTTCGACTCGGGCGTCACACGGTGAAATGAAGTCGTCACCGGTGACCGCGTCAGTAGGCTTCGGCCGTTCCCGACACCGAGGAGACCCATGTCGCAGTCCACCCGTGCGCTCGGCGGCCGTCGCGTCCTGACCGTGGGCCTCCACGTCGCCGACGTGCTCGGTCGCTACGTCGACGCCATCCCTGCCGGTCAGGGACTCGCCCTGCTCGACGAGATCCGCCTCACCGTGGCGGGCACCGCCGCCGCGACCGCCGTCGACCTCGCGCGCCTGGGCGTGCCCGTGGCCACGGTGGGAGCGGTCGGCGACGACGCGCTGGGCGTGTTCCTGCGTTCGACGATGGCGGCCGAGGGCGTCGACGTCGACGCCCTGGCGGTGCGGTCCGCGCACCCCACCTCGGCGACGATGCTGCCGATCCGCCGCGACGGCAGCCGACCGGCGCTGCACGTCATCGGGTCGAACGCCGCGATACGCGCCGACGACCTGGCCGCCGTCGACCTCGACGATGTCGCCGTGCTGCACCTGGGCGGTACGTGCCTGCTGCCCGGCATCGATGGGGCGCCGAGCGTCGAGCTGCTCCGCCGTGCGCGTGCGGCCGGTGTCGTGACGACGATGGACTTCATCCCCACCGGCGCTCCCGCCGATCGTGACGCCGTGCTGCCGTGTCTGCCGTTGGTCGACTACCTCTTCCCCAGCGAAGAGGACGCGCTGTCGTTCGCCGGAGCGGCGACGCTCGACGAGGCGATCGCGTTCTACCTGGATGCCGGTGTCACCACCGTCGTGATCACGCGCGGCGCCGCGGGGGTCAGCATCAGCACGCGCGAGCGGCGCGATATGCGTCTCGCGGCATACGCGGTCGACGTGGTCGACACGACGGGCTGCGGCGATGCGTTCAGCGCGGGGTTCATCTGGGGGCTGGTCGACGGCACCGACATCGTCGAGGCCGCCGAGCGAGGGCTGGCGTGCGGCAGCCTGGTGGCGACGGGCCTCGGGTCCGACGCGGGCCTGCACGGTGCGGCCGACGTCGCGCGGCTGCGGGCCGAGGGCGTACGCGGCGCCGTGTAGGCGGCATCCGGGTTGTTCGCGGGGGCGCATCCTCCGCGATGCGCGCAACCTCCGTGGTCCGGCGTCGGATGCCGCGGAGGTTCTGCACATCGCGGAGCGTGTGGCGCACGCCCCCGCGCAGCGCCGCTCGCGCCCTTCCGCGCCCGCGTGCGAGAATGGCCGCGGCGTGCTCGGATCGACCTTTCCCCGCACGGCGCCCCGGCGTCGTCGAGTTGAAGGGCCACCAGGCCCCAGGACAGCGTCCGCCGCACCTTTTCTCCGAGGAGCAGAGATGTCCGCTACCCCCACCGCCGCCACCGACTCGACCGCCGCCTCCGCGGCCGGAACCGAGCGCGTGCAGCAGCGCCGTCGCTATCTGATGTGCCGGCCCGAGCACTTCACGGTGAGCTACAGCATCAACCCGTGGATGGAGCCCTCGCGGCCCACCGACACCAACCTGGCCCTGACGCAGTGGCAGGCGCTGTACGACACCTACGTGTCGCTCGGGCACGAGATCGAGCTGATCGACCCCGTCGAGGGACTGCCCGACATGGTCTACACCGCCAACGGCGGCTTCGTCATCGACGGCGTCGCCTACGGCCCCAAGTTCCGCTTCCGCGAGCGCGCCGCCGAGGCGCCCGCCTTCATCGACTGGTTCGCAGCGTCCGGCTTCGAGGTCGCCGAGCCCGTCGAGGTCAACGAGGGCGAGGGCGACTTCCTGCTCGTGGGCGACACCATCCTCGCCGGGACGGGCTTCCGCTCGACCGGTGACAGCCACCGCGAGGTGGGCGAGGTGTTCTCACGCGAGGTCGTGTCGCTGACGCTCACCGACCCGCGGTTCTACCACCTCGACACCGCGATCGCGGTGCTCGACCCCGTGGAAGGACCGGGGGGCGCCGAGAAGGCCAACATCGCCTACCTGCCGAACGCCTTCGACGAGAAGAGCCAGGCGACCCTGCGCGAGCGCTACCCCGACGCGATCCGGGTCTCGGATGCCGACGGCTCGGTGTTCGGCCTCAACTCGGCCAGCGACGGCAAGAACGTCATCATCTCGCCCCGCGCCGTGGGCTTCGAGGCCCAGCTGCGCGAGCGCGGCTACACGCCCGTGAAGGTCGACCTCTCCGAGCTGCTGCTCGGTGGTGGCGGCATCAAGTGCTGCACGCTGGAGCTGCGAGGCGGATCCCGATGAGCACCGCCGTCGACGACCTCGGCGCGCACCTGATCGCCGAAGAGGGCGCGCACCTCGCGCACAACTACCACCCGCTCCCCGTCGTCGTCTCGCGCGCCGAGGGCGTGTGGGTCACCGACGTCGAGGGCAAGCGCTACCTCGACCTGCTCTCGGCCTACTCGGCTCTCAACTTCGGCCACAGTCACCCCGCGATCCTCGCGGCGGCGCGCGAGCAGCTCGAACGCCTCACCCTGACCAGCCGCGCGTACCACAACGACCGTCTGGGTCCCTTCGCCACGGCGCTCGCGCAGCTCTGCGGCAAAGACCTCGTGCTGCCGATGAACACCGGGGCCGAGGCCGTCGAGACCGGCATCAAGGTCGCGCGCGCCTGGGGCTACCGCACCAAGGGCATCGCTGCGGATGCCGCGACGATCATCGTCGCGAACGGCAACTTCCACGGCCGCACGACCACGATCGTCGGCTTCAGCGACGACCCCACGGCGCACGACGACTTCGGCCCCTACGCGCCGGGCTTCGTGCACGTGCCGTACGGCGACGCCGAGGCCATCGCGGCGGCGATCGACGAGAACACGGCCGCGGTGCTCCTCGAGCCCATCCAGGGCGAGGCCGGCGTCGTCCTCCCGCCCGAGGGGTTCCTGCGACGGGTGCGCGAGATCTGCACCGCGAACGATGTGCTCTTCATCGCCGACGAGATCCAGTCGGGTCTCGGCCGGGTGGGGACGACCTTCGCGTGCGACCGCGAGGGCGTCGTACCCGACGTCTACCTGCTCGGCAAGGCGCTCGGCGGCGGCATCCTGCCCCTGTCGGCGGTCGTCGCGAACGAGGACGTGCTCGGCGTCATCCGGGCGGGGGAGCACGGCTCGACGTTCGGAGGGAACCCGCTGGCGGCCGCCGTGGGCCTGCGGGTCGTCGAGATGCTGGCCTCCGGAGAATTCCAGACCCGGGCCGCGGCGCTCGGTGCGCACCTCGAGACCGCGCTGCAGACGCTCGTCGGTCGCGGCGTGACGGCGGTGCGCATCGCCGGGCTCTGGGCGGGCGTCGACATCGATCCGGCGGCCGGAACCGGCCGCGAGATCGCCGAGAAGCTCCTCGCCCGCGGCGTGCTCGTCAAAGACACGCACGGGCAGACCATCCGCATCGCTCCGCCGCTGACGATCCGCGCGACCGAGCTCGACTGGGCGGTCGAGCAGGTGCGGCACGTGCTCACGGCCTGACCGCCCTCGCCATCCCGCGAGGTGCCACGAATCGTCGCTTCGGAGCCTGCTCAGGCGACAACTTCCGGCACCTCGCGCGTGAGGGTCACGCGACCGAGATCGTCGCCTCGTCCCAGCCCGTCGCGCCGTCGGGGGCGGGCGGGGCGGAGTCGGACGTCTGCGTGCTGCCGTCGGCTGAGATCGCGCGGCAGCGTGCGGCGTGCAGGCCGCTGGTCGCCTCCCACGGCAGGCTCCACTGCACCCAGGTGTCGGCGGAGATCGCGGTCGCCAGCGTCGCCGCCTGCCACGGACCGTCGTCGATCTGCACCTCGACACCGGCGACGCCGACGTGGTTGTGCCAGGCCACCCCGGCGATCACGGTCGAGCCGGCTTCCACGCGCGCCCCCGCGCGCGGGACGTCGATGCGCGACTGCAGCTTCACCGGCCCGCGCTCCGACCATCCGCGCGGCGTCCAGTACCCCTCGGCGCGGTCGAAGCGCGTGACTTCGAGCTCGCTCACCCACTTCGTCGCCGAGACGTAGCCGTAGAGCCCCGGCACGACCAGACGGACCGGGAAGCCGTGCTCGATTGGCAGCGGTTCGCCGTTCATTCCGATGGCGAGGAGGGCGTCGCGCCTGTCGGTGAGCGCCTCCAGGGGACTGGATGCCGTGAACCCGTCGACGGAGCGCGAGAGCACCATATCGGCCTCGGCGGTCGGCTTCGCACGGGCGAGGACGTCGCGGATCGGAACGCCGAGCCACCGCGCGGTGCCGATAAGCGAGCCGCCGACCTCGTTGGACACGCAGACGAGGGTCGCCACCGTCTCCTTCTGGGACAGGGCGACGAGGTCCTCCCAGCGCAGCACGACCTCCTGCTCGACGAGCCCGTGCACGCGCAGCGTCCAGGTCGCAGGGTCGACCTGCGGCACGACGAGGGCGGTGTCGATGCGATAGAAATCCGCCGAGGGCGTGATCACGGGGGAGAGTCCGTCGATGCTGAGCTCCGCGGCATCCGGAACCGTCGCGATGGTGGCGGGGGTCGGCAGACGCAGGGCGGCGCGCACGGCGCTGATCGCCCGGGCCCCGCCGCTGAGCGCCACCGACCCGAAGGCGGCGAGGGCGCCCGCCATGACCGCGACGCCCGAGAGGGCGAGCACTCCGCGGCGGGTGATGCCCTCGTCGGCGGGCGCGCCCTCGGCGACGGGGCGCCGGGGCCCACGCCGCGGGCGGCCGATCAGCAAAGCCCCCGCGATCGCGGCTCCCGCCCCCGCGATGAGCGACGGCACCGGTGACAGCAGCCCCGCATCGGCGCGGGTCGTCGACACCACGGCGCCGAGGACGCCGAGGCCCGCGAGCACCACGCGGCCCCACGGGGGCCGGCGGTTCTCGATCGCCCCGGCCACCCCGGCGACCACCAGCAGCAGGACGGCGATGCCGACGAGCAGCGCGGCCTTGTCGCCGGTGCCGAAGAGGTCGATGGCCAGGTCTTTCGCCCACGCCGGGGCGAGGTCGATCATCGCGCCCCCGATGACCGCGAAGGGGCTCGCCGAGGGCGCCACGAGGGCGGCGGCGAGTTCACCGAGGCCGGCCCCGAGCACGGTCGCGGCGATCCCCGCGACGACGGCCGGAAGATCGCGGAGACGAGAAGACACAGGGGCCACGTTCGGAGCCTAGAGAGCGCTCGGCCAAGGGGCGCCGCCGCCGGCGGAACTCACAGCCAACCGCCATCCGGGGGAACGACAGAGGTGCGCGAGCGAGTGTTGCGCTTTCGGCTCCACGTCGCTAGTGTCATGTCGAACCAGTTCGACGGGGAGGGGGATGCATCGATGGTAAACATCGCCGACGTGGCAAAAGCAGCGGGAGTATCCCGAAGCACGGTCTCCTATGCCCTCTCCGGCAACCGTCCGATCTCCCGCGAGACACGAGATCGTATCGATGCGGCCATCGACCAGCTCGGCTTCACGGTGAATGCCGGTGCCCGTGCCCTCGCCACGGCGCAGACCATGGTGATCGGCTTGCTCCTCCAGTTCCACGAAGACGAATTCCCTCCGGCGATGTTGCAGTACATCCTCGCGATCACCACTGCGGCGCGCGAACTGGGCTACGACATCCTCATGGTGACCGACGATCACGGCCCCGATACGATTCGTCGGATCACTTCCTCGAACATGGTCGATGGCGTCGTCTTGCTCGACGTGTTGCACGACGACCCGCGGCTGCCTCCTCTGCGAGAGGCGCGACAGCCGGGCGCGCTGGTGGGCCTGCCGAAGGACACGGAGGCGCTGGACGTCTTCGACCTCGATTTCGGTGAGGCTGCACGCCTTCTCGTCGATCACCTTCACGGCCTCGGGCATCGAGAGGTCGTCCTCATCTCGCCACCGCGACACGTGTTCGAGCGGGGAGGAGCCTACGCGTGGCGCTTTCGCGACGCGGCCCTCGAGCGCGCGGGTCGCCACGGGATCGTTCTGTCGGCGCACTACGGCGAGTCGCAGCAGCCCGCCATCGAGCGCAGTCTCAACACGATCCTCGACTCTCAGCCTCGGGCAAGCGCCCTCATCGTGCACAACGATGCGTCGATCGCGGCGCTTCCGTCCGTCTTGCGTGAGCGAGGGACCGTCGTGCCCCGCGATCTCTCGGTCGTGAGCCTCTACTCGCGGGACTTCGGACGCACTTTCCTCCTGCCTTACACGGCGGTCGAGACATCCCCAGACACGCTGGGCCGCGCAGCAGTCCAGCACTTGGTTCGGCGTATCGCTGACCCGAACGGCGGCCCGCCCGTCGTTCGGTTCATCGCGCCGGAGCTCACCGACAGGGGGAGCACCGCCTGAAAGGGCGTTACGCGCGGCCGTCTTCGTCGTCATCTATCGAACCGGTTCAACGCGCTACCTGCATGTACGACAACGCAGTCACATTCAGAAAGGAATCGCAGTGAGCACGAAAATCACCCGTAACCGAGCTCTGGGCGCTATCGCCATCGGCGCGGTCGCCGTCGGCGTTCTCGCCGGTTGTGCCGGAGGTGGCACGAACGACGCCGGCAATACCGACGGATCCGCCGAAGCCTTCACCTTCTGGGACCCGTACCCCCAGTACGACGAGACCTCCGACTGGGCGAAGGTCATCGACGCATGCGCGGCAGACGCCGGGGTCACCGTCGAGCGCACCGGATTCGACACCAGCGACCTGACCAGCCGTGCGCTGCTGTCGGGTCAGCAGGGCGACTCGCCCGACATCCTGCTCATCGACAATCCCGCCGTCTCCACGCTGGTCGAGGCCGGCCTGCTGACCTCGACTGCAGACAACGGACTCGATGCGGGGGACATCGCCGAGAACATCCTCGGTGCTTCGGTCGTCGATGGTCAGACCTACGGCGTGCCGATCGGTGCCAACACTCTGGCGCTGTACTACAACCCCACCGTTCTGAGCGCCGCCGGGGTAGAGATCTCGTCGGTCAAGGACTGGGCGAGTCTGAACGCAGCGCTCGAGAAGGTCGTCGCGGCAGGCAAGAAGGGGATCACTTTCTCGGGCATTGGCACCGAGGAAGGTAGCTTCCAATTCCTTCCGTGGTACTGGGGCTCCGGGGCCGAGCTCACCGAGCTCGACTCGGCCGACGCCGTTTCGGCCGTCGAGCTGTGGACCGGCTGGGTCGACAAGGGGCTCGCGCCCAACTCGGTGATCAACAACACTCAGACCACGAGCTGGGAAGAGTTCCTCACCGGCGAGTACGCCTTCGCCGAGAACGGCACGTGGCAGAAGGCCGCGGCCGCGGAGGCGGGGTACGACGTCATTCCGATCCCTGGGAAAAACGGCGGGGCCGCAGCGGCTCCCACCGGTGGCGAGTTCCTCACGCTGCCCGTGCAGAGCGACACCGCGCGCTACGAGAAGTCGGCGGAGATCGTGTCCTGCCTCACCGCCACTGACAAGGTCGTCGCCACCGACAACTCGCTGAACTACATCGCGGCCACGCCCGCCGCGCAGGAGGCTCAGCTGGCCGAGGATCCCACGCTCGAGCCGTGGGTCGAAGCCGTCAATGCCGCTCAGGCGCGTACCGGTGACAACCTCGGCACGAAGTACCCGGTGATCTCCGAGCAGTTGTGGACCGCGGTGCAGAACGCCCTCACCGGAACGCAGTCGGCGAAGGACGCCCTCACCGCCGCTCAGCAGAGCGCCAACAGCTGATCCAGCCACGAAGAATCGAGTACCGACATGACCCTGGCACAGTCTCCTCCTGAGTCAGCGGCTCGCGGTGGTCGAGGGAGGGCGGCGTCACCCGCCGCCCTCCCGGGCCCCGCCCGCCGTCCCCGGCGGCGGGGCCAATGGGCGGCCTGGGCGTTCATCGCCCCGGTCGTTGTGTATCTGGCCGTCTTCTACGCCTACCCGCTGTACCGCAACCTCGATCTGAGTTTGCGTGACTACACGGTGCGATCCTTCATCGACGGAAACGCCCCGTTCGTATGGTTCGACAATTACGTCGCCGTGTTCCAGGACGCGACCTTCTGGCCGGCGCTGATGAACACGGCGACCTTCACCCTCGTGTCGATCGTCTTCCAGTACTCCATCGGTATGGCGCTGGCGGTGTTCTTCTTCCAGCGGTTCCCGCTGTCGGCGACGCTGCGCGCCCTCTTCCTCGTGCCCTGGCTGCTGCCGCTGCTCGTATCGGCCTCGGCGTGGTCGTGGATGCTGAACTCCGAGTCGGGGGTGGTCAACTTCTTCCTGACCTCGATCGGTCTCGGTCAGGTCAACTGGCTCACGTCGCCGCAATGGTCGCTGGTCTCGGTGCTCATCGCGAATATCTGGATCGGTGTCCCGTTCAACCTCGTCATCCTGTACAGCGGCCTCCAGAACATCTCGACCGACATCTATGAAGCGGCGTCGATCGACGGAGCGAACGCGTGGCAGAAGTTCTGGCGCATCACCTTCCCGCTTCTGCGTCCGGTCTCGGCGATCACGATCCTGCTCGGCCTGGTGTACACCCTGAAGGTCTTCGACATCATCTGGATCATGACCCGCGGCGGTCCGGGCTCGACATCGACGACGTTCGCCATCTGGTCCTACCGGCTGGGCTTCGGCTCGGCGCTGCCCGATCTGAGCCCGGCAGCGGCGGTCGGCAACCTTCTCATCGTCATTGCGCTCGTCTTCGGGCTCATCTACATCCGCGCTCAGCGCCGTCTGGAAGTCTGATGAAACGTCGTCCCTGGTGGATCACACTGGTCGGGGTGGTGCTGACGGCCGTCATGCTGTTCCCCGTCTACTGGATGGTCAACGTCTCACTCACCCCGCAGAGTGACATGCGCAAGTCGCCGCCCGATCTGTTCCCCCTCACCCCCACGTTCGAGGGATACGAGAAGGTGCTGTCGGACCAGCTGCCGTTCCTCGGCACCAGCTTCGTCATTGGGTTCGGCACGGTGATCCTCACCCTGGCCCTGTCGGCACCCGCCGCCTTCGCCCTGGCGAAGCTGAACCCGCGGGGCGGGAGCGCGCTGAGCTTCGCGCTCCTGATCGCGCAGATGATCCCGGGGATCATCATGGCGATGGGGTTCTACGCCATCTACCTCAACCTCGGCATCCTGAACACGATCCCCGGTCTGATCCTGGCCGACTCCACTCTGGCGGTGCCCTTCGGCGTGCTGATCTTCACCGCGTTCATGCGGGGGATCCCCGACGAGTTGCTCGCGGCCGCGCGCATCGACGGGGCGGGCACCTGGCGGACGTTCCGCTCGATCGTCCTGCCGGTCAGCCGCAACTCCATGGTGACGGTCGCGCTCTTCGCGTTCCTGTGGTCGTGGTCGGACTTCATCTTCGCGTCGACCCTGAACAGCGGCGGAAAGGTGCAGCCCATCACGATCGGCATCTACCGCTACATCGGCAACAACAACCAGGAGTGGAACGCCATCATGGCCACCGCCGTGGTGGCGTCCATCCCCGCCGCTGTCCTGCTCGTCCTCGCTCAGCGATATGTCGCCGCCGGCGTCACCGCCGGTGCCGTCAAGGACTGACCTCTCTCCCCCTGCCCGGAAAGGCTCTCGTGACCGACTTTTCTCTGCCCTCTTTCGACGTGCGCGAGATCCCGTTCAGCCATCGCGGTTCATGGCTGAACCTCTCGCCGGTCGTGGGGCTGCACGCGCATTCCGAACACATCCACCTCGTGTCCCATGTGACGGGAATGCACGCCGTTCTGCGGCTCGGGCCCTCCCTTCGCGGCGAGGTCCTTCCGTCCGAGGTTCAGGCGGATGCGGCGACCCTTTCGTGGCTGGTGGACGGGGTGCCGGTGGCGCGTGCGGTCTTCGAGTCGGGCGAGGTGGTGCGACTGGCGGGAGACGCGGGGGAGTTCACCATCGCGGATGCCGCGGAAGTGCTCACCCCCTTCACGGGTTCGTACTTCTTCCGGTCTCCCGTCGACGGTGCCTTCGTGTTCACGTCGTACGAGACGGGCCGCCGGTACCGCGTGACGGTGCTCGCGGGAACCGCCACGGCCGAGGGGGCCGAGGCGCTGGGCGACGACGCGCGCTCGCTCACCGTCGGCGGCGACGGCGGCTGGGAGGTCGCGATCGAGCAGATCGAGGCCGCGGCGCTTCCGTACGCAACGGTCGAACCCTTCGACGACATCCGACGTCGTGTAGCGGCGGAGTTCACCGCCTACCTCGATGCCGTCGCGGGCTGGCGCACCGAGCAGACGGGGCCGGCCGCCCTCGCCGCATACACCCTGTGGTCGGCGACGGTCGCGCCCGCGGGGTTCCTCACGCGCGAGTCCGTCCTCATGTCCAAGCACTGGATGGACAAGGTCTGGAGCTGGGACCACTGCTTCAACGCGTTGGCCCTGGCCCCCGGGTTGCCCGATCTCGCCCTGGATCAGTTCTTGGCTCCGTTCGATCATCAGGATGCCGCGGGGGCGATGCCCGACTCGGTGACCCACTCCGAGGTGCTCTACAACTTCGTCAAGCCGCCCATCCACGGGTGGGCCTTCTCGCGTCTGCGCGAACGACTCGGCCGGCCGTTGCGCCGCGACGAGCTGGAGGCCGTCTACCACCACCTCGCCCGCTGGTCGCGTTTCTGGTTGGACCACCGCCGGGCGCCGGGCCGCGTCGTGCCCTACTACGAGCACGGCAACGACAGCGGCTGGGACAATTCGACCGCCTTCGATCACGATCGGGTCATCGAGGCCCCCGACCTGGCGGCCTTCCTGGTCATCCAGCTGGGCGTGGTCGCGGACCTGGCCGATGAGCTGGGTCACGGGGGTGGCGAGTGGCGAGTCGAGCGCGACGGCCTCGAAGAAGCGATGCTGCGCGAGTTGCGCGATGCTGACGGTTTCTTCGCCGTGGGGAGCTTCAGTCGCCGGGAGAGCAAGCGCACGAGCCTGCTCACCCTGCTGCCGATCCTGGCATCCGACCGTCTCCCCGAGAACGTCGGTGCGCAGCTCGCAGCGCAGATCGAGCGTCATCTGACTCCGTGGGGGCCCGCGACGCAGCTCATCGGCACGCCCGAGTACGAAAGCGATGGGTACTGGCGCGGACCCATCTGGGCCCCCTCGACGATGATCATCGAGGAGGGCCTGCGACGCGGCGGGCACGTCGCCCTCGCCGACGCCGTGAATGAACGCTTCCGAGCCCTGTGCGAGGAATCGGGCTTTGCGGAGAACTTCGACGCGATCACGGGGGAGGGGCTCCGAGACCGGGCCTACACCTGGACGGCCAGCGTGTACCTCGTCTTCGCCGACGATCACGTGCGTCGCGCGGCGTTCACGTCGCCCGCGGGCGCGGCGAGCAATGAGGGTGTTCGGGCATGAGCGGTGACTTCACACACTTCCACGTCGATGGTGAGCGGCTGACATGGCGCGGCGACGGCGAGACCCTGGTCGTCGAAGCCTGGGGCCGCGACAGCGTCCGGGTCCGGGCGCGGCTCATGCACGACGTGATCGACCACGACTGGGCGCTGCTGCCGGCCCCCGTGGGCGACGCGGAGATCGAGGTCGACGGCGCCACGGCCACCCTGACGAACGGGCGCCTGCACGTGGTCGCGACCTCGCGCACCGGCATCCAGTTGCAGACCGGGTACGACCGCAACTTCTGTCACCTCGCGTTCTTCGACAGCGACGGGCGCCTGCTCTTCCAAGAACGGGATGCCGGGGGATCGCTGGCACTGGTGGCGCGCGAGCACCGGCCCATTCCCGGGGGCGATGTGCGGCTCACCGCCTCGTTCGAGAGCGCGGCCGACGAGCACCTGTTCGGCATGGGCCAGTATCAGCAGGACGTGCTCGACCTGAAGGGCTGCTCGTTCGAGCTCGCCCACCGCAATTCGCAGTCGAGCGTTCCGTTCGTGGTGTCGAGTCGCGGCTACGGCTTCTTCTGGCACAACCCCGCCATCGGCCGCGCGACGTTCGCGGCGAACACCACGCAGTGGTTCGCCGAGGCGACCCAGCAGTTGGACTACTGGGTGACGGCGGGCGAGACCCCGCGCGACATCGCCCGGGCCTATGCCGATGCCACCGGACACGCGCCCCTGATGCCCGAGCGCGGCCTGGGGTTCTGGCAGTGCAAACTGCGGTACTCGTCCCAGGAGGAACTGCTGGAGGTCGCGCGCGAGCACAAGCGTCGAGGACTGCCCCTCGATGTGATCGTGGCCGACTTCTTCCACTGGCCGAAGATGGGCGACTTCCGCTTCGAAGAAGAGTTCTGGCCCGATCCGGCCGCGATGGTCCGCGAACTCGACGAGCTCGGCGTGGAACTGATGGTCTCGGTCTGGCCGCAGGTGTCGCTGGAGTCCGAGAACTACGCGCAGATGAAGAAGGAGAACCTCCTCGTCCGGGCCGAACGGGGTCTCGACGTCCACATGTCGTTCGAGGGGCCGAGCGCCTTCCTCGACGCCACGAATCCCCGCGCGCGGGAGTTCGTGTGGCAGCGATGCCGCGAGAACTACGGCCGATACGGCATCCGCACCTTCTGGCTCGACGAGGCCGAACCGGAGTTCGGCCTGTACGACTACGACAACTATCGCTATCACGCCGGGTCGGTGCCGCAGGTCGGAAACGTGTACCCGCAGCACTTCGCCCGCGCCTTCGCCGAGGGGCAGTGGGGCGACGGTGAAACGGAGGTCGTGAACCTCCTGCGAACGGCCTGGGCGGGGAGCCAGCGGTACGGCGCCCTGGTGTGGTCGGGAGACATCGCCTCGACCTTCGACGCACTGCGAGCGCAGGTGACCGCGGGCATACACATGGGAGTCGCCGGCATTCCGTGGTTCACGACCGACATCGGCGGGTTCCATCACGGGGATCCCGACGACGAGGGGTTTCGTGAACTGCTGGTGCGATGGTTCCAGTTCGGCACCTTCTGCCCGGTCATGCGCCTGCACGGTGACAGGCTGCCGACGACACCGGTGTTCGCCGTCGACGGCTCGCGACGATCGCCCTCGGGCGGCCCCAACGAGGTGTGGAGCTTCGGGGATGCCGCGACGCCGATCCTGGAACGCTACCTCCGTGTGCGCGAGGCCTTGCGGCCGTATCTGCGGCAGGTCATGCGCGAGGCGCACGTCGACGGACAGCCGGCGTTGCGCGGGGTCTTCCACGAGTTCCCCGCCGATACCCGTAGCTGGGAGATCAAGGATCAGTATCTGCTCGGCTCGGATCTGCTCGTCGCGCCGGTCATGGAACCGGGCGCGCGCACACGTCGCGTGATGCTACCGGCGGGTGCGGCGTGGATCGACCTCTGGACCGGCACCCGGACGGAGGGCGGCGGAGAGATCGAGGTCGCCGTGCCGTTGGAGCGGATCCCGTTGTTCGTGCGCGAGGGTGCGGACGGCGGTTGGCAGGTCGTTCGCGAGGCGCTGGGGAACCTTCCGTCATGACGCGGGTGCCCGCGCCCGGACGGGGGACGAGCGTGCACCGTCTCGCCATCGAGGCCGCGCGCGGGCGCCTGTCGACCGTCGTCGACAGCGTGCAGGAGCACCCGGTACTGCTGACGCGGCGCGGACGACCGGTGGCTGCGGTGATCACGATGGATCAGTACGAGGTGCTGATCGCCGCGGAGGCGCGCGCTGCACGTCATCACGCTCCGGTCGAGGTGCGTGGCGTTGCGCCCGTTTCGGCGCCCCACGCGGGCGGGGACGCCGCGTAGATCGAACCCACATTCACCGTCCGGCGACGATGCCGTTTCGGCCCGCGTCCGGTCGAAACGGCCCCGGGTGATCGGGAACGATCCGGTGCCCCGGAGGGCGCGTCGTCCACACCGCTGACCGCGTGGTTCCGGTTGGCGGCTATGGCGACGTGAACATCGCGGGCGCTTCGAATCCGGCGGATTCAGCGCATTCCCCTGTAGCGGATTGCGTCTTGCCAGGTTTCGCTTCCTGGCCTATCGTGTGGTCGAACCGGTTCGATGTCGCGAGCCGGTATCTCTCAACGACGAGGAAGAGAACCACTCATGAGGTCATCTCCGCGGCTTGCGTCCTGCAAGCCCATCGCAGCAGTGACGGCCGGACTGGCCGTCGCCGTTCTCGCCATCGGCCAGCCCGCTGTTCCCGACAGTGCAGCCGCCGCGTCGACGGCTCCATCGGCCGCCGATCACCTGATCCTGGATTACGACTTCGACGGGGTCGACGCGGTCACCGCCACCATCGAGGACAAGTCCGGAGACGGCCGGAACGCCACCCTCACGAACCCGAGCTCGGCGAAGCTCGTGGACCGCGAGGGTGGCGGCAAAGCGCTGCAGCTCAGCGGCGGTGCTCGCGACTCCCGTGTCGCCCCGTACCTGACCGTTCCGGCAGGCCTGTTCAAAGACCTCCAGGGCACCACGGTCTCGTCGTGGGTCAAGTGGGAGGGCTCTCAGGTGTTCGAGTGGCTGTACACGCTCGGCAAGGACGCCTCCAGCGCCACGTTCTACACGCCCAAGTTCAACGATGGCACGGCCCGCTCCAGCGCCAAGCCCGCGTCCGCGGGGCAGGAGATCGGCGCCCGCGCGGCGACCGCCCTCCCCACAGACGGCTGGCATCTGGTGACCACGACCATCGACCAGAACAACCTCATCTACTACCTCGACGGACTCGAAGTGAGCCGCACCGATGTCGGGATCAACGTCGGCCAGGCGCTTTATGGAGCCTCGTCGGCGAACTCGGGATACATCGGTCAGCCGTTCTGGACGGGTGCGCACCCGTTCTTCCAGGGCTCGATCGACGACTTCCAGGTTTACGACACCGTCCTCACCTCCGCGCAGGTGCGGTCGCTCGCGGGCAACGCCGCCCCCGCCCTGACGGAAGTACTCGAGACCGCCACCCGCACCAAGACGAACGTGGGGACCGCCCCGTCCCTCCCCGGTGTGCGTGCGAAGTTCAGCGACGGCCAGGAGCGGCTCGCCGCGGTGACATGGGAGGCCGTGCCCGCGTCGGCCTACGCCCAGCGGGGGTCGTTCACCGTGCGCGGAGTGGTCGATGGCACCCAGACCGCGGTGACGGTCGAGGTGCGTGTCGTGGCTCCCGGCGAGTTCGCCATCGACGCCGCCGATCGCACCGGTGCGTTCATGGGCGGAGCCTCCGGCACCCTGTACGGCCTCTACGGCCCGGGGCTGCCCTCGAACAACCTCATCGACGGCATTCAGCTGCGCACCGTTTCCACGAAGGCGCAGGACGGTCCGCAGCATCCCGGTGCAGACGCTCTCGAGGTGGTCAAGCCGCTCGCAGATTCGTCGGATGGCGAAGTTTACATCTACATGACCGACGTCAACCGCGGCTTCCCGTACGAGGTGCCCGGGGCGAACGGCACCGAGAAAGAGGCGTGGTACCGCGACAAGATCCGCGAGCAGGTCGAACAGGTCCTCACCCTGCCGAAGGAGTACCAGGACAACATCGTGTTCGTGCCGTACAACGAGCCCGAGGGCAACATGTACGGCAACGGGCCGCAGTCGTTCTGGGGTGTCAACTGGCGCAACGATCCGACCAAGTTCTTCGCGGCGTGGGACGACGCATACCGCCTCATCAAGGGCCTGATGCCAGATGCCCGCATCGCCGGACCGAACACCGAGGCGCTGCACTCGGAGATCCAGGGCTTCCTGAAGCACGTGCGCGAGCAGAACACCGTGCCCCAGGTCATGACCTGGCACGAACTGAGCAACCCGGCCACGATCCGCGGCTCGGTGGCACGGTACCGCCAATGGGAGGCGCAGTATCTGGGCGCGGACGTGCACCTGCCGATCAACCTCAACGAGTACGCGTTCAACTACCACACGTCCGTCCCGGCGCAGATGATCCAGTGGATGTCGGCCATCGAGGACACCAAGGTCGACGGCGACATCGCCTACTGGAACATCGACGGCAACCTGAGCGACTCGGCCGTCCAGGCCAACCGTGCGAACGGGCAGTGGTGGCTCTTGAACTCCTACGGCAACATGACCGGCGACACCATCCGTGTCACGCCGCCGCAGCCCGACGTCAGCTACACGCTGCAGGGTGTCGCAACGATCGATGATGCGAAGCAGCAGGTGAAGGCCATCATCGGCGGTTCCACCGGTGCGCAGAAGGTCTACGTCGACAATGTTCCGTCGTACCTCGGCGGCAGCGCTCACGTGCTGATCCGCGACATCCGATGGACCGGACAGATCGGCGACTCGGCGGAGCCGCAGACCGTGAAGGAGTTCGAGGCACCCGTGCGCGGAGGCTCCATCGAACTGGCCTTCGGGGAGGGCGACCTCCCCGCGCTCGGAAAGGACTCGGCCTACGAGATCGTGGTGACGCCGGGAACGGACACGACCTCTTCATCGCAGTCGGCAACGTCATGGCGTGGCATCTACGAGGCCGAGGCCGCCTCGCACACCGGTTCGCCGTTCTACAACAACGGCCCGGAGGGCTCACCGTCCAATGTCGGCAAGTTCTACACCTCCGGTGAACGCAACGTCGGTGGCATCGAGACGAACTCGACCCTGGAACTGAACTTCGAGGTCGATGTTCCGCAGGCCGGCAGCTACGACCTCAGCGTCCTCGCCAACGCCTACAACAAAGAGGCGCGCAACGAAGAGCAGGGCCCGGTCAACATGTTCCTCCGTGTGAACGGCGGGGCGGAGCAGGAGATCTACGCCAACCTCGGATACAAGTGGGTCGTCTGGGATCACACCGACACGAAGGTCACCCTGAACGCCGGCAAGAACACCATCACCCTGGCGGCACGCAGCCTGGATGGGACGAAGGGGACGAAGGGCGCCGCCATCATCGACAAGATCGATGTGACGCTGCCCAACGCGAACTACACGCCGATCTACGAGGCCGAGAACGCGGTCCTGCACGATGCGCAGGCCGCCTACGACCGCGGGGGAGTCTCCGGGTCGGGCTACGTCAAGGTCGCAGCGAACCAGTCCGCCACGTTCTGGGTCTACAACAAGGACGACTCGGAGAAGTCGCTCGAGGTGAAGACGCTCGGCGGCGGCACCGGCACGGTGAAGGTGAACGGCGTCGAACTCGGCAGCGTCACCGACACGGTGAGCGTTCCTGCCTTCCTGGTGGGCGGTATCAACAAGGTCGAGATCGTCGGTGGCACGGGCACCCTTGCCGTCGATCGCGTCTCGGTCGGCGCCTCGGTCGGCAAGCTCGCCTCGCAGACCGTCGAGGCCGAAGCCGGCGTCGTCAACGGCCAGGCCAAGGTCCAGGATCTCTCGCTCGCCAGCGGAGGAAAGGCCATCGTCGGCATCGGCGGTGCCCAGAACAACACGAACACCCTCACCCACAAGGTGACGGTGCAGGAGGCGGGTACCTACGCCATGACGGTGCGCTACTCGAATGAGGAGCAGGCACCCTCGTCGCACTACAACCCCGACCCGGTCGCCCGCCGCGCGGACATCTCGGTCAACGGGGGACCCGTGCAGCAGGTGCTCTTCCCGCAGAGCTACAACGCCAACCAGTTCTGGGACCTCACCGTCCCCGTTCAGCTGAAGGCGGGGGAGAACACCGTGTCGTTCGCCTCGAAGGAGGCGCCCGACTTCAACGGGACCACCTTCATCTCCGAGCGGTTCCCCACGCTGGGGCTGCGTTCGCAATGGGCGCCGAACCTCGACAAGCTCACGTTCACCGCGATGAAGCCTGCCGCACCGGCCCCCGCGCTCAAGGTGGATGCCACGGCATCCACTCGGAAGATCGGCGGCAAGGCCTACGTCACGGTCGAGGCGGTCAACCGTTCGGAGGTGCCGGTGCGGATCGATGTCGTCACCGCGTACGGCAAGAAGACCTTCACGGCGGTACAGCCGGGCAAGAAGGTCAGCGTGTCGATCAACTCGACGAAGGCGTCCATCCCCGCGGGTAAGGTCACGGTCACGGCCACGGCCACGATCGACGGGAAGACAGTCACCTCGAGCGTCGAGGCGTCCTACGCGGCGCGGAACTGACATACCGGGTGGGGGCGGGAACGCCCGCTCCCACCCCTCCCACCCCATCCCTCTGTCGAGGACGTCATCGTCTTCGACGCCCTACCCGAAGGAAGAGAAATGAGAAAGACCACTCGCCTCGGCGTCGCGGTCCTGGCCGCCACGCTGATGACGACCGGCGGTGCGGCGGTCGCCGCCGTCGCCGCCGATCCGATCGACGACAGCCAGATCGGCATCGACGTGGAGGTCACGCCACAGGAAGGCCCAGGCAGCCTGATGCTGACGGTTGCGCCGGGGCGTGCGACTCTCACGGAACAAGGATCGACCGGAGAGGCGCGCCAGTTCACCGGAACGCTGCCCCAGGTGACGGTGACCGACACCCGCAGTGCAGACGACGTGGCAGAGGGCGCGCAGTGGTCTGTCCTGGGATCGGCCAGCGACTTCACCAACGCCGACGGCGCCGTCATCGAGGCGAAGTACCTGGGGTGGAGCCCGCGTCTGGTCGCGGGTGACGAGAACACGATCTCCGTCGGCGGCGACGTCGACGGAGCGCTCCCGTCGCAGCCGGACAGCGACCCGGGTCGGGGACTGAAGGACCAGGAACTGCTGTACCTCAGTGACGCCGCCTCCCTTCCTGAGGGCGGAGCCACGTCCACGGCGACGGCGGATCTCACCCTCCGCGTGCCCGCGACCGTCGCGGCCGGTCAGTACTCCTCCACCATCACCCTGTCGCTCTTCGAGTGAGCTCAGCCCGTCCGGCTCGGTGGACCCGACTGCCGAGCCGGACGATTGGACCGCCATGCCTTTCCTCGCCCTCCCCCGTTCGCAGAATGCCGTTCTCAGCGCGATGCTCCTGCTCGCTTTCGCCGTCGTCGTGCCGGACGAAGCCCAAGCGGCGCCGACACCGACGTCAGCCGCCAGCGTCACCTGGTCGGTGGAACCCGCGGATGCCGACGCCGCTACGGGGAAGGCCTGGACCGAGTTGACTCTCGACGCCGGGCAGAGCGTCACCGAGTACATGCTCATCACCAACCGCGGCCTGAGCGACGTGACCTTCGACCTGTCCGCCGCCGACGGATACTTCACCGACACGGGACGTTTCAACATGCTGGCGAACGGTGAGAAGTCGATGGATGCCGGCACGTGGATCGCGATCCCCGACGAAGTGGAGGTGGGGGCCGGGCAGAGCGTCATCATCCCCTTCGAGGTGTCGGTTCCCGCCAACGCCACCCCCGGTGATCATCCCGCGGGAGTCGCCGCCGGCATCCGCACGGGCGACGGCGTCGTCGGTGTGGAGTCCCGGGTGGGCTTCCGCGTGATGACACGGGTGCGCGGAGAACTCGCACCCGCGTTGACGGTGACGGAGCAGTCGGCGACATACACCCCGTCGTGGAATCCGTTCCTTCCCGGGTCGCTCGCCGTGACCGCCACCGTCGTCAACTCCGGCAACACGCGGCTGGCCGCGCAGCCGACGGTACATGCTTCGGGGCTTCTCGGCGTGCTCGGAACCCACGGCGCGCTGGCGGAACTACCGGAACTCGCGCCGGGGGAATCCCGGATGATCACCGCGATGCTGGCGGATGTCTGGCCCACCTTCGTGACCGATGTGCGAACGGATGTCGTCCCGCGCAGCATCGACGGCTCGGGTCCCGTCGCCACCGCCTCCGCCGACACGAGGATCACGACGATGCCGTTCAGCCAACTCGTCGTCGGGCTCTGCCTCGTTCTCGCCGCCACGCTGTTGCTCTGGGGCCGCAGAAGACGGCGTCGTGCGCTGCAGCGGATGCTCGACGATGCTCGAGAAGAGGGTCGGCGGACAGCGGTGATGGGGCGAGTGGGCCTGGTCGTCGCGTGTGTCGCGGCAGCGGCCGGGACGTGCGTCGTCGGCTCCGTCTCGGTGAGCTCGGCATCCGAACTCACCGCGGGCGTGACGATCGAGGTCGAGGTGACCCCCGCGCCAGCGCGTACGACGTCGTCGACCACCACGTCGCCCGGCTCTCCTCCGGGCGACACCGCGCCGGGCAGCGACCTCGCGTCGACCGGCTTCGTGGCCGATCCCTGGCTGGCCGTCACCGCTGGGGGACTGATCCTGGGGGAACGATCGCGTCCCGGACGGTGAGGCGTCGGGAGGACTCCCGCCGATCATGAGCGACCGCCTCGAACGCCGTCATGGACGCGGACGAAGACCGTCCGCGGGGAACGCGATACCCGCCGAGCGGAACCTCCGCGCGAGCTAACGGTGCGCGTGAAAGCCCGCGTGCGTCTCGGCCGGGTAGCGTTCACGCATGCGCGAGAGCCTGCGGTCCCTCCGGCGTCCCGCCTCCGACGCGGCGCCCGCCTTCGACCTGGCGTACGTGCGGTCGGGACCGCGCGGCGCGACGCCCGCCGTGGTCATTCCCGGGGGTCCGGGACTGGCGTCGGTCCTGCCCTATCGCGGCCTGCGGCGGCGAGCAGCCCGCGGCGGGCTCGACCTGATCATGATCGAGCATCGCGGCGTCGGACGCTCCCGCCGCGACCTCGACGGTCATCCGCTCCCGCCCGCGGCGATGCGCGTCACCGCGGTGCTCGACGACATCGCCGCCGTGCTGGACGCGGAGGGCGTCGACCGTGCGGTGATCGTCGGCTCCTCGTACGGCAGCTATCTGGCGATGGCGTTCGGGGCCCGGCATCCAGAACGGGTGGCATCGATGCTGCTCGACTCCGCCCTGCAGTCGGCCCACGACGTCGACCTCGAACGCGCGTGCGTGCGGCGATTGTTCTGGGATGCCGACGACGACATGGCGCGCGGGGTCCGACGTCTCATCGCGGCGGGTGTCTCGGAGCGCATCGTGCTCGACGTCGTGCGGGCCGCGTACGAACTCGGCGGGACCGACTTCGTCCACCCGCTCGTGCGCCATGAGCCCGGTCTTGCCTGGCGGGCGCTCACCGCCTACGCCACGCGCGATGCCGAGATCGCCGACATTCCGCGCATCTACGAGTTCGACCTCGTGGGCACGATCGCCTTCCGCGAGCTGGGATACGGCGGTGCCCTCGACGGGCACCCGCTGGACCCGGTGCGCACCTACCTGCCCCTCGCCCCGCGCTACGCCGCGTTCGCGGGGGAACCGTACGACCTGCGCGCGGCCGTGCGCGCCTTCGACTGGCCGCTCGTCGTGCTCTCGGGCGACCGCGACCTGCGCACCCCGCCGGCGATCGCCGAGCGGGTGGTCGCCGCGGCTCCGGATGCCACCCTCGTGCGCCTGCACAACGGGCACAGCGCCCTCGACACCCACCCGATGGCGCTGCTGAACGCCGTCCGGCGGCTCGTGCGCGGTCAGCAGGCGGCCCTGCCCGGCGACGAGCCGGCGCTCGACCGGCTGCCGCGCACCGGTCTGTCGGCGTCGTTCCCGTCGCTTCTCGTGCAAGTCGCGCGGCTGGACGCCGTGGTCCGCCGCCGTGTGCTTCGCCGCCGCTGAGCCGCGGCGCCGACGAGCGGCATCCACTGTCCGCCCGCGGGTCGGTGTCAAGGCTCTGTCGTAAAACGTTCCTCGCGCCGAGGGTGGGGCGGTGACAGACGGCGACCATCCCCGCTTCTCCCTGCTCTTCCCGCCCGGCACGGTCGACCTCGACGGCGTCCGCGCCGCTCTCGAGAAAGCGGATGCCGTGGACGGACTCGGCACCGACATCGCCGCCACGCTCGCCTGGGCCACGGGCGTCCCCCGGCCCGCTTCGGTCGCGGCGACCTGGGAACTGCTCGCCTCGGTGGCCGCGCGCGACGTGGCCGCGGCCCGCGTGCTGGAGCCGCACCTCGACGCCCTCGCCATCCTCGACGAGGCCGCCGCGGCCGGATCCGCCCTCGACGTCGAGCCGTCGGGATCGTGGGGCGTCTTCGCCGCGGAGGGCCCGGGCATGCGTCTCGACGCGCGACAGGATGCCGGCACCTGGACCCTGCACGGCACCAAACCCTGGTGCTCGCTCGCCGCCGACCTCGACCAGGCCCTCGTCACCGCCTGGGTCGACGACGAGCGGCGGCAGCTCTTCGCGCTCGATCTGCGCGGCCCCGCCGTGCGGGCGCGGTCGGGACCGTGGCACGCCCGCGGCCTGGACCGGGTCGTGAGCGCCCCGATCGACGTCGACGGCGCGACCGCGCGTCCGGTGGGGGAGCCCGGCTGGTATCTGCGGCGCCCGGGATTCGCGCACGGTGGCGTGGGGGTCGCGGCGTGCTGGTGGGGCGGGGCGCTGCCCCTCCGCGATGCGCTCGCCGCGGCGGCGCGCGGCGAGCGGGCGGATCAGCTCGCGCGCACGCACCTTGGCCGAGCCGACGTCGCCCTCTGGGCCGCCCGCGCCGTCCTGACCGAGACGGCGACGGTGTTCGCGGCCGGGGGCGCGGCATCCGCGGGGCTCCGTGCCGCCCGCGCGCGCTCGGTGGTGGCCGACGCGGTGGAGACGACACTCGCTGAGGCGGCCCACGCCCTCGGGCCGTCGCCGCTCGTCGCCGACGAGGCGCACGCCCGCCGCGTGGCCGACTTGCAGGTCTACGTGCGTCAGCATCACGCCGCGCGCGATCTGGCGAAAATCGGCGGCGACGTCGCGGCGGGGGGCGCCGCGTGGTGAGCTTCGACCACCGCGACGCGGGGACCGACGAGAGCACCTGGACCGCCGCCCTGCGGCGCGAGCTGCCCGCCGTCGACCTCGACGTCGACCGCGTGATCGTCGTCGCGGCGCACCCCGACGATGAGACGCTCGGGGCGGCGGGGCTGCTCGCCACGGCCTCGGCCCGCGGCATTCCCCTCGATCTGCTGGTGGTGACCGACGGTGAGGCGTCGCACCCCGCATCGCCCACGCACACGCCCGCGTCGCTCGCGCTGCTGCGTCGTCGCGAGCTGCACGAGGCCGCCGCGATCGTCGGGATGACCGCGGCGCCGATCTTCCTCGGGCTGCCCGACGGCGGTACCGACGCCCACCGGCCGGCCATCGCCGCGGCGCTCGGCGACGCCCTCGACCGTGCCGGAGCCGACCGCGTGCTCGTGCTGTCGCCGTGGCGCGGCGACGGGCACCGCGATCACCGCGTCGTCGGCGAGATCGTCGACGAGGTGTGCGCGGCCCGTGGCGTGCGCTCGCGCGCTTTCCCCATCTGGCTCTGGCACTGGGGAGGCGCCGCAGACGTGCCCTGGACGCGCGCCGAGCGTCTGGCCCTCGACCCCGCTGCTCGGGATGCCAAGACCCGCGCACTCGACGCGCACGCGAGTCAGATCGCCCCGCTGTCGGCCGCGCCCGGCGACGAGCCGATGGTGCACGCGCGCATGCGTTCGCACTTCGAGCGGGACGCGGAGGTGTTCTTCGCCCCCGAAGACGCCCCCGCCGACCCCACGACCACCGTCGGTCAGGAGTACTTCGACGACATGTACGACCGGCACGACGACCCGTGGGGCTTCGACTCGCGCTGGTACGAGGAGCGAAAGCGCGCCGTGCTGCTCGCCTCCCTCCCCCGACGGCGGTATCGCGCCGCCTTCGAGGCGGGCTGCGCGACCGGGGCGCTCACCCTCGCCCTCGCCGACCGTTGCGATCGGGTGCTCGCCGTCGACCTCGCCCCCGCCGCCCTCTACCGTGCGCGCCGGCGGCTCGCGGAGCGGACGAACGTCGAGCTGCGCCGAGCGACGCTCCCCGGCGAGTGGCCCGAGGGTGACGTCGACCTCGTCGTGCTGTCGGAGGTCGCGTACTACTGGGCCGGTCCCGACCTCGACCGCGGGATCACGGCATCCATCGCGTCGCTGAGCGCCGACGGTCATCTCGCGGCCTGTCACTGGCGGCATCCGGTCGCCGAGTATCCGCGCAGCGGCGACGACGTGCACGACGCGCTCGCGGCCCGTCCCGACCTCGTTCGCCTGGTGCGGCACGAGGAGCGGGACTTCGTGCTCGAGGTCTACGGCCGACCGGGGGCGCGGTCGGTGGCGGCCGAGGCGGGACTCGTGCCGTGAGAGCGGTGGCGGTGGTCATCCCCGCGCACGACGAAGAAGCGCTGATCGGGCGCTGCCTCGCCTCGGTCGTGCGCGCCGTCGCGCAGGCGCGGTCGTTCGAGCCCGACCTCGCCGTGACCGTGGTGGTCGTCCTCGACGCGTGCACCGACACGACGGCGCCCCAGGTGCGACGCTGGCCGGTCGACACGCTCGAGATCGCCGCGCGCAACGTCGGCACCGCCCGCCGGAGCGGTGTCACGCACGCCCTGGCCGCGCTCGCGACCGACCCGCACGACACGTGGATCGCGATGACCGACGCCGACACGGTCGTGCCGCCCGACTGGATCACGCACCAGCTCGCGCGGATGGATGCCGGAGCCGACCTCGTGCTCGGAACGGTGCGCCCCGACTTCGCCGACCTCAGCGCCCGGCATGCCTCGTACTGGCGGGCGACTCATCGGCGGGGTGAGCCCGCCGGGAACGTCCACGGAGCCAACCTCGGCGTGCGGGGGAGCATGTACGCCCGGGCGGGTGGCATCCGGGATCTCATCGAGCACGAAGACGTGGCGTTCGTGCAGGCGGCCCGCGCGGCGGGGGCGGCGGTGCACGTGAGCGACGCGCACGAGGTCGAGACCTCGGGCCGTTTCACCGGCCGCACCCCCGCCGGATACGCCGCGTTCCTGCGCCGGGTGCACGCCTGGGTCGACGCGTCGCCACTCGCGGCTCCGGGGGCCTGACGCACCGACGGGGGGTTCGTCAACCACCTCGGTCGCACGCGACGACCCGTCCCACACTGGAACCCCCCGGAACGAGAGGCACGACCATGAAGGCACTGACCTGGCAGGGCAAGCGCAGCGTGAGCGTCGAGGAGGTCCCCGACCCGCAGATCCTCGAACCCACCGACGCGATCGTGAAGATCACCTCGACGGCGATCTGCGGCTCCGACCTGCACCTGTACGAGCTCTTCGGACCGTTCATCGACAAGGGCGATGTTCTCGGACACGAGCCGATGGGCGTCGTGGTCGAGGTGGGGTCGGCCGTGACGAACCTCGCCGTCGGCGACCGCATCGTCGTGCCGTTCAACATCTCGTGCGGGCACTGCTTCATGTGCCGCCGCGGCCTGCAGTCGCAGTGCGAGACCACGCAGGTGCGCGAGTACGGCAGCGGCGCCGCCCTCTTCGGCTACACCAAGCTCTACGGCCAGGTGCCGGGCGGACAGGCCGAGTACCTGCGCGTGCCGCTCGCCGACTACAACCACATCCGCGTCGGCGACGACCTGCCCGATGACCGCTACCTCTTCCTCAGCGACATCGTGCCCACCGCCTGGCAGGGCGTGAAGTACGCCGACGTCCCCGAGGGGGGCACGCTCGCGGTGATGGGTCTCGGCCCCGTCGGACAGTTCGCCGCCCGCATCGGCGTGCACCTCGGCTACCGCGTGCTCGCGATCGAGCCCGAGGCCGACCGCCGGGCCATGGCCGAACGCCACGGCGTGCTCACCTACGACCTCACCGACACGGTGGTCGACGAGCTCGTCGACCTCACCGAGGGGCGCGGGGTCGACGGTGTCGTGGATGCCGTGGGCATGGAGGCCCATGGCAACGGCGGCATCAAGCTGGCGCAGAGCGCCATCGGCCTGCTGCCGGACCCCCTGGCGCGCACGCTCATGGACAAGGCGGGTCTCGATCGTCTCGCCGCGGTCTACGCCTCGATCGACCTCGTGCGTCGCGGCGGCACCGTCTCGCTCAGCGGCGTGTACGCCGGTGAGGCCGACGTGCTGCCGATGAAGACGATGTTCGACAAGCAGATCAGCTTCCGCATGGGCCAGTGCAACGTCAAGCGGTGGATCGACGATCTGCTGCCCCTGGTCGAGGACTCCGCCGACCCGCTCGGCGTGATGGACCTGGTGACGCACCACGCGCCGCTCGAAGACGCCCCCGGCCTGTACGAGACGTTCCAGAAGAAGGAAGACGGCTGCATCAAGGTCGTCCTGCGCCCCGGTTCCTGACCCGCACCCGTGGCGTGAGTCGCCGAGGTTCGTCGCCCGGCGGATGCCGGAAGCGACGAATCTCGGCGACTCGCGCGCGTCAGGCGCGGCCGGCGTGCACGGCCTCGAGGGCCGAGGCGTCGGCGTCGGACATGCCCTCGATCGGCTCGCCGTTCCACACGATGTCGTCGCCGAGGGCGGCGAGGATCTCTTTGCGGTCGCCGTGCGAGATCTTCGCGCCGTGCACGATGGTCGCGGGGCTCCACAGCATCGCGGCACCGTCCCACCAGCCCGCGCCCACGTCGCGCACGTGCAGTAGGTCGTGCAGCGTCTTCGACAGGTGCGACAGCGGCTCGGTGAAGGCGTCGGCGAGAACCGCGAGGGTGATCTGCCGCTCGGTGCCGGCGATGGCGACGACGGGCTCGTCGAGCCGGCCCTCGATCGCCTTCGACACGTCGGCGGCCTCGAGCAGGATCACGCCGTTGGTGGGACGCGGGTTGCACTCGATGATCTTGTAGTCGGGCGCGGCCTCGCTGCCGTGGTCGACGAAGTCGAACGAGATCTGGCCCGAGAAGCCGGGGTCGAGCGCGTCGACGAGCTGCTGCGTGTAGCGCAGGGTGTCGGTGCTGTCGACGGCGATGAACGCGATGGCCGTGGAGTGCGCCCACTGCTCGGCGGCCTTGTACGTGGTGTGGGCCAGCACCTTGCCGTCGACGACGACGCTGTACGTGCAGACCATGGGTCCGTCGACGAAGGGCTGCACGAGCCACGGCTGCTCGGGGGTGGGTACGCACTCCTCGACGGGGATCTTGCCCGCGAGCGGACCCGTGTTGGTCAGCAGGCCCACGCCGCCGCGCGAGAAGGCCGCGCGGGCGAAGAAGCGGGGGAAGCTGTCGATGGCGGCGCGCAGCTCGTCGGGCGAGGTGACGACGACCGTCTCGGGGATGGGCACCCCGGCATCCTGAGCCAGGCGCTGGAAGCTGGCCTTGTCGTGCAGGCGGGCCAGGTCGGCGAAGTCCCCGGCGAACAGGCGCACGCTCGAGGGCAGGTCGGCCACGCGCGCGGCGAGGTAGAACACCTCCTCGAACGTGGGGATGATCAGGTCGATGCTGTGCTTTTCGACGTAGTCGGAGACCGCGGCGATGAACGCGTCGGTCTCGAAGCGCGGGGAGGGCGTCGCGAGGTGCCCGGCGAGGAAGCGCGAGTGGTTTCCCACGGCCCCGTCGTAGGTGTCGCTGGCGAAGACGGTATGCCCGACGCTGCCGAGCTTGCGGATCAGGTCGAGAGCGAACGTGTTGCGGGAACTGGTGACGAGCACGCGCATGGAGGCACCCTTATCGTGGCGGCGGACGTTGGCGTCACTCTATCGATCGCCCGTGTCCGCGCACGTGTCACCGGCGGAGGAAACGTGTCGGCAACACGGCGCTGAGTAGAGTCATCGCATGGGTGACCTGTTCGACGGTTACGGCTCCACGCTGGCGCCGCGCAAAACCGCATCCGGCGTTCCGGCGTACGACGAGATGTTCGGCGGTCCGGCTGGTCCCGGAGACGCCGTGCCCTCGCGCGAGGCGTACCGGGAGCTGTACCAGACGCTCGCGAAGATGACGCAGCAGGAGCTGCGCGGTCGCACCGAGTCCCTCGCGAGTTCGTATCTTGCGCAGGGCGTCACGTTCGACTTCGCGGGTGAGGAACGGCCCTTCCCCCTGGATGCCGTGCCCCGGGTCATCGCGTACGACGAGTGGTCGCGCATCGAAGCCGGCGTCAAACAGCGCGTCCGCGCGCTGGAGGCCTTCCTCGACGACGCGTACGGCAACCAGCACTGCGTGCGCGACGGCATCCTCCCCGCCGGTCTCATCGCGTCGTCGCAGTACTTCTACCGCCAGGCCGCCGGCATCCGCAGTGCCAACGGCGTACGCATCCAGGTGTCGGGCATCGATCTGATCCGCGACGAGCACGGCGAGATGCGGGTGCTCGAAGACAACGTGCGCGTTCCCTCGGGGGTCTCGTACGTCATCTCGAACCGCCGCGTGATGGCGCAGACCCTGCCCGAGCTGTTCGTCTCGATGCGGGTGCGCCCGGTCGGCGACTACCCGAACAAGCTGCTGTCGGCGTTGCGCGCGTCGGCCCCGCCCGGAATCGACGACCCGAACATCGTCGTGCTCACCCCGGGCGTCTACAACTCCGCCTACTTCGAGCACACTCTGCTCGCGCGCCTCATGGGCGTGGAGCTGGTCGAGGGGCGCGACCTGCTGTGCATCGGCGGCAAGGTCTTCATGCGCACCACCCGCGGCCCCCAGCGTGTCGACGTGATCTACCGTCGCGTCGACGACGAGTTCCTCGACCCGCTGCAGTTCCGCGCCGACTCCATGCTCGGCGCCCCCGGGATCATGCTCGCCGCCCGGTTGGGCAACGTCACGATCGCCAACGCCGTCGGCAACGGCGTCGCCGACGACAAGCTGCTCTACACCTACGTGCCCGAGCTCATCCGGTACTACCTGGCCGAGGAGCCCATCCTCAAGAACGTCGACACGTGGCGGCTCGAAGACCCGGGCGCCCTCGAAGAGGTGCTCGATCGTCTGCCCGAACTGGTCGTGAAGCCCGTCGACGGCTCAGGCGGCAAGGGCCTGGTCGTGGGCCCCGACGCCTCGCCGGCCGAACTCGACACGCTGCGCAAGCGCCTGCTCGCCGACCCGCGCGGGTGGATCGCTCAGCCGGTGGTCATGCTCTCGACCATCCCCACGCTGGTCGAAGACGGCATGCGCCCGCGGCACGCCGACCTGCGTCCCTTCGCGGTCAACGACGGCGACGACATCTGGGTGCTGCCCGGCGGCCTGACCCGCGTCGCCCTTCCCGAGGGACAGCTCGTGGTCAACTCCAGCCAGGGCGGCGGGTCGAAGGACACGTGGATCGTCGGCGGAGCGGCCCCCTCGCACGTCGAGTACGGCCAGGGTCAGGGCGTGTCGGGTCTCGTGGCCGATCAGGCCGCGGTCACCGAGTCGATCCCGATCATCTACGACGGCCAGCCCGCCCCCGCCACCTCGCCCCGCGACCAACGCCCGGGCCGCGATCAGCAGGAGCAGCAGCAACAGGATGCCGGTGTGCAGCACGGCCCCCAGGCCGAGCAGCAGCAGCAAGCGCGAGAGGTGCCGGAATGCTGAGTCGGATCGCCGAGAGCCTGTTCTGGATCGGGCGCTACATCGAGCGCAGCGACGGGACCGCGCGCATCCTCGACGTGCACCTGCAACTGCTGCTCGAGGATCCGTGGATCGACGAGGACACCGCCTGCCGGTCGCTGCTCAGCGTGATGGGCTCGGCCTGGCCCGAAGAACTCGACACCGTGCGTCGCGACGACGTGCTCGCGCGTCTGGCCGTCGACCGCATGAACCCGTCGAGCATCGCCTACTCGATCACCGCGGCGCGCGAGAACGCTCGCCGGGCGCGCGAGATCGTGTCGACGGAGCTGTGGGAGATCCTCAACACCACGAACTCCCGCATGCCGCGCCGCCTGCAGACCGACAAGGTGCACGAGTTCTTCCAGTGGGTGCGCGAACGCGCCGCCCTCGCGATCGGCATCGTCGACTCCTCGACCAACCGCGACGAGGCGTGGCAGTTCTTCACCCTCGGGCGCAGCATCGAGCGCACCGACATGACGGCTCGCCTGCTGGCCACCCGCTCGCTCACCGAGGTGTCGGGTCCGTCGTGGACGACGATCCTGCGCTCCTGCGGGGCGTACGAGGCGTACCTGCGCACCTACCGCGGCATGCCCAGTGCGCGCAACGCCGCCGAGTTCCTGCTGCTCGACCGTCTGTTCCCGCGGTCGATCATCTACTCGATCCAGCGGGCAGAGGACTGCATGAGCGCGATCGACCCCCGCGCCGACCGCGTCGGACACTCCAACACGGTGCTGCGCGCCCTCGGACAGATCCGCAACGACCTCGAGTACCGCCCGGTCAGCGACATCCTCGCGGAGTTGCCCGAACACATGCAGCGCGTGCAGACGGTCTCGCGCGAGGCGTCGGAGGCCATCCGCTCGCGGTTCTTCCCGACGCAGGCCGAGCCCAGCTGGATCGGAGAGATCTCGTGAAACGCCTCCGCATCGAACACCAGACCGGCTTCGCCTACCCGGGCGACGTGTCGGCGTCGTACAACGAGGCGCGCATGCTGCCGCACTCCACCGACAGCCAGTTCGTGCTGAGTTCGTCGCTCGACATCGAGCCCTCGACCTCGGTGAACCAGTACGTCGACTACTTCGGCACGCGCGTCGCGGCGTTCGACGTGCTGTCGCCGCACCAGGCGCTCACGATCACGGCGCGCTCGCTCGTCGAGGTGCGGCCGCGCCCGATCGAGCACGCCGACATCACGTGGGAGCAGTTGGCGTCCGAGTCGGCGCGCTCGATCACCACGGTCGAGCAGCTGACGCAGACCCGCCGCACGACCCCGCACGCCGAGGTGGCCGAGCTCGCCCGTGCCATCGCCGCGCAGCACGACCGCCCGGGTCCGGCCGCGCACGCCATCGTCGAGGCCGTGGGTGACGCGATCGACTACATGCAGGGCGTCACGGGAGTGCACTCCACCGCGGTCGACGCGTGGGAGGCGCGCAAGGGCGTCTGCCAGGACATCGCCCACATCGCGATCGGGGCGCTGCGCGAAGTCGGCATCCCGGCCCGGTACGTCTCGGGCTACCTGCACCCGAAGCCGTCCGCCGAGGTCGGCGAGGCCGTGACGGGCGAGTCGCACGCGTGGGTGGAGTGGTTCGCCGGCGACTGGCAGGGCTTCGACCCCACCAACAACATCGAGATCGGCGACCGTCACGTACTCGTCGGTCGCGGCCGCGACTACAACGACGTGCCGCCGCTGCGCGGCGTGTACGCCGGCCCCGGCAAGAGCAACCTCAAGGTGAAGGTCACGATCACGCGCGAGACCTGACGCTGGTTCCCCGGAAATATACGCAGAGCGTATAGTTCCAGGGGTATAGGAGGGTTCATGGGCGCCGACGTCGACATCGCACGGTCGATTGCTGCGTCACCGTTGCGCACAGCCCGCCTGAAAGACCTCCCTCCGCTCGTTCGGAACACGTGGCGAACCGTTGAGAGGTTGACGGACCGCGGCGCGCTGGTGCGACTGTCTCATGGTGTCTATACCGCTCCCCCCGATGGGGAAGACGGGCGTTCTTGGCGACCGTCGCTCGAGTCCACCGCCTTGGCTATCGCTGCGGCACGGGTGGGCGGCCGGTCGGCCGCCCTGATGGGAACAAGCGCGGCCCGCTACTGGGGAGTCCTTCCCCGAGCGATCGGTGTAGCAACCGTCGCGGTCGACCGGGGGAAGCACTCGGCCTTGGAACTGGATCACGGAGGAACCGTCCTCTTCGTCCCGCGGCGTTTTGATCTGCTCGATCTCGTCTTGGAGCGCACGAGTCTTGGGCGTGGGCTCGTCACGACGCCGGCGCAGACGCTTTTCGATCTGCTTTCGCGGCGTCCCGCTGATGGCCTCGAGAAAGAGATCGATGGGGCAGTCGACAATCTGATCGCTCGGGTCGAGGTCCCCGATTACGCGGATGTCCTCGCACGCTCTGCTCGCCCGGGCAAAGCTGCTCGCGCCGCACTCGAACGCCTGCGAGAGAAGTATGAGTGAGGCGCGCCCGACGTTCGGTGGTCGTGGACCTACGGTCGGTGTCCTCGACGAGGAAGAGCGGCGCGCGGTTCAACGGCTCTTCGGTGTCGCCGCAGAGCAGGTGGCCCGAGATCATGTCGTCTCCCATGCGCTGGCGGCCATAGCCGAGCTGAGTACGAACCATGTCGTCTTCTTCGGCGGAACGTGTGGAGTTGCTCTTTCTGTGGCGGCGTTCTGTGATCACTTCGTATCGCAGGGGTAGTGGTCGCTCGCGTCTACGCCTCGGCGTGCAGACCGATCGCGACCAGGTGTGCAGCCGCGTCGCGGACGCGCTTGGGCGCGTCGTCGGCGTGCCCGTGCTGAGCGGTGACGGCCATAGTGAGAGCGTCGCCGTGCAGGCGCGGGTGGTGCCAGATGGTCGCCGCGATCCCGTCGAGCACGTGCACGGTGTCGGCGGCGAGGACGACGACCCGCTGCCCGTCCGTGACCGCGTTGCGCCCGGGGATCTCCGACCAGCGGTCCTCCTGTGCGGGCGGAGTTGCGAGGAGGCCGGCGGTGATCGGGACGAGCTGCTCGGCGTCGCGGTAGCGGACGCGGTACACGCCGCCGATGCCGGCGGCGAGGCGGGCGAGGATCGGGATGCCGTTCTCGAGCGCCGGCAGGGCGCTCGTCTCGGGGACCAGGAGCGGGATCGCGTCGGCCAGGTCGAGGAGTTCCAGCTGCGCCGCCCCGATCAGGTACGGGTCGCGGTCGAGGATCACGAGCGCGGCCAGCCGCGGGTGCGCGGGCGCGGGGAGGAGGCCGAGCGCGTCGGGGGAGAAGGGCCGCTTGGGCATGCCCCCCCGCGGTGCGGAGGAGGAGAGGCTTCTCGTAGGGGAGGATCCGCCCGTCCGGGGTGATCCCGGTGGTCTCGTCGGTGAGGTATCCGTAGGAGCGGCCCAGGGTCGCGGCGGCCGTCGTCTTCCCGCGACCGGACGGGCCGACGAGCACGATCGCCGCGCCGGTCCGGTCCGCGAGGGCGCAGGCATGCAGCATCAGGAGAGAGCCCTGCGCGGCCTCGATCGCCCGCAGCGTCACCTCCGCGATCGCCTGCGCCGCCCGATGCTCGAACGCATCCGGCGTGCTCACCATGGTGAAGGAGCTGTGGCTCGGAAGATCGGGTCTCGCGTGGCGCGTGCGCTGCCATAGGGCGGTCATGCCCTCGCGGTCCTTCGTGGATACCGCGCTGAGGTCGACGCCGATCGATCGACCGAGAGCACGAATCGTGAGCATCACGGCCGGCGAGCTGCGGGACGTGTGCTCCGCCTGCGGATCAGCGACCGTCCGGCATGAACACTGCCGCGAAGGAGGTCTGCGCGGAGGAGTCGGACGCCGTGACGGCGATCGTGGCGGAGTCGCCGCTGCGATTCATGATGCAGAGGAAGCGGAGACTCTGCCCCGCGTCCAGCGGGCTGAAGCCGTAGGTCTCGACAGCATTCGGCTTGCCAGAGCCGCTGAGATTGAACGCTTGGCTTTCCCCTCCACCGTTGTCGACGCCGACGATCAGCGAGCGCCGATCATCCCGTGTCGAGTAGACGAAACGCACCGCGCTGAACACCTGCGTCTCCTGCGAGGTGTTGGTGATGGTGAACACCGCCTGAGTGAGGCCGAACTGGGTCAACTCCGGCGTACTCCAGGTGCCGGTCAGTCTGTCGAACGGCGGCGGCGGGGTCGTGCTCGCGTGCGCGGAGGGCGCGCCGACGGCGGCGATGACGAGAGGCACAGACCAGCCGGCGGCCTGCGCGACACGGCGGCGCGAGGGGCCGGCCTGGTCGGTGGTGGCGTCGTCGTGCTCAGTCGTGGGTGCTGCGCTCCGCAGCGGTCGGTCCGGCATCGGGATCGGAAGGAGCGGCGGCCGCGAGACGTGGGGCGGTCCGGTGTCCGTGCCGCGCAGCGTCGGCACGGTCCGGTCGACGTGCGCGGGGGACGCGACACTCGACGCGCTCAGTGTGACGCATCTCCCATCGATCACCCGAGGATCGGCGTATCCCCCGTTAAGAGCGTGCGCCTGACGGCTACCCGGGGGCCGAGCCGATTGTCCCGTAAGGGGATGGCCAACCGGTCGCGGTTCAGCTCCTGAGTGCGCGTCGAGCGTGGACCGCTCGGAGGGCTTGCAGTCCCTCTTCTCGCCAGGCTTGAGCGGAGGCCATGACTTTCGTGAAGGCGCTGGATCCGTGGATGTGCCCGCGTTGGAGGGAGAACGTGGCGGGTACTCCGGCGGCGGTGAGGCGTTCGGCGTAGCGTGCGCCGTCGTCGGCGATGGGGTCGTATTCCGCGGACATGATGTGCGCCGGGGGCAGGTCGTTGAGGTTCTCGGCGAGGAGTGGTGAGGCGTAAGGGTTGGTCGCGTCGGCCTCGGGCGGAAGGTACAGGCGTCGGCACAGGTGCAGGGTCTGCTCGGTGAGTCCGTAGCCGGTGGCGTTTCGGCGGATGGAGGGGCTGCTGAAGGTGAAGTCGAGCGCGGGGACTTCCAGCAGTTGGAAGGCGATCGCGGGGCCGTTGTTGTCTCGGGCTTTTAGGCAGAGGGCGGCGGCGAGGTTGGCGCCGGCGGATCCTCCGCCGACGGTGATCAGGTCGGCGCGGGCGCCGAGGTTCTCGATGTTCTCGGCGACCCAGAGCAGCGCGGCGTAGCTGTCGTTCAGGGCGGTGGGGAAGGGGTGTTCGGGGGCTTTGCGGTACTCGACGGCGACAACGATGCAGTCTGCTCCGGCGGCGCGTTCCTGGCAGAGGATGTCGATGACGATCGAGTGGATGGTGCCGCCGATCCATCCGCCGCCGTGGAAGTAGAGGTGGATGGGGTGGGGGCCGTCGCTGTCGGGGTGGAAGACGTTGAGGGTGATCTCCCCGTCCTGGACGGGGAGTCTCGCGGTGCGCTTGCTTCGGACGGGTGGGGCGGGTTCGAGCAGCTGCTCGGCGAGTGCGGCGGCGGCGGCGTTCTCCTGCGAGCGGAAGGCGGCGATGTCCTCGATCTCGGCGGGGACGGGCGGCATGGTCTCGAGCAGGGGGACGAGGAATGGGTCGAGCGGCATGGGTCTTCTCCTTCGAAGAGGTGGGGTGTCAGAGACTGTCGCGCAGTGCGCGGCAGAGGGCTTCGGCGCGGTCGTCGGGGTAGCCGCCGGGGCGGACGGTGGCGTATCCGAGGGAGACGCCGGATTCGGGGTGCGCGAAGCCGAGCTGGCCTCCGGCTCCGTCGTGGCCGAAGCTGCCGGGGCCGGCCATGCCTCGGGGGCTGGAGTCGAGCATGAATCCTGTGCCCCAGCGGAGCCCCGAGTCGGGTCCGAAGAACGGTGCGCCGACCGATTGGGGGAGGCGGGCGTCGCGGGTGGTGGCGGGCTGGAGAAGGCGGATCCCGTCGACCTCGCCGATGGTCGCGGCGTAGAGGCGGGCGATGTCGTGGGCGGTGCCGACGATGTTCGCGGCGGGGTTCTCGAAGCCGAGGAGGTCGGGGGTGTTCGCGGAGGCGAAGAGGTTGAGGCCGTCGATGGCTCCGTTCATCCCCATGACGCGCGCCAGCATGTCCAGGTCCGGGGTTTTCCACGGCGGTGCGGCAGTGTCGGGGAGGGGCTGCTCCTGCAGCGCGAAGTCCGGGTCGGTGTCGGGGTCGGTCCCGAAGGTGAGTCCGAGGCCGAGGGGGCCGGCGATGTGCTGGTGGAGCCAGTCCGCGGGGCGCAGTCCGGTGGTGCGGCGGAGGACTTCGCCGGCGAGCCAGCCGAAGGTGAGCGCGTGGTACGAGTGTGCGGTCCCAGGCTCCCAGAGCGGGTTCTGCCGGGCGAGGGCTTCGGTGACCGGGTGCCACGCGCGCAGGTCCTCCACGGTGAGGGGTTCGTCGGGGGCGATGAGTCCGGCGCGGTGAGCGAGGAGCTGCCGGACGGTCAGTGCGCTCTTGCCGCGGTCGGCGAACTCCGGCCAGTAGGTGGCGACGGGTTCATCGAGGGTGAGATGGCCGGCTTCGACGGCCATGAGCAGGCAGATGGTGGTGACGCCTTTGCTGACGGAGAAGAGGATGCTGCGGGTGTCGGCGGTCCAGGGTCCGTGGCGGAAGGCGCCGGCGTGGAGGTCGACGACGGGGACGCCGTGGAGGTAGACGGTGCAGGCGGCGCCGGTGTCGCCGCGTTCGGTGAAGTTCTGCGTGAACGCGTCGGCGACGCGCTGGAATCCGGGTTCGACGTGTCCGTGGATGGGGGGGGCGGGAGTGCTCATGGGTGGTGTGGAGGCCTTCTGGGTGGAGGTGGTCAGGACGCCGAGGATGCGGTGGCGGCGGTGATGTCGATGCTCTCGGTCTCGTGGTGGAACTCGTTGATGAGGCGTCCGCTGCGCACCCCCCACCAGCCGACGGCGATCCCGGCGGCGGCGAGGACGGAGAGGGCGATCAGGAAGCCGTTGATCGAGTTCGCGAGAAGGACCGGGACGGGGGCCAGGAGCAGTGCGGGCACTATGCGGGCGATGGCGAAGATGACGCCTTGGCCGGTGGAGCGGAGCATGGTCGGGAACGCTTCGTTCACCCAGACGCGGAAGATGGGCTCTCCGCAGAAGACGGTGCCCATGCCGGAGACGAGCACCGTGGTGACGAGCGTGGCCAGGTTCATCCCGAGGATGACGGGAATGAGGTACGCCGCGACGTAGAGGATTCCCCCGAGGATGAAGAAGGTGAGGCGGAAGCGGGTGTCGACCACTCGCATGAAGATGACCTGCACGATGATCGCGAGCGGCACGAGGAACAGCACGAACACGGAGAATTCGGACACGGGCGTGCCGGTGAAGTTCGCTCCGATGTAGGCCGCGTAGGAGCCGAAGAGCGTGATCGGGATGCTCACCATCGTGAAGAAGCCGACGAGGATCAGGAACGGGAAGCGCAGCGGGGGCGTGATCAGATCCCGCAGCTTCGACCGGTCAGCGCGCACGGTGTGCACGCCCTGCGTCTGTTCCAGGCGGGCAGCGCGCCAGCTGGTGGACTCGGGGATGGTGAGCCGCAGCGCGAGCACGATGACCGCGACGACGGCGATGAGGCCGAAGATGGCCTGCGCGGCGAAGATCCCGGTCCCGCCGGTGAGGGTGGCGACGAGGACGACGGCGCCGATGCCGACTCCGGCGAGGAGGTTGGACATCACGAGGATCTTGCCGCGGTTCTGATCTGTCGCCGCTTCGGCGATGGTCGCGAGGGAGACGGGGATATCGGCGCCGATCGCTACGCCGAGGACACCCAGCCCCAGCAGCAGCAGAGGGAACGCGGTCGCCACGATCGGGACCGATGCGCCGAGGGCGATGAAGATCATCGTGACCACGAACACCCGCCGTCGCCCGAAGCGGTCGCCGAGGCGACCGCCGATCAGAGCTCCGACCGCCACCCCGAAGGTGAGGGCGCTGGTGAGCACGCCGATCTGCCCGGGGGTGAGTCCGATCGTCTGCTGGAGGATCACCAGCGCGAAACCGACACCGTTCAGGGCTGCGCCATCGACGAAGGACGCCATGCCGGCCACGGTCCCCACCCACCAGGCGTTCACCGTGCGAGGGGGCGCCGGAATCGCTTCTGTCATGACCTTCTCCTTCGAAGACGTCGAGGCCGGACCTCGTCGCGGGTGCCGGCGAATCCGGCTGCGGCTGACAGTAGATCAATATCGTCCACTCTGGCAAGTATTCGTGGTGGAAAGTATTCGATCTGGCAAAAGTTCGTGCGAGGATGAGATGCGGGGCGCGGTTCGCGCGGATCGAAGGAGAGCCGATGACGGTGGAGGCGACGGAGCAGCCGGCGTCGGTGAAGCGGCGCGGGCGCTATGCGAACGGTCGGCAGCGACGAGACGACTTCATCGATCGCGCGTTCGAGATCTTCGCGACGCACGGCTTCCAACGCCTGTCGTTGCGGAAGATCGCGGAGGAGCTCGGGGTCAGCCACGCCGCCCTCAGCTACCACTTCCCCTCGAAGGAGGACCTGCTGCAGGCCGTCTTCGACCGTCAGGCGGAGCGGGATCGGCCCCTGCTGGAGCAGTCGCTCTCCGAGCAGGGCTTGCTGGCGGCACTCCCGGAGCTCGTGCGACAGAACGAGGATTTCCCGGGACTGGTTCAACTCGACGCCACCATGCAGGCGGAAGCGATTCGCAAGGACCACCCGGGGCACGAGTTCACCCATCGCCGGATCGATCTCTTCAATGCCGACGTTCGCCGGGAGCTCGAGCGCGAGCAGGAGAAGGGTCGTCTGCGCGCAGACCTGGACCTCGACCTCACTGCGCGTCAACTCACGGCGATGGCGCGAGGGCTCCAGATGCAGTGGCTCTACGACCCCACCGTCGACGTCGCCGCGCACCTCGGCGCGTTCCTGGCGTTCCTACGAGCCTGAGCACACGACCGCCGCGAGGGCGGCGCGACCTGCGCTCAGCCCGAAGAACGGCTGCTTCGCCTGACCGCGTCGACGGCGCCTGCGAGGGCATCGTGAATGAGTGCCAGAGTCTCCTCGTTCTCGCGGTGTGATCCGAAGAGCAGCTCCACCCGCACGACGATCCCCGCCAGGATGCCCAGGGTGATCTGCACCCCCGGGTGATCCAGCGGAACGTCGAGGTCCTCCGCGATCGCGTCCGCCGCGATCGCGAGCAGGGGAGGGGAGTCCTCCGGCCCGGACCCCTGCAGCACGGGGTTGCGCTCGAGCATCGCGGCTCTCAGCCGCCACTCCTCCTCGGGAACGAAGGCCGGTTCCTCGCGGAGCCACTGAACGACACGATCGACGACCGACGCGCCCTCGTCTCGGGAGCGCAACGCGAGGATCAGGCGATCAGCCGCCGCGGACGAGGACGCCGTGGCGATGTGCAGCTTCGTCGGGAAGTACGCCGACACGGAGCGGGTCGACACCTCCGCCTCCTCGGCGATCTGCGCCACCGTCGTCGCGTCGTAGCCCTGCTCGGCGAACAGCCGCATACCGGCGAGGAGAACAGCACGGTACCGGCGCTCCTTCGAGCGCTCTCGAAGCGAAGTTGCAGCCATCCGGCAACCTTACCGCCTCTGCAGTTCTGCACTGCAACGTATAGTTGCAGTAAACCGCAACTTTGGAGGACTCGTGATCGACCCCACTCCCACCCGCATCGAACGCCCCCGATGGACCCGCTGGGCGCTGCTCGTCGTCGGCCTCTACGTGCTCCTCGTCGCCTGGATCGAGCCGTTCTTCGTGCGCTACCCACCGGCGGGATCCTTCCTGCTCGTGGGCCTGCTCGCCGCAGTTGTGGCCTGGCGCCGCCCGCACGGCAGCAAGGCCGCGTGGGTGACGATCCTCTCGGCGATCATCAGCGCCGGCGCGCAGATCGTGTGGCTCGTGACCGCCTGGTACCCCGCATGGGCGCTGGCCCTGGGGTTCGCGCTGGTGGTCGCCTTCTCCTGCTTCGCCGGTTTCGGGAAGCTGAGCAGAACGCGCCGCCGCGCCCTCGCGCAGGAGCGTGAGGCTCCGCCGGCTCGATCCCTCCTCAGCATCCTGCAGAGCGTCGTGAGCAGCGTCCTCGTCGTCCTCGCCGCGGCGACCTCCGCTGTCGTCCTCCTGGTCGCCGCTGCCCCCGCCGCGGTGGCCATCCCGATCCAAGCCGCCGCCGGTCAGACACCGTCGTTCCAGCCCCGAGGAACCGAAGGAGCTGTCAGCGTGACCGCGAACGGAGACGGACTCACGAGCGACGTCCGATACGGCGATGAGTACCCCAGCAGCTATCTCGACGTCTACATCGCCGATGACGACGCATCCGTCACCCGCCCCACCTACATCTACATCCACGGCGGCGGATGGATCGGCGGGACCAAATCCGACGGCGACCCGAACGCACCCGGTGGCGGGTTCGCCGTCACCACAGACCCCGTCCTCGACGGCGGATTCAACTTCGTCAGCCTCGACTACGGCCTCGCCCCGACCGTCGAGTACCCCACGCAGGTGAAGCAGATCTCGCAGGCAGTCGCCTTCCTCCAGCAGAACGCCCAGCAGTACGGCCTCGACATGTCCGACGTCGTCATCGCAGGAGGGAGCGCCGGCGGACAGCTCGCCGGCCAATTCGCCAACATCCAGACCAACCCGACCTACGCCGCTCAGATCGGAGTGCAACCGGTCATCGGCGACGCTCTGCGAGCAGTAGTGCTCGACAGTCCTGCGCTCGAGCTGGAGAAGACAGGCGAAACGCAGACCCCGCAACCGGTGAAGGACCTCATCTTCGGGCTGTCTGCGCGCAGCTACGTCGGCACCTCTACGGCCCTGAACGAGGAAGCGTCCATCACCAACCACGTCACCGCAGACTTCCCTGCCACCTTCATCGCAGACGGCAACACCGGCACGTTCCCGGATCAGGCCGAGAACCTGCACGAGCGCCTTGACCAGCTCGGAGTGACGAACGCCGTCGACGTCCCGCCTGCGAGCTCGGCGATCCTGGGCCACGGCTATATGGCGATGCCAGGCACCTGGACCGACACCTACAACGAGAAGAAGCTCGCGTTCCTGTCAGCACTCGGCCTCTGACCACCCAACCTGCACCGCCGTCCGCCGTCCGTGCCGTTGCGGGAAGCGCGGTCCGATGACCAGTGGCGTCCCGTAAGGGGATCGTTCACCGGGACGCATTTGGAGGGCGATCCGATCGGTGTTCTCGCGGCGGTAGATGTCGCGGTTCTACCGCGGATTTCCGCTGTGGAGTTGCCTGCTCCGTGGCGGCTTTCGGTGATTGCTACCTGTCGTCAAGTGCCGCCGATTAGTCGTACCCATTCGCTGGAATTTGCTCAGGCGACACCGCGCTTCGGCCGCGGGTGAAGTTGCAGTGCTGGAGAGCGTCGAGGTGCCCGCCGCAGTCATCGCCGCACGGACACCCCGACCTCTCGTCAGGCCCGTGCGGCTCGCCGGCGTCCGATCAGGAGTGCGGCACCGGCAGCGAGCAGGACGCCGGCGCCGAGGAGCGGTGCGGACGCATCCGCTCCGGTCTGGGCGAGGCGCGCGCCGGGCGTCGTCGCGGCCGGGTGGGCCGTCGGGGTGGTGGCTGCAGGCATGGGTGGCACGACGAAATAGGCGGGGTTCCCGTCGACGTAGTGGACGTAGAAGGAGTGCTCGAGGTCGGGCTCGCCCTCGGCGCGGGCGATGTACTCGGCGAAGACGAAGTAGCTGCCGGCGGGTACAGCGAGCGGGATGTCTCCTCCGTCGACGAACTCGGCGAGGTCGTACCAGCGCGAGATCGGCGGCGTGTAGTCGCTGTCGCCGTCGAGCGTCGCGGTCGCGACCACTCGGATCTCTCCGGAGACGACGCAGTCGCGGAGGGTCAGGGGCTCGAGGTGCACGACCAGGCCGTCGGGCGCGGCTTCGGTCGTCCCGATCGGCTCGCTCGTGGTAGCGCTGGGGCTGAGCCCGATGAGATTTCTATCAGTCCACAGGTGGCGAGGACAGCGGCCGAGGGCGACCAAGCGTCTCCATTGTGTAACGGGGTCATGCTGTGCCGGGTGAGCCTCTTTGGCAGCGACGAACGCGCGCCAGGTACCGGGTGGAGCGCTCTTCTCCACATCTCGAAAAAAAGTAGCTTTTTGAGACGCACCATCCGGCGGTCGCACCACGCTTGTAAGTTGCGGAGTTTTATTGCCGTTTTATTGCGGAGGTATATGACCGCGAATTGGTGTTCCATGGGTGTTGAGGATAGGCAGCGCGACGGAGATCATCAGCCCCTGAGTTGCGGCGTTGGCGAGCTGGGCTGTTCCTCCGGCAGCTGCGGCTGCAGCGGCCACGATCGCGAGGCCTAGTCCGCTGCCGTGCCCGGTTGTTCGCGAATGGTCTTCCTGGGAGAAGCGGTCGAATGCCTGGGGTAGGAACTCCGGTGACATCCCAGGTCCGGTGTCGACGACGGTGGTGACGAAGTGGTCTACTTCGACCGTCAGGGTGACGGTGATCCTGCCATCGCCGTCCAGTGCGTCGAGCGCATTGGCCAGGAGGTTGTCGAGTACTCGGCCGTAAAGAAGTGGCGCCATCGAGACCCGGCCGTTGGGCGCGGCAGGCTCGGGCACAGTGAGCTCGATCTCGACCGGGTCGCCGGCTACGGAGAGGCGTGCGCGGTCGAGGGCTTCTCCAGCTTCGTCGACGAGTTCACCCACCGTGGCCGGCGTCGGATTTCGGCCGCTGTCCAAGCGGGAGAGTTCGAGAAGGCTGTCGACAAGTTGGTTGAGACGTACGGCGGCGCGCTCGGCTTCGAGGAGGTCGGTGTCGAGTCGGGTGCGGTCTCCGGTGCGGAGGAGTTCGAGCTGGGCTTGGAGGACGGCCAGCGGTGTGCGGAGCTCGTGGCTGGCGTCGGAGACCATCTGGCGTTCGCGGGCGGCGGATGCGCGCAGCTTCGTGATCAGCGCATTCAGGGTCGCGGCCAGGTCGGCGATCTCGTCGTTCGCCGGCCCTACGGGGAGCGGCGTGTCCGAGTCGGTGGCGACGATGGTGTCGGCGCTTCGGCGGAGCTGGGTGACGGGGCGGAGGGCTGCCCCAGTAAGAGCCCAGGAGACGATCCCGAAAAGGAGGGTCAGCGCGCCCAGGCCGATGACGAGGCCTGCGGTGAGGTCGGTGAGCACCTGCTTCGATGCGTTTTCATTGCGTGCGGAGATGATGGTCCACTCTCCGATGGGGGAGGTGACCTTCTCGATGGCGACCACGAAGTTGGTGCTGTCTACGGTGAGGTACTGGGGCCCTGACTGCTCACGGTCGATCGAGTCGAGCTGGGCGACGATGGTGGCGGGCAACGTGGAGGTGCGGGTGGCGCCGGTGGGGTCGATGACGGCGATGAGCTGTCCTTCGCCGGGGTTGTCGACGGGGTCGTCGGGTTCTTGCTGGATGGCGGTCTCGAAGGGGGTGGCGTCGCTGGTGAGCACGTCGTAGGTGGCGTTCTGGAGGATGGTGTCGACCTGCTGGCGCACGACGATGGCGACGCCGGTGAAGAACAGGGCTGCGATCAGCAGGGTGCCGATTGTGATGCGCGCTCGGATCGACAGTCGCGCGAGCGCTTGCATCATGGTCGTTCCAGGCGGAAGCCGACTCCGCGGACGGTGCGAAGCGTGACTCCGGTGTGAACGGGGTCGAGTTTCCGGCGGAGGTAGCTGATGTATTGATCGACGATGTTCGGGTCGGTGTGCTGCACGGTTCCCCAGATCTCAAGCAGGATCTGCTCCCGCGGGAGAGTCGTGTCGAGGTTCTGGGCCAGTAGCCGAAGCAGTGCGAACTCCTTCGGGCTGAGCGGTACCGGATCGCCACTGGCTGTGATCGTGTGGTCGTGGCTGTCGATGAGCAACTCTGCGATCTCGAGTCGGGGGCTGGTGGTGAGGTTTTCGCGTCGGCGGAGGGCGCGGAGTCGTGCCGCGAGTTCGGTGAAGGCGAAGGGTTTGACGAGGTAGTCGTCGGCTCCGGAGTCCAGGCCCTTGACCCGGTCGTCGACGTCGTCTCGGGCGGTGAGCATCAGGATGATCAGGGTCGGGTGCGCGTCTCTGAGCCGGCGGCAGAGTTCGAACCCCGACATCCCGGGAAGCATCACGTCAAGCACGGCCACCGCGAAGTCGGTCCCCTGCGACTCGGTCAGAGCAGAGGTGCCGTCTTCGAGCCAGGTCGCGTCGTAACCCTCGTCCGCTAGGCCCCGCACCAGGAGGGGGCCTAGCTGGGTGTCGTCCTCGACGACCAGCACACGTACGGGTCGATCCGAGACAGCGGTCATGGTGGCCATTCTTCCTGCTCGGCCCGGCTCAGCGGGGTGTCTGAAGGTCTTCTCATGGTCGACGCCCTCGGATCGCAGGAGTCGCCTGGCCGCGCTACGTAGGGTCGGAGCCTGGTGGTCTCGTGGAGGGAGTGGGATGCGCATTCTGGTTGTCGAGGACGATCGGCGGATCGCAGACATCATCCGCCGCGCCCTGACCGAATCGGGGTACCCGGTCGATCTGAGGGCGGATGCCGTGGAGGCGCTGTTCGCATTCGAGACCGACGTGTACGACCTCGTGCTCCTGGATCTCATGCTGCCGGGCATGGTGGGCGGGGGCGTGGAACTGTGCCGGCGGATCCGCAGCGTCAACACCGATGTGCCGGTGCTCATGGTCACCGCGATGGACTCGACCCGGTCCCGGGTGCGAGGACTGGATGCGGGAGCGGACGACTACCTGGTGAAGCCGTTCCACCTCGACGAGCTCCTCGCCCGGGTGCGGGCGCTGCTGCGGCGGGCACCGAAAGCGATCGCGCCCGTGTTCGCTGTGCGGGACGTCACTCTCGATACCGGGCTGCGGCGGGCTTACCGCTCGGGTCGGGAGTTCCCGCTCACCGCGAAGGAATTCGCGGTGCTGGAGTATCTGATGCGAAACGCCGGAACCGTGGTCTCCACCTCTGATCTGCTCGACCACGCGTGGGACACCAACAGCGATCGAGGCAGCAACGTGGTGCAGACCTATATCCGCTACCTCCGCCGGAAACTCACCGCGCAGGGCACGTCCGAGACCGAGTTCATCGAGACCCGTCGAGGCGCCGGCTATCTCGTGCGGACACATCTGTGATGTTCCGCCGGGCCATCCTCCGGCTCAGCGTGTTCTTCTCCGTCGTGCAGCTGACCGTCTTCGGGGCGTTCGCGGTCGCCATCTACCTCTTCGTCACCACCGTGTTTGACTACGACCCACCCGAGGGCGACACCGCCATCGCCGTCGACGCGGCCGAGGTCGCGTTCTCCGGGCTGCGCACAGGGCTCCAGGTCAGCTTCGCGATCCTCGTGGTGCTCGTGCCTGCCGTCAGCTATGTTATGGCCCGCCGCACGCTCGCGCCGGTGCGGCTGGCGTACGAGGCGCAGGAGAGGTTCGTCGATGACGCCTCGCACGAGTTCCGCACCCCGCTCAGCGTGATTTCCGGCGAGCTGGAGCTGGCGCTGCTCACACCCCGCTCCAGCACCGAGTACGTCACCGCCATCCGGCGGAGCCTCGACACCGTCGAGCAGATGGGACGCCTCACCAGCGACCTGCTGCTTCTCGGCCGGGCCGGCGACCGACGCATCGAAGACACCTTCAGCCTGGTCAGGGTGAAGGAGATCGTTCTCGGCGCGATCCCTGCCCGCGACCGGGACCGGTCCCGGCCGACTCTGACGCTCGACTTCGACGGCGACCCGATCGTCCGAGGCTCGCGCGAGCTGCTCACCCGCGCGGTCGGGAACCTCGTCGAGAACGCCTCTAAGTTCACCCCGGAATCCGGTGTCGTCCGGGTGCGCGTGACCGAGCGTGCAGGTCTGGCGATCATCGAGGTCGCCGACGACGGTCCCGGATTCCCGCCCGGCACCCAGTCCCGCGCGTTCGTCCGGTTCTGGCGAGCGGACTCCGTGCAGTCCATCCCCGGCCACGGACTGGGCCTGCCACTGGTGAGACAGATCGTCACCGCTCATGGAGGCCGTGTGGCGATCGACTCCGAGACTCGGCGCGGCACTCTCGCCACGATCGAGCTTCCGAAGCTGGACGCGCGCTGATGCCTCTCACGCTCATCTCATCGACACGTTCGTACCGTCAGACCATGCACGAATTCCGTGTGCTCGACGAAGGAGAGAAGTCATGAACAAGCGAACCACGTGGACGCTCGGATCGATCGGAGCCGCCGTCCTCCTCATCGGTGGGGGCCTGGCCGTCTCCATCCCCGCCCAGGCCTCCAACACCACGCCCGACCCGACGATCAGCCAGACCGGTGTGGAGGACGGAACCAACGACGGCGAGACCGCCGACGACACGGGCACGGACACCGGCATCGAGGACGGGACCAACGACGGCGAGATCGCCGATGCCGCCACCGAGACCGAAGACCCCACTGAGGCGAACGACCCCAACGAGGTCGAGGACAGCACCGGTGTGGAGGACGGCACCAACGACGGCGAGACCGCCGACGACACCACCAGCACCACGAAGTAGTCCCCGGGGGCGGACGGGCGCCGCGCCGAGGAGCCCGTCCGTCTGAGAGTTCTTTCAGGAACGCGGCCCCCGCATCCGGCCTCTTCTCGCACCCGCGGTGCCTAGTCTGCGAGCACCAGCCATCCACTTCGAAAGGGCGCGCGTGCTGATCCAATCCGGGGGTATTCTCGATCCGACCGCACTGCTGGAGGGCTCAGGTCCCTGGGTGCTGCCGGTGATCATGGGCATCATCTTCATCGAGACGGGCTTGCTGTTCCCCTTCCTTCCGGGTGATTCGCTGATCTTCACCGCGGCGCTGCTCACCGGGTCGCTGGGGCTCCCTCTGCCGCTGCTCGTCGCGGGCGTCGCCGTGGCCGCGATCGTGGGCGACACGGTCGGGTACGCGATCGGCCGCCGCTTCGGCCGGCGGCTGTTCAAGCCGGACGCGCGCATCCTGAAAGCCCGCTACCTCGAGAAAGCGGATGCGTTCTTCGCGAAGTACGGGGCGCACTCGCTGGTGCTCGCCCGGTTCGTGCCGGTCGTCCGCACCTTCGTGCCGCCGGTGGTGGGCATGTCGAGCATGCCCTACCGCCGCTTCCTGCTTTGGAACGGCATCGGCGGACTGGCCTGGGCGCTGCTTTTGGCCGTGGCCGGCTTCTTCCTCGGGAAGATCCCGGTCGTCGCCGACAACGTCGAACTCATCGCTGTCGGGATCGTCGTGGTGTCGGTCATCCCGATCGCCATCGCCGTCGTGCGGGAGCGTCGCGCTGACAAGCGCGAACGGGAAGGCGATGTCGCCGCCTGTGCCGACCGTGGGTGAGCGCGTGAAGCGCATGGACCTGAGCCGCAGCAAGGTGCCGGAGATCACCGTGCTGTTCTGGGTGACGAAGGTGCTCACCACCGGGATGGGGGAGACGACCTCCGATTTCGTCGTGACGAGCATCGAACCCGTCATCGGGGTCGCCGTCGCGTTCGTGCTGCTCGTCGGGGCGCTGGTGCTGCAGTTCCGTACCCGGCGGTATGTGCCGTGGGTCTACTGGCTCGCCGTGGTGCTTGTGAGCGTGTTCGGCACGATGGCCGCGGACGTGGTGCACGTGCAGTTCGGGGTGCCCTACGAGGTCTCGACCGCCGGCTTCGCGATCGCCCTCGCCGTGGTGTTCCTCCTCTGGTACCGCACCGAGGGCACCCTGTCGATCCACGCGATCGACACGCCCCGCCGGGAAGCGTTCTACTGGGCGGCCGTGCTGACCACCTTCGCGCTCGGCACCGCCGCCGGCGACTGGGCCGCCCACGTGCTCGGGCTCGGCTACCTCGGATCGGGGCTGCTGTTCCTCGTGGCGATCTGCATCCCCGCCGTCGCCTACGCCTTCTTCCGCGTCAATCCGATCGTTGCGTTCTGGGTGGCGTACATCCTGACCCGGCCGCTCGGGGCGTCTTTCGCGGACTGGCTTGGCGTCGGCCCCGACCGCGGAGGCATCGGCGTCGGCACCGGCACGGTCAGCCTCGTTCTCGCCGCCGCGATCGCCGTCTGCGTCGCCGTGCTCAGCCGACAGCCGTTCCGATCCGGCGTGGAGAGCCCGATCGTGTGAGAAGTCTCAGACGGTGAGGGCGCCGTTCGCAGGATGCCCGGAACCCCGGTTGGGAACGTCAGAGCATGAGCGCACACGCCACCACACCCACGACTCGGCAGCTTCTGAGCAAAGTCCCCGAGATCACCATCTGGTTCTGGATCATCAAGATCCTCTGCACCACCGTCGGAGAGAGCTTCGCCGACTACATCAACATGGCCCTCGGCGTGGGCCTGGTAGCCACCGCGATCATCTTCACCGTCGTCACCGTCATCGTCCTCGCCGTCCAACTGCGTCTCACCCGCTACCGGCCCGCGGCGTACTGGCTCACCGTCGTGGTGCTCAGCATCACCGGAACCCTCTACACCGACATCCTCACCGACCAGGCCGGCGTGCCACTCGCGGTCAGCTCGGCCGTCTTCGCCGCCGCTCTCGCGGTGGTGTTCGCGATCTGGTTCGCCCGCGAACGCACCCTCTCGATCCACAGCATCGTCACCCGCCCCCGCGAAGCGTTCTACTGGGTCGCCGTGCTCGTCACCTTCGCTCTCGGCACCGCCCTCGGCGACTGGACCCTCGAACTCACCGGCTGGGGCCCCGGCCTGTCCATCCTGCTTCCCCTGGTGCTCATCGGCATCGTCACCGCCCTCTGGCGCTACGGCGCCAACCCCGTGCTCACCTTCTGGATCGCCTACATCCTCACCCGCCCCCTCGGCGCGAACATCGGCGACTGGCTCGGCCTCACCCCCGCCGAAGGCGGCATCGGCCTCGGCACCTTCACCACCAGCCTGATCTTCCTAGCCGCCATCCTCGCCACCGTGATCTACCTCACCGTCAGCAAAACCGACATCGTGGAACGCGACCGAAACGCACCGGAACCCGCGACGACACCCCGACGCCGACGGGCGACGCTCGGCATCCTGGCCATCGTCGCGATCGCCACCGTCGCACTGCTGACCTACACGAACAGCCAGCCCCACGCGAGCGCACTGGCCGACGAGGGCCCCGGCCCCAGCTGCAGCGACACCTCCACGCTCACCCAGGACCAAGCCGCGAGCAATGCTGCCGCGCACTTCTCGGTCACCGCCATGAACGACTTCCGCACCATCACGACCGACATCCTCACCTCGGTGCAGAGCGGGGATCGGGCCGGCGCCAGCAAACGGGCCACCGAGCTCGAGACTGCCTGGGACAACAACCAGGATGCTCTCAACGCGGCAGACTGCGGCACTTGGACCTACATCGACCAGAAGATCGATCCCGTCCTTTCCTCCGTCCGCTCCAGTACTCCCGACCCGGCCACCGAGCAGAGGGCGCTGCAGACCCTGCTGACCACGCTCGGGGCTTGATCACAATCGAACGTTCACGAGACAGCCACAGGCGGAACGGCGCTCTCTCGAACGCACCTCCCGCAGACTCGGCTGTCCGAAGACATCGATCTCATCGCCCTGGGTGAGCGGCGACACGTCGCGCAACAGATCGAGGGCATTCTCTCGCGGCGACTGGGGCGCCTGTTCGGCGCCGTGCAGTTCACTCCGCGGCTCACTGAGTCGCGACATCCTCATGCTTCCGTTCTGCAGGTGGGGGAGACGCGAATCCAAGTGCAGTTGGTTTCGGCGGTCGGCTATCCTGCCTGCCGACCGAGGTGGTGTCCATCGAGCAGCGTTACGGAGATGCTCCGCCGGCGCGCCTTCGCGTTCTCACGGCCGCGTCGTTCGTGGCGTCGAAGCTGGCAGCGTGGAGTGATCGCGGTGCCGCTCGCGATCTCTACGACCTCTGGGCCCTCGCCGAAGCGTCGAAGATCACGGGCGAGGCGCTCGACATCTTCCGACGGCTCGGCCCCCTCACCAGTGCGTCGAAGGTCAGCTTCGTGGATGTGCCAACGCACACGGAGTGGACTCGCGCTCTGGGGCATCAGTGCCTCGTGCGGGTCACGCCGGACGTGGCCGTTGCTGTCGTCGAGGCGGCGTTGGAATCCGCCGCCGGGGGAGCCGAGGCGCCCACGCGCGAGACCTGAGCGGTCAGGCGCCGGCGGCTCGGCCCATCTGCTGCTGCACCTCGCGGTGCAGGTCGACCAGGCTGCTCGCCTGGCCGCGGTCGTGGCGGCGTGCCCACTCGTCGAGGGTCGTGCGCATCTCGAGGCCGGCGAGGCCGAGCGCGGCGCGCACGTCGAGGTCGGGGCGTTCGAGGCGCTCGGCGATCTCGGGGATGAAGCGGTCGGATGACGTGGCCTCGCGGCGCACGGCCGCACCCAGCAGCGCGGGCTCGTGGCCGATGAGCCGACGCACGCGGAGGAACCTCTCGCGCGCCTGAGGATCGGCATCCAGACCGCGCAGCTCGCGTGCGAAGACGGCACGCAGCGCCGTCGTGAGTGCGGCGATGTCGTCGCCCGGCGCGCCGACGCCGGCGAGCGCCTCGGCGAAGCGGCCGTCGTCGATGAAGACGGCGTCTTCTTTCGTGCCGGCCAGGCGGAAGAACGTGCGGGGCGAGACGCCCGCGCGCGCGGCGATCTCGTCGACCGTGGTGCCGGTGACGCCCTTCTGCTCGAACAGGTCGAGGGCGGCCGCGCAGATCTCGACCGCCGTCTCGCGGCGGCGTCGGTCGCGCAGACCTCCACCCGCGGGGGCTGACAGGGGGCTCATGTCCGATACAGTAGTCGATGTCTTATTGGCAGTAACTGCCAAGTTGTCTCTTCCTGCTCAGATTGGTCCTCCATGGTCTCCACCGGAACCGTCCCCACCGCCCCGCCCGGCGCCGGCGTCAAGCCCGCCGTGCGCCCCGGCGCCGTCATCGCGCTGCTCGTCGTCGCCGCCTTCGTCGTCATCCTGAACGAGACGATCATGGGCGTCGCCCTTCCCGAGCTCATGCGCGAGCTCGACATCACCGCCGCCTCCGCGCAGTGGCTGACCACGGCCTTCCTGCTGACGATGGCCGTCGTCATCCCCACGACCGGGTTCCTCATCCAGCGCTTCCCGCTTCGCACCCTGTTCTTCACCGCGATGGGGCTGTTCACCCTCGGCACCGTGATCGCCGCGATCGCCCCCGGTTTCGGCGTGCTGCTGCTGGGCCGCGTCGTCCAGGCGTCGGGAACCGCGATCATGATCCCGCTGCTGTTCACCACCGTTCTGAACGTCGTTCCCGCCCACCGTCGCGGACGCATGATGGGACTCATCTCGATCGTGATCTCGGTGGCCCCGGCCGTCGGTCCCACCGTCTCGGGTCTGATCCTGTCGGTCTTCCCGTGGCGGGCGATGTTCATCGTCATGATCCCGATCGCGCTGGTCGCGATCACCCTCGGCGCCCGGTGGGTGCAGAACCTCACCGACACGCGCCGCGTGACCCTCGACGTGCTCTCGGTCGTGCTGTCGGCCCTGGCTTTCGGCGGCATCATCTTCGGCCTGTCGAGCATCGGCGAAGCGGCGAGCGGTCACGAGATCGTCCCCGTCTGGATGCCGTTGGTCCTGGGCGCCGTCGCCCTCGTGGCGTTCATCGTGCGTCAGCTGCGCCTCGGCGCGACCGACCGTGTGCTGCTGAACCTCGGCGTCTTCCGGCACTCGACCTTTAGCGTCGCCGTGGTGCTGGTGGTCGTGGCGATGACGACGCTGTTCGGCGTGCTCATCCTGCTGCCGCTGTACCTGCAGAACGTGCTGGGCCTCGGGACCCTGCCCACCGGCCTCATGCTGCTGCCGGGCGGTCTGCTGATGGGGCTCATGGCCCCGCTCGTCGGCAACCTGTTCGACCGGTTCGGCGCGCGCCCGCTCGTACTGCCGGGCGCGATCGTGGCCAGCGTCGCGCTCTGGGGCTTCGCGACCCTGTCGACCTCGACCCCCGTCGGCTTCGTCATCGCCGTGCACTGCCTGCTGAGCCTGGGTCTGGCGTTCATGTTCACGCCGCTCATGACCGCGGCGCTCGGATCGCTCCCGCGCCGGCTCTACCCGCACGGCTCCGCGATCGTGTCGACCGTGCAGCAGCTCGCCGGCGCGGCGGGCACCGCGGTGTTCGTCACGCTCATGACCGTGGGTGCGGCGTCGGCCGTGGCCGACCGGGGCGCATCGGCCGTGGATGCCACGGCATCCGGCATCCACACCGCGTTCTTCGTCGCTGCGTGCCTGTCGCTGGCGGTCATCGTGCTGGCGGCGTTCGTGCGGACGCCGGCCCAGGTCGACGACGCCGAGGCGATGCCGGCGCACTGACGTCTGCACGCCGCTCCCGCGCGGGCCGTCCGACGGTGCGCGCGGGAGCGGCGTTTCGTCGTGCTCGGGCGGCGCGCCGACGCCCCCGTTACGGCACCCCCGTCGACGCCCGCGCCACCAGCTCGGGCGCGAACACCGTCTGCCGCGTCGGGCGGTCGGGGTCGTCGGCCTCGTCGAGCAGGATGCGCATCGCGGTGCCGCCGATGAGGGCGCTGGGCTGACGGACCGAGGTGAGGGGCACCGCCGCGGCGGCGGCGAACGGGATGTCGTCGAACCCCACCACGGCGATCTCGTCGGGGACGAGCATGCGGCCGTCGACGACGAGTCCCTGCAGGAGTCCCAGGGCGAGCAGGTCGTTCGCGGCGAACACCGCATCGGGTCGGTCCGGTCTGTCGCGGGCGAGCAGGCGTCGACCGGCGGCGACGCCCTCGTCGACGGTGAGCGCGTGCGTGGGAACGACTTCGAGACTCGCGCGATGCACGCTGTTCTCGACGGCGCTGCGGGCGCCGGCCAGGCGGTCGGTCACCTGCCGGATGTCGAAGGATCCGCCGACGAACGCGAGGTGGCGGCGCCCGGTCGCGAGCAGGTGCTCGGCCGCGAGTCGGCCCCCGGCGACGCTGTCGACCGACACTGACGAGAAACGCGCGTCGCCCGAGAACCGGTCGATGAGCACCGAGGGGATGCCGCGCGAGCGCAGCCGGGTGAGTCGGGCGGTGACGTCGCCGAACGGGGCGATGAGCAACCCCCGCACCATCTGCTGTTCGAAGAGGTCGATGTACAGCGTCTCGCGCGCGGCGTCTTCGTCGCTGTTGCCGTGCAGGAGCGCCAGGCCGCGCGCGGTGGCCTCGTTCTCGGCGCCGCCGACGACGTCGGCGAAGAAGGGATTGCGCCCGTCGAGGGCGACGAAGCCGACGGTGGTGCTGACGCCCGCGCGCAGTTGCCGGGCGGCGTCGTTGCGCACGTACCCGAGCTCTTCGATGGCGTGGTTCACCCGCTGGATCGAGGCGGCCGAGACGGCGTCGGGTCTGTTGAGCACGTTCGAGACGGTGCCCACCGAGACGCCCGCGAGGGTGGCGACGTCGCGGATGCTGATCGACACGGCGCCTCCTCACGTCACGATCCGGTCTCGGCGCGATCCCGACTTGACCGCGTCGTCGGGCTCACCCTACAGTGACTGGCATCCAATCTGAAACGATTCAGATTGTGCCGGGCAACCGGCTCCACCCTCGATGAGGAGGCCGCATGGCTGACGCGATGGACGCGACACCCGCCACGCCCCACCACGCCCTCGAGCTCCGGCGCGTGATGAAATCGTTCGGCCCCGTGGTTGCTCTGCGGTCGGGGAGCCTCACGCTCGACCGCGGATCGATCCACGCCCTGATCGGTGAGAACGGCGCGGGCAAGTCCACGCTCGTGAAGATCATCGCGGGGCTGTACCGCCGCGACGACGGCGACTTCCTTCTCGACGGCGAGAGCGTCGACTTCGCCAGCACGGCGCAGTCCAAGGCCGCCGGCATCGCCGTGATCTACCAGGAGCCCACGCTCTTCCCCGACCTGTCGGTCACCGAGAACATCTTCATGGGACGCCAGCCCACCGGGCGTCTGGGGCGCATCGACCGGGGGAAGATGCGCGACGAGGCGACCCGCATCTTCGCGCGTCTCGGTGTCTCGCTCGATCCCGACCGGGTGACCGAGGGGCTCTCGATCGCCGACCAGCAGATCATCGAGATCGCCAAGGCCATCTCGCTCGACGCCCGCGTGCTGATCATGGACGAGCCCACCGCCGCCCTCAGCGGCGTCGAGGTCGAGCGACTGTTCGCGGTCGCCCGCAGCCTCCGCGACGAGGGGCGCGCGCTGCTGTTCATCTCGCACCGCTTCGACGAGGTCTTCGCCCTGTGCGACACCGTCACCGTCATGCGCGACGGCGCGTACGTGCACACGACGTCGTTGGTCGACACCACGGTCGACGACCTCGTGCGCCAGATGGTGGGACGCGACGTCACCGAGCTGTTCCCCAAGCTGCCGTCCACCCCGGGCGAGGTCGTGCTCGAGGTCGAGGGGCTGACGCGCCGCGGAGTGTTCCGCGACGTGTCGTTCTCGCTGCGCGCCGGTGAGATCGTCGGTCTCGCGGGACTCGTCGGTGCGGGCCGCAGCGAGGTCGCCCGTGCGATCTTCGGCGTCGACACCTACGAATCGGGCACCGTGCGGCTGAGCGGTGCAGCGCTGCCGAAGGGAAGCGTCCGCCTCGCCACCGCGCGAGGCCTCGCCCTCGTCCCCGAGGATCGCCGCAAGCAGGGCCTCGTGCTCGACGAGGGGGTCTCGCGCAACATCACCCTCGCGATCCGGACGAAGCTCTCGCGGTGGGGTCTGCTGCGCACCACCGACGAGAACCGTGCCGCCCGCGAGTGGGCGAGCCGGCTCGAGGTGAAGACCGCCGCTCTGGATGCCACCGCGGGAACGCTCAGCGGAGGCAACCAGCAGAAGGTCGTCATCGGCAAGTGGCTCGCCACCCGGCCGCGCGTGCTCATCGTCGACGAGCCGACCCGCGGCATCGACGTGGGCACCAAGTCGGAGGTGCACAGGTTGCTCTCCGAACTCGCCCAGCAGGGGCTCGCGATCCTCATGATCTCCAGCGAGCTGCCCGAGGTCCTCGGAATGGCCGACCGCGTGCTCGTCATGCGCGAGGGGCGGCTGACGGGCGAGTTCTCGCGAGCGGATGCCACCCCCGAAACCATCATGTTCGCCGCGACCGCCGATGTGGAGGCCACCTCGTGAGCACCGCCACCCCCATCCGTCCGGGCACGAGCCCCGCGGCACGACTCGTCTCGCACGTCGCCACGGCGCGCGAGAGCGGCATCGTGCTCGCGCTCGTGCTGATCGTCGTCGTCGCGACGGTGAACAACCCCACCTTCCTCTTCTCTCCCGACGGCTTCCGCGACCTGCTGCTGACCCCCTCGCTGCTGCTGCTCGTGGCCGTCGGCCAGGCGATCGTCATCATCACGCGCAACGTCGACCTCTCGGTCGGCTCCGTCGTGGGTATCACCGCGTACCTCACCGGCCGGCTCTTCATCGACGTGCCGGGACTCCCGCTCGTGGTGGTGTTCCTCGCGGGCATCGTGGTCGGCGGCATCCTCGGATTCGTCAACGGGGCGCTGGTCGCCTACGCCAAGGTCCCCGCCCTGGTCATCACGCTCGGCACGATGTACATCTACCGCGGCCTCAACGTCGCCTGGGCGGGAAGCAACCGCGTCAACGCCGGCGACCTGCCCGCGGACTTCCGGGGACTCGGGACCGGGCAGATCCTCGGCATCCCGCTGCTGACGATCCTCGCCGTGATCGTGCTGATCGCCGCCGCCTGGTACCTGCGCAACCTGCGCAGCGGTCGCGAGCTCTACGCCCTCGGGTCCGACCCGGCGGCCGCCCACCTCTACGGACTCAAGGTCAACCGTCGCATCATCGGCGCCTTCGTCACGAGCGGTGCCCTGGCGGGCCTCGCGGGTGTGCTGTACGCCGCGCGCTACGGCACCGTCGCCTCGAACGCCGGCTTCGGCTGGGAACTGCAGGCCATCGGCGCGGCCGTGATCGGCGGCGTCGCCATCTCGGGCGGCGTGGGAACGGTCTGGGGCGCCGCGATCGGCGCCTACCTGCTGCTCACGATCAACCGCGCGCTGCCGATCCTCGGCATCGACGACTTCTGGCAGCGGGCCGTCGTAGGTGCGCTCATCCTCGGCGCCATCGTGCTCGACCGTGTGCTCGCGGTCCGCCAGTCCCGCACGCTCACCGCACAGAGGGAGACGGGTCGATGACCTCCACCACCGTCGACGACCGCGCGCGCACCTACCGCGCGCACGCCCGCCCGTTCTGGCGTCGGGCCCTACTCACCCGCGAGGCTGCCATCATCGGCATCCTGCTGCTGGTCATCGTCGTGTCGATCGCGACCGTGCGCAACTTCGACAGCCCACTGACGGTCACGTATCTGCTGCGCGACATCGCCCCGATCCTGCTCATCGCCCTGCCGATGACGCTCATCATCATCACCGAAGAGATCGACCTGTCGGTCGCGAGCATCGTCGGACTCTCGAGCGTCACGGTGGGGGTGCTCACCCAGGCCGGCTGGCCGTTCGAGATCGCCGCCCTCGCCGCGATCGTGGTGGGCCTCGTCGCCGGGGCGATCAACGGCTTCCTCGTCACCGTCGTGGGGCTCCCCTCGCTCGCGGTGACGATCGGAACCCTGGCCCTGTTCCGCGGCATCGCGGTGGGGCTGCTGGGCACCGAGGCCGTCACCGAGTTCCCCGAGACGTGGACCGACCTCGCCAAGGCCAACATCCCGGGCACGCCGCTGCCGCTGATCATGGTGCCCTTCGCGGTGCTCGCCATCGTGTTCGCGGTGCTGCTGCACCTCACCCCGTTCGGTCGCTCGCTGTACGCGATCGGCCTGAACAAGGAAGCGGCGCAGTTCTCGGGCATCGACGTCGCCCGCACCAAGTTCCTGCTGTTCGTCCTGAGCGGCGCGGTGTCGGGCTTCGCCGGGGTGTACTTCACCCTGCTCTACAGCAACGCCCGCGGCGAGAACGCCATGGGAATGGAGCTGCAGATCATCGCGGCGGTGCTGCTGGGCGGCGTGTCGATCTTCGGCGGTCGCGGAGCCCTGCACGGCGTGATCGCGGGCGTGCTGCTCATCGGCACCCTGGGCAGCGCCCTGCGCCTGGCCGGAGTCACCAGCGACATCATCAACGTCATCACCGGAGCCCTCCTCGTGCTCTCGGTGGTGTCCGCCAGTTTTCTCGCCTGGCTGCAATCTCGACGCGCAACCGCGCTCGGCAAGAGGAAGGGGTCACGCTCGACCGCTCCGGCGTCGACCGCCTGACCCGCACACCACCCGCGCCACACATCTGCACAACGGAAGGAAACAACGATGTTCGCATTCACTCGCAAGACCCGCGTCGGCACCGCTGCCGCCGCCCTCGCCCTGGCGGTCACCCTCGTCGCCACCGGCTGCTCCGGCGGCAGCGGCGGAGGATCCACCGGCGGAGGGGATGGCGGAAACCTGGCCATCACCTTCTTGCCGAAGAACCTCGGCAACCCGTACTTCGAGACCTCGAACAAGGGCGGCGAAGAAGCCATCGGCGAGTTCGGCGGCACCTTCGAACAGGTCGGCCCCAGCGAGGCGACCCCGACCTCGCAGGTGCAGTACATCCAGACCGCGGCCCAGCAGGGCGTGGGGGGCCTGGTCATCTCGGCCAACGACCCCTCGGCGATCTGCGACGCGCTCGACGAGGCCCGCAGCGCCGGCGTGAAGGTCGTCACCTTCGACTCCGACACCGACGCCGAGTGCCGCGACCTCTTCATCAACCAGGCCACGGCCGAGGGCATCGCCAAGGTGCAGGTCGACCTGATCGCCGAGCAGATCGGTGACTCCGGTCAGGTGGCCGTGCTTTCGGCGGCCGCGAACGCCACGAACCAGAACGCCTGGATCGAGCTGATGAAGACCGACCTCGCCGCCAACCACCCGAACATCGAGCTCGTCGACGTCGTCTACGGCGACGACGACGACCAGACCTCGTTCGACCGCACCGCAGCGCTGCTCCAGACCTACCCGAACCTCAAGGGCATCGTCTCGCCGACCACCGTGGGCATCGCCGCGGCCGGCCGGTACCTGTCGACCTCGGAGTACAAGGGCAAGGTTGCGCTCACCGGCCTCGGCACTCCCAACCAGCTGCGCGAGTACGTGCAGGACGGCACCATCACCGCGTTCGCGCTGTGGAACCCCGCCGACCTCGGCTACCTCTCGGCGTTCGCGACGAAGGCGCTGATCGACGGGCAGATCACCGGCGCCGAGGGCGACACGTTCGAAGCCGGCAAGCTCGGCGAGTTCACCGTCGGCGCCGACGCGACGGTGCTGTTGGGCGACCCGTACGTGTTCGATTCGGCGAACATCGCGGACTTCGACTTCTGATCCGAAGCCCCGCACCGGCCCCGGCCGCCCTCGCGGCGGTCGGGGCCTCGGTCGTTCGCGGCGTGGCGCGCGTGGCACCGGGGGAGACGAGCGCGGCGCCCGTCGCACCGGGGATCGGCGGGCACGAGCCCGCCTCTGGCGCTCAGCGGCCCACGAATCCCATGTGCTGCGCGTTGTAGCGGTCGCCGTGCACGCCGATGCGACGGGCCAGGCCGTCGAGGTCGGCCCTGTCGTCCGCCGAGAGGGCGATCTCGCTCGAGCGGGCATTCTCGTGGATCCGCTCGGTGCGCCGCGTTCCGGGGATGGGGGCGATGTGCGCCCCCTGGGCGAGCAGCCACGCGAGGGCGATCTGCCCGGGCGTGCACTCCTTCCGCGCGGCGAGCTCGCGCACGTGCGCGACGAGCGCCTGGTTCGCGGCGAGGTTGTCGGCGTCGAAGCGGGGGACGCGCGTACGGATGTCGCCGTCGCTGAACGTCGTCGAGGTGTCGACGGTGCCCGTGAGGAAGCCCTTGCCCAGCGGGCTGAAGGGCACGAACCCGATGCCGAGCTCGGCGAGGGTGGGGAGGATCTCGGCCTCGGGGTCTCGCGTCCACAGCGAGTACTCGCTCTGCAGCGCCGTCACCGGGAACGTCTCGTGGGCGGCGCGGACGGTGGCCGCCGAGGCTTCGGACAAGCCGAAATGGCGGACCTTGCCGGCGGCGACGAGTTCTCCGACCGTTCCCGCGACGTCTTCGATCGGGACGTCGGGGTCGACGCGGTGCTGGTAGAAGAGGTCGATCACGTCGGTGCGCAGGCGGGTGAGCGAGGCGTCCGCCACCCGTCGGATCTGCTCGGGGCGGCTGTCGAGCCCGGCCATCGCCCCCTCGCGGATGTCCCACCCGAACTTGGTGGCGATGACGACCTGATCGCGGATCGGCTCCAGTGCCTCGCCGACCAGCTCTTCGTTGTCGTAGGGGCCGTAGACCTCCGCCGTGTCGAAGAAGGTGACGCCCGCATCGAGAGCCGACCGGAGCACCGCGATCATCTCGTCGCGGTCGCCGGGGTTCGGGCCGTACGACTGCGACATCCCCATGCAGCCGAGCCCGACCGCCGAGACCTCGAGGCCCTGTCCCAGAGTCCGTGTGTGCATGCTGTCACTCCTCCCGCGCCGCCGCGGCGGCATCGTGTGCGAGTCCACCCCGGGACTCGGCGTCGGTCGTCGACGGACAGGCGGCGCTCAGCCGCATCCGCCCGGAACTGCTCGACTCCGGTACGGCGACGCGGACCCCGCGCCCGTCGGCCCTGTCGTCCGTGCGGTCGACGCTACGCCCGAACCCGACGGGCAGGGACGCTCCGTCAGTACACCCCTCACCGGCGATTCCCTCGCCCGCGGCACCGCGAAGGGGCGGGCGCGCGTCGAGGCATCGAGGGCCCGGCGGCCGAGAAGGCCCCGGCCTCCGGCGACTAACCGCTCGACGCCCGCACGATCAGCTCGGGGCGGAACCTCACCTGGCGCTCGGCGGGGTCGAGCTCGCCGTCGAGCTGACGCAGCAGCAGGTCGACGGCCGTGGAACCCAGGGCCTCGGCGGGCTGACGCACCGAGGTGAGCGGCACGACGGTGGCGGCGGCGAAGTCGATGTCGTCGTAGCCGACGAGCGCGATGTCGTCGGGCACGCGGATGTCGCCGAGCATCGTGAGGGCCTGCAGCACGCCGACGGCGAGCAGGTCGTTGGCGGCGAAGACGGCGTCGGGGCGGTCGGCGCGCTCGCGCACGCGTTCGCCCGCGGCGCGGCCGGCGAGCACGGTCATGGCATCGGCCTCGATCACCTCGAGCTCGGCGCCGTCGACCTCGGCGACCGCGCGGCGGGCTCCGGCGAGGCGATCGGCGACCTGGCGCGTGGTCAGGGGGCCGGCGACGAAGGCGATCCGGCGGCGTCCCCGTGCGAGCAGATGCGCGACGGCCAGGTGGCCGCCCTCGACGTCGTCGACCGAGACCGCGCAGACGTCGGCGCCGTGCATCTGCTCGTCGACGAGCACGACGGGGATGCCGGCGGCCGCCAGGCGTTCGACGACGTCGCCGTCGACGTCGGCGGGGGTGAGCAGCACCCCGGCCACCCGTTGCTCTCGGAACTGGTCGAGGTAGAGACGCTCGTGGTCGGGGTCGGCGCCGCTGGAGCCGAGCAGCACGACGTAGCCGTCGTCGGCGGCGCGGGCTTCGGCGCCGCGGGCGACGGCGGCGAAGAAGGGGTTGCCGGCGTCGAGCACGATGAGCGCGATGCTGCGGCTGCGACCGGCGCGCAGCTGGCGGGCGGCGTCGTTGCGCACGTACCCGAGGGCGTCGATGGCCGCGCGCACGCGCTCGGCGGCGGCGGCCGACACCGTGGCCCGACCGTTGAGGACGTTCGACACGGTGCCCACCGAGACCCCCGCGCGCGCCGCGACGTCCGTGATCTTGACCGCCATGATCCGACGACGATATCGCACGCGCACACCCGCTGTGCTATCGTGCGATGAAACGATTCATTCTCGAGGAAGAGAACCCGCCCCATGTCCGCACAGACCACGCGCGTCTGCTTCGAACTCCGCGTCCGGCCCGAGCTGATCGACGAGTACGTCGCACGGCACACGCCCGTGCCGACCGAGATGCTCGACGAGATCGCCGCGGCCGGGCGACGCAACTACTCGCTGTTCCTCGGCGCGCACGGGCGGCTCATCGGCTACTACGAGACCGACGACGACGCGGCCGCCCAGGCGTACCTGGCCGCCTCGCCGATCGCGGCCGCGTGGGAGGCCGAGATGGCCCCGTTCTTCCTCGGCCTCGAGGGTCGTCCCGACCAGGCCGCCACCGCCCTCACCGAGGTCTTCCACCTCGCCGACCAGCTCGCATACGCGGGAAGGAACCCGTCATGACCACTCTCGGCCCCGAGATCCTCTCCGCCCTCGAACAGCAGGCGATCGAGCTGCCCTCCTGGGCGTTCGGCAACTCCGGCACCCGCTTCCGCGTGTTCCCGACGCCGGGCACCCCGCGCGACGCGTTCGAGAAGATCGCCGATGCCGCCGAGGTCCACCGCCTCACCGCCCTCGCGCCGAGTGTGGCCCTGCACATCCCGTGGGACCTGGTCGACGACTTCGGGGCGCTGCGCCGCCACGCCGACGACCTGGGCGTGCGCCTCGGCACGATCAACTCGAACACCTTCCAGGACGAGGACTACAAGTTCGGCGCCCTCACGCACCACGACGACGCCATCCGTCGGAAGGCCATCGACCACCACCTCGCGTGCATCGACGTGATGGATGCCACGGGCTCGCGCGATCTGAAGATCTGGCTCGCCGAGGGCTCCAACTACCCCGGGCAGAACGACATGCGCGGTCGCCAGGACCGCCTGCAGGACTCGCTGCAGCAGATTTACGCCCGCCTCGGCGACGACCAGCGCCTGGTGCTGGAGTACAAGTTCTTCGAGCCGTCGTTCTACCACACCGACGTCCCCGACTGGGGAACGTCGTACGCGCAGGTGGCGTCGCTCGGAGACAAGGCGATGGTCTGCCTCGACACCGGGCATCACGCGCCCGGCACCAACATCGAGTTCATCGTCATGCAGCTGCTGCGCCTCGGAAAGCTCGGCTCGTTCGACTTCAACTCGCGCTTCTACGCCGACGACGACCTCATCGTCGGATCGGCCGACCCGTTCCAGCTGTTCCGCATCCTCACCGAGGTCGTCCGCGGCGGGGGCCTGAACAACCCCGACGTGGCGTTCATGCTCGACCAGTGCCACAACATCGAGGACAAGATCCCCGGCCAGATCCGCTCGGTGCTCAACGTGCAGGAGATGACGGCGCGCGCGCTGCTCGTCGACCGTGACGCTCTGGCCGCCGCGCAGCAGGCGAACGACGTGCTCGGCGCCAACGCCGTGCTCATGGACGCGTTCTACACCGACGTGCGCCCGGCGCTCGCCGAGTGGCGGGAATCGCGCGGCCTCCCCGCCGACCCCATGGGGGCCTTCGCCGCCTCGGGCCACCTCGCCCGCCTCGCCGACGAGCGTGCGGGCGGCACCCAGGCCGGCTGGGGCGCCTGACCCCGCCCCGCGGGGGCGACGCCCGCCTCGCCCCGGCGCTTCTTCTCGCGCGGCCCGTCGTGCCGCCGTCCACCCCTTCGAATCCCGTGAGGACCGTCATGACCCGCTCCACCGCCGCCGACCTCGTCGCCCGCAGCAACCGCCTCGGCTCCGACCCGAAGGTCACCAACTACGCCGGCGGCAACACCTCCGCCAAGGGCACCGACATCGACCCCGTCACGGGTGAGCCGGTGGAGCTGCTGTGGGTCAAGGGCTCGGGGGGCGACCTCGGCACCCTGACCGAGAAGGGGTTGGCCGTGCTGCGGCTCGACCGCATGCGCGCGCTCGTCGAGGTGTACCCCGGCGTCGAGCGCGAAGACGAGATGGTCGCCGCCTTCGACTACTGCCTGCACGGCAAGGGCGGGGCCGCGCCCTCGATCGACACCGCCATGCACGGACTCGTGGATGCCGCGCACGTCGACCACCTGCACCCCGACGCCGGCATCGCGATCGCCACCGCCGCCGACGGCGAGGAACTGACCACGCGGATCTTCGGCGACGCGGTCGTGTGGGTGCCGTGGCGTCGCCCGGGCTTCCAGCTCGGACTCGACATCGCGGCCATCAAGGCGAAGAACCCGCAGGCGATCGGCACGATCCTCGGCGGGCACGGCATCACGGCCTGGGGCGACACGTCGGAGGAGGCCGAGCGCAACAGCCTCTGGATCATCGACACCGCCCAGGCCTACATCGACCAGCACGGGGTCGCCGAGCCGTTCGGCGGCGTGCGCGACGGCTTCTCGGCGCTCCCCGAGGCCGAACGACGCGCGAAGGCGGCGGCCCTGGCTCCGACCATCCGCGGTCTGGCCTCGACCGACAAGCCGATGGTCGGCCACTTCACCGATGCCGACGTCGTGCTCGAGTTCCTGGCATCCGAGAAGGCTCCCGCCCTGGCCGCGCTCGGCACGAGCTGCCCCGACCACTTCCTGCGCACCAAGGTCAAGCCGCTGATCCTCGACGTGCCCGCCGACGCCTCCGTCGAGGACTCGATCGCGCGTCTGCGCGAGCTGCACGCCGCCTATCGCGCCGACTACCAGGCGTACTACGACGCCCACGCCGACGCCGACAGCCCCGCGATCCGCGGCGCCGACCCGCTCATCGTGCTCGTGCCGGGCGTGGGCATGTTCTCGTACGGCGCGAACAAGCAGACCGCGCGGGTGGCGGGCGAGTTCTACGTCAACGCCATCAACGTCATGCGCGGGGCCGAGGCCCTCTCGACGTACGCGCCGATCTCGGATGCCGAGAAGTTCCGCATCGAGTACTGGGCGCTGGAAGAGGCCAAGCTGCTGCGCGCACCCAAGCCCAAGACCCACCAGGGTCGCGTCGCGTTCGTCACGGGTGCGGCATCCGGGATCGGCAAGGCCATCGCGACCCGTCTGGCGGCCGAGGGTGCGTGCGTCGTCGTCGCCGACCTCGACCTCGAGAAGGCGCGAGCGGTCGCCGCGGAGCTCGGATCGAGCGACGTCGCCATCGGCGTGGCGGCGAACGTGGCGGATGCCGAGGGCGTGCAGGCCGCGATCGACGCCACCGTGCTGGCCTTCGGCGGTGTCGACCTCGTCGTCAACAACGCCGGGCTGTCGCTGTCGAAGCCGCTGCTGGAGACCACCGAGAAGGACTGGGATCTGCAGCACGACATCATGGCGAAGGGCTCGTTCCTCGTGTCGAAGGCGGCGGCGAGAGCCCTGATCGCTCAGGGGATGGGCGGCGACGTCATCTACATCTCGTCGAAGAACTCCGTGTTCGCCGGCCCCAACAACATCGCCTACTCGGCCACGAAGGCCGACCAGGCGCACCAGGTGCGCCTGCTCGCGGTCGAGCTCGGCGAGTACGGCGTGCGCGTCAACGGCATCAACCCCGACGGCGTCGTGCGCGGCTCCGGCATCTTCGCCGCGGGCTGGGGCGCCAACCGCGCCGCGACCTACGGCGTCGACGAGAAGGACCTCGGGCAGTTCTACGCCAACCGCACGATCCTCAAGCGCGAGGTCGTCCCCGAGAACGTCGCCGACGCGGTGTACGTGCTCACCGGTCCCGAGCTCACCCGCACGACCGGACTGCACGTTCCGGTCGACTCCGGCGTCGCCGCGGCGTTCCTGCGATGAGTCGTACCCGCGCGGTCGCGGCCGTCGACCTCGGCGCCACCAGTGGCCGCGTGATGATCGGCCGCGTCGGCGAGGGCACTCTCGCACTCGAGCAGGTCGCCCGCTTCGCCAACGGTCCGGTGCCGCGCGCCGACGGCTGGCACTGGGACATCGATGCGCTCTGGGAGCACGTGCGCGCGGGGCTCGCCGAGGCGCTGCGCCGCGAACCCGCGATCGAGAGCATCGGCATCGATTCGTGGGCGGTCGACTACGGGCTGCTCCGCGACGGCGAACTGCTCGCCGAGCCGTTCCACTACCGCGACGAGCGCACGGCGCGCGGCGTCGACGTCGTGCACGCCACGATGCCGTTCGACGAGCTGTACCGCCGCGCCGGCCTGCAGTTCCTGCCGTTCAACACCGTGTACCAGTACGCCGCCGACGCGCGTCTCGCCGAGGCCGAGACGAGCCTGCTCGTCCCCGACCTGCTCGCCCACCGGCTGACCGGGCACGCCGTCGCCGAGCGCACGAACGCCTCGACCACGGGACTGCTCGACGTGCACACGGGGGAGTGGGACACCGCGCTCGCCGAGGCTCTCGGCATCCCGGTGCGCGTGCTGCCGCCGCTCGTCGATCCGGGCGACACGATCGGCACGACCTCCGACGCCCTGGGCGCGCGGCCCGTGATCGCCGTCGGGTCGCACGACACGGCCTCGGCCATCGTGGCGGTGCCGCTGTCGAGCCCGAACGCGGCCTACATCTCGTGCGGCACGTGGGGCCTGGTGGGCCTGGAGCTCGACGCCCCGATCGTGACGGATGCCGCCCGCGCGGCGAACTTCACCAACGAGGGCGGGGTCGACGGGCGCGTGCGGTTCCTGCACAACGTCACCGGACTCTGGCTGCTGAGCGAGACGGTGCGCGCGTGGTCGGAGGCCGACGGTGCCCCCGTCGATCTGCCGTCGCTGCTGGAGGCCGCGTCGGCGGCGCCGGAGCCCCCGCACCTGTTCGACGCGAACGACCCGTCGTTGGCCGCCCCCGGCGACATGCCGACGCGCATCGCGGCTCTGCTCGGCGGCGAGGTCCCGGGCCTCGAGGGGCGTCCGGCCTTCGCGCGGGCGATCGTCGAGAGCATCGCCGAGGCCTTCGCGGCGGCCCTGCGCACCGCGGGAGAGCTCGCCGATCGGCGCATCGACGTCGTGCACCTGGTCGGGGGCGGGGCCATGAACGCCCTGCTCTGCCAGGCCACGGCCGACCGCTCGGGACGCGTCGTGCTGGCGGGGCCGGTCGAGGCGACCGCCCTCGGCAACGTGCTCGTGCAGGCCCGCGCGCTCGGTGTCTTCGGCCGTGGCGCCTCGCTCGAAGACCTGCGTGCGCGGGTGGCCGAGGCGTTCCCGCCGCGGCGTTTCGATCCGCGTTCCTGACCCCCCTCCCGGCGACGTCCGGTTGGCCCTAGTATGTGGTCAGACCACACGAAGGAGAGCATTCCCATGGTTCAGCGTCAGCTGCCGAAGGTCGGCGAGCTCCTCGAGCTCATGCAGTTCAAGAAGCCCGAGCTCGATGCGCGCAAACGGCGTCTCGACGCGGCGCTGACGATCGACGACCTGCGCTCGATCGCCAAGCGGCGCACGCCCAAGGCGGCCTTCGACTACACCGACGGGGCGGCCGAGGGCGAGCTCTCGCTCGACCGCGCGCGGCGCGCCTTCGAAGACGTGGAGTTCCACCCCGACATCCTGCGCCCGGCCGCGCACGTCGACACCTCGTGCCAGATCCTCGGCGGCCCGTCGGCTCTGCCGTTCGGCATCGCCCCCACCGGCTTCACGCGTCTCATGCAGACCGAGGGCGAGACGGCCGGTGCGTCCGCGGCGGCGGCGGCCGGCATCCCCTTCACCCTGTCGACGCTCGGCACGACCTCGATCGAGGGTGTCAAAGCGGCCAACCCCGTCGGGCGCAACTGGTTCCAGCTGTACGTCATGAAGGACCGCGCCATCTCGTACGGCCTCGTCGAGCGGGCCGCTGCGGCGGGCTTCGACACGCTGCAGTTCACCGTCGACACCCCGATCGCCGGCGCCCGCCTGCGCGACAAGCGCAACGGGTTCTCGATCCCCCCGCAGCTGACGGTGGGCACGATCGTCAACGCCATTCCGCGGCCGTGGTGGTGGGTCGACTTCCTCACCACGCCCAAGCTCGAGTTCGCCTCGCTCAGCACCACCGGCGGCACCGTCGGCGAGCTGCTGAACGCGGCCATGGACCCGACCATCAGCTACGACGACCTCGACATCATCCGCGCCATGTGGCCGGGCAAGCTCGTGGTCAAGGGCGTGCAGAACGTCACCGACGCCGCCCGCCTGGTCGACCTGGGCGTCGACGGCATCGTGCTGTCGAACCACGGTGGACGCCAGCTCGACCGCGCGCCCATCCCCTTCCGCCTGCTGCCGCAGGTGGTGCGCGAGGTGGGCAAGGACGCCACGGTCATGGTCGACACCGGCATCATGAACGGCGCCGACATCGTGGCATCCATCGCCCTGGGCGCGAAGTTCACGCTCATCGGGCGCGCCTACCTGTACGGACTCATGGCCGGGGGGCGCCAGGGCGTCGATCGCACGATCGAGATCCTGCGCAGCGAGATCGAGCGCACGATGACGCTGCTCGGCGTCTCGTCGCTCGACGAGCTCGAGCCGCGCCACGTCACGCAGCTCACGCGCCTGGTGCCCGTCGCCGGTCAGGGGAGCGACGCGCGGGTGTGATCCGCGGGTGCGACCCGCGGGCCCGGGTCAGCGAGCGGGCGCCAACAGGCCGCCCAGCGCACCGAGCACGTCGGCCAGGGGCATCGACGGCTCGAGCAGCCACTGCACCTGCAGGCCGTCGGAGGCGGCGATGAGCAGGGCGGCGACCTGGTCAGGGTCGAGGTCGGCGCGCACGAGCCCCTCGGCCTGTTCGCTGCGGAGGCGCGCGGCGAGCTCTCCGCGCAGGCGCGCGAAGCGCTCGGTGAAGTAGGCGCGGGCCGTCGCGCTGTCGTCCTTCAGCGAGGCGGCGACGAGCGTGGTGTACAGCTCGACGAGGCCGGGCACCGAGGTGTTGTGGGCGGCGGCGTCGGTCAGCGATGACAGCGCGGTGGCGTCGGGTGCCGGGGGAGTCTGCCGGTTGGCGTGGTCGTACACGGCGACGAGCAGTTGCTCGCGCGAGTCGAAGTAGTGCAGCAGGGCCGCGTGCGAGACGCCCAGGGCGCGCGCGATGCTGCGCAGCGACGCCCCCTCGGCGCCGCGTTCGGCGAAGACGCCGATGGCGCGGTCGAGGATCTCCTGCCGCCGTGCGACACCCTTCGAGTACGCGCCGGAGCGGCCGAGGCGATCGTCGGCGGCGTGGGCGGCGCCGTCGCCCGCCGGGTCGACCGGGTCGCCGACGTCGGGGGTCTCGTCTTCGCGCCGCATCCCGTCAGTGTAGACCGCTCAAAAGTGACCACTGGATGGTTTAATGGTAGCGTTCCCACCGGCGTCGGACACCCGCGCCGTTCGACGACGAACAAGGAAGGCCCGATGTCGCTCCCCACCTCTTCCGTCCAGCTCTACACGCTGGTCGACGAATTCCGTGCCGATCCGGCTCGCTCGCTCGATCGCCTCGCCGCGATCGGCCTGCGCCACGTCGAGGCCTTCGACTTCGTGAGCCGCCCCGCCGAGATCCGCGCGGCTCTGGATGCCAGCGGGCTCACCGCCCCGACCGGGCACGCGCCCCTGCTGTCGACCGAGCTGTGGACTCCCCACGGTTCCATCCCCACGCCCGAGCCCGAGGCCGTGCTGGCGGCGGCGGCGACCCTGGGGCTGAGCACCGTGATCGACCCCTTCGTCGAGCCCGCGCGCTGGGCGACCGTCGACGGCGTCGCCGAGATCGCCGATCGTCTCAACGCCGTCGCCGATCTGGCGGCCGGCTACGGACTCACCGTGGGGTACCACAACCACGCGCAGGAGTTCCTCATCGACATCGACGGCGCGAGCGCGCTCGAGTACGTCGTGGCGCACACCGACGAGCGCATCGCCGTGGAGCTCGATCTGTTCTGGGCGCTCACCGGCGGCCAGGACGTGCCCGCCCTCGTGCAGCGTCTCGGTTCGCGTCTGCTCGCCGTGCACGTCAAGGACGGCTTCGTCCCGGCCGAGAACCCCTTCGCCCCCGACGTCGACCGTGCCGTCACCCGTCACCTCGACCAGCGCCGCCCGGGCGAGGGCGAGGTTCCGCTCGTCGAGGCGATGCGGGCGACGGATGCCGTGCGGTGGGCCGTCATCGAGTACGACCAGTCGCCCGGCGACGTGTTCGACGACATCGCCGCCAGCCACGCGTTCCTGCTCGAGAACGGCCTCGCGGTATGAGCGGGCCCGTGGGGGTCGGCATCATCGGAGCCGGCGTCATCAGCGACACCTACCTGAGCAACCTCACGGCGTTCCCCGACGTCGAGGTGCTCATCGTCGCCGACCTGGACCCGGAACGCGCGCGGTCGCGCGCCGAGCAGTACGGCGTGCCCGCGTGGGGCACGGCCGACGACGTGCTCGCCCACCCCGACGTGCAGCTCGTCGTGAACCTCACCGTCCCGGCCGTGCACGTCGAGGTCTCGTCCGCCGCGATCGCCGCGGGCAAGCACGTGTGGACCGAGAAGCCGCTGGGGCTCGACCGCGAGAGCACCGCGCAGCTGCTCCGCGATGCCGAGGCTGCGGGGCTGCGCATCGGCTCCGCCCCCGACACCCTCCTGGGCCCGGGGTTCCAGTCGGCCAAGCGCGCCATCCTCGAGGGGGCGATCGGAGAACCCCTGTTCGCTCAGGCGTCGTTCCAGACGCAGGGGCCCGACCTCTGGCATCCGGGGCCGCAGTTCCTCTTCGCGCGCGGCGCGGGACCGCTGCTCGACATGGGGCCGTACTACGTCAGCGCGCTGGTCAGCCTGCTGGGACCGGTCGACCGGGTGGCCGCGGTCGGCACGCGCCCGCGGCGGCAGCGCCGCATCCACACCGGGCCCGCCGCCGGCGACGTGTTCGACGTCGAGGTCGCCACCACCGTGCAGCTCATCGCCGCGTTCGAGGGCGGTCAGCAGGCGCAGGGGCAGTTCAGCTTCGACTCGGCGCTCGAGCGCGCGGGCGTGCTCGAGATCCACGGCACCGAGGGCACGCTGGTGCTGCCCGACCCGAACCACTTCGAGGGCGAGATCGCCCGCATCGAACCGCTCGGGGTGCTGCTCGACGACGACCGGCCGGAGCAGCCGCGGATCGCGGTGCCGCAGGAGGGCGTCGTCGTCGGGCGCGGGCTCGGGGTGCTCGACATGGTGCGGGCCATCGCCGAAGAGCGCCCCCACGTGGCGACCGGCGAGCTCGGACACCACGTCCTCGACGTGCTGCTCTCGGCCGAGGAATCGGTGGCGGGAGCGGGCTTCGTGCCGGTGCGGAGCTCGCTGAGCGGGCCCGTGCCGGCGGTTCCGCGCGACTTCGACCCGTTCGCCCGCACCCTCTGAGTCGCACCCCGGCCGCCTCCGGGCGGCCGGGGCGCTCGGCGGCAGAACGGCCACCCGGATCCGAACGGGCCGCCGTGACCGGCACCGGGCCGACGAGTCCGCCCGGGTGGTCTCAGGCCGTGTCGGTTTTCCCTGCTTCGTGGACCGGCGCGCCTTTCGGATGCCGGCGAGAGCCGCCGGCGCCGAGCGCGAGCGTCGACGCCAGGCCCAGGGTGAGGAAGCCCGCGGCAGTGAACGCCGCCGCCCGGGTGCCGTCGCTGAAGGCGGCGCGCGCGTCGGCGGCGGCGCCCTGGGTCTGGGGCGACTGGGCGAGACCGGCGATCGCGGCGCCGGCGCTGTCGACCACCTGCGACACGACCTGATCGCGCTGATCGGCGGGGACTCCCCGCTGATCGAGTGACGAGGCGAGAACCCCGGCCGTCGTCGAGAACAGCACCGTGCCGAGGATCGCGACGCCCAGAGCGGCACCCAACTGCCGCGAGGTCGACTGCGTGCCCGACGCCTGTCCGCTGGCTGCGGGCGGGACCTCGGCGAGGACGACCCCGGTGAGCTGGGCGGTGGCCAGGCCGACCCCGAGTCCGTAGACGAACAGCAGCGGGATGAGCGGTCCCCACGTGGCATCCGGACCGATCGTCAGGGCGACGCCGGCGACGCCGACGATCTCGGCCAGCAGGCCGGCGCGCACGACCCAGACCGGGGCGACCCGGCCGCTGAGCGCTCCGGCGACACCGCTCGCGACGAACGAGCCCACGGCCAGCGACAGCAGCAGCAGGCCGGTCTGCAGGGCGTCGAAGCCCACGACGAACTGCAGCCAGAGCGGGAGCGCCAGGATGATGCCGAACTCGCCCAGCGAGACCACGGCGGCGGCGATGTTGCCGTTGCGGAACGACGAGATGCGGAAGAGGGCGAACGCGAGCAGCGTGGATCGTCCCTGCCGCTGCCGGTGCAGGCCCCAGGCGATGAAGGCGGCGAGGGCGGCGAGCGCGAGGGCGAAGGCGAGGGGAACGGGCGACAGGGCGAACGGCCAGGTCCACCCGCCGACCTGCGGAACGGCGTCGACCGTCCACCAGCCGTAGGTGCGCCCCTCGATCAGGCCGAAGACCAGGGGAGCCATGGTCAGCACCGACAGCAGGGCACCGACGCCGTCGATGCGCTCGGCGCGATCGCTGCGCGATTCGGCGACGGTGAGCAGCACGCCGATGACGATGATCACCCCGAGCGGGATGTTGATGCCGAACGCCCACCGCCACGAGAACGCGGTGGTCAGCCAGCCGCCGAGCAGGGGGCCGACGGCCGCCATTCCCCCGATGGTCGAGCCCCACACGGCGAAGGCGATGCCGCGCTCCCGCCCGCGGAAGGTGGCGTTGATGAGCGACAGGGTGGTGGGCAGGATCATCGCCCCGCCGATCCCCTGCACGAGGCGCGCGGCGATGAGCAGCTCGCCCGTGGGGGCGAACGAGGCGGCGATCGAGGCCGCGGCGAAGACGACGACGCCGACGAGCATCAGTCGGCGTCGCCCGAACCGGTCGGCGAGGCTGCCGAACACGAGCAGGAGCGAGGCGAACACCAAGGTGTAGGCCTCTTGCACCCACTGCACCTCGGTCGACGAGATCCCCAGGTCCTCGACGATCGAGGGCACCGCGACGTTGACGATCGTCGAGTCGACGATGATCAGCGAGACGGCGATGCTGATGAAGACGAGCCCCGCCCAGCGGCGCCCGGTGCGGTTCCCGGCGGTGTCCATGCGACGAGTATATCGCTAGCTTTTCTAGCTATCTAGCCCGTTTCTTGCGCACGACCCATCGCGCCGGGTGCCGCCCGGTGCCGTGGCCCCGGTGTTGTCACCCCGCGGCATGACTCGGCCGTCGTAACCCAGCCGCCGTGACTCAGCCGCCGTGGCGCGGGCGCGACGTCAGGCGCGGCGTGCGATCCGCCGGCGGAAGCGGCAGCGGCGTCGTGCCGGCCACCTCGTCGCTGAAGTCCTCGGGCTCGGGCGTGATGGTGTGCAGGGGCTGCGTCTCATCCAGCGTGAGGCGGAAGCGCTTGGTTTCGTGCCGGTGCACGCGCCCCGAGGCGAGCGTCCAGACGACGCCGATGCCGCACGCGATCAGCGCGACGGCGGCGGCCAGGGCGATGGCCACGCGCGGGCCGTACTCGCTCGCGATCGCACCGACGATCGGGGCGCCCACCGGCGTGCCGCCGAGCAGGATCGCCATGTACAGCGCCAGCACGCGTCCGCGCAGCGCCGGATCGGTGGTCGTCTGCACGTAGCCGTTGGCCGTGGTCAGGGTGGTCACGACGGCGAAGCCGGTGAACACGAGCGTGGCGGCGTACGCGCCGTAGCTGGGGGCGAAGACCGAGAGGGTGGATGCCACGGCGAAGCCGCCGGCGCCCAGGATCACCACGCGCATCCGCGCGCGCTCGCGGCGGGCGGCCAGCAGGGCTCCGGCGAGGGAGCCGATGGCCACGAACGAGCTCAGCAACCCGAAGCCGTCGGCCCCGCGACCGAACTCCAGCGCCATGGTCGAGGCGAAGATCGGGAAGTTCATGCCGAACGCACCGAGCAGGAAGACCATCACGAACGTGACGATCAGGTCGGGGCGGCGCGCGACGTAGCGGAAGCCGTCGGCCAGACGCGCGGGTCCGCCACGACGGTGGTGCACCACGAGCTCATGGGGGCGCATGAGCAGCAGCGCGGCGATCATCGCGAGGAACGTCACCGCGTTGACGAGGAACACCCATCCCGTGCCGACGACGACGATCATCACGCCGGCCACCGCGGGGCCGATGAGGCGGGCGGTGTTGAACGACGCGGCGTTGAGGGCCACCGCGTTCGAGGCGTTCTCCTGCGCGACGAGGTCGGACACGAACGCCTGGCGCGCGGGGTTGTCGAAGGCGGTGACGACGCCGAGCGCCAGGGCGAAGCCGTACATCATCGGCAGGGTCATCAGGCCCGTGAGCAGCAGTGTCCCCAGCGCGAGGGCGAGCAGCAGCAGCGACGCCTGCGTGCACATGATGAGCTTGCGGCGGTCGAACCGGTCGGCCACCCAGCCGGTCACGCCCACCAGCAGCAGGGGCGGGGCGAACTGGAGCGCCATGGTGACGCCCATCGCGGCGGCGTCGTTGTCGGTCAGCTGCGTGAGCACGACCCAGTTCTGCGCCGTCGCCTGCATCCACGCGCCGACGTTGGAGACGAGGGCGCCGAAGAACCAGACGCGGTAGTTGAAGATCGACAGGGACCGGAACATCGACGTGCTCATCTCTCGGCCACCTTTCTCATGATCTCCGCGGCCTGGGCCAGCGTGTGACGGTCGTCGGGCGAGAGTCCCGCCAGGGCTTCCTCCAGCCAGGCGTCTCGGCGGCGTACGGTCTCGTCGACGACGGTGCGTCCGTCGTCGGTGAGGTCGATCGTGACCTTGCGCCGGTCGACCTCATCGGGGGTGCGGGTCACGTACCCGGCCTCTTCGAGCAGGGACACCGTGCGATTCATCGACGGGGCGGTGACGCGCTCGCGGTCGGCGAGTTGGCCGAGGGTGTGCGCGCCGTGCACGGTGAGGGCGGCGAGCACGGCGAACTGCCCGTCGCTCATGGTGTCGACGGCCCGCTGTGCCCGCAGGCGCCGGGCGAGCCGGAACGTCGCCATGCGCAGTTGCGATGCCGCGGCGCTGAGATCGTGCGAGGGCTCAGCGCCGCGGGCAGAAGTCAGGTCGTGAAGGGGGGATTCGTCGACGCTGTCATTCATATTCGTGATCGTTAGTCTAGCTCATTAGTCTTGCTAACGGTATGGCGGTCGTGTCACCCGGCCCGCCGGGAGCGTGTTCCGGCCCACCGATGGCGGGCGGACTCGGCCGGCCGGTCACCCTCAGCCCGCCCCTAGACTCACCCCATGCCGGAGTTCGTCGACGCGTACGGGATCACGATCGTCTACGACGTGCACGTCGCCGAGACGCCGCGGGCGATCGTGCAGCTGCTGCACGGCGTCGGAGAGCACGCCGGTCGGTACGGCGCCCTGATCGAGGCCCTCGTCGCCGACGGGTACACCGTCTACGCCGACGACCACCGCGGGCACGGGCGCACCGGACTGCGCCAGTGGGACGGCGATCACCGCAAGCTCGGCCGGCTGGGGCCCGGCGGTCTCGGCGCCGCCCGCGACGCGGTCTGGACGCTGAGCCAGCGCATCCGCGAAGAGAACCCCGACCTGCCCCTGGTGCTGCTCGGGCATTCGTGGGGGTCCTTCCTCGCGCAGATGCTGGTGGATCGGCATCCGGATGCCTACGACGCGGTCGTGCTGAGCGGCTCGGCCCTGCGGTGGCCGGGGGCGCTGAACGCCGGCGACCTCAACGCTCCGTGGAAGCATCAGCGCGGGTCGGGCATGGAGTGGCTCTCGAGCGACGAGCAGGTGGGGCGCGACTTCGTCGCCGACCCGCTGACCACCTCGAAGCCCCTGCTCGCGCTGTTCGGGCCGATCGAGGCCGCGAAGCTGTTCGGCCGCCCGCGTCGCGATCTCGGCGTCGACCTTCCGCTGCTGCTCCTGGTGGGTCGAGACGACACCGTCGGCGGCCCGCGGAGCGTGCACCTGCTGGCCGACGCCTACCGCAATCGATCGGGACTCACCGACATCACGACGCTGGTCTACCCGGGCGCGCGCCACGAGATCTTCGCCGAGATCGATCAGGCGCAGGTGCGCGCCGATCTGCTCGCCTGGCTCGACGCGCGCCTCCCCGCTCGAACCTGACCGGGCGCGCGTGATCGGATGCCGAGATCACGTGGCGTCGGCGAGATCACCCGTGGTGTCGTGGTGTCTCGACGACGGTGCGTGGTCTCGCGAGCGGGGAAGGGGCCCGGAAACGACGGTGGGGCCGGACGCCCCCCGCGCCCGGCCCCACGCCCCCCTGCTCCCGAATGCCCCCTCGGGTCTCAGCGCTGGCTGAACGCCGCGTCGAATGCCTCACCCGACGGTTCGTACGACGACAGCCGTCGTACGAATCCGAGCGCTTCGGGTGCGCCGACGAGCCGGTCCATGCCGGCGTCCTCCCACTCAACCGACAGCGGTCCGTCGTAGCCGATCGCGTTCAGCATGCGGAACGCGTCTTCCCACGGCACGTCGCCGTGACCGGTCGAGATGAAGTCCCACCCGCGCCGCGGATCGGCCCACGGCAGGTGCGACGACAGCCGGCCGTTCCGGCCGTTGGTCAGACGCTTCTTCGTGTCCTTGCAGTGCACGTGGATGATCTTGTCCTGGAAGTCCCACAGGAACGCCACCGGGTCGATGTCCTGCCACACCATGTGCGAGGGGTCCCAGTTCAGCCCGAACGCCTCGCGGTGGCCGATGGCCTCGAGCGCCCGCTTCGTCGTCCAGTAGTCGTAGGCGATCTCGGACGGATGCACCTCGTGGGCGAAGCGCACGCCCACCTCGTCGAACACGTCGAGGATGGGGTTCCACCGGTCGGCGAAGTCCCGGTACCCGGCCTCGACCATCTCCTCGGTGGCCGGCGGGAACATCGCGACGTACTTCCAGATGCTCGACCCGGTGAAGCCGGTGACGGTCTTCAGTCCCAGCTTGGATGCCAGGCGCGCGGTGTTCTTCAGCTCCTCGGCGGCGCGCTGACGCACGCCCTCGGGGTCGCCGTCGCCCCAGACGCGGTCCGACACGATGTCGCGGTGGCGCTGGTCGATGGGGTCGTCGCACACGACCTGGCCCTTGAGGTGGTTCGAGATCGTCCAGACCTTCAGGCCGTTGCGCTCGAGCACGTCGAGCTTGCCCTGCACGTAGGCGTCGTCGTCCCACCGCCACGGGTCGAGGTGGTCGCCCCAGCAGGCGATCTCGAGGCCGTCGTACCCCCACTCGCCGGCGAGGCGGGCCACCTCCTCGAAGGGCAGATCGGCCCACTGGCCGGTGAAGAGCGTGATCGGTCGCGTCATCGCGTCAGTCCTCTCGTCGATTCAGGATGCCGCGAACGCGCGGCTGTCGGAGGCGGGGGCGCTCGCCCGGTCCACGCCGGTCCAGACGCCGTCGGCGCCGGAGCTCTGCGCGACGGCGTCGAGCACCCGCTGCACGTGCAGGCCGTCGGCGAAGGAGGGGCGGGGATCGCGGCCGTCGGCGACGGCTTCGACGAAGTCCTTCGCCTGGTGCGTGAACCCGTGCTCGTACCCGAGCATGTGACCGGTCGGCCACCACGCCCCCATATAGGGGTGCTCGGGTTCGGTGACGAGGATGCGGCGGAAGCCCTGTTCGGAGGCCGGCAGGGTGGCGTCGTAGAACTGCAGCTCGTTGGGGCTCTCGAGGTCGAACGAGAGCGCGCCGTCGCTGCCCGAGATCTCGACGCGCAGGGCGTTCTTGCGGCCGAGGCGGAAGCGCGACGCCTCGAACGAGGCGAGGGCGCCGTTCTCGAGACGCCCGGTGAACAGGGCGAGGTCATCGACGGTGACGGGTCCGCGGTCCGCGCCCGCGGTGCCCGACAGTCCCGACGACGCGGCGAGCACCGGGCGCTCCGAGACGATCGTCTCGAGGACTCCCGCCACGCGGGTGAGGTGCTGACCGGTGATGTACTCGGTGAGGTCGACGGCATGGGCGCCGATGTCGCCCAGGGAGCCGGAGCCGGCCCGGTCCTTCTGCAGGCGCCAGGTGAGCGGCGCGTCGGCGTCGCTGAGCCAGTCCTGCAGGTACTCGGCGCGCACCTGGCGGATCTCGCCCAGGCGACCCGCGGCGACGAGGTCGCGCGCGAAGGTGGTGGCCGGCAGGCGTCGGTAGGTGAACCCCACCATCGAACGGATGCCGCGGGTGGCGGCGTCGTCGGCGGCCGCGGCCATGCGGCGGGCTTCGTCGACGGTGTTGGCGAGGGGCTTCTCGCACAGGACGTGCTTTCCGGCAGCCAGGGCGGCGAGGGCGATCTCGGCGTGGGAGTCGCCCGGGGTGACGATGTCGACGACGTCGATGTCGGGGCGTTCGACGATCTCGCGCCAGTCGGTGGAGCTCTCGTTCCAGCCCCAGGTGTCGGCGGCATCCCGGGTGCGTGCGGCGTCGCGACCGACGAGCACGCTCATCTCGGGGGCGAGGGGGAGGTCGAAGAAGCGGGGTGCCACGCGCCACCCTTGGGAGTGCGCGGCACCCATGAATCCGGCGCCGATCATGGCGATGCGGAGGGGCGAGGTCATGATCGCGGCCTTTCGATGGGGGAAGGGGAGGGGGGCGCCCGCGTCGGTCGCAGACGCCCCCGTGGTGGTTCGATCGATCAGGACTCGAACGACAGGTCGATGTACGAGTCCACGTTGTCCTTCGTCACCACCGGCGCGTCGAGCACGATGCGGTTGGGGACGCTCGGCGTGATCAGGTCGCCGGCGGTCTTGCCCTGCGCGATCAGGCGGGCCAGGGCGATGCCGTCGGCCGCCTGGGTCGAGGGGTAGATCACCGTCGCCTGCAGCGGGGTGTCCCCGGCCTGGATGGCCTCCATGGCGTTGCGGCTGCCCGCGCCGCCGACCATGAAGAACTCGTCGCGACCGGCCGCCGTGATGGCGGCGAGGACGCCGATGCCCTGGTCGTCGTCGTGGTTCCAGATGGCGTCGATCTTCGGGTTGGCCGACAGCAGCTGCGAGGTCGAGGCCTCGCCACCGGCCACCGTGAAGTCGGCCGCGACGCGCGGGCCGACGTCGAGACCGCAGTCCGCCAGGGCGTCCTTGAACCCGGCCGAGCGGTCCTGCGTGAGCGGCAGCGAGTCGATGCCGGCGATCTCGGCGACGACGGCGTCGCTCTGGCCGCTCAGCTGCTCGCAGATGTAGGTGCCGGCGCTGACGCCCATTCCGTAGTTGTCGCCGAGCACGGTCGAGCGGGCGGCGAAGGGGCTCGAGAACTCCCGGTCGACGTTGACGACCGGGATGCCGGCCTCCATCGCGCGGGTGGCGACCTCGGTGAGGGCGGCTCCGTCGCTCGGCAGCAGCACGATGGCATCCACCTTGTTGTTGATGAAGGTCTCGACCGCGGCGATCTGCGCGTTCACGTCGTTGGTGCCCTCGGCGACCTGCAGGTCGACGTCGGGGAAGCTCTCGGCGGCGGCGAGCGCACCGGAGTTGATGGCGCCGAGCCAGCCGTGGTCGGCGGCGGGGCCCGAGAAGCCGATGGTGACGGTGTCACCGCTGGCGGCGTTCTCTTCGGTGGTGGTGCCCTGGTCGACGACGTTCTGGTTGTCGCCGCTCGAACCGGTGCAGCCGGCCAGCAGCCCGATGGCCGCGACGAAGGCGGTTCCCGTCAGGATGAGGCGGGAGCGCGAAGTCAGCTGTGAGCGCATGTCTTTCCTCCTTGAATGTGATGCGGCAGGTGCCAATGCGGCCCCGATCCGAGGAGGAGTCCACTTTGACGGGGCTCACGCTAGCAGAATGGTTCTTCGAATAGTCAACTTTTGTTTGAGCCTCGTCAAAAGCGAAATGCGCGGGCCGAGCACCGCAATACCGGGGCCATACGGTTCATCAGCCCGGCGGATGTGCTGCCGTCGGCGCGGATCGAACGCCTCTCGCGTCCGGCGTGCGACCGTGTTATGTTCGCCGCGTGATCAAAGTTGACCATGAACAGTCATTACTCGTCGCCCGGGGCGTGACCAAGTCGTTCGGGGGCGTCCAGGCCCTGCGCGGCGTCGATCTCGACATCGTCCCCGGCGAGGTGCACTGCGTGCTGGGGCAGAACGGCGCCGGCAAGTCGACGCTGATCAAGACGCTCGCCGGCGTGCACCGTCCCGACGGGGGAGAACTCGTGTGGCGAGGCGAGACCGTCGAGATCGCCGACCCCGACGCGGCCATCGAGTTGGGCATCGCCACGATGTACCAGGAACTCGACGTCGTCGACGGGCTCACCATCGCCGAGAACGTCTTCCTCGGGCACGAGCTCTCGCGCGGCGGTTTCACCCATCGCTCCGAGGCCGCCCGGCGCACCACCGAACTGCTGAGGCGCCTGGGGCACGCGAACCTGTCGCCGCACACCGAGGTGGGAAGCCTCAGCGCCGCGAACAAGCAGATCGTGAGCATGGCGCGGGCGCTGTCGCACGACATCCGGCTCATCATCATGGACGAGCCCTCGGCCGTCCTCGACACCGAAGAGGTGAAGAACCTGTTCGCGGTCGTGCGCGAGCTCACCGCGGAGGGCATCGCCGTGGTCTACATCACGCACCGGCTCGAGGAGATCCGCGAGATCGGCGACCGCATCACGGTCCTGAAGGACGGACGCACCACGGCCGTGGGTCTCGCGGCCGCCGACACCCCCACCGCCGAACTCATCCGCCTGATGACGGGGCGCGACATCGCCAACGTCTTCCCCGAGCGGGCGCCCATCGAACCCGACGCCCCCGTCGTGCTGGACGTCCAGGGACTCGCTCTGGCCGGGGTCTTCTCCGACGTGTCGTTCTCGGTGCGCGCGGGCGAGGTCGTGGGTCTCGCCGGCCTCGTGGGCTCGGGGCGCTCCGAGATCCTCGAGACGGTCTACGGGGCGCGCAAGTCCTCGGCCGGACGCGTGGCCGTGCGCGATGCGGTGCTGCCCCGCGGATCGGTGCGCGCCGCGGTCGGTGCGGGCATGGGACTGTCCCCCGAGGAGCGCAAGAGCCAGGGGCTCGTGCTCGACGAGCCGATCTTCGTCAACATCGCGCTCGCTTCGATGAAGCGGTTCGCGAAGGGCGGGTTCCTCGACGACCGCTCCGCCCGCCGCGTGGCGCGCGAGCAGATCGACGCCTTCGAACTGCGTCCCGCCGACCCCGATCGCCCCGCCCGCACCCTGTCGGGCGGCAACCAGCAGAAGATCCTGCTCGCGCGGTGGCTCGTGCACGGCACGACCGTGCTGCTGCTCGACGAGCCCACCCGCGGTGTCGACGTCGGTGCCCGCGCCGAGATCTACACGCTCATCCGCGACCTCGCCGCCGCCGGCAACGCGGTCGTCATCGTCTCGAGCGAGATCGAGGAGGTGCTCGGCCTCGCCGACACCGTGCTCGTCGTCGCCGACGGTCGGATCCTCGACACCCTCCCCTCCCACCAGATCGACGAGCACGGCGTGCTCGACCTCGTCATGAAAGGATCCGCCGCGTGAGCGAGCCGACCACCCCGACCCGTGCGCGCACGGTCCCCGCCGAAGCGGGACTCTCCCCGTCGGCCACCTCGACCCCGGCCTGGCGGCGCGTCCTGTCCGGTTCCGCCGGGCGCAACATCGGACTCGTCATCGCGCTGCTGGTGATGTTCGTCGTCGGAGCGATCACCGCGCCGGGCACGTTCCTCACCGTCGACAACGTCTTCGTGATCCTGCGGCAGGCCTCGATCACCGGGGTGATCGCGGTGGCGATGACCCTCGTGATCATCGCCGGGGGCATCGACCTCTCGGTCGGCTCGGTCACCGGGCTGGCCTCGGTGGTCGGCACCCTCGCCGTCGTGCAGGACCTCGCCGACTCGATGCACTGGATCGTCTTCGTGCTCTTCGCGCTCGCGGTGGGTGCGGTGGCGGGCCTCATCAACGGCATCGTCATCGCCTACGGGAACGTGGTCGCCTTCATGGCCACCCTGGCCATGCTCGTCGGCGCCCGCGGGTTGGCCGAGATCCTCGCCGAGCGGCGCACCCTCGTGGTGCAGGACCGCGGGTTCATCACCTTCATGAACGCCGACATCCTCGGGGTGAACATGCTCATCTGGATCTTCGCGATCGTCGCCGTGCTCGGGTGGGTGCTGCTCAACCGCACGACGTTCGGGCGTCGCACCGTCGCCATCGGCGGCAACCGCGAGGCCGCGCGACTGGCCGGCATCGACGTGCGGCGTCACGTCATGTGGCTCTACGTGCTCGTCGGGCTCGCGTCGGGCATCGCGGGCGTCATGTTCCTGGGCCGGACGACCGCGGGCAGCTCGACCAACGGGCAGCTGCTCGAACTCGACGTCATCGCCGCGGTCGTGGTCGGCGGCACCCTGCTCGTGGGCGGTCGTGGAACGATCACCGGCACGGTGTTCGGGGTGCTGATCTTCGCGACGCTGACCAACGTCTTCATCCAGAACAACCTGTCGTCGTCGGTCCAGGCCGTCGCGAAAGGTGTCATCATCGTCGTCGCGGTCCTTCTGCAGCAGCGCTTCTCCCGCCCGCCGGGCCGGGGCTGAGGCGCGACTCCTGTCGACGGTGACTGCGCTTTCCGTGCAGTCGCCGTCGGCTCGCGGATCGTGTCGATAGCAAGTGATGGTGTACTGAGGGCGTGAAGCGGATGAGCACAGATGCGGTGCAGACGGCCAACGGTGCCGGTCAGCTCTTCCAGTTGCTGCGTGATGGGATCCCGCGCACCCGGGCCGAGTTGGCGAAGACCACGGGTCTCGCGCGATCCACCGTCGCCGTCCGCGTCGACGAGCTGATGCGCATGGGACTGATCACCCCCGTGGCCGATGCGGTGTCGACCGGCGGGCGCCCGCCGTCGCAGTTCGCGATCAACCCGGCCGCCAAGGTCGTCGTCGCCGCCGACCTCGGCGCCTCGCACGCGACCGTCGCGATCGTCGACCTCGCCGGCACCGTGCTCGCCGAGACGAGCGCGTCGCTCGACATCTCCCTCGGGCCCGAGCCCGTGCTGACGTGGCTCGTCGACGGAGCGCGCGAACTGCTCGCGTCGGTGGAGCGCACCGTCGACGACGTGGCCGCGATGGGCATCGGCGTTCCCGGGCCCGTCGAGCACTCGACCGGTCAGCCGGTGAACCCGCCGATCATGCCCGGATGGGACCACTTCGACATCCCCGCGTGGATCTTCGAGCACATGCCGGTTCCCGTGCTCGTCGACAACGACGTGAACATCATGGCGCTCGGCGAGCGCGGGCTCGCCTGGCCGGGGGTCGACCACCTCATGTTCGTCAAGATCGCCACCGGTATCGGCACCGGCATCATCTCCGACGGCCGCCTGCAGCGCGGCGCGCAGGGCATCGCCGGCGACATCGGGCACGTGCAGGTCGCGCGCGGCGCCGACATCCCGTGCCAGTGCGGCAATCGCGGATGCCTCGAGGCCCTGGCATCCGGTCCCGCCATCGCCCGCGCTCTGCGCGCGCAGGGCATCGAGGCGCACACGGGCTCCGACGTGGTCGACCTCGTTAAGCGCGGCAACATCGACGCGATCCAGGCGGTGCGCCAGGCCGGCCGCGACATCGGCGAGGTGCTCACGACCTGCGTCAGCCTGATGAACCCGTCGGTCATCGCCGTCGGCGGGTCGATGGCGCGCGTGGGCGAGCACCTCATCGCGGGGGTGCGCGAAGTGGTCTATTCGCGTTCGACGCCGCTGGCGACGGAGTACCTCTCGATCGTGCAGTCGGTCGCCGCCGAGCACGCCGGTGTGCGGGGGGCGAGCATGCTGGCCATCGAGCACGCGCTCTCGCCCGAGTCGTTCACCGCCGCGTTCCTTCCCGCCTGAGGCGGGCCCGACAGCGGACGACGGGTGCCGCCGAACTCATCGCGCGGCGTCTCAGCCCGCGGCGGCCGTCGCCCGTTCCGCCACCGTCCGCAGCGCCCGCAGCACGTGCCGTACCGCGGCATGGGCGAGGGCATCCGGGCGGGCGAGGACGTCGACGTGTCGCACGAGCTCGAGGTCGGCGAGGGGGCGCAGCACGAGCCCGTCGACGGCGAGGGGGAGCGCTGTCGTGCGGGGGAGCACCGCGATCGCCGCGCCCGTGCGCACCACCTCGGCCGTCACCGAGAACTCGTTGATGCGATGGGCGATGCGCAGCGGCCGACCGACGTGCGCCGCGAGGTGATCGAGCACCCCGGCGAGCGGGAACCCCGGGTGCACCGACACCCACGTCTCCTCGACCAGATCGACCGCGCGCAGGCGATCGCGCGCGGCGAGGGGATGCGCCTCGGGCAGCGCGATGTCGAGGGGCTCGGCGAGCAGCGCCGTGGCGATGACGCGGTCGCGCGGCCAGGGCGCATCGTGGGCGAGGCGGTGCGCGATGACGAGGTCGTGGTCGGCGGTGAGGCCCGGGAAGTCGCGGTGCGCGACGTCGGCGTCGGCGAGCTGCAGGGGCGGGGTGCCGTCGAGCTCGCGCAGCAGCGGACCGAACAGGGCCAGCCCCGCACTGTGGAAGGCCGAGACCCGCACCGGGCGATCCGCGGCGTCGAGGAACGCTCCGACCGCCTCGCGCGCGGCCGTGAGCGCCTCATCGACCCGGGTGCCCGCGGCGGCGAGGGCCTCGCCCGCGGGGGTGAGGGTGAGCACGCGCCCCCGGCGCACCGTCAGCGGCACCGGGGCGTGGGCCTGCAGGGTCGCGAGCTGCTGCGACACCGCCGAGGCCGAGATGTGCAGGGCGGCGGCGACCGCGGCCACGCTGCCCCGATCGCCGAGTTCGCGCAGCAGGCGCAGGTGAGCGGCATCCATAAGTCACAACTTAGGTGACGGTGAAGACACTGGCCGTTGTTCTTCCGAGTGGGCGCGACGACGCTGGAGACATGACCCGCCGCCCCGCCGAGATCGTCGTCGACGTGTTGCTGCTCGCCGTGGCGGCGGTGTGGGGGGCCAGCTTCCTCTCGGCCAAAGCGCTCACCGACGAGGTGGGCGTCGCCCCCGCCGTGGCGCTGCGCTTCGTCGTGGCCGCGGTGGCGCTGGGGGCGATCTGCCTCGCGCGGCGCGAGCGGATGCCGCGGGGTCGGGGCCTCGCCGTCGCCGCCCTGCTCGGCTGCTCGCAGGCGGCGGTCATCGGCCTCGAGACCGCGGGCGTGCACCTCACCTCGGCGACCAACGCGGGCGTGCTCATCAGCCTGGCCCTCGTCTTCACCCCCGTGCTCGAGAGCCTCGCGGCGAGATCGTGGCTGCCGCGGTCGTACTTCGTCGCGGCGGTGGCCGCGGTGGTGGGGGTGGCGCTGCTCGTATCGGGGGGAGGTCTGCGCGCCCCGACGATCGGCGACGCCCTCGTGATCGCGGCCGCCGTCGTGCGGGCGGTGCACGTCACCGCCAGCGCGCGCCTCACCCGCGGACGCTCCGACAGCTCCCTCGCCGTGGTGTTCGTGCAACTCGTCGTGTGCGCCGCGACCTCGTCGGCGGTGGCCGGCGCCGACCTGCCGCCGGCGGTCGGACGGCTCACGGCATCCGGATGGGCCCACGTGCTGTTCCTCGGCCTGATGTGCTCGGTGTTCGCCTTCGTCGTGCAGCTGTGGGCCGTGCGCCGCACCTCGGCGACGCGCGCGAGCATCCTCATGGGCACCGAGCCGGTGTGGGCGCTGGCGGTGGGGGTGGCGATCGGGGGAGAGGCGGTGGGGCTCCCCGGCCTCGCGGGCGCCGCGCTGGTGATCGCCGCGTCGTACGCGGGTCAGGCCATCGAGCGCCGACACCGCCGCGCGCTCGCCGAGCGGGAGCCCCGGGCGATGGACGGCCCCGTGCTCGTCGCGCCGCCGTCGCCGTAGGCTGAGAGCATGCACGGCGAGTACAAGGTCCCCGGCGGGAAGCTGGTCGTCGTCGACCTCGAGGAGCGCGAGGGCCGCATCCACGGCTTTCACCTCGCGGGCGACTTCTTCCTCGAGCCCGACGACGCCCTCGACGACATCGACGCGGCCGTCACCGGTCTGCCGGTGGAGTCCGACGTCCCCACGATCGCGGCGGCCATTCGCGCCGCGCTGCCCGAGGGGGCGCAGCTGCTCGGCTTCACCCCCGAGTCGGTCGCCACGGCCATCCGCCGCGCCCTCGTCACCGCCCCCGGCTGGGCCGACTTCGAGTGGGAGGTCGTGCACGACGCCCCCGTCTCGCCGCGCATGAACCTCGCCCTCGACGAGGTGCTCACCACCCGCGTCGGCGCGGGGCTGCGAAAGCCGACGCTGCGCCTCTGGGAGTGGAACGAGAGCGCCGTCGTCATCGGCTCGTTCCAGTCGCTGCGCAACGAGGTGGATCCCGCCGGAGCCGAGAAGCACGGCTTCGACGTCGTGCGTCGCATCTCGGGCGGCGGCGCGATGATGATGGCCGCGAACTCGATCGTGACCTACTCGCTGTACGTCCCGGCATCCCTCGTTTCGGGCATGACCTTCGCCGACTCGTACGCGTTCCTCGACGACTGGGTGCTGCAGGCGCTGCGCTCGCTGGGGATCGACGCGGTGTACCAGCCGCTCAACGACATCGCCGGCCCCCACGGCAAGATCGGCGGGGCCGCGCAGAAGCGCCTCGCCAACGGCGGGGTGCTGCACCACGCCACCCTCAGCTACGACATGGACGGCCAGGTGCTCACCGAGGTGCTGCGCATCGGCCGCGAGAAGCTCAGCGACAAGGGCACGGTCTCGGCCGCCAAGCGCGTCGACCCGCTGCGCAGCCAGACGGGTCTGCCGCGCGACGAGGTCATCGAGCGTTTCATCCAGACGTTCACGACCCTCTACGGCGCGACCCCCGGTCACATCACCGACGAGGAGTACGCCGAGGCCGAGGCGCTCGTGCAGTCGAAATTCGCCACCGACGCGTGGCTGCAGCGCGTCCCGTGAGCGCCCCGATCCCCACCGACGCTACCGAGCCGGGCGGCGTCGAGATCCACCACGCCGACAACCTGGCCGTCACCCCGGGCTACCCCGACGGCTCCTTCGCCCTGGTCTACCTCGACCCGCCCTTCAACACCGGGCGCACGCGGTCCAAAGCGGTCGAGTCGGCCACGCGCAAGGCCCCGGTCGACGAGACCCCGGATGCCGAGAAGCCCGAGGCGGCGGCATCGGTCGACGACCCGAACATGCTCGTGTTCCCCGAAGAGGAGCCGCCGCCGCCCCCCGTGGTGCAGCGCGGTTTCCACGGGCGCGAGTACGCGCGGTTGCGCGGTGACCTGCGCACCTACGACGACCGGTTCGACGACTACTGGGGCTTCCTCGAACCCCGGTTGGTGGAGGCCTGGCGCCTGCTGGCCGACGACGGCACGCTGTACCTGCACCTCGACTACCGCGAAGTGCACTACGCCAAGGTCATGTGCGACGCGCTGTTCGGGCGCGACAAGTTCCTCAACGAGTTGATCTGGGCCTACGACTACGGCGCGAAGACCAAGCGCCGCTGGCCCACGAAGCACGAGACGATCCTGGTCTACGTGAAGAACCCGCAGCGGTACTTCTTCGACTCCGACGCCGTCGATCGCGAGCCGTACATGGCCCCCGGGCTGGTGACGGCCGAGAAGGCCGCCCGCGGCAAGATGCCCACCGACGTCTGGTGGCACACGATCGTGCCGACGACGGGACGCGAGAAGACCGGTTACCCGACGCAGAAGCCCGAGGGGGTCCTTCGCCGCATGGTGCAGGCGTCGAGCCGCCCCGGCGACCGCGTGCTCGACATGTTCGCCGGCAGCGGCACCCTCGGCGCCGTCGCCGCCCCCCTCGGGCGCGACGCGGTGCTCATCGACGACAATGCCGACGCGGTGGCCGTGATGCGAAAGCGTCTGCCCCACGCCTCCGTGCGCGGCTGAGGCGCGAGGGCGCCGGCGGCGCCGCCCGTGGGGAGCGTTCTCGCCCTGATCGTCCTGAGCGGCTGCTCCGCGGAGCTCGCTGGGCGGAGAGCGGTGTTCAAGCTGCAGCGGGGCGCATTCTGTGCGTTGGGTCGTTCCGCGACCGCCCCGGTGCACATTTCGCGCCCCGGTCGCGCCGCGCCCCGGCGTCGCGGCACCCCGGCCGCACCGCGCTTCGGTGCAGCGGCATCCTGGCCCCACCGCACCCGGTCCGGCCGCGCTTCGGTTGTCGTTCGTGGTGGGGTGTGCGGGGGAAGCGGGGCGTGTTTCGTGCACTGGGGCGTGCGGTGACCGCCCCGGCGCACGTTTTGCGCCCCGATGTCTGGGAGCGAGACCTGCAGTCGTGGAATGTCGACCCGCCGGGGGCGGGGACGACGCGACCTTCTGCGTGCGGGAGGGTGCCAAGTTAGGCTTGCCTAATGACGCACGAATTTGACCCCGACACCCGTCGCGCCGTCCTCGCGCACATGAACGCCGACCACCTCGACGACAACGTGTTGATCGTCCGCGCGTTCGGCCCGCACCCGGTGGTCTCGACCGCGGTCATGACCGGATTCGACGGCGACGGCGGCGACTGGGCGGTCACCACCGTCGAGGGGGCGACGTCGTCGGTGCGGATTCCGTGGCCGGCGGGGTCGATCACCGAGCGCCGGGAGGTGCGCCGCGAGGTGGTGGCCCTGTACGACGCGGCCTGCGCGCGACTGGGTCTGACGCCACGCCCCCACTGATCGGAAAATGGAGGTTAGGTGAACCTAACTTCCTGCGTATGATGGCCCCATGAGCGACCTCATCTCCTTCTCCACGGCTCTTCGTGAGCGCTCGCGCAGCGCCCACTCCACGAGTGAGCACGCCGGGTTCATGAACGACCTGATGAGCGGTGCCGGCACGCGGGAGGACTACGTCGCCCTCGTCGTGCAGCACTGGTTCATCTACGAGGCGCTCGAGGAGGCCACCGATCGCATGCGCCGCGACCCCGTGGCATCCGTGTTCCTCAGTGACAAGCTCACGCGCCTCCCCGCCCTCGAGGCCGACCTCGCGTTCTTGCTGGGTCCGACGTGGCGCGAGAGCGTCTCGCCGCTGCCCACCACGCAGGCGTACGTCTCTCGCATCCGGCGCGTGGCGGCCACCTGGCCCGGCGGCTTCGTCGCGCACCACTACACGCGCTACCTCGGCGACCTGTCGGGGGGCCAGTTCATCGGTCGCCTCATGCAGCGTCGCTTCGGCTTCGACACCAACGGGATCGGGTTCTACCTCTTCGGCGACATCGCCGACCCGGAGGCCTTCAAGAGCGTCTACCGCGAGCAGCTCGACGCCGCCCCCTGGGACGACGACGAGAAGGAGCGCGTCATCGCCGAGGTGCTCGTCGCCTACCGCTTCAACACCGAGCTGTTCGTCGACCTGGCGCGGGCCAAGGCCGCTCAGATTGCCTGAGCGTCCGCGGCGGGGCGACCCGCGTCGCGGCGGCGCATCGACCGTCGCACGACCAGGGCGATCGCGACGGCCGCACCCGCGACGAGGGCGATCAGGCCGTACAGGCTCCACGGCACGGCCGGGATCGCGAAGTCGGTGACCACCTCGCTCACGGCTCCGGCCCCGAGCCCGACGCCCGCGGGGGCGATCGTCAGCGTGCCGGTGATCCAGCCGAGCGAAAAGGCCGGCATCTCGCGCTCTATGTCGATCGTGGAGGCGGGGATGATCTCGGTCACCTGCGTCGGCGGGGTCGTCGTCGACAGCACCCCGGCCAGGCCCGAGGTGGTGACCGTCTCGAGGCCCGTCAGTCGGGTGTTCCCGGTGTTCTCGAGCGAGTACCGCACGATCAGGCGGCCCGAATCGAAGGGGTTCCACGAGCCCTCGTAGCTCGCGGTCACGCCCGTCACCGCCGCGGCGGGGGTGAGCTCCCCGGCGACGCGCAGGTTGATGCGGGTGCCGAGGCGGCGGTCCACCGACAACGTGCTCGATGCGTCCTGGCTCGTCAGCGACGTGACGATCCCGGCGGCGTGGTCGCCGGGGCGTGCGTCGGCGGGCACGCTGATCGTGAACGCGACGTCGGCGGACTCGCCCGGTGCGAGCTGCAGGGCCGTCGGGGGCACGGCGACCCACGTGCCGGCGCCGAGCGAGGGCGCCCCGTCGACGAGCACGTCGATCTCGCCGCTCGGCGCGGTGAACGCGTCGGCCGCGTAGACGGCCAGGGGCAGCGGCTCGGTGCCGGTGTTGACGACGACCATGGTGTCGGTGACGACCGCGCCGGGCTCGACGTCGTACGAGAAGTTGGCGCGTCCGGTGCCGTTGGCGTTGTCGGCGGTCTGCACGCTCCACGCCACACCACCGTCGGCCGCCGCGGCGGGCAGCGGCAGGGTCGACAGGCCGAGGACGAGGATGCCGGCGAGGGCGAGGACGCGAAGGGAGGGCGAGGCGGTCACGGTGTCTTCCGGGTCGATGGGAAAGGGGGCCCCGGCCGAAGCCGGGACCCCCGGGGAGTGTCTTACTGCAGGGCGGTGATGGTGAGCTTGCTGGTGTAGTCGCCCGCGGGGGTGGTGCCCGGGATGACCAGCGAGAGGTCGGCGCCCACGGTCGCGCTGACGGCCGAGGTCGACGAGGCCAGCACGCGCGAGGTGCCCAGGCCCGTGCCGCCCAGTCGCGTCGAGGTCACCTCGGCGCCACCGGCGACGCTGCTGCCCGCGGAGACCACCTTGGGCTTCCACCCCAGCAGTCCGCCCGAGAACGACCCGCCCGACGACGACGCGAAGTCGCCGACCTGGCCCGAGATGCTCCAGGTGTAGGGCGACGAGCCCCCGGCGCGCGTGTCGGTCACGACGAGGTTGGTGAGCGATCCGAATGCCACGAAGTTCGCGCCGTCCTGCACGGCGGTGCCGAGGTTGGCGGGCGAGGTGCCCTCGAACGCCCAGCCGAACGAACCGGTGGGGCTCTCGACCCACGCCGGAACCTCGACGATGACGTCGGACGACGAGGCGAAGGTGACGGGGGTAGCGGTCTCGAAGGGCGCGTACACGGCGCCGCTGCCGGCGTAGGTGTAGATGCCGAACGTGCCCGCGGCGAGGTTCTGCGCCTCGGTGGTCGTCAGGGCCAGGTCGACCGAGAAGGTGCCGTCGGCGTTCAGCTCGACGGCGCCGCCGTTCACGCCGCCGATGGTCGCCATGCTCGCGGCGGGCACGGCCCACTTCTGGGCGATCACCGAGCGCGCCGACGAGGCGGCTCCGGCCGAGGGCTTCCACGTGTCGGCGAACTTGCCGAAGACGACGTACGTGCCGCTGAACTGCCCGGCGAGCGGCGGGCGCGTGCCGTTGGTGGCGGTGCCCGAGGGCAGGAACCCGCTCCCGCTGACGGTGACGGTCTCGCCCTGCGCGAGGCCGGAGGTCTTCGACACGGTGACCGTGGGGGTCGCGGCGACCGGGGCTGCGGTGTAGGCGACCGACAGGGCGCTGGCGGGCTTGCGCGCGTCGGCGGCGCCTCCCGAGGAGTACCAGTACGGTCCCTGGCCGGTCTTGCCCTGGAAGTCGACGAACGACTGCGGGAACGCACCGGCGTTCGCCCCACCGGTGACCTGGGCGACCGAGCCCTCGGGCACGGTGATCGTGCGGCCGAGGTAGTCGGGGGTGACGGTGAAGCCGGTGGGGGTCACGTCGACACCGGTGAGGGTGGCCACGACCACGTTCGTCGCCGGGGTCAGGGTCTCGAACTTGTCGGGGTCGTCCATCGAGGTGCCGTAGCCGCCGAGCGTGGCGGTGACGGTGCCGGTGCCGTCGGAGGCGACGGTGAGCTTCGGGTCGGTGATCCACGAACGGGTCATGCCCGAGTAGTAGGCCGACGTGAACGAGCCGGTCCACTGGATGACCGCCGTGTTGGCGTCGACGTCGACCGTGCCGGTTCCGCCGGTGATCTCGGCGACGTGTCCGGAGTTCAGGCCGTTGCCGGTCGTGATGGTCGTGCCGGCGGCATCCGTCCGCAGTCCCGCGAAGGTGGCGGCGGCGTAGCTTCCGTCGGACTGACGCTTCAGGATCGACGTGTTGCCGTCGCTCTGCTTCCAGTTCGACGAGGTCACGCGGTCGGCCGCCGAGGTGGCCGTCACGATCCCGGCCGAGAGCAGGTTCACCGTGCCGGGGGCGAAGGCGGCGGCGTTCGACTCGGCGTTGATGCCCCAGCGGAACACGGCGTCGTCGATGCTCGTCTCGGCGGCGTGCGCGGGGGCCGCGACGAGAGCGCCCCCCAGGGCGAGTGCGGTGGTGGCGAGGGTCGCTGCCGAGAGGCGTGCGAACCGGTGCCTGCGCGTGGAGGAGTCCACGGTCATTCCCTTCTCTGTCCCCGGTGCGGCCCGACGGCGTGCGTCGATGCACCCGAGGGTGGGTGCGAGAGGACAGGTTAGCCTTACCTAAGCAGAAGGCGCGCGGCGGGGCAATGTTAAGGATAGGCTCACCTTACTTGGAGGTCTTTTCATGACTCGTCGAACGACCCGCGCCCTCGCCACGCTCGCCCTGGCGATGGTGGTCACCCTCGCCGTGACGGCATGCGACGCCGCCGGATCGGCGCACGGCGGCGAGGTCGCCGCGACGCCGCCGCTGGCCGAGGTGACGCCGCTCGGCGACCCGCTCGCGTGGGAGGGCCCGTCGACCGCGGTCGCCGCCTCCGCCCCCATCGACCCCGTCACCGACGGTGCGCAGACGCTGCCGGCGACGGTCACCGACGCGCAGGGCACCACCGTCACCGTCACCGACGCCACGCGCATCCTCACGCTCGACATCTACGGCTCGCTCTCGCGCATCGTGTTCGAACTCGGCCTCGGCGATCACGTCGTCGCGCGCGACGTGTCCAGCGCCTTCCCCGAGGCGGCTCACCTGCCCGTGGTCACCGAGAACGGGCACGACCTCAACGCCGAGGCGATCCTCGACGCCGCCCCCACCGTCATCCTCACCGACTCGAGCCTCGGACCGTGGGACACGATCCTTCAGATGAGGGATGCCGGCATCCCCGTCGTCGTCGTGGACTCCCACCGCTCGCTGGACTCGATCGGCTCGCTCATCACGCAGGTGGGAACCGCGCTGGGCGTCCCCGAGCGCGCGGCGGCCCTCGCCGCCCGCAGCACCGCCGACGTCGAGGCGAAGATCGCCCAGATCGCGGCGGTGGCACCGGCCGACCCCGCCCGCAAGCTCCGGATGATGTTCCTCTACGTGCGCGGGCAGTCGGGCGTCTACTACCTCTTCGGCGAGGAGTCCGGCGCCGACAGCCTGATCGAGGCGCTCGGCGGCATCGACGTCGCCGGCGAGATCGGGTGGACGGGGATGCGGCCCATCACCGACGAGGCGCTCGTCGACGCCAATCCCGACCTGCTCATCATGATGACGAAGGGCCTCGAGTCGGTCGACGGCGTCGACGGGCTCGTCGAGCATCTGCCCGCCGTCGCGCAGACCGACGCCGGGCGCCACCGCCGCATCGTCGACATGTCCGACACCACCGTGCTGAGCTTCGGCCCCGCCGCCGCCGACGTACTCGATGCGCTCGCCGTGGCCGTGTACGCGCCGGAGGCCGCGGGGTGAGCGCGGGCGTCGTCCCGCGCGAGCGGGTGCGGGTCGCCGCGCCCGCGGCGCGATCCCGCCTGCGGATCCCCGCGGTCTTCGGCACGCTGTCCGCGGCGCTGGTGGTCCTCGTCGTCGTCTCGGCGGGTAGCGGTCAGCTCTCGATCCCACCCGACCAGGTGCTCGGCGCCTTCGCGCGTGCCTGGAACGACGGTGTGCGCGCGCTCGGGCTGGATGCGCTCGCGGTGACCCCGGGGGCGGCGATCGCGCACGTCAACGGCGAGGCGACGCTGTGGCTCATCCGCATGCCCCGCCTGATCATGGCCGTGCTCGTCGGGGCCACGCTCGCCGCCGCCGGTGTGGTCATGCAGGGCGTCTTCCGAAACCCCCTGGCGGAGCCCGGGGTCATCGGCATCTCGTCGGGAGCGGCGGTGGGGGCCTCGGCATCCATCGTCTTCGGCCTGACGTTTCTCGGGCCGCTCACCCTTCCGGTGCTCGCCTTCGCGGGCGGACTGGTCGCGATCGTCATCGTGTACGCCTCCGCCCGCGCCGACGGGCGCACCGAGGTCGTCACGCTCGTGCTCACCGGCATCGCCGTCAACGCCGTCGGGGGAGCCGCGATCGCCCTGTTCACCTACCTCGGGTCGACGCAGCAGCGGGAGCAGATCGTGTTCTGGCAGCTCGGGTCGCTGAACGGCACCCGCTGGGACGACCTGGCGATCGTCGCGCCGATCGCCGCGGTGGGGATCACCGCGTGCCTGTTCCTGGCGGGCAGCCTCGATCTGCTCGCCCTCGGTGAGCGGCAGGCCGAGCATCTCGGCGTGCGCGTCGAGCGACTGCGGGTCGTCGCCATCGTCGTGATCGCGCTGCTCACGTGCGCGGCCGTCGCCTTCTGCGGGATCATCGGCTTCGTCGGCCTCGTCGTGCCGCACCTCATGCGCATGGTGCTCGGCCCCGGGCACCGGCTGCTGCTCCCCGCCAGTGCGCTCGGCGGGTCGGTGCTGCTCGTGGCGGGCGACCTCGTCGCGCGCACCGCCGTACCGGGGTCCGAGCTGCCGATCGGCATGCTCACCGCCCTCATCGGCGGCCCCTTCTTCTTCTGGCTGCTGCGGCGCGCGCGTCGCCGATCGGGAGGATGGGGATGACGCCGGTGCTGCGCGCACGCGGAGTGTCGGTCGAGGTGGGCGGACGCCGGGTCCTCGACGGCGTCGACCTCGATCTCTCGGCGGGCGAGCTCCTCGCGCTGGTCGGACCGAACGGCGCGGGCAAATCGACGCTGCTGTCGGTGCTGGCGGGAGACCGGGCGCCGGTGGAGGGCTCCGTCGAGCTCGACGGAGCGACGCTCGACGCCTGGCCGGTCGCCGAGCGCGCGCGGCGACGGTCGGTGCTCACGCAGAGCAACGAGGTGTCGTTCCCCTTCGCCGTCCACGACGTGGTGCGGATGGGGCGGGCGCCCTGGCGTCGGCATCCCGCGGCGTCGCGGGACGACGCCGCGGTGGCTGCGGCGATGGCCGCCGGCGAGGTCGAGGCATTCGCCGAACGACCCGTCACCGCGCTCTCGGGCGGCGAGCGCGCCCGCACGGCCTTCGCCCGCTCCTTCGCCCAGGAGTGCGCGATCGCGCTGCTCGACGAGCCCACCGCGAGCCTCGACATTCGCCATCAGCACCGGGTGCTCGCGCGCACACGCGAGCGGGTGGATGCCGGGGGAGCCGCCGTCGTGGTGCTGCACGATCTGGGACTCGCCGCGGCCTACGCCGACCGCATCGCCCTGCTCGACGACGGTCGCGTCGTCGCCGCCGGGCCGCCGCGCGAGGTGCTCGATCCGGCCCTGCTCACGCGGGTGTACCGGCATCCGATCGACGTCATCGACGGACCTCGCGGCACGCTGCTGGTCGTCGTCGCCCCCTCCCTCGCCCCTCCCCCCGAGCCCGGAGAACGCATCGCATGAAGAACCTCACCCGCTCCTTCGTCGCCGTCGCGACCGCGCTGGTCGTGGCGGCGAGCGTCGTCGGCGTCACCGACGCCCCCGCGTGGGCCGCCGGATCCGTGTCGGTCACCGGCCCCTCCGGCTCGGCCTCGGTCGATGCGGACTACGCCACCGAGGTGACGGTGTCGGGGTCGGGCTTCCAGTCGATCCCGAACGGCTTCGGCGGCATCTACGTGCTCTTCGGCTGGGTCGACGACGCCGGCGGCGGGTCGTGGCGACCGAGCGCGGGCGGTGTCGTCGGCGAGGACTACCGATACGTTCCCGACGCGGAGTCCGCCGAGAACAACGGGTATCAGCGGTTCCTCGCCTTCCCCGGCAGCCAGACCGAGAGCTCCGCGAACGGCACGCTCGGCGCCGACGGGTCGTGGTCCATCGGCATGGTCATCCCGGGGGCGGTGTTCGAGAGTCAGGATCGCGAGGGGCGCGTCAGCGAGGTGGACTGCCGGCGTGTCACGTGCGGCATCATCACCATCGGAGCGCACGGCGTGAAGAACGCCAACAACGAGACCTTCACCCCACTGTCCTTCCAGGCGGCGGCCCCCGCCGGGTCGACCCCCGCGGAATCGGCGCCGGCCGGGTCGGCGCCGGTGGCGGCGGGAGCGGTGCGCGTCGGCGTCGAGGCGGGGAGCGTCGTCGCCGGCTCCTCGATCGTCTTCACGGGGCAGGGGTTCACCCCCGGGGAGCAGATCGTCGCCGCCCTCGACGGCGGGCTCACGGCGGTGGGGCCGTTGACCGCCGGAACGCAGGGCGAGGTGGCCGCCGCCCTCCCGGTTCCGCGCGACATCCGCGACGGGACCCATCTGATCACCCTGCGCGGGGCGGGCTCCGGGGGTGTCGCCGAGGCGGAGGTGAGCGTGACGGGGGGAACGAGCGCGCCCGTCGCCGAGACGACTCCGGTCGTTCCGACCTGGGCGATCGTGGTGCTGCTGGCGTGCATCGTGCTGTCGATGGCGCTGGTGGTCACGAGCGTCATCACGGCCCTCGTCCGGGCTCGCGCGCGCCGTCGGGTCCGCCGCGCGGCTCGGGTCGCGCCCGCGGGGGCGTCGGCCCCGCCCGCGGGCTCGGGGGCGCCCGCGGCGTCGCCGACCGAACCCCTGCCTCTCTCGGCGGGAGCACCCCGATGAGGTCGATGACGATGCTGCGGGCGGGGATCGCCGTCGCGGTGGCACTCGTGGCGGGCGTCCCCCTGTCGGCGGCGGCCGCGGGCCCGGGCGACGTGATCGTCACGGTGCCGGAGCCGACGGCATCGGGCGGGGGCGACGGCGCGATCTCGAACGCGCAACTGCGGTGGGGGCTGAACGCCGAGTCGGGCGGGGGAGCCTTCGCGGGGGGATGCAACTTCCTCAGCGCCGGACGCGCGGGCGACGCGGGAGGATCCCGAGTGTGGACGCGCGACGACGGGCTCTACCGCGCGCAGGAGGGGGCGGTGCGGGTCGAGAAGCCCACCGCCGACGGCGGGTTCGCCACCGCGTCGTGGGAGACGAAGTGCCTCGACCCGACGGGAGCCGCCGTGACGGTGTCGTCGACCTCGAGCACGACGGGCAATCAGATCGTCATCGAGGGCGGGACCGGACAGCGCCGCGACGGAGCGCTCGACATCCGGTGGTCGGGGTCGTTCACCGTGGCCTTCTACGGCGGCATGACGTACTGGAGTGTGACCGACCCCCGGCTCACGCTCGACGCCTCGGGCGCGGGCCGGTTGGTCGCGACGGCGAGCGGGTTCGGCACGTCGATGGACGATGTCACGGTGTGGAATCCGATCGCCGAGCAAGAGGTGGTGCTCGCCGACATCCGCTCCGCCGACGTGGGTGCCGACCGGGGCTTCTCGGTCACGCCCGAGTTCCGGGGAGTGGTGAGCGTCGGAGCCGGCCAGGTGGCCCGCTCGGGGATCAACGAGGCCTACTGGGGATCGTTCCCGCAGTCGTTCGTCGACTTCCACCGGCAGACGGGGCAGCAGGGGTACTGGCTCACCACCGGGGGAGTCCGGGATGCCGCGAAGCCGGCGTCGCCGGTCACGGTGAGCTACGACGCCACCGCGCCCGTCGCGGCTCCCCCCTCGAGCGGGGGCGCCGGAGGGGTCGCCGGGGCGGCGCCCGAGAACCCGCTGCGCCGCGCACCGGCGAGCATCCCCGCCGCCGCGTCCGCGGCTTCGTTCCTCGCGATGAACGCCCCGGTGACCACCCAGCCGCAGGCCGCCGGTCTCGTGCCGCCCGCGCGGGGTGGCCTGCCGCCCGTGGTCGCGCCGTTGCTGGGGGCCGCCGCGGCCCTGGGGATCGCGATCGTCGCCGTGCTGAGCATGATGGGCGGCCTCCCCTGGCAGCAGCGCCGGGTCGGGCTCTGAGCCTCCGGTCCGCGGGCTCCGGCCCGCGGCACCGCGGCGCCTCGCATCGGGGTGCGGCGGGACCCGGCCGGGGGGTGCGCGATGTCGGCGGCCGCGCCTAGGGTGAGCGCATGGAATTCGGCATCTTCGTTCCGCAGGGCTGGCGCTTCGATCTGGTGGGCATCGACCCCGCCGAGCACTGGCGGGTGATGAACTCGCTCGCGCAGAGCGCCGACGACGGGCCCTGGGCGTCGCTGTGGGTCTACGACCACTTCCACACCACCCCGGTGCCCAGCGCCGAGGCGACCCACGAGGCCTGGACGCTCATGGCCGCCTTCGCCGCGGCGACCGACCGCGTGCGCCTCGGTCAGATGTGCACGTGCATGGGCTACCGCAATCCCGCGTACCTCGCCAAGGTCGCCGCCACCGTCGACATCATCTCGGGAGGTCGCGCCGAGATGGGCATCGGCGGCGGCTGGTACGAGCACGAATGGCGCGCCTACGGCTACGGCTTCCCGCCCATCGCCGAGCGTCTCGGGCGCCTGCGCGAGGGCGTCGAGATCATGCACCAGGCGTGGACCACCGGTGAAGCCACCCTGTCGGGCAAGTACTACGAGGTCGACGGCGCGATCGTGCAGCCGCGTCCGCTGCAGCCGGGCGGCATTCCGCTGTGGATCGCCGGCGGTGGCGAGAAGGTCACGCTCAAGATCGCGGCGAAGTACGCTTCGTACACGAATTTCGGCGGCTCGCTCGACGAGTTCGACCACAAGTCCGAGGTCCTGCGCGGGCACTGCGAGGCGCTCGGTCGCGATGCCGGCGAGATCACCCGCTCGACCAACTTCAACACGATCGTCGCCGCGACCGAGGCCGAGGCGAACGACCGTCTCGCGGCGGTCGTCGCGCGGCTGCGCCCGCACGTGGGAGACGAGCGGGCCGATGCCATCGAGGCCGACTACCGCTCCTCCGACGGCTTCGGCACGCCCGAGCAGATCGTCGAGCGGTTGCGCGAACGCGCCGCCCACGGCCTCGGCTACGCGATCCACTACTTCCCCGAGGCGGCGTATGACACCTCGGGCATCTCGCTGTTCGAGCGCGCGGTCATCCCGCACCTCTGAGCCGACGGCAGGCCCCGGGAGGGTCGAGCGCGGCCCCGCATCGTCCCGAGTGACGCGTCGCGACCCCGCACCTGCGGGCGAGCGGAACGTCAGACCAGCGGAGCCACCTCGGCGTAGGCGTCGAGCTCGACGGGTGGGACGGCTGCCGGAGCGTCGAACACGCGCGCGCGTCGGGACGCGGCATCCCAGGCCGGCCACCCGGGATCGCCGTCGCGCACCAACGCGATCGCGGCACCGTGCAGCTGGGCGGCCAGGTCGGAGGGCGGTGCGATCCCGGCGATGGTCGTGACCCCGTCGGCGTCGAGGTGGTCGAACCAGAACGGGACGTCGAGGCAGTGGCAGGCGACCCCGAGCTTCGGCGACGGCGACCGCCAGGCGAAGCGGTACACCCACGTGGCCGCACCGCTCCGCGCTCGCGCGACACGGAGCACCGTCGCGCGGATCACCCGATCCGTCGCGTAGCCGCCGAGCACCGCCGCGGCCCCGCGCCGCCGTGTGCGCGCGAGATACGCTCGACGCCTCGAACGGCCGAGCCCCAGGACGGCCAGGGCGAACGGCACCGGGACGAGGCGCAGCACGCGACGGAACCTCGCGGTCAGCATCGTGAACTCGTCGTCGGTCGATCCGATCAGGAGCGGCACGTCGGCGGCCGCCCCGTCGGCGAGGGCGTCGAGCGGATGCCGCGGTACCAGGTCGCCGTCGATCACCGGGCCGATCGGCAGCCCGTCGTCGAGCAGCGCGGTGACCGAGGCCAGAACATGCCCGCGCTCCGGGGTGCCGGCCGCCTTCTGCAGGACGACGAGCCGCTCTTCCGGGAGTGACGCGAACCCCCGCCGATCGGCCGTGACGCCGCCGAGCGCGGCGACGCGGTCGGCGAAGCGCCGCGCCTGGTCGGCGTGCACCGCGCCGATGGCGGGCGAGAGGGCCAGGGCGGCGTGGAAGAGCCCGGATGCCGCGGGGCTCGTCATCAGCGCGAGGACCGACCCGCCGCCCGCCGACTGCCCCGCCACCGTCACGCGGGAGGGGTCGCCCCCGAACGCGCGGATCTCGTCGCGCACCCACTCGAGGGCGGCGATCTGATCGCACAGGCCCCGGTTCGCCGGAGCGCCCTCGATGAGTCCGTACCCGTCGAATCCGATGCGGTACGAGATCACGACCGTGACGACCCCGTCGCGCGCGAACGCGTCGCCGTCGTACCAGCGGCTGGCGGGAGAGCCCGAGGTGTAGCCCCCGCCGTGGATCCACACGAGCACGGGCAGGGCGGCATCCGAGGTCGCGTCGACCGGCGCGAAGACGTTGACGTTCAGCGTCGCGTCTCCGGGCACGCTCGGCTCGGGGATGAGGGTGATGCCCGCGTCGCCGCGCTGGGCGGTGGGGCCGTACGCCGTCGCGTCGCGTTCGCCCTCCCACGGCTCGACCGGGGTCGGCGCGGCGAAGCGCAGGGCCCCGACGGGCGCCTGGGCGAACGGGATGCCGAGGAACACGGCGGTGGGCCCGCGTCGGAACCCGCGCACCGCCCCTCTCGAGGTCACGGCGAGGGGAGCGGCATCCATCCCCTCATCCTGCCGCGTCGCGCCCGTCCCCCGCACGCGAGGTGTCCGAAGCCCCGTCCCACCACCGCAGCACGCGCAGCGCGAAGAACGTCAACCACCGCGACGGCTCGCCGGCGGGCACGTCGACGGGGAACCACTCCCGGCCCTCGGGCGGATACGCCTGGTGCCAGGTGCCGTCGGCGTCGCGCGAGGCCCTCACCCGATCGATCGCGTCGGAGAGACGCGGGTCGGGGGCGTCGCCGTCGTGCAGCGCCGCGGCGCGGAAGTGGTCGAGCGCGCGCAGCGCGCTGTAGCGGAAACGGAAGGGATAGCCCAGGTGATGCGCCCAGACGTGGCGCTCGCCGGTGGACAGGCGGTGGAGCAGATGCCGTTCGAGCAGGTACTCCTCGGCCGCCTTGCGCGCGGCGTGCAGCTCGGGCGTTCCGCCGGTGCGCCACTCGTCGTCGAGGATGCCGATGACGGAGTTGATCGTCGAGTGGAACGATGACCGGGTCGACCCCTCGACCCACTCGCAGTTCCACCCGCCGTCGGGCAGTCGGTGGGCGACGAACCAGGTCCGGATGCCGTCGACGTCGGCTCCCAGCCACGCTCCGCTCCCGAGCGTGAACGCGTTGATGCACGCATCGACCTCGCCGTGCCAGAAAGGACGGTCCTCGTACTCCCAGCGGGCGTTGCGCTCCAGGAGGCCGGCGGTGTCGGTGCGCAGGGCCGTGGCATCCACCCCCCATTCGCGCAGGCTCATGAGCGACCACGACGTGGCCGTCCACGGCTGCGGCTCCTGTCCGGTGAAGTCCGCCGGGAAGTGCGCGCCACCGGCCCAGAGCCCGTCGTCGCCCTGGGCGGCGAGCAGGCGCGCGCCGAACCCCTCGTGGGCGACGCGGGCGCGGGTGGCCCGCCATCGCTCCTCGGGTGCGTCGAGCAGATCGCGCTCGACCTTCCATCGCAGGCTCGGGTCGCTGTCGTCCAGCCAGGCGAGCACGTCGTCGTCGTCGGTCATGGTCCCTCCCGGTTGTCGGCAGGGTACGCCCGCGGCCCGTGGTGCGTACAGGCGCCGGCCGCGACCCGCAGCCCCGCCGCGGCAGGGTCGTCACGCGTCGCGGCGCGCGCCCTCCGACGGGGTCACCGTGAAGATGTTCGGAGCGCGGAACCCGGATGCCGCGAACGCGGCGCGCACGGCCTCGGTCGCCGCCGGGATGAGGTCGGTGGAGATCAGCGCGATCGCCGCTCCGCCGAAGCCTCCGCCGGTCATGCGGGCGCCCAGGGCGCCCGAGGCCAGCGCCGTCTCGACGGCCAGGTCGAGCTCGGGGACCGAGATCTCGAAGTCGTCGCGCATCGAGACGTGCGAGGCGGTGAGCAGGTCGCCGATGGCGGACGGCCCGTCGGCGTCGAGGGCGGCGACGGTGTCGAGCACGCGCTGGTTCTCGGTGACGATGTGCCGCACGCGGCGGAAGGTCACGTCATCCAGGATCTCTGCGGCGCGGGGCAGGTCGTCGACGGTGAGGTCGCGCAGTGCCGGCACGCCGAAAGCGGCGGCGCCCTTCTCGCATGAGGCGCGGCGTTCGCGATAGCCGCCCGAGGAGTGCGCGTGCTCGACCAGCGTGTCGACGACGAGGATCGACAACCCCGCCTCGGCGAACCCGAGCGCCACGGGGCGGGTCTCGAGCGTGCGGCAGTCGAGGAAGGTCGCCGCGTCCGCGACGCCCAGCATCGACGCCATCTGGTCCATGATCCCCGTCGGGGCGCCGACCGCGTCGTTCTCGGCCACGCGGCCGACCCGGGCGAGGGCGACCTTGTCGAGCCCGGCGCCCCACACGTCGTCGAGGGCGGAGGCCACGGCTCCCTCGATCGCGGCCGACGACGACAGCCCGGCGCCGACGGGGACCTCCGACGCCAGGGCGAGGTCGACGCCGCGGGTCACGGCATCCGGGGCCGCCCGCCGCAGCGCCCACGCGACGCCCAGCGGGTAGCCCGCCCAGTCGAGGCCGCCGGCGGCGATGCGCGCGTCGAGGTCGGCGAGCGACACCTCCACGGTGTCGTCGGAGAAGGTCGAACGCACGCGGATCAGGTCGTCGTCGCGCAGGGCCACGGCGGCGGCGGTGCGCTGGGCGATCGCGAAGGGGAAGACGAAGCCCTCGTTGTAGTCGGTGTGCTCGCCGATGAGGTTGGCGCGACCGGGGGCCGACCACACTCCCGCGAGGGGGCGATCGGTCAGCGTGGCGAGAAGGGTGCGGGCGTCGTCGACGGCGGTCATGCCGTCACCTCCGGAACGGTGTCGAGGGCGGCGCGCAGACGCTCGGCCTGCGACTCGGGGGTCACGTCGCCGATCCAGGCGCCCATGGCGGCCTCGGATCCGGCGAGGTACTTCAGCTTGTCGGCGGCGCGGCGGGGCGAGGTGATCTGCAGGTTGAGGCGTACGGCTCCGCGTCCGCGCCCGACCGGGGCCTGGTGCCACGCGGCGATGTAGGGCGTGGGGGTGTCGTACAGCGCATCGATGCCGCGCAGCAGCCGCAGGTAGAACGGGGCGAGCTCGTCGCGCTCGGCGTCGGTGGTCTCGGCCAGGTCGGCGACGTGGCGGTGCGGCAGCACGTGCACCTCGACGGGCCAGCGCGCCGCGAAGGGCACGAACGCCGTCCAGTGCTCGCCCCGCAGCACGACGCGCTCTCCCGCCGACTCGAACTCGAGGATGCGCGCGAACAGATCGTTCGAGCTCCGCGAGATCGTGTCGAGCAGGCGGTGAGTGCGCGGGGTGACGTACGGGTAGGCGTAGATCTGCCCGTGCGGGTGGGCGAGGGTGACCCCGATCTCCTGCCCGCGGTTCTCGAACGGGAACACCTGGCGGATGCCGGGCAGGGCCGACAACGCCGCCGTGCGGTCGGCCCACGCTTCGATCACGGTGCGGGCGCGGGTGCGCGAGAGCGAACCGAACGAGCCCTCGTGCGCGGGGCTGAAGCAGACGACCTCGCAGCGACCGACCGAGGTGCGCGTGCGGCCGAGTCCGAGGTGCTCGAGGTCGTCGTCGCCGCGCGGCGGGTCGACGGCGGCGGGAACGTCGCCGAGCGCGACGTCGAGCGCGGGACCGAACGACGGCGACTTGTTCTCGAATACCGCGACGTCGTAGAGCGACGGGATCTCCGACGGGTTCGTCGGCGTCTGCGGCGACAGCGGGTCGAGGTGCGCGGGGGGCAGGAACGCGCGGTTCTGGCGGTTGGATGCCACGGTGATCCAGTCGCCGGTCAGCACGTCCTGGCGCATGGTGGCGGTGGTCGGCCGCGAGTCGAGCGTGCGGGCGTCGACCGAGCGCTCGGCGCCGAGCGTGGTGCCGGGATCGTCGAAGTAGATGAGCTCGCGGCCGTCGGCGAGCAGCGTCGGGCGCTTGACGACTCCGGCGCCGAGACGCACCGCGGAGGGGGTGTGCATGTTCACGATAACACGCTACAACGCGGCCATGCTATCGTCAACATCGAGGGAGAATGATGCGCGTATCCATGGCCGACGTGGCCGTCCGGGCCGGGGTCTCGGCGCAGACGGTGTCGCGCGTGGCGAACGGCAGCCCCCGGGTCGATCCGGCCACCCGCGCCCGCGTCGAGAAGGCCATGGCCGATCTCGGCTACCGCATGCACCGCGCCGCCCGCGCCCTGCGCACCGGCCAGACCTCGACCATCGGCCTCGTCGTGTCGACCCTCGCCTCGGTCGGCAACTCCCGCATGCTGCAGGCGATCTCCGAGGCGGCCGCGGCCCGCGACTACGCCCTCGCCGTCGTGACGGTCAAAGAACGCGGCATCCGCGACGCCTTCGCCCGACTGCGCTCGCAGGGCGTCGACGGCGCCGTCGTGCTGAACGAGGCGACCGAGCTGGCGCGCGACGTCGAGCCCCCGGCCGATCTGCACCTCGTCGTCGTCGACTCCCCGCCCGACCCGCGCTTCTCGATCGTGCAGACCGACCACGCCGCCGGGGCCCGCGCCGCCACCATGCACCTGCTGTCGCTCGGCCACGACACCGTGCACCATCTGGCCGGCCCGGTGCGCTCCTTCGCCGCCGCCGAGCGTGAGCGCGGGTGGCGCGCGGCCCTCGTCGAGGTCGGCGCCACCGTGCCCGAACCGGTCCGCGGCGATTGGACCTCGGCCTCGGGCCACCGCGCCGCGCGCGCGCTCGTCGAGGCCTCCGCCGTCTTCGTCGCGAACGACCAGATGGCCCTCGGGGCGCTGCGGGCCTTCGCCGAGGCGGGACGGCGCGTGCCCGACGACGTCGCCGTGGTCGGTTTCGACGACATCGTGGATGCCGGCGAGTACCGGCCCCCGTTGAGCACCGTGCGTCAGGACTTCGACGCCCTCGGCGTGCGCGTCGTCGTCGCGCTGATCGCGGCGATCGAGGGCGGCGAGCCGGTGGCGGAGTCGGTGCCGACCTCGCTGGTGGTGCGCGAGAGCAGCGTCGCGGGCTGAGACCGTCGCGCCCGTCGCGCCCCGGCTGCCGGGCAGCGGCCGGGGCCGGGTCGCGTGTGGGGCCGGGTCGCGTGTGGGGCGCGATCGGTGCAGCGGGGCGGTCGCCGTGCGCCCCGCTGCGCGGAATGCGCCCCCAAATCCGCGGCGCCCGCGCGCCCCGCCCGCCCGCCCCGCCCGCCGCGCCTGCCGCGCAGCGGCTCGACCGGGGCCGCGTGTGGGGCGCGATCGGTGCAGCGGGGCGGTCACCGTGCGCCCCGGTGCACGGAATGCGCCCCAAACTCGCCGCGCCCGCCCGCCCGCCGCGCCTGCCCGCCGCGCCTGCCGCGCCCGCCCGCCCGCCCGCCCGCCGGGCGGGGGCGCTCAGGCGGCCGGGGCCGTCGCGGGCAGGTCGAGGGTGACGGTGGTGAACTCGCCGGGCACGCTGTCGATGTGCACCGTGCCGCCGTGGGCGAGGGCGATGGACCGCACGTTCGTGAGACCGAGCCCGAACCCCTGGATCTCGCGCGAGCGTGCGAGCGGGGTGCGGTAGAAGCGGTCGAACGCACGGCGCTGCTCGGCGCGCCCGATGCCGGGCCCGGTGTTGGTCACGGCGATACGCACCCGTCCCTCGCAGACCCCGTGGGCGACGGTGATGGGGCGGGAGGGGATGCCGAACTTCACGGCGTTCGTGAGCAGCTCGCGAATCGCGACCACGAGCTGGGCGCGGTCGGCATGGGCGTGCGAGGGGCCCGTCGAGGTCGTCTCGATCGTGTGCGCGTGCGTCTCGGCGAGCGAGGCGACGCCACGCACCGCCGCGGCCACGACATCGACCAGGTCGACGGAGGCGGGACGCAGGGTCTTCTCGCTCTCGCCCGCGGCGAACAGCTCGCCGACCCGCTGCGTCAGGTCGGCGGTGCGCCGCGTCGCGACGTCGACGTAGCGGCGCAGGGTGACCTGCTCGGGGTCGATCGCCTCATCGATGAGGTCGAGGAACCCGGTGATGCTCGTGAGCGGGGTGCGCAGCTCGTGCGAGACGGTGTGCAGGAACTCCTCGCGCACCTCGATCGCCTCGGCGAGCTCGGTGACGTCGTGGATCACAACGACCGTTCCGAGGATGCGCCCGTCGGGTCGCCGCAGTCGGCTCGACGAGACGAGCACGGCGGCCTGCGACCCGGCCGCTCCCCACCACTGCAGCTCGTCGACGACGGCCTCGCCCGACAGGGCGCGGGGGAGGACCTGCGCCCGAGGGGGGATCGGCGTCGCGCGATCGGCGGCGAGCACGTGGGGTCCCGCGAACGGGCGGGTGTCGAGGTCGAACCCGCCCAGCTCGGCGAAGCGGTGCGCGCGGGTATTGGCGACCTCGAGCCGATCGGTCGGTCCGTAGAACGCCACCCCCGCGCTGACGGTGTCGACGATGGCGCTGGCGACGGTCTCGGCATCCCGTGCCTCTTCGAGGGCGGCGGCCTGTGCGCGGTACGAATCGGCGAGGCGCCGGGAGTTGCGGCGGAGGTGCCGCGCGGCCACGAACACGATCACCGCGACGCCGACGATGAAGGTCGGCAGGGTCACGACGGTGGCCCATTCGACCGCGTTCGAGGGCCACGCCCCCACGTAGGCGAAGCGGAACGAGGTGATGAACCCGGCGCCGAACACGGCGACCGCCATGCCGTACCAGGGGAAGCCGTACGCGAGCCACAGCACGGGGAAGATCGCGAGGATCGTGACGCTGGGAAAGAGCGCGAGCAACTCGGCGCGCAGCAGGGCGACGGCGAGCAGGTCGAGACCCGCGACCGCCATCATCCACGCCAGGGGGAGTCGCTCCCACGGCACGACGAGCGCCGCCACGGTCGCGACGAGGGTGACGGCGAGGCCGGCGACGACGACCCCGGTGGTGGCGATCGAGGGGACCGCGAGCCCGGCGACGCCGACGAGGAACGCCACCCCGAGCGTGAAGGGGAGCTGAGCCCGGAGGAAGACGCGGAACCGCCCTCGCGGGCTGACTTCCATCTCGAACAACGGCACCGTCGCTTCCTCACTTCCGCTCGACGAGATCGGCCATCTCTGACCGTACTTCACCGGGAGCGCGGGGAAGTGACCCGTCGTGTCGACCGGTCCGTCGCGTCCCGCGCGAGCGGCCTACTCCTCGAGCGGCCCGAGCGACGGTGCCGCCACGAACCGTGCCACGGGCTCGAGCACCTGCTCGAGCTCGAGCACGACGATCTCGTTCGCACCGGCCCGGGTGACCGGGGCGGGCACGTACATCGTGTTCTGCGGGACGGTGCGCCAGTACCGGCCGAGGAAGAACCCGTTGACGAAGGCGTAGCCCTTGCCCCAGGCCGCGGTGTCGAGGAAGAGGTCGGCCGGAGCGTCGAGCGAGAAGGACCCGCGCAGGGCCGAGCGGCCCACGACGCCCGAGTCCGAGCCCGAGCGGGCGGCCGCGATGGCCGTCACCTCGATCGGGGTCGAGGTCCACCCGGTGAGCGGCTGCCCGTCGATCGTCACGTCGCCGATGAGCCCCTTCGCCTCGCCGAGACGATCGGCGTAGTTCACGCGCCCCTGGTCTTCGACGAGCACCGTGAGGTGCGCGCCCGCGGGGATCGCGAGGGCGCGCTCGTGCAGCGACCGCGACAGTCGCCCGACCGGCACGCCGTCGACCTCGACCCACGCGAGGTCGCGCACCTCGCCGAAGACGAGGATTCCCGCCGCGTCGTCGAACGCGGGCAGGTCGACGTCATAGCGCACCAGCGCGCCGAGGTGTCCGAGCTGCTCGAAGCTGGCGGGGGCGTCGGTGATCGCGGCCTCGGCGGCCGCCGGCAACCACTCGCCCTCGCCGGTCAGGGCGACCTCGAGCGCGGGGGCCGACGGACGCTCGGCGGGCACCTCGCCCTCGACGGGGGCGTACCGGGCGATGACCTCGCGGAAGGCGTGGAACTTCGCCGTCGGGTGGCCCGACTCGTCGATGGGTGCGTCGTAGTCGTAGGAGGTGACGATGGGGTCGAAGCGGCCCTTGTCGTTCGCGCCGTTGGTGGTGCCGAAGTTCGTCCCGCCGTGCACCATGTAGATGTTCACCGAGGCGCCGGCCGCCAGCAGCACGTCGAGGTCGTGGGCGGATGCCGCGGGGTCGGTGGTGTGGTGGATGCTGCCCCACCAGTCGAACCACCCGTCCCAGAACTCGCTGCACATGAGCGGGCCGGTGGGCTGGTGTTCGCGCAGCGTCGTCAGGCGTTCCTCGGAGCGCGAGCCGAACGAGCCGGTGAGGTGCAGCTCGGGCAGGCTCCCGGCCTCGAGCATCCAGGGCATCGGCTGATCGACGGTGGTCAGCGGCACGGTGATGCCGGCGTCCTTCGTCACCCGCACGAGCTCGCGCAGGTACTCCTTGTCGGAGCCGTACGCGCCGTACTCGTTCTCGATCTGCACGAGCACGACGTTGCCGCCGCGGTCGATCTGGCGGGGGGCGACGATCTCGTACACGCGGCGCAGGTACTGCGACACCGCCGCGACGAACTGCGGCTCCGACCGGCGGATGCCGATCCCCGGCGTCGAGGTGAGCCACACCGGCAGCCCGCCGTTGTGCCACTCGGCGCAGATATAGGGCCCGGGGCGCACGATGGCGTGCAGGCCTTCGGCGGCGATGAGGTCGAGGAAGCGTCCGAGGTCGTTGGCCCCGGTGGCATCCCACTCCCCCTGCACGGATTCGTGGGCGTTCCACGCCACGTAGGTCTCGATGGTGTTCAGGCCCATGGCCTTGGCCGTGCGGATGCGATCCGCCCAGTGCTCGGGGTGGATGCGGAAGTAGTGCAGCGTCCCCGAGATGACCTGGTGCGGTCGCCCGTCGAGCAGGAAGTCGGTCTCGCCGATGGTGAAGGTCGTCACGGTGTCTTTCGGGTGTCAGTCGACCAGCCGCGCGCGGATGCGCGCCCAGGCCAGGGCGGGGAGGGTCAGACGCAGGATGCCGTCGTCGCCGACGCTCACGGGGAGCTCGGCGGGGGCGACGGGTTCGGCGTCGGCGGAGTTGGTGGTGTGGCGGTCGCCGCCCGCGGGGATCGTGACGACGACCGCCTCGACGTCGGCGACGGCGCCCAGCTCGAGCGCGACCTCGGTGGGGGCGTCGAGGTCGCGGTGGGCGAGGAACGCCGACACGTGGTCGCCGTCGATCGTGGCGACCGCGTCGACGGCGTCGACGGTGCCGTGGCGGGCGGTGTCGATCGTGGCGCCCTCGACGAGGGGGACCACGACCCGGCCCGATGCCGCTTCGGCGGTGAGCTTGAAGGGGTGGAACGTGCTCTGGCGCCAGACCGCTCCGCCGTTGGGCTCGGTGCGGATGGGGCCGATGACGTTGACCAGCTGGGCGAGGTTGGCCATCGACACCCGCTCCGACCGGCGGATGAGGGTGATCAGCAGCGACCCCACGACGACGGCATCGGTCACGGTGTAGTCGTCTTCGATCAGACGGGGTGCGATCGGCCAGTCGCCGGTGAACACGCGCGGTTTGTCGACCTCGTTCCAGCGGGTCTGGTTCCACACGTTCCATTCGTCGACGCTGATGCCGATGGTGCCCCCGTCGGGGGTCGTGGCGCCGACCTCGTCGATGATGTCGGCGACGTCGCCGATGTAGCGGTCGAGAGCGGCGCCGCTGGCGAGGAAGCTCGCCGGGTCGGCCGGGTCTTCCTCGTAGTACGCGTGCACCGAGATGTGGTCGATGAGACCGGCGGTGTGGGTGAGCACGCCGCGCTCCCAGGCGCCGAACGTGGGCATCTCGTGGTTGGAGCTGCCGGCGGCCACCAGCTCGACGGTGGGGTCGATGAAGCGCATCATGCGGGCGGTCTCGGCGGCGAGGCGGCCGTACTCGTCGGCGGTCTTGTGGCCGATCTGCCAGGGGCCGTCCATCTCGTTGCCGAGGCACCACAGCCGGATGCCGAAGGGCTCGTCGCGGCCGTTCGCGCGGCGTCGTTCGCTGAGCGCGGTGCCGGCGGGGTGATTGGCGTATTCGAGCAGGTCGGCGGCCTCGGCCACTCCCCGCGTGCCCAGGTTCACCGCCTCCATCAGCTCGACGCCGGCCGCGTCGGCCCAGGTGGCGAATTCGTGCAGACCGACCTGGTTGGTCTCGGTGCTGTGCCACGCGGCATCCAGGCGCACCGGTCGGTCGGTGCGGGGGCCGACGCCGTCTTCCCACCGGTAGCCCGACACGAAGTTGCCGCCGGGGTAGCGCACGACGGTGGCGCCGAGCTCGCGCACCAGCTCGAGCACGTCGGCGCGGAAGCCGTCGGCGTCGGCGGTCGGATGCTCGGGGGAGTGGATGCCGTCGTACACGCAGCGGCCCATGTGCTCGACGAACGAGCCGAACAGGCGGCGGGGGACGACGGCTCCGACGGCGGTGCGGTCCACGACGATGCGGGTGGGGGTGCTCATGGGTTCTCCAGGCGGGGGAACGGGTGGGGCGGGCCGCATGCGAACGATGCGACCCGCCCCCGGGAACTGCTTACTTGTTGACCGAGAAGCCCTGGTCGTTGCCGTACTGCACGAGCTGGTCCTGCCAGGCGGTGAGGCCGGCGTTCAGGTCGCTCTTGTTGGCGTAGGCCTGGCCCACGGTGTCGCCGTAGATGCTGTTGGCGTACACCTGGAACGGCAGGTAGCTCCAGCCCTCGCGCACCTCGCTCGAGGCCTGCGTGAGCACCTGGTTGATCTGCTGCCCACCGAAGTACTCCGACTCCTTGTCGACGAAGGCGGGGTCGCTCAGCTGCGCGGTGGTCGAGGGGAATCCGCCCGACTCGGCGAAGATCTGCAGGCTCTCCTCGTCGTTGTTCAGCCACTTGAGGAAGCCGGCTGCCAGAGCGGGGTTCTTGCTCTGCTTCGTGACGGCCTGGCCACCGCCGCCGTTCTCCGACGTCACGGCCGTGCCGTCGTAGGTCGGGATCGGGGCCACGGCCCACTTGCCCGCGCCGTCGGCGACCGAGGACTCCAGCACACCCGGCATCCAGGCGCCGATCACGAGCGAGGCGATCGAGCCGTCACCGAGGCCCTTGAACCACTCGTCGCTCCAGCTGGGGGTGTCCGAGATGAGGCCGCCCTCGATGAGGCGGTTCCAGTTGTCGGCGAACTTCTTCGAGCCGTCGTCCTGCAGGTCGATCGCGACGTCGGTGCCGGCGTCGCCGGAGGTCGTGAAGGGAGTGCCCCCGGCCTGCCAGATCATGCTCGTGGTGAAGCCCGAGTCGCCGGTGTCGGCGGTGATGAACTTGGTGGGGTCGGCGGCGTTCAGCTTCTGCGCTGCGGCGTAGTACTCGTCCCAGGTGGTGGGCACGGCGATGCCGAACTGATCGAAGACCTCTTTGTTGTAGAACAGGGCCATGGGGCCCGAGTCCTGCGGGAGGCCGTAGATCTTGCCGTCGAAGTCGACGGAGCCCCAGGTACCGGTGCTGTAGTCGTCCTTCAGGTCGGCGAAGCCGTACGACGACAGGTCGACGAGCGAGTCCGAGAGCGCGAACTGGGGGAAGGCGTAGTACTCGATCTGCACGACGTCGGGGGCGCCCGAGCCGGCCTTGATCGCGTTCTGGAGCTTGGTGTACTCCTCGGTGTTGGTGCCCGCGTTGACGTAGTTCACCTTCACGTTGGGGTACTTGGCCTCGAAGGCGGCGACCTGCGCCTCGGCCGAGGGGGTCCACGACCAGTACGTGAGCTCGCCGCCGGCCTCGAGGGCCTTCTCGATGTCGTCGGCGGTGCCGGCGGCGGCGCCGCCACCGGCGTTGCCACCCGAGCAGGCGGTGAGCGCGCCCACCGTCAGGGCGGTGGCGGCGACGGCGAAGACGGCCCGCCGGGCGGTGCCAGAACGCATGAATGTCATCGGATTCCTCTACTTCTTTGTTGTGGATGTGGTGCGGGTGCAGACGCGGTGCCCCGAGAGGGGCACTCGCGTTCAGGGGGAGTCAGGGGGTCATTGCTTGACGCTGCCGGCGCTCAGGCCCGACTGCCAGAAGCGCTGCAGCAGCAGGAAGGCGGCCACGATCGGGATGATCGACAGCAGCGCTCCGGTGATCACGAGGTTGTAGATGGGCTGCGCGCCGACGCCGGTGGCCTGCGCGTTCCACTGGTTCAAGCCCACCGTGAGCGGGTACCACTGCGGGTCGCTCAGCATGATCAGGGGCAGGAAGTAGTTGTTCCACGTCGCCACCACCGCGAACAGCAGCACCGTGACGATGCCGGGGGTGAGCAGACGGATCGAGATCGTGAAGAACGTGCGGAACTCGCCCGCGCCGTCCATGCGGGCGGCCTCGAGCAGCTCGGTGGGGATGGCGTCGGTCGCGTAGACCCAGATGAGGTACAGGCCGAACGGGCTGATGAGCGAGGGGATGATGATCGCCCACGGGGTGTTCGTGATGCCCAGCTGGCTGAACAGCAGGAAGGTGGGCACCGCCAACGCCGTGCCGGGCACCGCGATCGCGCCGAGCACGACGGCGAACACGGCCTTGCGTCCGCGGAAGTTGTACTTCGCCAGGCCGTAGCCGGCGAGCGTGGCCAGCAGCGTCGCCCCACCGGCGCCGACCGCGACGTAGAGCAGCGTGTTGCCGAGCCACCGCAGGAAGATGCCGTCGCGGTAGGTGAGGGTCTGCGCGATGTTGTCGAAGAGCGCGAAGCTGTTACCGGGGCCGAGCCCGAAGGTCGTGAACAGATCGGGCTGGGTCTTGGTGGCGTTGATGACCAGCCACGCCAGCGGCACGAGCGTGTACAGCAGGTACAGGCCCATGACGATGCCCAGCACGATCGACTTCTTGCCCTGAGTGGGCGAGGTGCGGGCGAAGCGGCGGCGGCTGCCGCCGGCACGCGGGGTGGTCACCGAGACGGTGTCGGTGCGGGGTGCGGTCGCGGTGGTCATCGCGCCTCCTGACGTGAGCCGCGCAACTGCACGACGTAGGCGATGACGGCGGTGATGACGCCCATGATGATGGCGATCGTGGCCGCGTAGTTGTACTGCTGGCCGGCGAACGAGAGGTTGTAGGCGTACATGTTCGGCGTGAAGAACGTCGAGATCGTGTTCGGGGCCAGCGGCTTGAGGATGTTCGGTTCGTTGAAGAGCTGGAAGCTGCCGATGATCGAGAAGATCGTGGCGATGACCACGGCACCGCGGACCGCCGGGATCTTGATCGAGAAGATCGTGCGCCAGGCGCCCGCGCCGTCGATCGAGGCCGCCTCGTACAGCTCGCCCGGAATGGTCTTGAGTGACGAGTAGAAGATGAGCATGTTGTAGCCCACGAACTGCCAGGTCACGATGTTGCCGATCGACAGCAGCATCCATTCGGGGAGGAACGGCTGGACCACGTTCCCGCCGAGCAGATCGTTGAGGTTGCGGGTCAGGCCGAACTGGTCGCCGTAGATGTAGCCCCACATGAGCACGGCCACGACGGCGGGCACCGCGTAGGGCAGGAAGATCACCATGCGGTAGAAGCCGGCGGCGTGCAGGCGCGCACTGTCGATCGCGAGGGCGGCGGCCAGGGCCAGCAGGAGCATGATCGGCACCTGCACGACGAGGAAGATCGAGACCCGGCCCAGACCGTCCCAGAACTTCTCGTCGCCGAGAGCGGTGACGTAGTTCTCGAAGCCGACGAACGCGTTGCCGCCGACCAACTGGTCGCGGAACAGGCTGAGGTAGATCGAGTACGCCAGGGGCGCGAGGAACACGAGCGCGAACACCACGGCGAAGGGGGCGACGAACAGCCAGCCGCGGTCGTCGATTCGGGTGCGCCGTTTGCGCCGCGGGGTGCGCAGCGCGGGCGGGGGTGCCGCGGTGGTCGTCATCGTCCAGTGCCTCTTCGTTGATGCGCATTCGGGCCGGGCGGTCGGAATGTTGACGTAAACATAACTCGACCCCCGCTAAGGTGTCAACGTCAACATCCCGAGGGGGCAGGCATGAGCGAGACGACGACGGCGTCGACCGCGACACCGGCGCGAGAGCGCCGACGCGAGGTGTCGATGGCCGATGTGGCCGCCGCCGCCGGGGTGTCGGGCCAGACGGTCTCGCGCGTGGCCAACGGCCGCACCAACGTCGATCCCGACACGCGCCAGCGCGTCCTCGACGCCATGGCGTCGCTCGGCTACCGCCCCAACAGTGCGGCGCGAGCGCTGCGATCGGGCCGGTTCCGCAGCATCGGCGTGATCATGTTCTCGCTGAGCTCCTATGGCAACACGCGCACACTCGACGCGCTCGCGTCGATGGCCGCGGCATCCGGGTACTCCATCACCCTCATCACCGTGCACTCGGCCTCGCAGTCCGACGTGTCGGGGGCGTTCTCGCGTCTGCGCGAACACGCCGTCGACGGCGTGGTGATCCTGATCGAGACCCACCGCCTCGGCGAGAACGAGTTGTCGCTGCCCACCGGGCTGCCCGTGGTGGTGGTCGACTCGAGCGCCGACTACCCGTACGCGGTCGTCGACAACGACCAGGCGCAGGGCGCCCGTCTGGCCACCGAGCATCTGCTCGACCTCGGTCACGCGACCGTCTGGCACGTCTCGGGGCCGCCGGAGTCCTTCGCCGCCGAGCGTCGCCGTCACGCGTGGCACGCCGCCCTCGAGGACCGCGGATGCCACGTGCCCGCGGTGCAGATCGGTGACTGGACCGCCGACTCGGGGCATCGCATCGGCGCCGCCCTCGCGCACGACACCGCCGTCACGGCGGTGTTCGCCGCGAACGATCAGATGGCGCTCGGCGTGATCCGCGCCCTGCACGAGGCCGGCCGCGACGTGCCGGGCGACGTCAGTGTCGTCGGCTTCGACGACATGCCCGAGGCGGCTAACTTCTGGCCTCCGCTCACCACCGTGCGCCAGCGCTTCGAGCGCGTCGGCGAAGAGGCGATGAGCGCGTTGATCGCCGATATCGAGGGCAGCGGGGGAGAGCACGCCCGCACGCTCGTGCCGACGTCGCTCGTGGTGCGCGCGAGCTCGGGTCCGCGTTAGGGCTCGCTCCCCCCTGCCCCGCCTCGGGCTGCGTGCGGACCGCCCCCGCCGGTTGAACGGACCCCGTCCCACTCTGTGCGGACCGTGTCCCGATTCTGGCCGTCTGAGGCGGCTCTCGGCGGCCAAAAGTGGGACGAGGTTCGCCTCGCGGGCCGCAGCGCCAGGGGCGGCGGTGTCTGGAATAGCCGCATCGACCGTTGCGACCGACGGGGAAGCTCGCCTAGGCTCGGTGTTGACGTCAACATGTTGACGTCAACATCCCCCCACAGGCCGCATCGGAGCGGCCGGAACGGAACCGACGATGACGTCTCGTGTCCTGTCCTTCACCTGCGCCGCGGCCCTGGTCGCCGGCGCCCTGACCGTCGGGTCGGCCGCCGCGCCGCCCCCCGCGCGCGCGGCCGACGCCCCCGCGGCCGTGCGCATCACCCCGAATCCCGCGTCGGCCACCGAGGCCTTCGAGGGGTGGGGAACCAGCCTGGTGTGGTTCGCCAACGCCACCGGCAACTACCCCGCAGAAGTGCGGCAGAAGCTCTTCGACGCCGTCTTCGGCGACGAGGGGCTGAACCTCAACATCGCCCGCTACAACGTCGGCGGTGGCAACGCCTCCGACGTGCCGCCCTACCTGCGCCCGGGCGGTGCGGTGCCCGGCTTCTGGAACCCCGAGCTGCCCGCGACCGACGCCGAGGGCGAGATCACCTCGACCTACGCCGACCGCGACCGCTACCGACAGGCGTGGAACCCCGACGACCCGACCCACTACGACTTCTCGGCCGACTCGGCCCAGCGCTGGTGGCTCGACGCCCTGAAGGACAAGGTCACCCACTGGGAGGCCTTCAGCAACTCCCCTCCGTACTTCCTCACCGACAGCGGCTTCGTCTCGGGCGGGATCAACGACGCCACGAGCGAGCAGCTCGCCCCCGCCGACATGGATGCCTTCGCCGGGTACATGGTCACCGTCGTCGACGAGCTCGAGAGAGCCCACGGCATCCGCTTCGACACCATCGACCCCTTCAACGAGCCGAACACGAACTACTGGCAGACGCAGATCCCCGAGGGCGCGACCTGGCCCACGGGCGGTCGCCAGGAGGGCGCGCACATCGGCCCCGAGCGTCAGGACGAGATGATCGGCGCGCTCGCCGAGCGCCTCGCCGCCGGATCGACCACCACGGATGCCGTGATCTCGGCGATGGACGAGACCAACCCGGGCATCTTCGCCACCAACTGGAACACCTGGTCCGAGGCGTCGAAAGATGCCGTCGACCAGCTGAACGTGCACACCTACGGCACGGGCGGGCGACCCGTCGTCCGCGACATCGCCAAGGCCTCCGACAAGCCGCTGTGGATGAGCGAGGTCGAGGGCAACTGGACCGACACCGACCGCGGCTTCGTCACCGACGACATCGAGAACGGGCTCGGCATGGCCTCGCACATCGTGGGCGACCTGCGCGAGCTCGAGCCCGAGGCGTGGGTGTTCTGGCAGCCGGTCGAAGACCTCTACAACATGGAGAAGGTCGAGAAGCTCAACTGGGGCAGCGTCTTCATCGACTTCGACTGCAACGCCGAGGGCCTCTCGGAGCGTCGCATCGCGGACGGCGACGCCGACCCGAGCTGCCAGGTGCTCACGAACGAGAAATTCAACACCGTGCGCAACTTCACGCACTACATCCAGCCCGGCGACCGGCTCATGGCCACCGACGACACGAACTCGACCGCGGCCATCGACGCCGACGGACAGGGCGCGTCGATCGTCCACGTCAACGCCGACGACACCGACCAGGTCGTCGAACTCGACCTCCGCGGCTTCGGCGAGATCGCCGCGGGCGCGACGGTCACCCCGATCGTCACGACCCAGTCGACCGCTGACGAGCCCACCGTCAACGCGCTCCGCGCCGGTGACGCCGTGGCCGTGGACGCGGCATCCGGGATCGCGACCCTCACCGTGCCGGCGAAGTCGGTCGTCACGTTCGAGGTCGACGGCGTCTCGGGTGTGGCCGCCGACGCTCCGGCGTTCCGCGACCAAGACCGCGTGCAGCTCGTCGGCGTGCAGAGCGGACTCGCCCTGCAGGGCGGATCGGCCCTCACGATCGACGAGGATGCCGCGACCCCCGAGGCCGCGAGGGCGCAGGGTTGGACTGTGCGCACCGTCGACGGCGCCGGGACGAACCGCCACCGCTTCACCCTCGAGAACGGCGACGGGCTGTTCCTCGGTTCGCGCGACGGGGCGACCGCCCTCGTCGACACCGACCCCGCCATCGCGGCGGCCGACCCGGCGACGCAGTGGATGGGCTCGACCCTCGACGGCTCGACGTACTCGGTGCTCAACGTCGCGGCCGAGCGCGTGCTCGACGTGGGCGGCGAGAGCCGCGAGCCGGGCGCCGGCGTGGGGCTGTGGACCTCGAACGGCGCCGGCAACCAGACCTGGCGTCTCGTGAGCACCACCGCCGTCGCCAGCGACCCGGTCTCGGTGGCGACCCCGGTGGGCACGGCTCCCGTCCTGCCTGAGACCGTCACGGTCCGCTACGCCGGGGGAGTGGGGCGCACGGCCGCCGTCACCTGGAACACCGACGGGCTCGATTTCGGGTCTGCCGGCACCGTGACGGTGCCCGGAACGGCCACCGAGGTGTTCGGTGCCACCGTCGAGGCCCGCGCCGAGGTCGAGGTGGGGGCGTTCACCGCCACCCGTCCCCGCTCGGTGACGGTCGTCGCGGGCAGCGCCCCGGCCGCCGTGCAGGCGCAGGCCGACGACACGGTGCTCGCCGAGATCCGCCCCTCGGGCGAGGGATACCCCGTTCCGGTCGAATGGGCCTGGGGCGACCTCGACGACGGCGCCTTCGCCGAGCCCGGCACGGTGGACGTCGCCGGTGCGACCGACGACGGGCTCGACGCCCGTCTGACGGTCATCGTCACGGCCGCCGTCGACCGCAACGTCGCACCCGACAGCACCCCCTCGGCCACCTACACCGAGACCGGCTACGGGGTCGAGCGCACCATCAACGGCGACCCGTCCGACAAGGGCTGGTCGAACTGGCGATCGGATGCCAAGAACCCCCGCGACACGCTCGGCTACGCGCTCGCCGCCGACGAGACCCTGCGCGGGGTCACCGTGCAGTTCTATCGGGACGGCGGCCCGAGTTGGGCCGACACCGTGCGCGTCGACCACCGCATCGACGGCGGCGCATGGGTCGAGGGCGAGCCGGTCGCCGTGCCGGTGCCCGAGGCCGGTGCTCCGAGGGTCGAGGTGCCCGTCGAGGGTGCCCGCGCCGATGAGGTGCGGGTCGTGCTCGAGGCGCGCGAGAACGAGCACATGATCGTGTCGGAGGTCGAGATCCTCGCCGACGCCCCCGCGCCCGCCGGCCTCGCCGACCTGGCGCGCCTGACGGTGGGCGACGAGCCGGTGCCCGGCTTCGACCCCGCGGTCACGGAGTACTCCTCGACGGTCGAGGGCGACGCGCTGCCGTCGCTGTTCGCGCTCGCCGTCGACGAGGACGCGGTCGTCGAGATCACGCAGCCCCGGGATGCCGCGGGCGTCGGCACCGTGCGGGTCACCGCCCCCGACGGCACGGTGCGCACCACCACGGTCACCGTGACCCTGGCCGAGCCGGGCACCCCCGGTGAGCCGGGCACGCCGGGTGAGCCGGGGACACCGGGCGAGCCGGCAGAGCCCGGGGATCCCGGCGCTCCGGGTCAGCCGAGCGCTCCCGATCAGCCGGGCGGTGGCGACGCGGGTCAGGGGCAGAACCCCGACGGCGGGGATCTGGCATCCACCGGTCAGGACACCGCGGGGATGACGGCCCTGTCCGCCGCGGCGCTGCTGCTGGTCGCCCTCGGCGCGGGCGTGCGGGTGGCCCGCCGCCGGTCCTGGGCCTGAGTCCGGGTGCGTGAGGCGCCAGGAATCGTCGCTTCCGGAGTGTTCCGGGCCGATTTCTGGCGCCGCACGCGAACCCGCGGGAGCGCGAACCCGCGGGTCAGCGGGGTGCGGGCTCGGGGCGGTGGATGCCGCGCGGGCGGTAGCCCAGGGCGTCGGAGCACTCCAGGAGGTCGGCGAGGTACCAGACGATGGCGAGCCACATCTCGGTGCCCTGCATCCCCGGATCGTCGCCGTCGAGGCGGAAGGCCATCCCGGCTCCCGCTCGCCAGCCGCTCAGCGCGTGGCGCAGCAGGTCGGCGGCCAGGGTGCGCACCTCGTCGGTGCGGTATCCGCTCGCCCGTGTGAGCCACAGGGGATGGGCGATGTCGAGCACCGTGCACGCGTCTCGGCGCTCGGGCCGCATCCAGCGGTCGTTGCGCGCGTGACGCAGCACCGTGTCGACGACCGCTTCGGGGTGGGCGACGTCGACGCCGAACTGCGCCACGGTGCCGCGCGCGGCGCGGTAGAAGCCGTTGACCAGCAGGCGCAGGTCGCCGTCGGCGCCCGGTCGGCCCCACATTCCGGTGCGGGCGTCGGCGCGCAGCGACAGCCACCCGAACAGGGTCTCGGCGAACGCCGGGGGAACGGCATCCGCCCGGCGCAGACTCCAGTGCAGCGCGGTGCCGATCGCGTCGACGTGATGACCGGCGCGCCAGGGGTCGTCTCCCCACGGCAGGGCATCGAGGCGCGCGACGAGACCGGCGGCGTCGGCCGCGACGACGTCGGCCAGGGGGTGGGCGAAGCGCCCGCCCAGCAGGTCGAGGGCGTAGCCCCCGCTCAGCACGCCGTACGCCGCGTCGGGGTCGTCCCACAGCGACGCCGCGTCGGTCATCAGCCCGGTGTCGGCGCGTTGCTGCGCCCCGAGCACGTCGATCCAGTCGGCGCGGTCGGCACCCGCGGGAGGGCCGCCGTGCAGCAGGGCCGAGAGCTCGATCGCGTCGCAGGTCGCCCGCAGCGACGCGGGCGCGTCGGGGCGATCGCGGAACCCGCCGTCGACGGCTCCCCGCTCGAGCACCGACGACAGTTCGGCGCGTGCCACGTCGGCGAAGCGCGCGAGGTCGTCGCGGCGCGGATCGGCGACCGCGGTCGGAGCCACGCGCCACCGCAGCACTCGGGCCGGGTTGCCCCCGACGATCGCGCCGGCGGCGACGTCTTTGGTGACCACGGCTCCCGCCGCGAGCACGGCGTGATCGCCGACCGTCACGCCGTCGAGCACGATCACGTGCGATCCGATCCAGACGTCCGACCCGATCCGCACGCCGCGCGACGTCAGCGGCTGGCGGAAGACCTCGATGCCCGGTTCGAACGAGTGGTTGAAGCCGATGATCGACGTGTGCGCCCCCACGCGGACCGCGTCGCCCAGCTGCACGTCGCCGCGCACGACCGTGTACGGGTTGATCGAGCAGTCGGCGCCGATGCGGACCGAGCCGGTGAGGTAGGCGCCGAGCGCGACGTACGAGCGGTCGCCGATCGAGAAGGCGTCGGGATCGACTCCGGCGTGCTCCGAGACGAAGACGTCGGCTCCGATCCGCCAGTCGGGATGCGTGGCGCGTAGGGCCGCGAGGTGCGCCCGCTGTCGATCCCGGTCCTCGGGCGCGGCGTCGCCGTCGAAGGTCCACGGCGAGAAGTCGTACGACGACGGCGCGGTCATGACCGGGGGGCCGCCGTGGAGGCACGCACGTTCAGGCGCGGGCTGAGCTGCACGCGATGCACGGGGCGATCGGGCTCGGCGATGCGCCGGGCCAGCAGCTCGACCGCCGCCTCGCCGACGCTCGCGCGCGGCGGGCTGACGGCGGTGAGCGCCGGGGTGAAGAGCTGGGCGACCTCGTCGTCGTACGCGATGATCGACAGGTCGTCGGGCACCGAGATGCCGCGCGTCAGCGCCAGATCGACGAAGGCCATCGCCTCGGGGTCGGAGTGCACGAGCAGGGCCGTGACGCCGGTGGCCAGGGCCGAGTCCAGCGTGGCGTTGACCACGTCGGAGAAGTCGGGGCTCGTCCGGTCGGGCAGGGTCTGCTCGAAGTGGTCGGCGGGGGTGAGGGCGAGCTCCTCGCAGGCGGTCTGCCACCCGCCGGCGATCTTTCGCGAGGTGGGCGAGTGCCGCGAGAGGATCAGCCCCACCTTGCGGTGCCCGAGGGTGGCGAGGTGACGGGCGGCGAGCAGGGCGCCGAGCGCGTGGTCGGTCGTCACCGACTCCCTCGGGATGCCGCCCGCTCCCGGAACGGCATCGCGTTCGACCAGCACGCTCGGCACCGGGCAGTCGGAGAGCCAGCTCATGACGTCGGCGGCGTGCGCCGTGTCGGTGTTGGGTGCGACGACGAGTCCGCGCACGTCGCCGTTGGCGACGAGACGTTCCAGCACGGGCCGCTCGTCCTGCAGCTCGTACGAGGCGCCGCGCAGGAGCATCTTGTAGCCCAGGCGCCGACCGGCCGTCTCCATGCCCCGCACGACACCCGGCCAGTAGTAGGCGAGCGACGGAACGAGCACGGCGATCGATCCGGTCTGCGTCTCGTCGTCGCGGGTGGCGGGTGCCGGGGTATTCGTCCCGGCGACCGCGCCGCCGTGCACCCGGCGCAGCACCCCCTCTTTCTCGAGCTGGGCCAGGTCGCGCCGCAGCGTCACCGTGGCGACGCCCAGGTCGTCGGTGAGCTGCGAGATGCGCACGGCACCGTCGTTGTGCAGGGCGCTCAGGATGTGGGCGCGGCGCTCCGCGGCGAGCGGCTGGTGCGGGGTGGTGTCGGTCATCGAAGATCCTCGGTCGGTGTGTCCAGTTCTACCGTGAGCTGCGCGTGAGTGCGCGACGCCAGGGGAAGGGCGAGGCGGGTCAGCCGCTCGCCCCACACCTCGGTGAGCAGCGGATCGTCGAGCTCCCGCACCTCCGCCGTCGCCTCGATGTCGCTCGGCCAGCGCAGACGCACCGCACGAGCCCCCTCGATCGGGACGACGCGGGCGCCCCCGCGCTCGAGGGTCACCTCGCCCGCGACGAGCAGATGCACGCGCGTGTCGTCGGCGGTGGGAGCGTCGTCGGCGAAGCGCCAGGCGTCGTCGATCTCGATGCGTCCGCGGGTGCGGTCCAGCGCCGCGCGGCGCCGCCACGACGCGAGCCCCGCGTCGGGATAGGCGTCGGCCAGGTCGACGAGGAAGACGGCGAGGTCGTCGGTCGCCTCCGCGTGCGCGTCGCGGGCGACGGCATCGGCCCCCGCCGGCTGGGTGACGCCGCGCACGACGGGCACGTTGTGCCACGCGCTCTGCATCGTCCAGATGTCGTAGCGGTCGGGGCCGAACGTGGCGGCGGTGTAGGTCGGGCGCCCGGCGTCGACCAGGACGGGCACCCCGTCGACGGCGACGACGACGGCGCCCACGTCGTTGTGGTTGTGGTGCTCGCCGTTGTGCCCGCCCTTCGCGACCAGGGTCAGCCCGTCGCTCGATCCGGCGCGCTCACGGGCGAGGAACACCTGCGTCGAGGGCAGCCAGACGTCGCGGGGGAGCGGGGGCGGGGCGGGGGATGCCAATACCCAGGCGGGATCGGTCAGCCCGCGCAGCAGCCGGCCCAGGCCCTCGCGCTCGGTGGCGGCGGGGGTGCCCGGACGGCGGTGCGAGGCGGCGAGGTCTGCGGCCGCCGTGTCGCCGTGGCGCCGGGCGGCGCGGTGCAACGCGTGCCACGGCTGGTCGGCGGGGGGTCGGGCCTGCCCGTCGGCGTGGTTGACGAACCAGTCGCCGCCGAGGTGCGAGCGGTCGGGGAAGGCGACGGTTTCGCGCAGGGCCGTCACCGCGGTGGTGTCGACCGCGCCGTCGGTGGCGTGCGCGAGGACGTCGAGCGCCTCGAGGGCGCGCGCGGCCCCGTTCCACCAGTAGGCGTATCCCTCGTCGATGGCCCCGTCGGCGGGGAGGACGGCGACGTAGCGGTCGAGACCCTCGACGGCCAGGGCGACGATCCGGTCGCGCTCGACGGCCTCATCGGGCCGGTCGAGCAGGCGCAGGGCGGCGACGATGACGTTGCCGTGGATCCAGGGGTTCCAGTTGTGCACGTCGCCGTCGAGGCCGATCCAGTGCCAGTCGCGGCGCCGCTGGAACGGCGCGAACACGCGCGTGCGGGCTTCGTGGCGGATGCGCGCGCGGAGCCCGGGGGCGCGGGCGTCGAGCTGATCGCCGAGCAGGTGGTCGATCCAGGCGAGCTGCGCGACGACCTCACCCGCGCCGAGGTCGACGAAGGGATCGGTCACGGTGGCCAGCACCGAGCCGTGCACGCTCCGGGTCTCGTCGTGGGCGGGCCAGCACCACGAGCTCTGCTCGCACAGCAGCACGACGCCGTCGACGACCTCGTCGATCCACATCTCGTCGAGGGTGGAGGCGGCGGCGACCGCGGCGCGGCTGAGGCGGCGCTGCCTCTCGAAGGCCGCGTCCTCCCAGGCGGTGCGGTCGCCGTCGCGGTGCACCCGGGCCGCGTCGCTCGCCCGGGGCTGCGGCCAGGGCGTCGCGCGCTCGCCGCCGGCGCGGGCGACGAGGTCGTCGATGCCGATGCGATCGGCCGATCCCGCCCGCGGGTCCCACACGGCACGGTCGGATGCCGGGGGCACGGGCAGGGCCTGGGCGGGCGCTCGGAGCGTGATGCCCTCGACGAGCGTCGCGAGCGGCCCGCGGAAGGCGGCGGTGGGGAACGGCATCGGTCTCCTTCGAACGGGATGGTCCCGCTACAAACGATCATAAACGATCATGAAGATTCAGAAAAGATGTTGTGGTGTTGTTTTTTGATTGATACGCTCGCCAACGTTCATCACTCCCGTGTCGGTGAACGGACGGTCTTCGAAGGAGAACCCGTGGCGACTTCCGCCCTTCCCCGCCTCGCCGGCGGACAGCGCAGCGACTGGCTCGCCGTCGCCGATGCGCTGCTCACCGCCGCGCAGCGCCACGCGAGCCCCGGTCGCGGACGCATCGTCTTCCCCGGCGAAGAGGGCGGATACGGCGCCGCCGTCGACGGCCTCGAGGGGTTCGCCCGCGTCTTCCTCCTCGCCGGGTTCCGCATCGCCGGCGCGGGCGGGCAGGGTGTCGACGACCTCATCGCCTTCTTCACCGCCGGCGTGCGCACCGGCGTCGACCCCGAGGCCCCCGACCGCTGGGTGCGCATGGACGAGCACGCGCAGGCCAAGGTCGAGGCGGCATCGCTCGCCCTCGCCCTCGACCTCACGCGCGACTGGATCTGGGACTCCCTCGACGCGCGCACCCGCGAGCGGGTCATCGCCTACCTCGCCCCCGTCGTCGGAGACGAGACCTACCCGCAGACCAACTGGGTGTGGTTCCGCATCGTGGTCGAGACCTTCCTGCGCTCGGTCGGCGGCCCCTGGTCGGCGTCCGACATCGCCGCCGACCTGGCCCGGCACGACTCGTTCGCCCGCGCCCACGGGTGGATGTCCGACGGGGAAGAACGCGCGTACGACCACTATGTGGGGTGGGCGCTGCACGTGTACCCCGTGCTGTGGCCGCGCATGACCGGCGCCGAGGCCCTCGCGGGCGACCGCGCCGCGGCCGACGTGGCGCTCCTGGACCGCTTCCTCGTCGACGCCGTTCGGCTGGTCGGCGCCGACGGCTCGCCGCTGCTGCAGGGACGCAGCCTCATCTACCGGTTCGCCGCCGCCGCCCCCTTCTGGGCCGGTGTGATCGCCGAGGTCCCCTCGACCGGCGCGGGGCGTCTGCGCCACGCGGCCGGCACGATCGTCGACCACTTCGTGTCGCACGGGGCCCCCGGCGTCGACGGCGTGCTCACCCTGGGATGGCACGGCGAGTGGCGCGCCCTCGCCCAGTCGTACTCGGGTCCCGGCTCGCCGTACTGGGCCGTCAAGGGTCTGATGGGCATCGCCCTGCCCGCCGACCACCCGGTGTGGACGGCGCCCGACGAGCCCCTCCCCGTCGCCGAGGTCGATGACCTGCGGGCCGTGGCCGCCGCCGGCTGGATCGTCTCGGGAACGCGGGCCGACGGGATCGTGCGCGTGATCAACCACGGCACCGACAAGGCGCGCCCCGGGGCTCGCAGCGCCGACTCTCCGCTGTACGCCCGCATCGGCTACTCCACGGCCACCGCGCCGCTGCTCGACGAGCTCGCCTGGACCGATCCCCTCGAACAGGCCGTCGCCCTGGTCGACGCGTCGGGCCGCGCGACCCACCGCACGGCGCTCGTGCCCCTGGGGGCGCACGTGGTCGACGGGGTGGGAGTCGCGGCGTCGACGTCGGACGTGCACACGGTGGATGCCGTTCCCACGGCGCACCGTCACGGTGCCGGTCTCACGGGCTCCGTGAACCACGTCGGCCGGGTGACGGTGCGCTCGCTCGTGCGCGGCGCCTGGGAGGTGCGCATCGTCTCGGTCGACGACCTCGCCCCCGGCATCGACCTCGACACCCTGCGGGTGCGCGTCGGCGGGTGGCCGATCGCGGGCGCCGACCCCGCGCACTCCACCGACACGGGTGCCGCCGAGGTGCGTTCGCAGGGCCGGGTGTCCGGCATCCGGGCCCTCACCCCCGACGCCACCTCGCGCGTGATCGTGCGCCGCCACGCCAGCCCGCTCGGCGAGGTCGCCGTGGTGCCGGTGCTGACGTGGGACGCGCAGGTCGGCCGGCCCTTCGTCGCCCTCGTCTCGCTGAGCGGCGACACCACGGCCGACACCCGCGACGCCGCGTTCGAGATCGAGGGCGACGAGCCCGTCGCCGTCGTCACCTGGCCCGACGGCCGGTGCACGCGCACCCCTCTCACAGACTCCGGAGCCTCTCGATGGGCGCACCGGCATTCACGGGCCCGCACCGGAGCCCCGTACGCAATCGCAAAGGAGCAGCACGTATGAAGCGCAAGATCGTCGTCGCGACCGGGATGGGCATCGTCGCCGCCCTGTCGCTGACCGCCTGCAGTGGGGGATCCTCGGACGCCGCCGCCGAGGGTGGCCCCGTCACGCTGTCGATGTCGGGATGGAGCCTCAGCACCACACCGGAGTTCCAGGCCCTCGCCGACAAGTTCCACGAAGACAACCCCGACGTCACGATCGAGGTCAAGGAGTACGACTCCACCAACTACGACACCCTCATGACGGCCGACCTGGCCGCGGGCACCGGCCCCGACATCGTGACGCAGAAGAACCTCAAGACCTTCATCACGTACCAGGCCGGCGGTCAGCTCGCCGACGTCTCCGACGTGACGCTGCCCGACGGCATCGGCGGCGCCGACGCCTACGACGTCGACGGCTCCACCTGGGCCGTGCCGTACCGCCAGGACTCCTGGGTGCTCTTCTACAACAAGGACCTCTTCACGCAGGCCGGCGTCGCCGAGCCCGACGGGTCGTGGACCTGGGACGACTACGAGAAGGCCGCCGAAGAGCTGACCACCCAGCTCGGCGCCGCCGGCTCCGCCGCCCTCGGCACCTACCAGCACAACTGGCAGTCGACGGTGCAGGGCTTCGCCAACGCGCAGAGCCCCGACGTGAACATCCTCGACGGCGAGTTCGGCTACCTCGAGCCCTACTACGAGCGTTCGCTCGCCCTGCAGCAGGCGGGCGCGCAGGTGGAGTACAACACCGTCACCGCGAACAAGCTCACCTACCAGGCCGAGTTCGGCAAGCAGCAGGCGGCCATGATGCCCATGGGCACCTGGTACGCGGCCACGCTCATCGCCCAGCAGGCCAAGGGCGAGGCCGACGCCTTCTCGTGGGGCTTCGCGCCCATCCCGCAGTTCGACTCGTCGACGGCCGGTACCTCGAAGACGCCGGTGACCTTCGGCGACCCGACCGGGTTCGCGGTGAACAAGGCGGCGGATGCCACCAAGCTCGCCGCCGCGAAGAAGTTCCTCGCCTTCGCCGCCGGTGAAGAGGGCGCGCAGGTGCTCGCGGGCCTCGGCATCACGCCGGCCTTCACCAGCGACACCGTCGCCCAGACGTACTTCGCGGTGAAGGGCGCCCCCGCCGACGAGCTGTCGTCGTTCGCATGGTCGTCGCACGACACCAAGCCCGAGAACCCCACCTCGGCGAAGACCGCGGCCGTGCAGAACATCCTGCTCGATCTGCACACCGCCGTGATGTCGGGTTCGACGTCGATCGACGACGCCATCTCGACCGCCGAGAACCGCGTCAAGAGCGAGGTCGGCGTCGGCTGACGCGACCACCGGTGGCCGGCCCGGCGCCCACGTCCGGGCCGGCCACCCCTGAGATCCCCTCGAGATCTGGAGACACCATGGCGACCATCGCCGACACGCGCCCGCGGGCGCCGAAGACCGGGCGTCACGGCGAGCGACGCCGCTCGCGTCTGACGCTGCGCAGCACCCTCATCGGGTGGAGCTTCATCCTCCCCAACTTCCTCGGCTTCGCCGCCCTGACGCTCGTGCCCGTCGTGACGCTGTTCTACATGTCGATGACGAACTGGAACGTCTTCGGCTCGTCGGCGTTCGTGGGCCTGGCCAACTTCGAGCGGCTCCTGGGCGACGGCAGCTTCCGCATCGCCCTGTTCAACACGCTCTACTACGCGGCGCTGCACATCCCGCTGACGATGATCGTCGCGCTGGGACTCGCGCTGCTGCTGAACAACAAGCTGCGCGGGGTCGCGTTCTTCCGCACCGCGGCGTTCTTCCCCTACATCACCTCGATCGTCGCGATCGCCGTGGTGTGGAACCTGCTGTTCAGCCCCGAGTACGGCCCCATCAACGAGATCCTGCGCTTCTTCGGGCTGCAGAACCCGCCCGGATGGCTCACCTCGTCGGAGTGGGCCATGCCCGCCGTCGTCATCATCAGCACCTGGCGAGACATGGGGTACTACATGATCCTCTTCCTCGCGGGACTGCAGACCATCCCGCGCGAGCTGCAGGAGGCGGCCCGCGTCGACGGCGCCAACGTCTGGCAGCGCTTCGTGAACGTCACCCTCCCGTGCCTGCGGCCGACGACGTTCTTCGTCACCGTGATGCTCACCATCAACTCGTTCAAGATCTTCGACCTGATCCTCGTGATGACCCAGGGCGGGCCCGGGCAGTCCACGCTCGTGCTCTCGCAGTTCATCTACCAGAAGGGCTTCCAGGAGAACCAGTTCGGGTACGCCTCGGCGGCCTCGATCGTGCTCTTCCTGCTGTGCATCGTGGTGACCCTGGTGCAGTTCTTCCTCAACAAGAAGCGGGACGCCTGATGACCGACCTCCTCGTTCCCGACGCGACCCGCACGCTCGTGACGGCCGGCGCCAAGCCGCCGCGTCGCCGACCGGTCGCCGGCTCCGCGCGACCCGTCCGCCGGGTGGGGCGCATCGTCGGCTACGCCGTGATGATCCTCGCCGCGGCAGCGCTGCTCATGCCGTTCTTCTGGATGATCATGAGCTCGCTGAAGACGCCCAACGACGTGTTCAGCGCTCCCGTGAAGTGGTTCCCCGAGACGTGGGTGTGGAGCAACTACATCGACATCTGGACGCAGTCCGGCATGCTGACGTGGATCCGCAACACCCTCGTGCTGGCGGTCGTCGTGACCTTCCTGCAGGTGCTGACGGGCTCGTTCGCCGCCTACGGCTTCTCGCGCATGCGGTTCCCCGGACGCGACGTGCTGTTCCTCGTGTACATCGGCACGATCGCCGTGCCGTGGCAGTCGTACATGATCCCGCAGTTCATCCTGCTCTCCAACGCCAAGGTCTCGAACACCCTCTGGGCGATCATCCTCATCCAGGCGTTCGGCGCCTTCGGGGTGTTCCTCATGAAGCAGTACTACGACACCATCCCCGAAGACCTCTCCGAGGCCGCGCGTCTCGACGGCCTCAGCGAGTACGGCATCTGGGCGCGCATCATGGTGCCCCTGTCGGTCCCCGCCATCGCCAGCCTCACCATGCTGACCTTCGTCGGCACGTGGAACGACTACCTCGGGCCGCTGATCTACCTGCGCAGCCCCGACCTCTGGACCATCCAGCTCGGTCTGCAGAGCTTCGTCAGCACGCTGTACGACGCCAACTACGCCCTGCTGTTCGCGGGGCTGACGATGTCGGTCGTGCCGATCGCGATCGTGTTCCTCTTCGGGCAGAAGTACTTCGTCGAGGGCATCGCGACCAGCGGAATGAAGGGCTGAGCCATGCGCCGCGTCACTCACGACACCTACGCGAACATCTTCTCGACGGTCTACCTCGGGCTCATGGTCAACCTGCTGCTGCTGATCGGCTGCGCGCCCCTGGTGTTCCTGCTGCTCACCACCGACCCGGTGATGTCGTGGCCCCTGCTGGCGATCGCCGCTCCCCTCGCCGCGCCCGCCCTCGCCGGGGCTCTGACGGCCTTCCGCGCGCACGGCCTCGGCGACGGACGGGTGATCCGTACCTTCTGGGCGGGGTGGCGCGCCAGCGCCCCGAAGGCGCTGGTCATCGGCGCGCTCGTCGCGGTGGTGCTCGCGATTGTCGTGGTCGACGTGCGCGCCGTGTCGGCGGCATCCTGGGCCGTCGTGGTCGTCCCCCTCTGCGCGACGGTGGCGCTGCTCGCCCTCGCGACGACGCCGGTGGCGCTGACCGCCCTCGTCGAGGCCCCCGGTACGCCGCTGCGCGTGCTGCTCTCGACCGCCGCGGTGCTGGCGGTGCGCCGCTGGTACCTCAGCGCGGTGAGCCTGCTCGTGCTCGCGGGGCAGGCCGTGCTGTTCACCACATCGCCCGCGCTGGCCCTCGGTCTCACCGCCGCGCCCGCGCTGTACCTCGTCTGGGCCAACGCCCGCTTCGCCCTCCGCCCCGTGCTTCCGGCCGACGCCACCGTCGCCGTCTGATCAGAAGGATTTCCCGAATGACGACCTCCCCTCCCACCGCGCGGGTGGACACCGACCGCGCCATCGCGCAGGTGCTGGCCACGATCCGGGCCAACATCGCCGCGTTCGGCGCGCGCTACCCCGACGACACCACCCGGGACAACCGGTACGACCTGCGACCGGCCGTGCCCGGATTCGACGAGGGCGCCAACCGCGGGTGGACCACCAGCTTCTGGCCGGGCATGCAGTGGATCGCCTTCGACCTCACCGGCGACGCCGACTTCCGCGACGCGGCCCTCGCGCACGCCGCCGACTTCGGCCGCCGCGTCCGCGACGAGGAAGACCTCGACACGCACGACCTGGGGTTCCTGTACACGCTGTCGTGCGTGGCCCCGACGCGTCTGGTCGCCGACGACGAGCGCGCAGAAGACTCCCGCGCCGCCGCGCTCTCGGCGGCCGAGCACCTCATGTCGCGGTACCTGCCGTCGGCCGGCGTGATCCAGGCGTGGGGCAACCTCGCCGACCCCGCTCAGCGCGGACGCACGATCATCGACAGCCTCATGAACATGCCGCTGCTCACCTGGGCGGGCGAGCAGACCGGCGATCCCCGCTTCGGCGAGGTCGTCGCCCGGCACACCACCGAGCTGCGTCGACACATCCTGCGGCCCGACGGTTCGACCTTCCACACCTTCTACTGGGATGCCGCGACGGGCGAGCCCCTGCGCGGGGCGACCGAGCAGGGGGCGTTCGACGACTCGTGCTGGGCGCGCGGGCAGGCATGGGGCATCTACGGCTTCGCGCTGAACCACCGCGCGACCGGCGACGACTCGCTGCTGGCCGCATCGCGCACGTGCGCGGAGTACTTCCTCGCGCACCTCCCCGCCGACGACGTGCCCTACTGGGACCTCGTCTACAACGACGGCGCCGAGGCCCCCCGCGACAGCTCCGCGGGGGCGATCGCGGTGTGCGGTCTGTACGAGCTCGCCGCCGCCGATCCCGCGAACGCCGAACGGTGGCGCGCGGCGGCCGACCGCATCCTGACCTCGCTCATCGCCCGCTACACCCCGGCCGAGGCCGCCGATGCCGACACGGTGCTGCTGCACAGCGTCTACGACCTGCCCAAGAACGTGGGAGTCGACGAGGGCACCCTCTGGGGCGACTACTTCTACTTCGAGGCGCTCGCCCGCGCCGCCCGCCCTGACTGGCGGCCGGTGTGGTGAGGCTCGCGCGGGTCGCCGCCGACGGCGGCGAGCGTTCGGTCGCCGTGCTGTCGGCGAGCTCCGGCGACCGCCTGCTCGACCTCGGCCCCCGGCCGCTGCCCGAGCTGTTCGCCGAGCTCGACGGCATCCGGGATCTCGTCGCCACCGCGGATGCCGAGACCCTGCCGCCGCTCGACCCCTCGGCGCTGCGCGCGCCGGTGGTGCCGCGCTCGCTGCTGTGCCTCGGGTACAACTACCGCGGGCACGTGCCCGACGGGGTCGACCCCACCGCCGACGACCCGGCCACGCCCGACGTGTTCGTGAAGACGGCGAACACGCTGGGCGGTCCGGCCGATGCCGTCGTGATCCCCGCCGTGGCCGACGACGTCGACTACGAGGGAGAGATCGCCGTCGTCATCGGCCGACGGGCGCACGGGGTATCGCTCGACGACGCCCTGTCGTACGTCGCGGGCTACACCCTGCTCAATGACGTGTCCGACCGGTCGTGGCAGCGCCGGCAGAGCCAGTGGGCGCTGGGCAAGTGCTTCGACGGGTTCGCGCCGCTGGGTCCCTGGATGGTCACCGCCGACGAGATCGACCCGCAGGACCTCGTCGTCGAGGTCGTGCGCGACGGCCGGGTCACCGTGTCGCAGTCGACGGCGACGACGATCTTCTCGGTCGCCTTCGTCGTGCACTACCTCAGCCAGGTGCTGACCCTCGAGCCCGGCGACATCGTCTCGACCGGCACGCCGCAGAAGCTGGCCGCCGCGCAAGCCGCGCACCGACCGCTCGCCCCCGGCGACGCCGTGACCGTGCGCGTCGCGGGGATCGGCGAGCTGACCACCGTCTTCACCTCACCCTCGGGAGCACCCGCATGATCCTCGACACCTTCCGCCTCGACGGCCGCGTCGCCGTCGTCACCGGCTCGAGCCGCGGCCTCGGCCAGGGTGCGGCCCTCGCTCTCGCCGAGGCGGGCGCCGACCTCGTGCTCATCGACCGCGGCGACGCCGAGCACACCGCCGAACTCGCTCGCGGGCTCGGGCGGCGCGTGCACACCGTGCACCGCGACTTCGTCTCGGCCACCCGCGACGAGCTCGCCGCGGCGATCGACGAGGCGGCCGACGTCCTCGGCCGCGTCGACATCCTCGTCAACAACGCCGGCACCATCCGCCGCGCCCCCGCCGCCGAGCACGGCGCCGCCGACTGGGACGACGTGCTCGCGGTCAACCTCGACGCCGTGTTCCACCTCTCGCAGGCCGCCGGCCGTCGCATGATCGCGCAGGGCTGGGGGCGCATCGTCAACGTCGCCTCGATGCTGTCGTTCCAGGGCGGCATCCTCGTACCCGGCTACGCGGCCTCCAAGCACGCCGTCGCGGGACTCACCAAAGCGCTCGCCAACGAGTGGGCGGCCTCGGGGGTCACCGTCAACGCGATCGCCCCGGGCTACATGGCGACCGACAACACCGCCCCCATCCGCGCCGACGCCGACCGCGAGGCCTCGATCCTCGCGCGCATCCCCGCCGGACGCTGGGGGACCCCGGGCGACCTGCAGGGCGCGTTCGTGTTCCTCGCCTCCGACGCCGCCGCCTACGTCACCGGCACGGTGATCCCCGTCGACGGCGGCTGGCTCGTGCGCTGACGCCGCCCGCTCCGTCCCTCGCCCCACCCCACCCCGACCTCAGGAGAATCGCATGACCGCCTCCATCCCCCAGCGCTACGCGACCCACCCCGCGCAGATCCCCGGCATGGACACCGCCGACCTGCGCGAGCGTTTCCTCATCGACGACCTCTTCGTCGCCGGCGAGGTGCGGTTGACCTACACGCACCACGACCGCATCGTGCTGGGCGGTGCCGTGCCGGCGGGCGCTCCGCTGCCCCTCACCGGCTATCCCGAGATCCGCAGCGAGTACTTCCTCGAGCACCGCGAGGTGGGCATCGTCAACGTCGGCGGAGCCGGCACCGTCACCGCCGACGGCGAGGTGTACGAGCTCGTCACCGGCGCGTGCCTGTACCTGGGACGCGGCATCCGCGACGTCGTGTTCGCCGACGCGGGCACCGACGCCGACGGGGCGCAGTTCTATCTCTTCTCGGCGCCCGCGCACACGAGCTACCCCGCGGCGCTGGTGTCGCCCGGTGAGGGAACGGTGCGCGAGCTCGGCGACCAGGTCACGAGCAACCGCCGCACCCTGAACCAGTACATCCACGAGAACGGCGTGCAGAGCTGCCAGATCGTCATGGGCGTGACCCAGCTGCACCCGGGCTCGATGTGGAACACGATGCCGGCCCACACGCACGACCGGCGCACCGAGTGCTACCTCTACTTCGACGTGCCCGCCGACGCCCGCGTCGTGCACCTGATGGGCGAGCGCGAAGAGACCCGTCACCTCATCGTGGGCGACCGCCAGGCCGTCATCTCGCCGAGCTGGTCGCTGCACTCGGGGGTCGGCACGGCGGCGTACTCGTTCGTGTGGGCGATGGCGGGCGAGAACCAGGCCTTCGACGACATGGATGCCGCGCCCATCACCGACCTGCGCTGATGACGGGGGTGCTGCTCGCCGTCGGCGAGACGATGGCGATGCTCGCGCCCTCCGACGGGGGAGGGGTCGTCGATGCCGCGGCCTTCCTCGTCGACGCGGGCGGGGCGGAATCGAACGTCGCCGCCCACGCCGCCGCGCTCGGGATGACGGCGCGCTGGCACAGCCGTCTCGGCGCCGACGCCCTCGGCGATCGCGTGCTGCGGCAGGTCGCCGCTCGGGGCGTCGACGCGGCGTCGGTCGTCCGCGACCCCGACCGCCCCACCGGGCTGTACGTGAAGGACCCGGGCCGGGGCGTGCGGTACTACCGCCGCGGGTCGGCGGCCTCGGCCCTCGCCGAGGACGATGCCGACGACCTGGCCCTCGCCGGGGTCGACGTGCTGCACGTCTCGGGGATCACCGCCGCCCTGTCGTCGTCCGCCCGGGCGTTCCTCGTCGCGGCGATGGCGCGGGCGCGTGCGCTCGGGGTCACGGTGAGCTTCGACGTGAACCACCGCGCGGCGCTGTGGTCGGCGGCGGACGCGGGCCCCGTCCTCGCCGACCTCGCAACGGCCGCCGACGTCGTCTTCGTCGGCCGCGACGAGGCCGAGACGCTGTGGGCGACCCCGCGCGACAGCGACGTGCGGGCGCTTCTCGACGGCGTCGCGGAACTCGTCGTGAAAGACGGCGACGTCGGCGCCACGGCCTTCCACGGCGAGGCGCGCACGTTCGTCCGGGCGCTGCGGATCGAGGTGCTCGACGCGGTGGGGGCCGGAGACGCCTTCGCCGGCGGGTACCTCGCCGCCCGCTCCCGCGGGCTCGGGGTCGCCGACCGGCTCGCCGCGGGGCACGAACGCGCGGCGCTGACCCTGCGCACTCTCGGCGACTCCCTGCACGACACGGCCGCCCTGCCGGCATCCCCCCTTCGCCCTCTCGATCGGAGCGACCATGCTTCCCGCTGACGACACCACCGCCTTCTTCGACGCCCGGTTCGCCGGAGCCCCGCTCATGGCGATCCTGCGCGGCATGGGCCGCGAGCGGTCGCTCGCGGTGGCGGCCACCGCGTGGAACCTCGGCATCGACGCCGTCGAGGTGCCCCTGCAGACCCCCGCCGACGAAGAGGCGCTGCGGGCGGTGTGCGCCGCCGCGGGCGAGCGCGGGCTGCGCGTGTGCGCCGGCACGATCGTCGACCCGGCGCAGGTGCCCGTCGCCCAGGCCGCGGGCGCGGCGTACCTCGTCTCCCCGGGGCTCGACCCGGCGGTGGTGGCCGCGGCGCGGGCGCATGGCATCCCGATCCTGCCGGGGGTGGCGACGCCCAGCGAGGTGCAGCTCGCGGTGTCGTTGGGGCTTCGCTGGCTCAAGGCGTTCCCCGCCTCGTGGCTGGGTCCGGCGTGGTTCCGCGTCATCCGCGGGCCGTTCCCCGACGTGCGGTTCGTGGCCACCGGGGGACTCGACGCCGGCAACGCGGCCGAGTTCCTGGATGCCGGGGTGCGCGTCGCCGCGGTCGGATCAGCGCTCGAAGACCCCGCGCAGCTCCCGCGCCTCGCCACCCTGCTCACCCGCCCGTCCTAGCCCCCGCGCCCCCGGCGCGAGAGTCGTGGCACCTCGCGCACATCCGTGCAAGCCCGCGCCGACCTCGGCGTGCCCGGGGGAGGATGGATGCATCCGCATCGACCCCTCCTGAGGAGACCCATGCACGTCAACGCCTACGCGGCGTCGTCCGCGACTTCGCCCCTCGAGCCCACGACCATCGAGCGCCGCGACGTCGGCCCGAAGGACGTCCTGATCGACATCGCCTACGCCGGCATCTGCCACTCCGACATCCACACCATCCGCGGCGAGTGGGGCGACGTGCCCTACCCCCTGACGGTGGGCCACGAGATCGTCGGAACGGTCGCCGAGATCGGCTCCGAGGTCACCTCGCACAAGGTCGGCGACCGCGTCGGCGTCGGCTGCATGGTCAACTCGTGCCGCGAGTGCGACAACTGCCTCGCCGGCGAGGAGCAGTACTGCGAGAAGGGCAACATCGGCACCTACGCCGGTAAGGACGTCGACGGCTCGATCACGCAGGGCGGCTACAGCGAGAAGATCGTCGTCGACGAGCACTTCGTGCTGCGCGTCCCCGAGTCGATCCCCTACGACAAGGCCGCCCCGCTGCTGTGCGCCGGCATCACGACCTACTCGCCGCTGAACCACTGGAACGCCGGCCCCGGCAAGAAGGTCGCCATCGTCGGCCTCGGCGGTCTCGGTCACATGGCCGTCAAGATCGCCCACGCCATGGGCGCCGAGGTCACCGTGCTCTCGCAGACGCTGAGCAAGAAGGACGACGGCCTCAAGATGGGCGCCGACCACTACTACGCGACCCAGGACGAAGAGACCTTCACGACGCTGAAGAACACCTTCGACCTCATCGTCAACACCGTCAGCGCCCCGCTCGAGCTGAAGAAGTACCTCGGGCTGCTCACGCTCAACGGCACGATGGTCAACGTCGGCGCCCCGCCGGAGCCGCTGCCCATCCAGGTCTTCACCCTGTTCACGAACCGTCGCTCGTTCGCCGGCTCGTCGATCGGCGGCATCCGCGAGACCCAGGAGATGCTCGACTTCTGCGCCGAGAACGGCATCGCCCCCGAGGTCGAGGTCATCTCGGCCGACCAGATCAACGAGGCCTACGAGCGCGTGCTGAAGAGCGACGTGCGCTACCGCTTCGTCATCGACGCGGCGACCTTCGCGTCCTGATCCCGGCTTCCTGAGCCCGGCGATCCCCGGCTGCCGCGGCCCCGACGTTCTCCCGAGCGCCGGGGCTGCGGCATCCACGCCTCCTCGTGTTCACGCATAAACGCGATTCCTGCGCATAAACGCGCCGTCACCGTGTTTACGCGCACGAATAGCGTTTATGGATACCGCGGCGCTCCGCGCGCCGGAATCCACGGATGCCGCGACCCACGCGCGTTCCGGAACGTCGCCGCGCCCGGGCCCCACGGCGACCCCCGGCGCCCGGGCCCCACGGCGGCCCCCGGCGCCCGGGTCCCACGGCGGCCCCCGGCGCCCGGCCGAACGTCGCTGCGGCTCGTCGCCCCGTGTCGACCTGCGCATAAACGCGATTCGTGCGCATAAACGCGCCGTCACCGTGTTTACGCGCACGAATGGCGTTTATGGATGCCATGGCCGCGCTGCGCCGGCGCCGCCGCCGGCCGATCCGGTCCCCGCACGCGAAAGCGGCGCCGCCCCGAAGGGCGACGCCGCGTTTTCGCGCGTCAGGCGACGCCGCTTCCTCGCGCGTCAGGCCTGACCGAGAGCGGCGGACACGACCGCGCGGGCCTCTTCCTGCACCTCGCGCAGGTGGTCTTCGCCGCGCAGCGACTCCGCGTACAGCTTGTAGACGTCTTCGGTGCCCGAGGGGCGCGCGGCGAACCAGGCCGACTCGGTCTGCACCTTGAGGCCGCCGATCGCCGCGCCGTTGCCCGGAGCGTGCGAGAGCTTGGCGACGATCGGCTCGCCGGCCAGCTCGGTGGCGCTCACGGCATCGGGTGACAGCTTCGACAGCGTCGACTTCTGCGCGGGCGTCGCGGGAGCATCGACGCGCTGGTAGGCCGAGGCGCCGAACTCGGCCTCGAGCTCGGCGTACCGCTGCGACGGCGTCTTGCCGGTGACGGCGAGGATCTCGGCGGCGAGCAGGCACAGCAGGATGCCGTCTTTGTCGGTGGTCCAGACCGTGCCGTCTTTGCGCAGGAACGACGCCCCGGCCGACTCCTCCCCGCCGAAGGCGACGGAGCCGTCGAGCAGCCCCGGCACGAACCACTTGAAGCCCACGGGCACCTCGAGCAGCGTCTTGCCGAGCGATGCGGCGACCTTGTCGATGATCATCGACGACACGAGCGTTTTGCCGATCGCGGCGTCGGCGGGCCAGCCCGGACGGTGCGAGAACAGGTAGTCGATCGCGACGGCCAGGTAGTGGTTGGGGTTCATCAGTCCCGCGTCGGGCGTCACGATGCCGTGGCGGTCGGCATCGGCGTCGTTGCCCGTGAGGATGTCGTAGTCGGCGCGCGCGGCGACGAGCGAGGCCATGGCCGACGGCGACGAGGGATCCATGCGGATCTTCTCGTCCCAGTCGAGCGTCATGAACTTCCAGGTCGGGTCGACCTCGGGGTTCACGACGGTGAGGTCGAGGCCGTACACCTCGGCGATGAGCGCCCAGTACTCCACCGAGGCCCCGCCCAGCGGGTCGGCGCCCATGCGGACGCCCGCGCTCTTGATGGCGTCGATGTCGATGATGGATGCCAGGTCCCGCACGTACGCGTCGCGGAAGTCGTACTGGCCGAGGTTCTCGAGGTCGATGTCGGCGTGGCGAGTGCGCTGCACGCCCGACAGGCCCGCGGCGATCAGATCGTTCGCACGGTCGGCGATCCAGCCGGTGGCGTCGGTGTCGGCGGGGCCGCCGTGCGGCGGGTTGTACTTGAAGCCGCCGTCGCGCGGAGGGTTGTGCGACGGGGTCACGACGATGCCGTCGGCTCGGCCCGGGTCGTCGGCCGCGCGGCCCTTGTTGTAGGCGAGGATCGCGTGGCTGAGAGCCGGCGTCGGCACCCACGCGTCGCGGGAATCGACGCGCACGTCGACGCCGTTGGCGACGAGCACCTCGATGGCGCTGCGCTCGGCGGGCAGCGAGAGTCCGTGGGTGTCGCGGCCGAGGAACAGGGGCCCCGTGATGCCCTGAGCCGCGCGGTAGTCGACGATCGCCTGGGTGGTGGCGAGGATGTGGTCTTCGTTGAAGCTGGTGCTCAGCGACGAGCCCCGGTGACCACTGGTGCCGAAGGCGACGCGCTGCTCGGGCACCGCGGCATCTGGTTTGCGGTCGTAATACGCCGCGATCAGTTCGTCGATGTCGATGAGATCGGATGCCTCTGCGGGCTGCCCTGCGCGACTGCTCATGCGTCCAGTCTGCCCGCTGCATCCGACATGCGCACACGCCGTGACGCAATTCTGCGGGAATCCCTTGCTCGGTGCACCGCTTCCGATCGTGCGCACGACGCTCGCCGCCGGGCCCGTTCGACGGTGAGGGGGCGGTCGAATCGCGCCGCCACAGACCGACACCCCACTCGACACCCGTCGTCACTACACTCCGACCATGAGACGTATGTCGTGGGGGGCCCGCTTCGTCGGGATCGGACTTGTCGTGGCGGCGATCGTGGCGATCGTGAAGGGGAAACCGAGCGGAGTGACCGCACCGTCGGTCCCCCTTCCCGACAACCCGCTGTGGAAGGGGACGACGAAGCCTGCTCCCGTCCCCGAGCAGAACGTCGTCCTCAGCCTGCCGAAGGACATGTACCGGCACGCGGGGGCCCCGACCGAGTGGTGGTGGCACATCGGGACCCTCCGGGCGGGCGACCGCGTGTTCGGTTTCGACATCAACGCCGCGTCCTTCACCGGCCAGCACTTCGGCATGTCGCAGATCTCGCTGAGCGACGTGCAGGGCAACCGTCACTACGAGCGCACGCAGGTCTACGGTCCCACGCCGATCGGGGTGTTCGACGTGCACACCTGGGCCGAGGGCGACCCGTCGAAGCCGTGGTACGCGCGACTCGGTGATCCGACATGGCTCGTCGGCGGGTTCAGCGTCACGAACACCGGCTCCGGCTACACCGAGGCGCCCTCGGTCCACTTCGAGGGTGACGGCACCGGGGCCTCGGCCGTCGCGATCCTCGACGACGAGGGCGGAGTGACCCAGATCATCCTGCTCAAGCCCGGCTCGGGGTACACGACCACCCCGACCGTGACCCTCGTCGGCGGCGGTGGTTCGGGAGCCACCGCGGTGGCCGTGCGTCATTCCGTCGTCATGACGGCGCCCCAGGCCGACCCGACGCGCGACATCTCGGTCACGGCCGTCCTCCAGGACGCCAAGACGCTGGACGAGGTCGAGTTCGACCTCACGTTCTCGCAGCAGGGCCGACCGATGTTCGTCTTCGGAACGGGAGTGGAGCCCAGCGCGACGAGCCAGAGCCTGAAGAAGGACAACTACTACTTCTCGTTCACCCGGCTGAAGGCGACCGGCACCATCACCTTCGGGGGTGAGACCTTCGAGGTGACCGGCACCACCTGGATGGACCACGAGTACGGGTTCTTCGGTGGCAACTCGGCCGACACCCGCGTCCGGTGGCTCCTGCAGGACATCCAGCTCGAGAACGGGTACACGCTCTCGACCGCCGGCATGATCGGCGAGGGGTACAAGCCCGAGATCGGCGTCTCGGTCGACGCTTTCGCCACCATCCAGGACCCGAACGGTGAGATCTACTACGTCGCCAGCACGATGACCCCGGTCGGCGAGCTGTGGACGAGCCCCTCGACGGGCAACAGCTACGCGCAGCAGTTCCGGGTGCAGATCCCGTCGTTCGACTCCGACATGCTGATTTCGACGCGGCTTCAGGACCAGGAGTTCTCGGCGAGCGGCGCGCCCATCTACGAGGGAACCGCCGAACCGACGGGCACCTTCCTCGGCGAGAGCGTTGCGGGAGACGCCTGGATCGAGCAGGCCTTCTAGGCGCTCCGCGGGTCCGGCCCAGGCCGGGCCCACCCCGACTCGGGCCGCGACCGTTCATCGTCCCCGTGCACCGCCTTCAAAGGATGCCGCGTCGCCGGTGCCCGGGTGAGACATACTCGTGCCATGGGTGAAGGGGACGTCTCGCGCGTGGCGGTCGTCGATGACCACGAACTGGTCGCCCTCGCGATGCAGGGACTGCTCGCCGGGGCCGAGGGCCTACGTTTCGTCCGCCACGAACCGACCGTCTCGCGTCTCGTCTCACGCGCGTGCGACGTGGAGCTGGTTCTACTCGACCTGAGCCTTCGCGACGACTCCGCGCCGGGCGAGAACGTCGCGGCGATCCGCCGCTGGGGCGCTCACGTGCTCGTGCTCACCTCGGGGGAGGACCCCTTCCTCGTGCGCGCGGCCTCGCGCAGCGATGTGTGCGGCATCGTGCGCAAGTCCGCCCCGTCGCCGGCCCTCCTCGCGGCGATCGCCGCCGCCGCGCACGGCGAGCACGTCGCCACCACCGAGTGGGCGTCGGCGCTCGACACCGACCCGCTGCTCGACGCCGCGCCCCTGACGGAGCGGGAGCGCCAGGTGCTCGGTCTCTACGCGTCCGGCCTCGGCGCCCGCGACGTGGCGGCGCAGCTGTTCATCTCCGAGAACACCGTCAACGATCACCTGCGACGCATCCGCGCCGTCTACCAGCTGGTGGGTCGCCCGGCGGCGACCAAGGTCGAGCTCTACCAGCGCGGGGTGGAAGACGGCTACGTCCCCCGCCCCCGCCGTGGGTGACCTCGACGCGGGTTCGCTCGCCGCCCGCCGGGTGATCGCCGGGGCCTCCGGGTTCCTGGTGACGGCGGTGGCCGTGGTGACCGTCGCCTTCCTCGCGAGCGGCGAGCAAGACGGCCTCCCGCTCTGGTACCACGCGCTCGGGTGGTGGTCGGCGGCGCTGACGGTCGCGCTCGCGCTCGCGGCTCCCATCCTCCGCGAGCGCGCGCTGCGGGTGGGGGCCGGAGCGGCCGTGGTGTCGTACCTGGCCGTGGTGGCGCTGTTCCCGGTGGCCGCGGAGGCGGGGCACGTCGAGCGCATGCCCTGGCTGCTCACCGCCTCCAGTGCCGGGGTCGCCGCGGCCCTCGTCGCCGCAGGCCCGGGGCTGGGCTGGGTGACCGTGGTGCTGGCGGCGGTCGCCGGGGTCATCTATCGTCTGCGTTTCGGCGGGTTCGACCTCGACGGCGTCGTCAACGACGCCCATGCCGTGCTCACGGCGGCGGTGATCTGCGCCCTCGGGGGGTTCGTGCTCTCGGCCGGACGCGGTCTGGATGCCGCGGCTGCCGCGCGCCGGGAGGCCGGCGAGCGCGAGTCGGCGGAGCGCGGTCGGCTGGCCGCGCGCACCCGGACGGCAGCGCTCGTGCACGACGAGGTGTTGGCGACGCTTGCTCTGGCCGCCTCGACCGTGGCGGTCCCCCTCGATCGCCTCGCCGCCCAGGCCCGTCGTGCGGCGCTCATGATGACGCGTCTGGCGCACGAGGAATCCGAGGACTCCTGGCCACTGGAGGTCGCCCTCGCGCGGGAGGCGCGGCGTCACGATGCGCGCTTCACCGCGCGCGTGGACAGTCCGCTGCACGTGTCCGATCCCGTGCGTGAGGCGATCGTGGGGGCGTGTCGGCAGGCGCTCGCCAACGCCGTCCGGCACGCAGAGGAAGCTCCCCGTTCGGTGACCCTGACGGTGCGCTCCGCGATGATCGAGGTGGTCGTCGCCGATGAGGGTGCGGGCTTCGAGGTGTCCGACATCGCCGACGATCGACTCGGCATCCGACACAGCATCGTCGGGCGCATGGCGCGCGTGAGCGGTGGCGGCGCCGAGGTGCAGTCGGGTCACGGGACGGGCACCCGGGTGGTGCTGAGGTACCGGCCCGATCCCGGACCCGAGATGGATGCCGCCGCGAGCGGCCGTCCGCGCGGGCGCGCCGTCGCCTTGCTCGCCGCCGGCTTCGTCGCGCTGCAGGTTCTCTGCGCGGTCGCCGCCGCGCTCGCCGCCCCCGAGTCGTGGCCGCGGCAGGCGGCTCTGCTGGCGGTCGTGCTGCTCACGGCCTCGCTGGTGTGGAGCGCGCGGCGTGCGGCGCCGGCGTGGCCGCGCGCTGCCGCCATCACCGCCCTCGTCGTCGGGGGCACCGTCGTCGCGGTGTCGACCGCGCCGTTCTCTTACGGTCCGCTCTGGCCCGTGGTCGCCCTGGCCTTCTTCCTCGTCGTGCTGGCTCTGCGTGGACGCACGGGAACCGCGATGGCGGGAGCGGTGCTCATCGCGATCGTCGTCGCCGCGCGCGGCATCCTGGACGGCGCACTCGTCGGACAGACGGTGCAGCTGGCGGCCCGCCCCACGGTCATCGTGATCGTCGCCGTCGCCATGCTCCTTGTCGTGGCGCGGATGCGGCGGCGGATCGCGGCGCTGCACCGAGAGGCCGTGATCGCCGCCGAGAGCGAGAGCTGGTCACGGGCGGCGCGCGCCGAGCTGGGTCGGCGCACCGACGAGCTCGTGCGAACGGTGGTGCCGCTGATGGAGCGGATCGGTGCGGGGAGTCCCGCCTCCGCAGCCCAGCGCCGCGAGTACGCGGCCTGGGAGGGCCGCCTGCGCGACGAACTTCGCGCCGGTGGTCTGTCGAGGGAGCCGCTGCGCTCCGCGGTGGGAGCGGCGCGCGGACGCGGGGTCGACGTGGTGCTTCTCGACGACAGCGGGGAGTCCATCGACGAGGACGCGCTGGTCGCGGTCCTCGCGTGGATGGCGGCGGCCGTCGGCGAAGCCCGGCACGACGTGGTGGGCCGGCTTCACCCGCCCCACCGTGCCATGCAGGCCAGCATCGCCGTCGACGGGCGCGTGTCGCTGTTCGACGGTGCGCTCACGGCGCCTCCGCGGGCGCCTCGATGAGCTTCCACGGCGAGTAGTCGCGGTCGAGGACCGAACGGTCGGGACGCTGGCCGCGCGACCACCAGCGCGCCTCGTACCCGCTGCCGTCGTACAGCACGCGGTCGCCCTGGTTGTAGAGCGCGTCGACGTTCCAGTCGGGGTAGGTGCCCGCGGGCAGCTCGGGGAGGGCGAAGGGCACGTCGTCGGCCAGGACGGGGCCGACATACGTCCAGGCCGAGGCGGCGGCATCCAGGGTCGGGTCGTCGGGGACCGCCCCGTCTTCGTTCCACCACTTCGCGACGTACACCGAGCCGTGCCAGACGACGAAGACGCCGGCCGAGTAGAACGACTGCGACGACCACACCGGGAAGGGGCTCGTGTCCGCGTCGTCGGCGATCATCGGCCAGTCCTCCTGCGGAGCCGTTCGGCCCGCGGGGGTGCCGTCGCGATCCGCCCCGAGGATGCCGGCGAAGCTCTCGCCCGCCTGCTCCACCCCGCTGCACGACGTCGACACGACTCTCGGGCGGGGGTAGTTGCTGCCGCAGGTGCGGTCGCGGTTCAGCGACCACAGCGACATGCGGGCGACGCCCACCTCGGTGGTGAAAGCCTCGAGAGCCCGCGCGTCGTCGAGCGTGAACACCTCGTGCTCGATGTCGCTCTGACCGATCATCGGGGTGGCGCCCAGCAGCGCCCAGGCGCCGCCCGGGGGCAGGTCCCGCCCCGCGCCGCGCCAGACGTCGGCGACCTGCGCGGCCGTCTGCCGGAGGGCTCCGATGGCCAGGTCGGAGGTCGACACGCTGCGGTCGTCGGCGTTGAAGTCCATGGTCATGGCGTTCACGCCGGCCAGGGTCACCCCCGCGTTCAGCATCTCGGTGATCTGCGTCAGCCCCCGGTCGGTGAGACCGTCCGGAGCCACCGGGAGGGTGAGCCACACATCGAGCGGGCGCCCGGCTGCGGTGCGCTCCTGCTGCAGCTGGGCGACCGCGGCGTTGCGTCGCGCGGTCGCCGCCGCGTCGTCGAGGGCGTCGCCCTCGATGTCGAGATCCATCACGTCGGCCCCGTAACGATCCATCACCTCGCGGTACGCGTCGACCAGCGCCGAGACGGAGTCGCACGCCAGGGCGAGCTCGGAGTTCGCCGCACCCCCGAACGACACGGCCAGGGGGCGCCCCTCGCGGCGCACGCGCTCCACGCGACGGTCGAGCTGGAAGCGCTCCGCCGCGTCGTCCAGGCTGTACGCCTTCCCCCATGTCGGCGTGCAGTCGTCGTCGCCCGCCGCCACCACGAAGGCGAGCACCACGCCGCCCGGGCCCTCGGACATCGCGCTCCGCGCGAGCTGATCGCCCGAGTCGAGCGTCACGTCGTAATAGCCGGCGAACCACCGGTCGGCCGTCGGCGTGCCGTCCACGGGGGGCGGGAGCGTCGGCAGCACGGCCACGGCCGCGACACCGCCGCTGAGGGCCACCGCGACGACCGCGCTGACCACGAGCCGTGCGAACGACAGGCGCCGACCCGCGAAGCGCGACCGCGACCGAGCGATCACGGGGCTCACGAGGCGGCCCCCGCCAGCTCACGGGGACCGTCGTCTAGCACGGCGGTCCAGCGCTCGGCAGTGACCGAGGCGGCCGGCGTCTGTGCGGGAGGGGCGACCCAGATCCAGTCCATCCAGGCGAACCACAGATCGGACACGGCGTTTCGAACACCCACCAGCCGCAGCAGCGCCCAGACGATCGACAGGGTGGTGAAGGCGGCGAACACCGTCGTCCCCCACGCGTCGACGTACGCCGCGCGCACCCCGATCGCGGCGGCCGCGGCCGCGACCACGAGCGGGGCGGTCAGGTACAGCGCCGGGACGCGGGTGCGCGCGGCCACCTTCGGCGTCCGGGCGAAGCGCGCCTTGCGGCCGCTGAGCGCCTGCGCGACCGAGCCGATGCTGCCGGCCAGATTGACCGGCAGCAGCAGCAGATTGAGGCCGTAGATCGCCACGACGTCGCGGCGACGGTAGCCGAGCGCGTGCAGGTCGGATGCCATCTCGGCGAAGTACGGCACGGCGATGAGCAGCAGCAGCAGTGTCACCAGCTGACCGTTCATCGGGTACAGCGTCAGCACGGCGAACAGGCCCAGCGTCACCCAGGCCACGGAGCCGAGGTAGTTGGTGCGCAGCAGCCGCTCGGCGAGCGTCAGCGGGCGCCCCTCGCGGCGGCGCTGCTGGATGAGGGCGCGGAGTCTCGGCAGGATGAGCAGACCCCCGTCGGCCCACCGACGGCGCTGGATGACGAGGGTGCCGAAGTCGGGCGGGGTGGCGCTGTAGCTCAAGCGCTCGGGGTAGTTCACCAGGGACCAGCCGTGCGCGGCCAGATCGATCGAGGACTCCGTGTCCTCGATCGCGGTGCGATCCGAGATGAAGCGCATCACCGGGATGCCGTCGTCGACGCTCACCCGTCGGAGTTGCTGCACCGCCTCCCACCGCAGCACCGCGTTGGCCCCGACCCAGAACGTGGCGTCGAAGGCGGTCAGCCCCTGGTGCACGATGTGCTGCAGATCGGTGGTCGCACCGGCGAGGCGTTCCAGCCGAGTCGGCGCACCCCGGTAGGCGCTGTACGGCGTCTGCGCGACGGCGATCCGGGCGTTCTCGGGCTGCTCGAGCAGGTGCACGAGCTGCGCGCAGTAGCCCGGGAGCAGCATCGAGTCGGCGTCGAGGGTGAGCACGAAGTCGCACGCGGCGACCTCGAGATCGGCGGGTCCGTCGCCGGCATCCTCCAGCACGAGCTGACCCGCGATCACCGTCTCGCGGTAACGGCCGCCGATGAGTCCGAGGTAGGAGTTGAGGTTCATCGCCTTGTTCGCCGCGTGCGAGAGCGAGGCGTAGCGGCGCCTCTCGAACGTGCTCGCCTCGACGCGGAAGACGCGCACGAGACGCTCGAGCACCTGCAGCGCGCGTTCGCGCTCGAGTGGAGCGGCGCCGTTGTCGGCGGCCTCCCGCAGCGCCGCCGCCGTCGCATCGAGGTCGTCGGCGAGTCGTCGCAGCACCTCCTCGGCGAAGAAGACCTCGACGTGCGTGCGGGTGGGTGCGGCGTCGGCCTGCGCGCGCAGCCACTGGGCGCAGGCGGCGTGCTCGCGCATCGCGAGCTCGGTCACCTCGGCCGACGAGAGAGATCCCTCGCGGGCGCGGGCGGCGGCGGCATCCACCCGGGTGAAGACCGGCAGCAACGCGCTCGTCAGCTCGTCGGTGAGGGCGCGGCACCCCTCGAGATCGAGTCGCGCCGCCTCACCGACGGGATCGACGTCGTCGTCGAGCAGGAGCACGACGTTCAGCCGCGGGAACTCCTGCAGCGCGACCGACCACAGCCCCATGCGCACCAGCGCCGGATCCTCGGACCGCGACGGCAGGAGGGCCGTCAACCGCGGTTCGCGTCCGCAGAAGTGCTCGTCGAGGTCGATGCGCCGCACCCGACGGTGGGCGGCCAGGCGCGGAAGTGCACCCGAGCGGGCGAGGAGGTACATGCACGCCGACAGCGTCAGGAACGTCACCGAGACGAGGAACACCGTCGTCGTCACCAGCTGCTCGGCGTCGACGAGCGCGCCGCCGCGTGACAGCGCGACCACGACCGTGGCCAGGTAGAGCACCCACAGCACGATGCAGGCGACCAGCGCCAGGCGGGCACGGGCGATCCGAGCGGGCGAGGGCCGCGGATGGAGCACCGGCTGCGGACGACGATCGCAGTCGGTGCCGCCCTGCCGCCGGGGGATGCGGGGGTCGGTGGAGGTGTGGCGCATGACGGGTGTCTCTCTCCCTGGCATCCGGTGCGTCGGGTCGCACCGGACGGGCGCCAGCCGCGCGGGATGGACGCCGTACGGGCGACTCTGGCGCATTCGCGCGGCGCGAGCGGCGGGTTCGACCACCGGTATCGGGGGTTCTGCGGCGCTCGAGGGCCTCGACTGCCCGCCGGAGAGTCGAGCATCTAGGCTGAGTCCCCGTGAGCACTCCCGATCCGGCCCGACGCACCTACAGCTACCTGGGTCCCGCGGGAACCTTCACCGAAGCAGCCCTCGCCCAGGTGCCCGAGGCGCGCGACCAGATCTGGCGGCCGGTGCGTAATGTCGGCGAGGCGCTCGCCGACGTCGTCGAGGGACGCTCGGATGCCGCGATGATCGCCATCGAGAACTCCGTCGACGGGGGCGTGTCCACCGCGCAGGACGCCCTGGCCACCGTGCCGGGCCTGCGCATCGTCGGCGAGTACCTCGTGCCGGTGAACTTCGTGCTCGTGGGCAAGCCCGGAGCGACCCTCGCCGACGTCTCGCTCATCGCCGCCCACCCCGTCGCCTACGGGCAGTGTCTCGGCTGGCTCAGCGACAACGTCCCCGCCCACGCGCACCTGCCCGCCGAGAGCAACGTCGCCAGCGCCCTCGGCGTGCTCGACGGCACGAGCGGCGCCGACACGGCGATCGCCGCCCCCGGCATCGTCGCCCACCACGACCTCACGGTCCTCGCCGAGAACATCGGCGACAACCCCAACGCGGTGACCCGCTTCGTGCTCGTCAGTCGCACCGTCGCCCCGGCTCCGCCGACGGGCGCCGACAAGACGTCACTCATCGTCGAGCTCCCCGAAGACCACCCCGGCGCCCTGCTCGAGCTGCTCGAGCAGTTCGCCACCCGGGGCATCAACCTGAGCCTGTTGGCATCCCGTCCCATCGGCGACGCCCTCGGCCGCTATCGCTTCGTCATCGACGCCGACGGGCACGTGCTCGACGAGCGCATGGCCGACGCGCTGCTGGGCCTTCGCCGCTTCAGCCCGAAGGTCATCTTCCTCGGCTCGTACGCGCGCGCCGACCGCGCCATCGTGCGGTACCCGCAGCGCTACAGCGACGACGTGTTCGTCGAGGCGCGCGACTGGCTGCGCGGCCTGCTGAGCGGCGAGCCCGAGGCCTGACGCCCGCGGTACGCCACCCGCCGAGATCGCTGCCGCCCCGCCGCGACGTGTCGCCGCGCCGGAGCCCGCCCCGGGTCAGGCCGCGACGGTCGCCTTCTCGGCGATCAGCTCCAGGGTCTGCGCGCGACCCTCGACCGAGTCGAGCGCCTCGCTGTCGTAGGCGCCGGCGACGGGCGAGACCATGATCTCGTCGACCCCGTACTGCGCGGCGAAGGCCGCGAGCTGCCCCTGCACCTCGGTACCGGTGCCGACGAACCACTTCTGCCGGGTGGACGCCATGATCGACTCCGCCATCGCGTCGAAGGGATCGGCCTTGGCCTGCTCCACGGTCTCGAGCGGCACGAGCGGACGGTTGGTGCGCAGTCGCGCCATCATGCGCAGCTGCGGCAGCGCGCGCTCCTCGGCCTCTTCGGCGGTGGGGGCGGCGACGACGTTGGCGGTGACGAACGTGCGCGGGCCCTCGCCCGAGTCGTTGGGCCGGAACTGGTCGCGGTACAACCGCAGCGCGTGCTCGAGCCCTTCGCCCGAGAAGTGGTTCGCGAACACGTAGGGCAGGCCGAAGCTGGCGGCGAGCTGCGCGGAGTAGTCGCTGGAGCCCAGCAGCCACACCTGCGGCATCCCGGATGCCGCGGGTGTCGCCTTCACCTGATACTCGGTGCCCGAGGTGAATCGCACGGTGGCGCCCTCGGGGGAGGTGAGCGCGATGATGTCGGTCACGTGGTCGGGAAAGCGCGAGACGTCGCTCGTCGTGCCCGACCGGTTCAGCAACTGCGTGATGACGGGGTCGCTGCCGGGGGCGCGGCCGATGCCCAGGTCGATGCGTCCCGGGGCGAGGGCCTCGAGGGTGGCGAACTGCTCGGCGACGATGAGGGGGGAGTGGTTCGGCAGCATGACGCCCCCCGAGCCCACGCGGATGCGCGACGTGCGCGCCGCGGCGGCCGCGATCAGCACGGGCGGAGTGGTCGAGGCCACGGCGGGCATGTTGTGGTGCTCGGCGAACCAGTAGCGGGTGTACCCGAGGCGGTCGGCGCGCTCGACGAGGTCGAGGGCGGCGCTCACCGCCTGCGCGCTGGTCTGCCCGTGCCGCACGGGCACGAGGTCGAGAACAGAGAGGGAGGGGATCGCGTCGGTCACCTCGACGACAACCTCCGTGGGCCGCCCGCTATTCCGTCTCGAGAAGAGCCGCAACCCCCGTCCGTGATCCCGTTCATCGTGCCTAGCGTCCCGCTATGAGCGAATCGCACTCCGCGGGGACGCCGCTCGACGGCCCGCAGACGGATGACGTGCAGGACACCGACGCGCACACGATGGTGCGCGCTCAGATCGTCGTCGACGACGCGACCTTCTCCCTCGCACAGGGGCAGGATCTGGCGGATCTGCAGCAGCGCATCGAGAGCGCCGTCCACAGCGGAGGGCGATTCGAGAGCTTCGTCGTGGTGGGCAACCGCCGGATGAGCGTGCTCTGCACGGCCCATACGCGCGTTCTGTTCGCCGTCGAGACCGTGCAGTACGACCCCCGCGACACCGGTGATTCCGAAGACCCGTTCGGCGGCTTCTTCGACGTGTGAGCGGTGCTCAGCTTTCTCTCAGGAAGAAAGTCGTGACGAATCCGTCGCCCGCTGCGTCTCCTCTATGACATCGCGGGACAGACGGTCCCGGAGACGACGGAAGGAAGCGCTCATGGCTGACACCATCACCACCGCCACCCCCACCACTGCCAAGAAGGACGGCGGCTCCACGGTCATCGTCGACGCCGTCGTCGCCAAGGTCGCCGGTATCGCCGCGGCCCAGGTTCCGGGCGTCCACGCCCTCGGCGGTGGCGCGGCTCGCGTCATCGGCAACATCCGCCAGGCCGTCGGTGCCAAGGACCACGCGCAGGGCGTGAGCGTCGAGGTGGGCGAGACCGAGGTCGCCGCCGACATCTCGATCCAGGTGGACTACCCCGAGCAGCTCCAGCGCGTCGCGTCGAACGTGCGTGCCGCCGTCTCGCAGGCCATCACGGAGCTCGTCGGCATGAAGGTCGCCGAGATCAACGTGACCGTGGTCGACGTGTTCATCCCGGGCGAAGACGACGAGGAGCAGGTCGACGACACCCGCGTCAACTGACGATCGCTTTCGAAAGGGCGTCACCGAGAGGTGGCGCCCCTTTCGCGTGCCCGGATGCCGACACCCGGCGCATCGCGACGGTGCCGACGCCCGGGGACGGCCGGCCCGCCCGCGTCAGTGCCCGTGCCGGGTCTCGGCGTAGGCGTCGAGCGCGCGACGCCGGGTCTCGCCGAGGTCGACCATGGGCTCCGGCGGATTCTCACCGAGATACTCCGGCGCCCACTCGCGCACGTACTGGTCGTGCTTGTCGAACTTCTTGCGCTGCGTGTCGGGATTGAACACGCGGAAGTACGGTGCGGCGTCGGCGCCGGACCCCGCGACCCACTGCCAGTTGAACGGGTTGCTCGCGGCATCCGCGTCGACCAGGCAATCCCAGAACCACTGCTCGCCCTCACGCCAGTCGATCAGCAGGTTCTTGATGAGGAACGACGCCGTGACCATGCGCACGCGGTTGTGCATGACCCCGGTCCTCCACAGCTGGCGCATGCCCGCGTCGACGACGGCGACCCCGGTGCGACCCTGCTGCCAGGCCTCGAGGTGCGACCGGTCGAGCGGGGGCCACGGGAAGGCGTCGTACTCGCGACGCCAGTTCTTGGTCGCGATGTCGGGGGCGTAGAAGGTCACGTGCCAGGCGAACTCCCGCCACACGACCTCCGAGAGGAATCCGCTCGCGCTCTTCGCGTGTTCGCCCGATCCACGGTGCTGAACGGTGTCGTGCCACACCTGGTACGGGCTCAGCTCGCCCCAGCGCAGTCGCGGTGAGAGGTTCGACGTCGCCCCGCCCGCGAATTCGTCGCGGTACTGCGAGTACCCGCCGAGGTCGTCCTCGAGGAACTCCCTCAGTCGCGCCTTCGCCGCGGGCTCGCCCGGTTCCCACGTCTCGCGCAGGCCGCCGGCCCAGTCGGGCGTGGTCGGCAGCAGCGACCAGGCGCCGAGGTCGTCCCCGTCGACGCGCCCGTCGAAGCCGGGGACTTTGCGCGCCTCGGCCATCGGCGGGCGCGGGGCCGGCAGCTTCTGCACGGCGCGGGCGAAGGGCGTGTAGACGCCGTAGGGCTTGTCGGCCTGCGTGCGCACCGTCCACGGCTCGTAGAGGAGGTTCGCGGCGAACGACGCGACGGTGACCCCGCTATCGCGCAGGGCCTCTTTGATGCCCGCGTCGATCTCGCGCTCGACGCCGCCGTAGCGGCGGTTCCAGAACACCGCGCCGGCGCCCACCTCGTCGACGACGGCGGGGACCACCTGCGCCGCGCGGCCTCGGCGCAGCACGAGCTGCGAGCCGCGTTCCGCCAGGCGCTCACCGAGCGAGGTCAGCGACCCGTGCAGCCACCAGCGGGCGGCTCCGCCGATCTCGCGGACCCCGTCGGACTCCTCGTCAAACACGTAGAGCGCCACGATCGGTTCCTCGCGGTCGAGGGCCGCACGTAGCGCCGGGTTGTCGGTGAGCCGGAGGTCGTCGCGGAACCAGACGATCGAGGGCGTTGCCATTGTTCGACGCTATCCGCCACGGCATCCGTGCGTCCGGGCTTGACACTCGCCCGCCGCCGCCGCCGCCGCCGCCGCCGCCGCCGCCCGCCTCGGCCCGCCCGCGCCCGACGAAACCGCACACGTTTGTCGAGACCGCATCCGCCGGTCGCCGAACGCGTGCGTCCTCGGCGAACGGGTGCGTTCTCGACGAGGGGCCGCGCGCGCGGCGCGCGCGTCAGAGCGTCGAGACGTCGTGCCCCTTCGGCAGCGCCACGGAGAGGCCTCCGGCGATGATGCGCGTGTAGATGCGCGTCGCCTCGCCGAACTCGTCGCCGTCCAGTTCGATCGGCTGTGCGGGGGACGTCGCCAACTCGATGCCCGTGCCGCGCAGGTAGCGCACCGAGGTGTCCTTGCGGCGTTCGAGCACGCGGCGCCCCGCGCGGAACTTGCGCAGGACGGAGTTGTCCCACACAATGCTCCGCCAGACACCCAACCAGCCCAGCACGCCGCTCGGCTGGAGGACGGCCACGTCGAGTCGGCCGTCGGCGACGGAGGCGTCGGGGATCAGCGCCACGCCGCCCTGCAGGGCGCCGCAGTTCGCGAACAGCACGCTCTGCACCTTCGCCGAGTGCAGGCGGTGTCCGTTGAGCTGGTACATGACGCGGAAGGGCTTCGCCGAGACGAGCGACCGCGCCGCTCCGTCGACGTACGCGACCCAGCCGACCTGCTTCTTCAAGTCGTCGCGCGTGTTCTGAATCATTGCGGCGTCCAGGCCGATGCCGGCCATGACCGAGAACCCGTGCTCCTCGATCTCGCCATCGGCCCGGCGGATGCGGGCGAGTCCGGTGTCGATGGGGAGGATGTCGCCTTCGAACGTGGCGCGAATCATCGCGTCGGTGTCGCTCAGCGGAAGGTTCAGGTTGCGGGCGAGGAGGTTCCCCGTGCCGCTCGGCACGATCGTGAGGGGGACGCCCGAGGAGGTCAGCGCCTCGGCGACCGCGCGAACCGTGCCGTCGCCGCCGGCTACGACAACGGCATCCACTTTCTCTTCGAGGGCGGCGCGCGTCGAGTCGTCGCCGAGGTCGTCGACGGTCGTCTCGTAGAACAGAGGCTCGGCCCAGCCTGCCGCGGCGGCCATCTCGGCCACGCGCGCACGCAGCTGCTCAGGCTCGACCTTGGTGGGGTTGTAGATCAGCGCGGCGCGCTTCTTCGCGGTGGGCTCGGCGTCGATGGGTGCCTCGTCGCCGTCCGCCGAGACGCGCTGGGCCTCGCCGGAGCTCTCGTCCGAGGTGTCCGGCTGAACATCCTCGGGCTGGTGGATGACGTCGTCGGGCTCCGCGGCGTCCTTCGGGTCGGGAGCGTCCTTGTGAACGTGGTCGTCGACGTCGTCGACGTCGTCGCCGAGTCGCGCGGCGTGGAAGTCGTCGCTCGAACCTTCGGCCGCAGCGGCATCCGCCTTCACCTCGGCGGGGGCATCGGCGGGGACGGTCTCGGGGGACTCCGCGTCGTCACGCGGCTCGTCAGGGGCGGCCATGGGTCCACCCTAGGACCGCGGTGGGCCGCGACCCGGCTGCGGGACCGGGCTTGACGGGGGGATGCCGATGGCCCATGCGTCACGGGGCGTGCACGCGCCGTTCCGCGGCCGACCGCCTGCCGTTTACGGTCGAGGTCGGGGCGGATCCCCGGGGGATGCCGACCATAGGATGGACGCGTGATCGACCTGACTCTGCTGCGTGAAGATCCCGAGCTCGTGAAGCGCTCCCAGATCGCCCGCGGGGAGTCGCCGGATTCGGTGGACGACGCCCTCGCCGCCGACCGCGACCGCCGCGCCGCCATCACCGCCTTCGAAGAACTGCGCGCCGCGCAGAACGCGCACGGCAAGCGCGTCGCGCAGGCGCCGAAAGACGAGAAGGCCGCCTTGGTGGCCGAGGCCAAGCAGCTCAGCGAGCAGGTCAAGGCGGCGCAGCACGCGGCGGGCGAGGCCGAGGCGGCGGCCGACGCGGCCCTCGCGCGCATCGAGAACATCGTGCTCGACGGGGTGCCCGCCGGCGGCGAAGAGAACTTCGTCACGCTGCGCACCCACGGCGAGATCCCCACGTACGACTTCGAACCGCTCGACCACCTCGCGCTCGGCGAGAAGCTCGGCGCGATCGACATGGAACGCGGCACCAAGGTGTCGGGCAGTCGCTTCTACTTCCTCACCGGCATCGGCGCGCGTCTCGAGCTGGCGCTCATGACCCTCGCCCTCGACCGGGCGCTGCAGGCGGGCTTCACCCCGATGATCCCGCCGACGCTCGTGCGCCCCGAGGTCATGCGCGGCACGGGGTTCCTGGGCCAGCACGCCGACGAGGTGTACCACCTGCCCAAGGAAGACCTGTACCTCGTCGGCACGAGCGAGGTCCCCCTCGCCGGGTACCACATGGACGAGATCCTCGACCTCGAGCGGGGCGCCAAGCGCTACGCGGGCTGGTCCACCTGCTACCGCAGCGAGGCGGGTTCGTACGGCAAGGACACCCGCGGCATCATCCGCGTGCACCAGTTCAACAAGCTCGAGATGTTCGTCTACACCGACCCCGCCGACTCCGAGGCCGAGCACGACCGCCTCGTCGCGATGCAAGAGGGCATGCTGCAGGACCTCGGCCTCTCGTACCGCGTCATCGACGTGGCCGCGGGAGACCTCGGCTCCAGCGCCGCGCGCAAGTTCGACATCGAGGCCTGGGTCCCCACGCAGGACTCCTACCGCGAGCTGACGAGCACGTCGAACTGCACCACGTACCAGGCCCGTCGTCTCGAGACCCGCTTCCGGCCCGAGGGCGGGGGCAAGACGCAGCCCGTGGCGACGTTGAACGGCACGCTCGCGACCACCCGCTGGATCGTCGCCCTTCTCGAGACTCACCAGCGGGCCGACGGATCGGTCACGGTCCCCGAGGTCCTGCGCCCGTACCTCGGCGGGCTCGAGGTCATGGAGCCGGTCGCGTGAGTCGCGAGGCCGCCCTGCCCGAGACCGGCGACGTCGAGATCGCCGCGCAGCACGAGGCGGTCGACGTCGTCGAGCGCATCGCCGACGACGCACCCGTCGGGCGCATGCTCATCGCCCTCGACATCGACGGCACCGTGCTGCTCGAAGACGACACCCTCAGCCCCGGCGTGGTCGAGGCCGTCGCCGGCGCGCACGCGGCGGGCCACGAGGTCATGCTCGCCACCGGGCGCAGCTGGGACAGCACCCACCCGATCATGGAGCGCCTCGGCATCCAGCCCGAGTACGCGGTGTGCTCGAACGGCGCCATCGTCATGCGACGCGTCGGCGACGGCAACGCCGCGGTGTACGAACGCGCGCACGTCGAGACGTTCGACCCGACCCAGGTGCTCACGCTCCTGGGCGAGCACCTCTCGGGCGCCCACTTCCTGGTCGAACTCCCCGACGGCTCGCGATTGTTCACCGACTACCTCGACGACTGGAACCTGCAGGGCGCCAACAAGGTGAGTTTCGCCGAGCTGTCGAACCAGCCCGTGTGCCGCGTCGTCGTCGTCGCCCCCGAGCAGACCGATCAGGATTTCCTCGAGCTCGTCGAGCGCATCGGCCTCACCCAGGTCTCGTACGCGATCGGCTGGACGGCGTGGCTCGACATCGCGCCCCAGGGCGTCGACAAGTCCACCGCCCTCGAGTTGGTGCGCGGGTGGCTCGACATCCCGGCCGCACGGGTCCTCGTCATGGGCGACGGACGCAACGACATCGAGATGATGCAGTGGGCCGTGCGCAACGGCGGCCGGGCGATCGCGATGCACCAGGGGCCGCCCGAGGTGCACGCCGCGGCCGGTGAGGTGGGCCTGTCGGTGAGCGAGGGCGGCGTCGCCGCGATCCTCCGCGCGCTCTAGATCCCGCCTCGGAGGTTCCCGAGCCCGTCGACGGGTCCGGTCGCTCCACGCCCCGGGGCTCAGCGCCCCCACGCCTCCCGCACGGCCGCGCGCAGCATCCGCGTGTCGGCCGGGTCGAGATCGCGCCGGCTGCGAGCGAACGCCGCGCGGGCGGCATCGCGGAACACTCCGGCGCGCGCGGGAGCGGATGCCGCGAGCGAGGCGAGGCATTTCTGCAGGCGCACCTGCACCTCGACGTCGGCCGCGCCGTCGCGCGCCAGCGGACGGAAGGCGTCGTCGACGAGATCGGTGAGCATCGGGGCGGGGACCCAGACCCGCTCGTACGCCACGTCGGCGTCGGGTTCGGTCGCGAGCGCTCGGGCGAACACCCGCTGCAGCGAGGCGACGACCTCGATCGCCGTGCCCGGGTCGTTCGTCGCAGTCGACAGCGCTCGGCTGCCGATCTCGGTCAGGGCGATCACGCCGAATCGGGGGTCCTGCTCGAACGTGCGGTGGTTCTCGATCCGGAACGCACGACGAAGGCCGGCGCGCACGGAATCGTCGACCGACCCTGTCACGGCCGCGAGCGGCACCCGGGCATCGGCGATGCGCCCGGGTGTCGCGCGCACGTGGATGTCGAGTCCGTGCCGGCGGGCGAGGCGGTCGAGCGCGGCGACGTCGACGTGCGTGACGTACCCGACCTTCTCGGCGTGGACGTCCACGGCATCCGGAGGCACGGCGACCGCCGGCCGCGCGCCGAGGGTGGGGGCCGCGGCGTGGAGCTCGAGCGAGGTGGTGGCGGCCCGTTCGACGCGGTCGATGACATCGGCCATGCGGCCGAAGGTCGACAGGTGCGAGATCCACCGCAGCAGGGTGAACACGACGATGCCGATGACGACGAGCGTGGCGACGAAGAGGATCGTGCGCCCCTGCGGCAGGTAGTACCCGGTCGACAGGGCGACGATGCCCACGAGCGAGAAGGTGAACGCCCCGATGAATGTCGAGACGGCGTTCTGCGACGTCGGATCGGCGATGAGCAGGGGCGTGGAGCGGGGCGTCGCCGTGGTCGTGGCCGACGAGAACGCGGTGACCATCGCCGTCACCGAGAAGGTGCTGACGGTCAGCATCGCCGTGGCGATGATCTGCAGCAGCGATCCGACCGAGTTCTGCGCGAGGTCGATGCCGAACTCGAAGGGCAGCAGCGGGCCGAGGACGTTCGCGGCGAGGGCGACGACGACGGCGGTCAGCGTGAAGATCGCCGCGCGCACCCAGACCTGCCGCCCGAGACGGAGGAAGAAGGATGCCAGGGACCCGCGGATCGTCATCGCCATGCGGTCGACGATATCCAGCGTTCGCCGCGGTCGGCGGGGGATGGACGCGGGCGGGCGCAACGCCGGTGCGGCGACGGCTCGCGCCGTCGATAATCGTCACCATGGCATCGCGCGCACGACGGAACCGCCCCCCGCGCGAGACTCCGGGTTCTTCGCGGGTGGACGTCAGCGTGGCGCTCCCCGTGGCGGTGATCGTGCTGGCGGGGCTCGTCGTGGCGGCGGTTCTGCTGCTGTTCTTCGACCCGAGCGCCAACGACGGTGCGGCGTCGATCATCGGCGCCGGTGGGGTGCCCCTCGCCGTGTCGGCGCTGACGATCCAGATGGTTTTCCCGGCCGTGCAGGCGAAGACCCGCCTTCGCCGGTCGTTCCTCTGGTGGCCACTGGGCGTGCTGCCCGTCGGCATTCTGGCGTTGTCGGTTCCCGGCATCCTGCGCGATCCTGAATACTTCGAGGGCGTGGTGGGTGGCCTCGGCGCCACCCTGTTCCTGGTGGTGATCGGGCTGCTGCTCGGCGCCGTCGCGTGGTTCTTCGTCGTGCTCCCTGTAGCGCTGCTCGTGACCGCCGTGGGGCGGGTCCTGCGAGGTGAACGGCCGGCTGCCGCGTGGTTCCTCGTGCCGCTCGGGGCGCTGGCGCTCGATGTCGCGGTACTGCTGAGCGCGACCGCCATCGACCCGGTCGGCGTGCGCGGGCGGGCCGGAGGAGTGCGCACGGTGCTCGCGATTCTCGGAGCGACCGACGGGGTGCGCGTGGAGTCGGAACCCGCCCTGTGGTCCGCGCGGGCGTTCTGGCTGGTCGCCCTCGGCTGCTTCGCGGGGGCCTGGTGGACAGCGCGACGGGCCGCGCGCACCACGGTCGCGCCCGACGCCGAGTGACGACCGGACGTACGCGCAGGTTCACACGCTCGATAGACTCGAACGACCGGGAGGGTTGTCCGAGCGGCCGATGGACCTGGTCTTGAAAACCAGTGGGCAGAGATGTCCCGTGGGTTCGAATCCCACACCCTCCGCCAGATGGTGCTTACTCGAACCCCGCCCGAACGAAAGTTTGGGCGGGGTTCTTTCGTCCCCGTGCTTCGTTCGCGGAAGTTGAGGAGAACGGCAGGTGAGTTCGCCGCCGCTAGAGAGGATTCCCCACGCGGGGACGGGCATGACTCGCTCGGGGGCGTGCTCGTGAACGGATTGACCTGAAACGGCGGGTCGCCCGCCCCTCCTCAGATGCTGACGAAACGGACGTCCGCTCGGTCAGCGGCCTGCCGTAACGATGAGCCGGCGATGCTCGTCCGAACCGCGGTGTCGTGCGCTGGCCACACCATCTCGATCGTCAGGTCACCGCTCAGAGCAGCTAGGTCGATGGGGAACCAGATGTCAAAGGATGCGGAGTGGACCGTGCCGTTGGTTCCTCCCCCACCCCCGCGCAGGTGGGCATACGTCCTCGTGCCCCGTTCGCCGGCAGAGTCCGAAGGAGTGACCCACACGTCCACCGCACCCTCTACCCGCCGATGTTCGGCGAAGGCGTAGACGGTGGTGACACCGTCCGGTACCCGTGCGGCGGTGCGCAGTGTTGCCGACAAGCCGAAGGCGGAGCAGGCGAACCCCGTCAGGGACGCAGTCGCGCCCTCGGCCTCCAGACGCAGCTCGGATGCCCCAGAGACGGCCGCGGGAACTTGGCCGAAGGGCGGATACTGCCGCCGAATCGGTCGCTCAGCTCTGTGCATGTTCTTAGTCGTAGCAGGCCTGGGTGAGGTCTCGCGGATCCGTCGTGTCGAACGCTACAATTCTGTACATGACCACCCTCTCTCTCGCCGACGCCCGGGCGAACCTCTCGAAGCTGGTCGAGTCGGCCGTCACGACGCACGAGCGCTTCGACGTCACCCGGAACGGTGACCGTGTCGCAGTGCTGCTCAGCGCTGATGACTACGACGCTCTCCTCGAGACGGTCGACATTCTCAGCCGCCCAGATGAGGTTGCGGCGGTGCGTGAGGGTCTGGCCGATCTTGCCTCCGGAGAGACGTCTTCTCTCGAAGACGTTCGGGCGGCGATGATCCGGCGCGGACGCCTGTCTTCGTGAACCCGGAGTACGACGTCGTCTTCACGCGGGCCGCCCGGCGCGCGCTCGAACGAGACCTTCCCGAGAAGGTCGCCGCTGCGGCATTCGAGTTCATCGCGGGCGCTTTGCGCGAGAATCCGCGGCGAGTGGGCAAGCCGCTGCGAGAGCCGCTCGCGCCGCTGTACTCCGCTCGCCGCGGCGAGTATCGAGTCCTCTACCGGATCGTCGACCAGAAGTTGGTGATCGAGATCGTGTCGATCGCGCACCGCCGTGACGCCTATCGCGGGTGATGTGCCTGGCGCCTCGCGACAGTCACGGCATTCTCAGCCGCGCGTCCCTAGTATTACTGCGACCTCCTGCCCTGCGGCGGAGTCGACGTGCTGCCGGGCCGGTGGCATCCGTTCGAGAGGACCCGAGTGAGCAAGACCACACCGCGCGGTCAGAAGACCATCGCGCGCCACGGCCGGCTGACGTCGCCGGGGCCGCTGGCGCAACTGTTCCGCGGCCTCGCCATCGTGCTCGCCGTGCTGCTGGTGTCGGGCGGTGCCGTTCTGGCCTACGCCGCGATCGACCTGACCCGCAGCTTCACCGCCGACGCGGTCGAGCTGAAGAACCAGCCGGCCGTCCCGCCGGACATCGGGGAGTTGAAGGGAGGGGTGAACATGCTGCTCATCGGCACCGATGAGTGCGAGCCCGAGTTCGCCCAGCTCTTCGGGGATCGGTGCACGGGCGACGACGCCGAGGGCAGCCTCAACGACGTCAACATGCTGGTGCACATCTCCGACGCCCCTCGTCGCGTGACCGTCATCTCGTTCCCGCGCGACCTGATGGTGCCGATCCCGGCGTGCACCGACAAAGACGGCTACGAGAACTCGGCCATGAGCAAGCAGCAGATCAACAGTGCGTTCTCGTACGGCGGGCTCTCGTGCGTCGTCGAGACGATCTCGCAGCTCAGCGGCCTCGAGATCCCGTTCGCCGCGAAGGTCAGCTTCGGCGGCGTCATCAACATCACCGACGCGATCGGCGGCGTCGACGTCTGCATCGCGAACGGCATCAAAGACCCCTACACCGGCATCGACTGGCCCGCCGGAACGCGCACGGTCGTCGGCCTCGACGCCCTGCAGTTCCTGCGCACCCGCCACGGTGTCGGAGACGGCGGCGACCTCGGGCGCATCTCGAACCAGCAGCAGTACATGTCGCGCCTCGCCAACAAGCTGAAGAGCCAGGAGGTGCTGTCGAACCCGGCGACGCTGTACAAGCTCGCCTCGACCGCGCTGCGCAACGTCGACCCGTCGACCTCGCTGACCAACCCCCTCACGCTGGTGCAGATCGCCTCGGCCGTGAAGGACGTGCCGTTCAACGAGATCGTCTTCGTGCAGTACCCCACCTACACCGACCCGTCCGACGCGAACCGCGTGGTCCCCGACCGCGAAGACGCCGACACGCTGTGGGCCGCGCTCGCGGCGAACCAGCCGCTGCAGCTCTCGGGCAACCTCAGCGACGGCGACGGCGTGGTGGTCGACGAGAACGGCGCCCCGGCTCCGACCGAGACCGCAGCCCCCGCGCCCACCGACGGAACCGAGCCGACCCCGGCGCCGACGTCGGAGGCGATCGTGCTGCCCTCGGGCATCGCCGGGCAGACCGCCGCGCAGGCCACCTGCTCGAACGGCAACGTGCGCTGACCCCCGCCGCCCGGCATCCGGATCGTGGTTCGGATGCCGGGCGGCGACCGGTTAGTATGGACCGGTGTGTTCGTGCCGCAAGGCGTCGATCACCTGGAGACGTCGCATAGTCAGGCCTAGTGCACCACCCTGCTAAGGTGGAGTCCCCGTAAGGGGACCGAGGGTTCAAATCCCTCCGTCTCCGCCGAAAAAGCCCCGGTCCGCCGGGGTTTTTCGCATTCCCGGCGTCGTCGTTGAGAGCGGCCGTCAGGCGCCCCCGAACCTCTCGGTGCGCACCGCCGCGGGAGCGTGACCGTCGTCGACGAGCCAGCCGGCGACGGCCTCGACGAACGGCGTGGGCCCGCAGACGTAGACCCGGGGCCGCTGGGCGGCGGGGAAGACGGCTCGTCGCAGCCCCTCGGCGGTGAGGCGTCCCGGCGGTGCCGAGACTCCCGGCGGGGCGGTGCGCGTGTAGACCAGGTCGAGGGGCAGACCGCGATCGGCGAGCGCCTCGAGCTCGGGGCGGAAGAACACGTCGCCCGGCGAACGCACCGAGTACAGCAGGCGCAGCGGGGTGGCTTCGCCGCTCCGCGCGTGCGCCGCGGCCATCGCGTACAGCGGCACCACCCCCGACCCGCCCGCGATCAGCTGCACGGGGGCCGGGTCGTCGGAGGGACGCCACACGAAGAAAGCCCCCAGCGGGCCGTGCAGCTCGATGCGGTCACCGACGCGCAGATCGTGCACGAGGAAGGGCGATACCTCGCCTTCGGGGGTCTCATCGACGGCGAGCGTCACGCGCGTCCCGTCTCCCGACGAGGCGAGCGAGTAGGAGCGCGACGCCTGGTAGCCGTCGGGTGCGGTGAGGCGCACATCGACGTGCGCCCCCGCGTCGTTGCCCGGCCACGTGGGCACCTCGAGTTCGAGGCGGCGGGCCGTGGTCGTCTCGGGTCGACTCTCGACGACGGTCGCGGCGTGCCAGGCGGGGCGGCGGGTCACTCGTACCGTTCCTCGCGCCAGGGATCGCCGTGCGGGTGGTAGCCGTTCTGCTCCCAGAAGCCCGGCGAGTCGCGGGGCATGGTGACCAGGCCCTGCACCCACTTCGCGCTCTTCCAGAAGTACAGGTGCGGCACGAGCAGCCGGGCGGGGCCGCCGTGCTCGGCGGTGAGGGGTGCGCCCTCGGCCTCGAACGCGATCCAGCTCTTTCCGCCGAGCAGATCGTCGAGCGCCACATTGGTGGTGTACCCGCCGAACGAGTGCACCATCGCGAAGCGGTGCGCGGTCTCGACCTCGGCGAAGACGCGGTCGAGCGAGACGCCCCGCCACGCCATGTCGAGCTTCGTCCAGTGCGTGACGCAGTGGATGTCGACGGTGACGTCTTCGACCCCGAGGGCTTCGAGATCGGCCCGGGTCCAGCGGTGCACGTCGTTCTCGGTGCCGATCACGAACTCCCACGCGTCGTCGGCGACGGTCGGCGTGGGCCCGGCCGAGAGCACGGGCCAGTCGGCCACGAGCGTCTGCCCCGGGGGCAGTCGAGGATCGCGCTCGCGGCGCCGGCCCGAGAAACCGCGGGTGATGAACGACATGGGACCCCCTGCTCGACGCGTCTGCCCACCCTAGCCAGGGCCGCCCGCGGCCGACAGGGTCGCGATGCCGGGTGTCGCGGCAGGTCGTGCCCGGGGCGAAGCCGTGCGCACGGCCGGTCTCGACGCGCGGCCGCGGACGCTCGCGAACCGGGCACAGGGCGGGGGACCGTCTCGCGCCCGCTAATCTCGGGGCTGTGGGCCGTTCGCGCCCGCACCCTCGTACCCCCGGGAGAAACGCACATGTCGGTCGGTCTGCTCGCCGTCGTCGATGACATCCTCAGCGCCGCCATGCGCGCCAGCGCGAAGACCGCGGGAGTCGTCATCGACGACGCCGCCGTCACGCCGCAGTACGTGCAGGGGCTCACCCCCGCGCGCGAACTGCCCGTGGTGTGGAAGATCGCGCTCGGCAGCATCATCAACAAGTACGTGATCATCATTCCGATCGCGCTGCTGCTCACCGCGTTCGCGCCGTGGGTGCTTCCCTACCTGCTCATCATCGGTGGCGGGTTCCTGTGCTTCGAGGGCGCTGAGAAGGTGCTCGAGTGGTTCGGCGTGCATCACGGCGCGCACGACGACGACGGTCCCCGCGACGAGAAGAAGCTCGTGCTGGGTGCGGTGCGCACCGACCTCATCCTCAGCACCGAGATCATGCTGATCGCGCTGTCGAGCCTCGACCCCGGCTTCGGCATCTGGATGACGCTGGGCGCCCTGCTCGTGATCGGCCTGGCCATGACGGTGGTCGTCTACGGTGCGGTCGCGCTGCTGGTGAAGATCGACGACATCGGCCTGCGGTTGATGAAGAGCGCCTCGCGCGGGGTGCGTCGCTTCGGCGTGCGAATCGTGGCATCCATGCCCGCGGTGTTCCGCGTGATCAGCGTCATCGGCACGGTCGCGATGCTGTGGGTCGGTGGGCACCTGGTGCTGCAGAACCTCTTCGAGACGCTGTGGGCCGGACCGTACGAGGTCGTGCACCTCGTGACCCACGCGATCGAGGCCGCCGGCCCCGTGATCGTCTGGATCGTCGAGACCGCGATGTCGGCGGTGTTCGGCCTGATCCTGGGGCTCATCATCGTCGGCATCATGACCGGGGTCACGCGCCTGGTGAAGCGCGACGCCCCCGCCGACGCCGCCCACTGACCCGCCCCGGCGGTCGCACGGTTCGACGCGCGCGTGCCGCGGCAGCGACGGCTACGCGCAGGACTCGCCGGCGGTGACGGCGCGGACGATCCCGCCGACCAGCTCGGGCCAGAGCTCGGGGGCGATGAAGTGCCCCATGCCGGGGTGCACCTGCAGCTCGGCGCCGCGAAGCGCCGCGGCCATGTCGACCGCCGCATTCCAGTGCAGCACGTCGTCGTCGCGGCCGTGGAAGACCAGGGCGGGGACGTCGAGGGCGCGCAGGGCCTCGAGCCGTTCGGGCGCGCGCAGCAACGCCGACCACTGCCGCGAGAAGCCCTCGGGGAAGTACCCGCGGTCGAACGCCTCGCCCGCCGCCCACGCGTTCCATTCGACGTCGAGCGGGTAGCGCTGGCCCGCGGTCGCGGAGGCGAAGGCAGCGGCCCCGGCGGTGATCTCGCCGCGCGAGTACCGCAGCGGAGCCCGCATGAGCTCGGGCCTCTCGTCGTGGAGCACGTAGCGGGTGTCGCGCCCCGGGATGGTCGACAGCAGACCCAGGCTCCGGACCCTCTCGGGATGCCGGATCGCGGCCATCTGCGCCATCATCCCGCCCATCGAGTGCCCGACGAGGTGCGCCGCGTCGAGGCCGAGATCGTCGAGCACGCGCACGACGTCGTCGCCCATCTCTTCGAGGCCGTACCCGCCGTCGATGTCGTCGGGTCCACCGAAACGGGCCGAGAGCCCCACGTCGCGGTTGTCCATGCGCACGACGTGCAGACCCCGCTCGACCAGTCGGGCGACCAGGTCGACGTGCCAGGCGATGAGCTGCGCGCCGCCGCCGGCGATCAACACCACCGTCGGGTCGTCGGCGTCACCGGCGGTGTCGTAGAAGATCGCGGGGTCGGGGGTGAACGGCATCCGGGGTCCTTCGTTCGGGGTGCGAGCGACGATAGCCGCGTCAGCGACGCGGCGGTATGGGTGCAACGCCCATCGGGGCGAGGGCGGGAATGGATGCCGAGCCCGGGGCGTGCAGGTCGGCGGAGAGCTCCGCGGCGAGGGCGCGGGCCGCGGCCTCGAGGCCGGCGAGGCGCGGTTTGACGTTCTCGGTCGCGCCGACGATGCAGGCGGCGGCGGCGACCTGGCCCGCGGCGTCGCGCACGGGGGCGGAGATCGAGGTGATGCCGAACTCGTCGATGGACTCCATGGTCAGCACGCCGTCGGCGCGCACGCGCTCGACGCGACCGGTGAACTGGGCGTACTCGGCGGCCCCGTGCCGGCGGGGGAAGAGCGCGCCCAGCTGATCGAGGGTGAAGTCCATCGCGAGGGTGGGTCCTCCGTCGGAGCCGACGAGCGGATGCGGGCGGCCCAGCCAGGGCGCCATGATCAGGCCCTCGGCGAGGGGTTCGATGTGCTCGACCAGGGTGAAGCTGCGCATGCCCTTGAGCGCGGTGACGAAGACGCAGGCCTCGGCGCGGGCCGCGGTCGCGGCGGCGCGGGCGGGACCGGTGCGCGCGAGGAGGGGCTCGGTCGCCGCGCGATGCCAGGCGTGCAGGGCGAGGTCGAGGTGCAGTCGGTCGGACTCGGCGTCGTGCGCGACCGTTCCCGCGCGGACGAGGGCGTCGACCACTCGACGCGCGCGATCGGGGCGGAGTCGCGCGGCGGACGCGATGCCCCCCACCGAGTCGGGGCCGTCGGCCAGGTGTTCGAGCACGCGCGTCGCCGCCTCGAGGGCGCGGGCCGGCTCGACGGCGGCGGCGTCCCCGCGGCCGGGCCCGACCCGCGCCCCGGCCAGGGCCTGCTCGAACGCGCGCCGCGCATCGGCGAGGACGCGACGCACGCGGGGGCGCGCGCGGGCGGCGCGATAGACCGGGAGGCTCACCGCGAGGGCGGCCACCGTGCGCCCGTCGGGTGCCGTGAGCCGGACGGCGATCTCGACCGCTCGGCCGAGCTGCGACTCGACGAGGCCGTCGCCGCCGCGCGCGGCCCGGACGACGGCGCGACGCTCGTCGGTGACGAGTTCGCCGAGGGTCACGGGCACGTGCAGGGTCCACCCCGAACCGACGGTCGCGAGCACGCGCGCCCCGCCCGTCTCGGGGGCGGCGAGGGCGACCGTCTCGGTGGTCTCCTGCGCGATGCGGTGCAGCTCGAACCGCACGACCGGGGCGAGCGCCGCGGACGCCCGACCCGACAGGGCGAGGGCGCGGGATCCGACGCGATAGCTGCCGTAGTCGTCGGCCCGGGCGAGCAGGCCGATGTCGGCGAGCTCGGCGCACAGCCTCGACACGGTGCTGAGGCTCGCCCGTGCGCCGCGGGCGATCGACGACAGCGGAAGCGGCCGGGTGGGGTCGGGGCGTGCTGCGACCGCACGCAGGGCGGCGATCGCGTGCTCGATCCTCGCGCTCATGGCATCCCTCCCGCCGCGATCGCAATCTCGACCGTGACGTTTTGCATCTCACGGTGACCGTAACAGCCCCGCCGCGCGGGGGTTCGAATAATGGCTGACATTCGCCGGGCACCCGACCGGCCCCTCGAAAGGACCCGCCATGGAGCAGTTCGACGTCGCCGTCGTCGGTCTCGGAGCCCTCGGCAGCGCCGCCGCGTACCACCTGGCCGGCCGGGGCGCGCGCACGGTCGCCTTCGAGCAGTTCGAGCTCGGGCACGTGCGCGGCGCCTCGCACGACACCTCGCGCATCGTGCGCACCTCGTACGGCTCGGCCGCGTACGTGCGCTTCGCGCAGGCGGCGTACCGCGAGTGGGCGGCGCTCGAGGCGGCCACGGGGGAGCGACTGCTGAGCATCACCGGCGGCGTCGTGTTCATCCCCGACGGCGGCCCGTACGACGCCACCGACTTCGCGCGGAGCCTGACCGACAACGACGTACCGTTCGACCTGCTCGGCCCCGACGAGGTGCACGAGCGGTGGCCGCAGTTCTCGGTGCCCGCCGGCGTCACCACCGTCTACACGCCCGACTCGGGGATCGTCCACGCCGCCCGCACGGTCACGACGCTGCAGATGCACGCCCGGGTGCGGGGCGCCGACCTGCGCGACCGCACGCGGGTCGACCGCCTCATCCCCGACGGCGACGGCGTGATCGTCTCGACCTCGTCCGGCGAGGTGCGCGCTCGCCGCGTCGTCGTGGCCGCCGACGCGTGGACGAACACGCTGCTCGAGCCGCTCGGCATCCGGATTCCGCTCGAGGTCATGCAGGAGCAGGTGAGCTACTTCGCCCCGTCCGAGCCCGAGGCGTTCGAGCGCGACAGGTTCCCCGTCTGGATCTGGGAGGACGAGCAGTGCTTCTACGGTTTCCCGACCTACGGCGAGCCCACCATCAAGGCGGCGCGCGACGTCTCGGAGGTGCACATGTCACCGGCGGAGCGCACGTTCGTCCCGTCGGAGGAGCGCACGGCCGAGCTGGCGGCGTTCCTCTCGGCGACGATCCCCGCGAGCGGCCCGGTGCTGCGCACCGTCACCTGCCAGTACGCGCTGACCCCCGACCGCCGCTTCGTCATCGGCCCCCTCGTCGAGCAGCCCGACATCATCGTGGCGCTGGGCGCCGGCCACGCGTTCAAGTTCACCCCGGCGATCGGTCTGGCGCTGGCCGAGCTCGCGATGGGCGGCGACACCACCGACGACCTGTCGGCGTTCGCGGTCGACGCGACCGTCGCCCCGGCGATGTGAGGACCCCCGTGCAGATTCAGCGCCGCGGAGACGGCCACCACGATTGGACCCTCTACGAGGGGGAGGGGCGCGTGGGCATCGAGTGGTACTTCCCGGATGCCACGGCCCTCGGCGCCCAGGTGATGCTCTACCACCTGGCCCCCGGCGCCTCGGAGGGCGAGCACCGCCACCTCACCGGCGCCGCCGACAGCTGCTCGGCCGACAGCAGCGACGAGATGTACGTCGTCACCGCGGGCGAGATCGTCTTCACCGCCGACGGGGTCGACCGGGTGCTCAGGGCGGGAGACGGCGCGTACGCCCCGGCGGGCATGGTGCACGGCGTGCGCAATGCCTCGGACGCCCCGGCCGAGCTCGTGCTGATCTTCGGCCCGCCGACGACCGCCCGGTCGACGACCGCGCCGACCGCCGCCCCGCCGACCGCCGCCCCGCCGATCGCCGCCCCGGAGGAGACGCCGTGAGACACGCCCCCGACTACGCCCTGACCGACCTCGACGCGGTGCGCGAGATGGTGCGCGAGAACCCCTGGGCCACGCTGGTGAGTCATGTGCCCGGGCGGGGGCTCGTGGCATCCCACTATCCGGTGCTCGTCGACGACGCGGGCGACGGGTTCTCGATCGTGAGCCACGTGGGGCGCCCCGACGAGGCGCTGCACGAGCTCGGCGCGCACGAGGTGATGGTGGTGGTGTCGGGGCCGAGCGGCTACGTCTCGCCCGGCTGGTACGACGTGTCGCCGGCCGTGCCGACGTGGAACTTCGTCGTGGCGCACCTGTACGGCACGCCCGAGCTGCTGAGCGACGATGAGAACCTCGCGGTGCTCGACCGGCTCGTCACGCACTTCGAGGCACCGTTGCCGAACCCCTTCCTGATGCACCGGAGCCTCGAGAACACCGCGTACGCCGAGCGGATCGTGCACGGGACGGTCGGGTTCCGCCTGCCCGTCGCACGGTTCGAGGCGAAGCAGAAGCTCAGCCAGGACAAGCCCGCCGCGGTCGTCGACCGCATCGTCGCGGCGCTGCGCGCTCCCGGCCCCTATGAGAACCCGGCCCTGGCCGGTCGGATGGATGCCATCCGCCAACGAGAGGAACGAGAAGAACGATGACCGGATTCGTAGGCGTGGATGCCATGGTGCGCTGGGTCGCGACGAACGGAGCCGAGCGGCTCATGACCGACATGGTCGCGTACCTCGAGGCCGACTACCGTCGCTGGTCGTCGTTCGACAAGGTCGAGCGCATGGCCAGCCACACCCCGTTCGGGGTGATCGAGCTCATGCCCATCAGCGATCCCGACACGTACGCCTTCAAGTACGTGAACGGGCACCCCTTCAACCCCGGCCGCGGGTACCAGACCGTCACCGCGTTCGGCGTGCTCGCCGACGTGCACAACGGCTATCCGGTGTTCCTGTCGGAGATGACGCTGCTCACGGCGTTGCGCACCGCCGCGACCTCGGCCATGGTGGCGCGCCGACTGGCCCGCCCCGACGCGCGCACGATGGCGATGATCGGCGCGGGGAGTCAGGCGGAGTTCCAGGCCCTCGCGTTCCGCGGTGTGCTGGGCGTGGATCGTCTGCGCGTGTTCGACGTCGATCCCGCGGCCACCGCCAAGCTCGTGCGCAACCTCACCCCGCTCGGCTTCGACATCGAGGTGTGCGACTCGGCGGCCGAGGCCGCGCGCGGCGCCGACATCGTCACGACCTGCACCGCCGACAAGGCGGCGGCGACGGTGCTCAGCGATGCCGACGTGACAGCGGGAATGCACATCAACGCCATCGGCGGCGACTGCCCCGGTAAGACCGAGCTCGACCCCGCGATCCTGTCGCGCGGGCCGGTGTTCGTGGAGTACGCCCCGCAGACCCGGATCGAGGGCGAGATCCAGCGGGTCGCCGCCGACTTCCCGGTGACGGAGTTCTGGGAGGTGTTGACCGACCGCGCTCCGGGGCGCACCTCCGACGACCAGGTGACCGTCTTCGACTCGGTCGGCTTCGCGATCGAGGACTTCTCGGCGCTGCGGTTCCTGCGCGACAGCGTCGCGGGCACCGAACTGGCGCTCGAGATCGACCTCGTGGCCGCCCCCGACGACCCGAAGGATCTCTTCGGCCTCGTCGGCGCCCCGGTGCCCGCTCTGTGAGCGCGCTCACCCTGCGCTCGGGCCGGCCGTACGGCGGCGAGCCCGTCGACGTCGTCGTGCGCGACGGCCTCATCGCCTCGATCGTCCCGGCCGGTTCCGCTCCGGCCGAGGGCGAGGTCGTCGAGCTCGACGGCCGCGCGATCGGTCCCGGCCTCTGGGACGCCCACGTGCACTTCTCGCAGTGGGTCATCTCGAGCCGCCGCGTCGACGTCGCCGGCACGCACAGCCCCGATGAGGTCGTGGATGCCGTGCGTCGGGCGCTCGTCGCCGGGGCGCCGCGCACCGACGGGGTGCTCGTCGGCTACGGCTACCGCGACGGGTTGTGGACCACTCCGACCACACTCCGACTCCTCGACGACGCGTTCCCCGACGTTCCGGTGGTGCTCGTCAGCGGCGACCTGCACGCCGGGTGGATGAACTCCCGCGGGGCCGAACGCCTCGGCCTCCGCCCCGACGCCAGCGGCGTCGTCGCCGAGTTCGAGTGGATCGCCGCCCTGCAGCGGTTCCAGCAGGCGGCATCCATTCCGGTCGAGGCATATGGCGAGGTCGCCGAGGCCGCGGCTCGGCGCGGTGTGGTCGGCATCGTCGACTACGAGAACGTCCCGAACTTCCTCGAGTGGCCCGAGCGGGTCGCCGCGGGTGTGCGTGCGCTGCGGGTCGACGCCTCGGTGTGGCCCGACCGGCTCGAGGAGGCCATCGACGAGGGCCTGCAGACGGGCGACCCGCTCGACGCCGACGGACTCGTCACCATGGGCCGGCTGAAGGTCGTCGTCGACGGCTCGCTCAACACGCGCACGGCGTGGTGCTGGGACCCGTACCCCGGTGCCGACCCCCTGCACGCCCACGCGTGCGGCGTGCAGAGCGTCTCGGTCGACGAGCTGCACCGACTGCTCCGACGCGCCCAGCAGGGCGGCATCCTTCCCGCCGTGCACGCCATCGGCGACCGCGCGAACGCCGAGGTGATCGGTGTGTTCGAGACCCTCGGCATGCCCGGCATCATCGAGCACGCGCAACTCGTCAGTGACGGCGATTTCGCCCGGTTCCGCCGGGCGGGCCTCATCGCCAGCGTGCAGCCCGAGCACGCGATGGACGACCGCGACATCGCCGACCTGCACTGGTCGGGACGCACCGACCGGGCCTTCGCGTTCGGCTCTCTGCATCGGTCGGGCGCGGCCCTGCGCCTCGGCTCCGACGCCCCCGTCGCCCCGCTCGACCCGTGGCACGCGATCGCGTCGGCGACCTCGCGCAGCCGCGGTGACCGCGAGGCCTGGCATCCGGAACAACGCCTTCCGCTCGACGTCGCGCTGGCGGCGAGCAGCCGCAGCACCCTCGCCGTCGGGCAGCCGGCCGACCTCGTGGTGCTCGAACGCGACCCCTTCGCGTGCGACCGCGACGACCTGCGCGAGATGACCGTGGCGGCGACCCTGCTCGGCGGGCGGTTCACGCACCGGGCGGTGTGACCGGGCTCGTCGGGGGCGGCGGGCCGCCCCCGCCAGGCCAGCCGTCGCGCGGGGCCGTCGCGTGCGGACGCTCGACGATCCGGCGGGTGCGCGAGCGCGATCCCCGCGCCCGGTCGACGCGTTCCCGTCCGCGCGGAGCGTTCAGGCGTTCAGGACGAGCGTCTCTCCCGCACGAGCGCGCGAGACGCAGGGGTAGATGATGCGGGAGTCGTCGTCGACCGTCAGCGAATCGCGGTGGTCCACCGCCCCATCCAGCACGGGCACGGCGCACGAGCCGCAGACCCCGCGCAGGCAGGAGCCGTTCATCGGCACCCCGGCGCCCTGGAGCGACTCGAGCAGCGACCGGGTCGCGGGCACCTCGACGGTCACACCGGACCGGGCGGCGGTGGCGGTGAAGGCCTCGTTCGGCCCGAACTCCCGCTTCCGGGGCTCGAAACGCTCGAGATGGATGCCGGACCCCTCGGGCAGCATCGGGGTCAGCGCCCAGAGCGCGTCGACGAACGACGCCGGCCCGCACGCGTAGACGTCGGTGCCGGGGGCGATCCCGCCGACGACCGCGTCGAGGTCGAGACGCCCCTGCTCGCGGCTGACGTGGACGGTGGCGCGATCACCGAGGGCGGCGATCTCGTCGGCGAAGGCGACGCCGTCGCGCTCCCGGGCGACGACGATCATCCTCCAGTCGGCGTCGACGGCGGCGAGGTGACGGGCCATCGACAGGATCGGCGTGACCCCGATCCCCGCGGCCAGCAGCAGGTACGCGGGGGCCTCGCCGAGCTCGAACAGATTGCGGGGCGGGCGGACCCAGACGGTGCTGCCCTCGCGCAGGAACGCGTGGATGTAGTGCGAGCCGCCGCGCGACAGTTCCTCGCGGCGCACGGCGATGCGGTACGACGCGGTGTCGGCGGGGTCGCCGCACAGCGAGTACTGCCGCTCGTGGCGTGTGATCAGCTGCAGGTCGATATGGGCGCCGGGGTTCCAGGCGGGGAGGGGGGATCCATCGACGTTCTGCAGGCGGATGCTCACGATGTCGGGCGTCTGGCGGATGATCTCGCGGACCACCAGGGGCATCAGTCCCTCGCGGCTGCGCACCTCAGTACAGCGCCCGGTAGGCGCCGGACATGGCCTCGTCGATGACGTCGCCGACCGCGGCATCCCATCCCGACGTGCTCGCCCAGATCTGGCCCGAGGTCGGCACCTGCGTGGCCAGGTCCTGCATGTCGGCGTCCCAGATCCCGCCGCGCAGCAGAGCGCGCCCGCAGTGAAGGTACACCTGCTCGATGCGCAGCACGATCGCGAGGTCGGGCACGGTGTGGTCCTGCTCGAGGGAGCGCAGCAGGGTGGGGTCGTCGGTGACGAACGCGGTGCCGTTGATGCGCAGCGTCTCGCTCATTCCCGGCACGAAGCACAGCAGGGCGGCGTGGCCGTTGTCGACGATGTTGCGCATCGAGTCGGCGATCTTGTTGCCGAGGCGGTCGGGAAGCACGACGGTGCGGTCGTCGATCGCCCGCACGAAACCGGGGTAGTCGCCGCGCGGCGAGCAGTCGCACGTTCCGTCGCGATCGGCGGTGGCGAGGGTGGCGAACGGCGAGTGGGCCAGGAAGCGCAGGCAGTTCTCATCGAGGTGGTCGGTGATCTTCTGCAGCGAGGGACCCTCCGGCTCGCCCAGCGTGCCGCGGATGTCCTCGAGCCCGAGCGCGCGGAAATCGGTGGAGAGCATGTCATCGACGCTACCCCGGGGTCCCTCGAACCTCATCGTCGCTCGGGCACAGGATCACCGGGTCGAAGTGTGCCGTCGGCACAGCGAGCGCCGCAGTGACCGAGGGCCACCGCCCCACGCCGGCGCCGCGATCAGGCCCCGGCGCCCTCCTCAGCGCCCCGAGCCGAGCAGGCGCACGCGGCAGGCCAGCTCGACCGCGAAGCGGGTGTCGGGGTCGTCGAGGTCGACCCCGAGCAGCTCGCGCGCGCGTCTGATGCGGTAGCCGACCGCGTTGGGATGCAGGTTCAGCTCGCGCCCCGCCTGCGCGAGCGAGTGACGATGGCCGAGGTACGACAGCAGCGTGCGTACGGCCGTCATCGCTTTCTCGGGACCCAGCACGTCGAGTGGGTGGAGGATGTCGTCGAGCAGGTTGCGACTCACCGGCGAGGCGTAGAAGTCGAGCAGCAGACGTCGGAGCCCGGTCACGTCGGTGAGCTCGATGGCATCCAATCGACCGCCGGCGATCGCGGAGTCGGCGGCGACGCGCGCCTCGGCGGCCGACTGACGCAGACCCGCGGCTCCGGTCTGCGGGGTGCCGAGACCGACCGTGTACGTCCAGTCGTCGCCGATGAGACGGCGTGCCTGGGCCTGCACGCGCGACACGACGTCGCGTAGGCGCCGCTGGTGGTCGCCCGCACCGTGGTCCTCGCTGCTGACGACGAGGACGTCGTCCTGCAGGAAGGCGATGTGCCACAGCTCGGGGCGGTCCTCGATGAGCTGCAGGGTGAACAGCTCGAGCGCGGCCTCGACGAAGCGCGGGGCGCGCAGCCCCGGGTCGGTGCGGTGCTGCGGACGCATCCACGCCACGGCGTGCGAGAGCTGCAGGGGCAGACCGAGGCGTGCGGCCGGAGCGACGAACCCGTCGACGCGGCCGGCCTCGGCAAGGATCAACTCGACGATGAGGTCGGCGCGCGACTGGTTCGGGGCGAAGCGGTCCTGCAGGTGCCGCTGCATGGCCCGCGACACGAGCGAGGCCACGACCGGCAGGGCGACGGTGGCGGCCGGGTCCGAGGTCTCGGCGACCAGCCGGCCGATGGGCACCTCGCCCGCGAACACCGCGTCGGCGTCGGTCCACGAGGTCGCCAGGTCTTCGCGCAGGCTCACCCGCACGCCCAGGGCGGTGCCCGCGGCGTCGAGGATCGCCGCCACCGCGTCTCCCTCGCCCGCAGCCGCGGCCTGCGTCGCCTTCTCGACCGCGAAGGCCGCGCGGGTCATCGACTCGGCCGCGCCCCCGCTGATCACCCGGTCGATCGCCACGGCGAGGTCGGGAGCGGGCGCCGCGAGCGACACGAGCACGGGAACGCCGCCGCGCAGCGCCAGCACGGTCGCTGTCTCGGTCGCCGTGAAGCCCGCGGGCATGACGAGGCCCGCCAGCCCGCGCGCGCTGGCCTGGCGCAGGGCCACGTCGACGAGGTACGGCGCGGGCGGGTCGTCGCCGGCCACGACGGCCAGGGTGCCCGCGGTCAGGCCGGGCAGATCGGCGAGGGTCGACACGTCGACGCGTTCGATCGTCGCTCCGCCCTCGGGGCCGGCGGCGTGGGCGATGCCCAGGCGTTCGGTCTGAGCGAGAAGGTCGGAAGTGGTGAGCTGTGCCACCAGCACAATGTACGCCGATTCCCTGTCTGCTCACCACATTGTCGCTCGCGGGGACGGTGCTTAGTGTCGTGTCATGGCACTTCCGTCTCCCGTCACGCCGACCGCGGCCCGCGCCCCCGAGCACGTCACGGCCGACGACATCGCCGCGCTCGCCGCGGGCGCGGCGATCTTCGGCACGGGCGGCGGCGGCGCCGTCTACACCTCGCAGCTGACGACCGAGCGCGCAATCCGCGAGCACGGGCCGGTGCGGCTGCTGAGCCTCGACGACCTCGGACCCGACGACGCCGTCATCATGATGAGCGGCATCGGCGCACCGACCGTCGGCATCGAGATGCTCTCGTCGGTGCAGCAGGTCGAGACCCTGCTGCGCGAGGCCGAACGCGTCGCCGGGCGCACGATCACCGCGATCATGCCCGCCGAGATCGGCGGCAGCAACGGCGTCTCGCCAGCCGGATGGGCCGCTCGCCTGGGCGTCGCCCTGCTGGATGCCGACGGCATGGGCCGCGCGTTCCCGGAGGCGACCATGATCTCCACCAACGTCGCCGGCGTCCCGTGCGAGTTCGCGGTGCTCAGCGACGTCGTCGGCAACGTCGTGACCCTGCGCACGGTCGACCTCGGCTGGCTCGAGCGGCACGCCCGCGCCGTCACGGTGGCCGCCGGGGGAATCTGCCTCGGCGCCCACTACCTGCTCACCGCCGAGACGGCTCGCGGAGCGGTCATCCCGGGCACGATCAGCACGGCCATCCGCGTCGGACGCGCGCTGCTGTCGGCCGCCGAGCCGGTGGCCGCCATCGCCGACGAGCTCGACGCCGACGTGCTCATCTCGGGCAAGATCGTCGACGTCTCGCGCCGCACCGAGGGCGGGTTCGTGCGCGGCTCGATCACGATCGCCGGGATCGGCGACGACCGCGGGCGCCTGCAGCGCGTCGAGCTGCGCAACGAGAACCTCGTCGTGCTCGAAGACGGCGAGGTGCTGGCGACCGTGCCCGACCTCATCACCGTCGTCGACCTCGAGACCGGTCACGCCATCTCGACCGAGATGCTGCGCTACGGCCAGCGCGTGTCGGTGCTGGCGTGGGCGTGCGACCCCCTGTGGCGCACCGAGCGCGGCCTCGAGATCGCCGGCCCCCGCGCCTTCGGCTACGACCTGCCCTACGTCCCCTTCGAGCGGAAGGACGCGCGATGATCGCCGTTCGCGACCTGTCCATCGGCGTCGACGTCGGCGGCACCAACACCGACGCGGTCGTCGTGGATGCCACGGGGTCGGTGATCGCCTGGACGAAGCAGCCGACCACGGCCGATGTCATCGGCGGCATCCGTGCCGGTATCGCCGCCGTGCTCGCGCAGCTCGCCGAGGACCGCGACCGGGTGTCGCGCGTCATGCTCGGCACCACCCACGCGACCAACGCGATCGTCGCCCGTCGGGGCCTGGACCGCGTCGCGCTCGTGCGGCTCGGGGCTCCCGCGGCCACCGAGTGGCCGCCGCTGACGGGCTGGCCCACCGACCTCAGCACCCAGGTGCTGGCGGGGGCGGCCATGCTCGGCGGCGGGCACATGGTCGACGGCACGCCCATCTCGCCGCTCGATCGCGACGGCATCCGGCGGTTCCTCGACGGCCTCGACGGACGGTTCGACAGCGTGGCGGTGTGCGGGATCTTCGCCCCCTCCTCTCCCGAGCAGGAGCGCGACGTCGAGCAGCTCGTGCACGACCACATCGGCGAGAACGTGCCGGTGTTCCTCAGCCAGGACATCGGTCCCGACGGATTGCTCGAGCGCGAGAACGCCACGGTGCTCAACGCGGCCCTGCGCGGCGTCGCGAGCGAGGTGACCCGCGCCCTCGTCGACGTCGTCGCCGAGGAGGGTCTCGACGTCTCGACCTTCTTCGCGCAGAACGACGGCACCCTGATGTCGCTCGACTACGCCGTGCGCTACCCGGTGCTGACCATCGGGTCGGGGCCGGCGAACTCCCTCCGCGGAGCCGCCTTCCTCTCGGGCGCCCAGAACGCCATCGTCGTCGACGTCGGCGGCACCACGAGCGACCTCGGCGTGCTCGTCGACGGATTCCCCCGCGAATCGACCCTGCCCCGCGACATCGGCGGCGTGCGCACCAACTTCCGCATGCCCGACATCCTCAGCCTCGGCATCGGCGGGGGCACGATCATCGACCCCCGCACCGGCGCCGTCGGCCCGGGATCGGTGGGGTACCGCATCGCCGAAGAGGGACTGCTGTTCGGCGGCTCCACCCCGACGCTCACCGATGCCGCTGCGGCCGCGGGGCACGGCATCCGGGGTCGTTCGCTCCCCCCGCTGTCGGCGGGTCACCGCGACATGCTGGCCCGCGCCCTCGCCCACGCGCACGAACGCATCGAGGAGGCCGTCGAACGGCTGTCGCTCGGCCGCGTCGACCTGCCGCTGATCGTCGTCGGCGGCGGCGCCCAACTCGTTCCCGACGATCTGCCGGGGGCCGGTGACGTGCTCCGCCCCGACCGGGCCGACGTCGCCAACGCCGTCGGAGCGGCCATCTCGCTCGCCGGGGGCCGCGCCGACCAGATCTCCGACGCCGAAGACCGGGATGCCGCGATCGCGGCCGCCTCGGAAGCGGCGATCGCGAAGGCCATCCAGGCGGGGGCCGATCCCCTCGCGGTCGAGATCGTCGACGTCCTCGAGACGTCGCTGTCGTACACGACCCGCCCCACCCTCAAGGTCTCGGTCAAAGCCGCCGGCCCCCTGAGCCATCTCGCCGCACCCATCCCCGCGCGCTGACACCTGCACCACCCCTGCACCACCGTCGCTTCCCCCGAATCAAGGAGCATGGCAATGAAACGCAGCACTCTCGTCCCGGCCGCGGCCGGGGTCGTCCTTCTCGCATTGACACTGGCGTCGTGCGCGGCGCCCTCCGACAGCAGCGGGGGAGGGGGCTCGGTCGTCTCGGGCGGCACGTTCGTCAAGGCGATCAGCGACGACCCGGGCGACCTCGACCCGATGAAGGCCGTCTCGCCCGACACCTTCGACGTCGTCACCATCGCCTACGAGTCGCTCATCTACGTCACCCCCGAGGGCGAGTACGAACCCTGGCTCGCCGAGAGCTGGAGCGACGAGGGCACCTCGGCCACCTTCACGCTGAAGGACGGCATCACCTGCGCCGACGGCTCGGAGTTCACCGCGCAGACCGTCGCCGACAACCTCAACTACAACGCCGATCCCGCCAACGCGACCTTCTCGTACGGCACCGTCATCACCGAGGCCGTGTCGGCCACGGCCGAGGGCAACGTCGTCACCGTGACCAGCACGGTCAACGACCCGTTCCTGGCCGTCAACCTCGGCACGATCATGATGGTGTGCGACGCCGGTCTGGCCGACGTCGCTTCGCTGTCGGACACCACGAACGGCACGGGCATGTTCCAGCTGAGCGAGGCGCGCGCCGGCGACGCGTACGTCTTCACCCAGCGCGACGGCTACACGTGGGGCCCCTACGGCGTCACGAACGAGACCGAGGGGCTGCCCGAGACCATCGAGGCGCGCATCGTGTCCGACCAGAGCACCGTGACCAACCTGCTGCTGTCGGGCGAGCTGAACTCCGGCGTGGTCACCGGCCCCGACCAGGACCGCCTCGAGGGCGCCGGCATCACCTACGCGGGCGTGCGCAACCCGGTCGGTCAGATCCTGTTCAACGAGCGCGAGGGCCGACCCTTCTCCGACCCGCTCGTGCGCGAGGCCCTCTCGACCGCGATCAATCGCGACGAGGTCGGCCCGGTCATCGCCGGCGCCACGGGCCTGCCCTCCAGCGGTCTCGTCATGAAGACGCCGCTGCTGTGCGTGCAGGACCCGCCCAGCTGGAGCCTGCCGGCCACCGACCTCGATCGCGCCGGTCAACTGCTCGACGAAGCCGGCTGGACCCTCGGCAGCGACGGCATCCGTCAGAAGAACGGACAGCCGCTGAACGTGAAGTTCATCTACGACGCCCCCACCGCCTCGCACGCTCCGGCCGCCGAACTCGTCAAAGAGACGTGGGACTCGCTCGGCGTGGTCACCGAGCTGTCGGCCAACGACGCCGCGGCCTGGTCCGACCAGCTCTACACGAGCTTCGACTGGGACACCGGGTGGGTGCAGATCGGGCCGGGAAGCCCCGTCGTGCTCGACCTCTTCTTCGGCGGAGCGACTCCCGACCAGGGTGGCTTGAACTTCATGTTCGTCGACAACCCCGAGTACAACGCCCTGGCCACCCAGGCCAAGACCGCCACCCCCGACGCCGCGTGCGGACTGTGGCAGCAGGCCGAGAAGGAGCTCATCGAGCGCTTCGACACCTTCCCGGTGATCGACAACATCCTGCCGAATTACATGAGCGGCGCGACGTTCGAGCAGCCGAACTTCCTCAACCCCACCTCGATCCGGATGCAGGGCTGATCCCATGACCGCCACCCCTCCGCCCGTCGTCGCCGACCTGGCCGGCGCCCCCACCGCCGCCCTGGCGGTGCGGGCGGAGGGGCGCGGCCGCGGTCCGCGGCTCTCTCCTCGCGCGGCGTTCCTCGTGCGACGACTGGGGCGACTGCTCGTCTCGCTCGCCGTCGTCGTCGTCGCGTCGTTCTTCCTCATCCACCTCGTGCCGGGCGATCCCGTGCGGGCGGCCCTCGGCATCCAGGCCTCGCCCGAACTGGTCGCGGCCACCCGTGCCGAGCTCGGTCTCGACAAGCCGCTGCCGCAGCAGTTCTTCGACTACGTCGCGCACCTGCTGCGCGGCGACTTCGGGGAGTCGATCCGCACCGGCCGGTCGGTCTCCGAGACCATCGGTCAACGTTTCCCGGCGACCGTCACACTGGGGGTGCTGAGCTTCCTGCTCGCCCTGGTCGCCGCGGTCCCGATCGGCATCGGCGCCGCCGTCGCCCTGCAGCGTCCGGGTCGCAAGGTCGCCGACGCGCTCATCTCGGGCGTGCTGGGCATGCTCATCGCGGTGCCCGGCTTCCTGCTCGCCGTCGGGCTCATCGCCCTCTTCGCCGTGCAGCTCAAATGGCTCCCCGCAGCCGGATGGGGGAAGCCCGAGGATGCCGTGCTGCCGGTGCTCGCGCTCGCCCTCGGGCCCCTCGCCTACCTCGCCCGCATCGTGCAGGTCGAGATGTCGGGTGTGCTGGGGGCGACCTACATGACCACCGCGCGGGCGAAGCGTCTTCCGGGGCGGCTCGTCTACCTGCGCCACGCGCTGCCGAACATCATCACCGCCTCGCTCACGGTGAGCGGGCTGCTGCTGAGCGGCATGATCGCCGGCACCGTGCTGATCGAGACGGTCTTCGCGATCCCCGGAATGGGCGGGGTCATGGTCCCGGCGGTCGGGGCGAAGGACTACCCGATCGTGCAGGGGCTCGTCGTGGTCTACGCGCTCATCATCCTCGGCGTGAACCTCGTCGTCGATCTCATCCTGGTGACCGTCGACCCGCGGTCCTCGATCACGGAGGGCTGACCCATGACCTGGCGCTCACGACTGCTGTCTCCGGCCGGCATCGCCGCTCTTGTCGGCGTGCTGCTGTTCCTGTTCCTCGCGACCGCGGGACCCACGCTCTTCCTCGCCGCGGCCGAGACCTCGAACGTCCCCGCGCGGTTGCTGCCGCCGAGCCTCGCGCACCCGTTCGGCACCGACGACCTCGGCCGCGACATCTTCGCGCGCGTGCTCGTCGCCGCCCGCATCTCGCTGCTGTTGACCCTGGGTGCCACGGTGGTCTCCACGGTCGGCGGCATCGCCTACGGCCTCATCGCCGTGATCCTGCCGCGGCACGCACGTCGACTGGCCACCGGCCTGCTCGACGTGCTCCTCGCCTTTCCCTGGCTGCTGATGGTGCTGTTCTTCACCGTCATCTGGGGCGCGAGCGCCGTGACGGCGATGCTCGCGATCGGTATCTCGGGCATCCCCTTCATGGCGCGTCTGGTCTACAACCTGGCGTCGTCGGTCTCGGGCCGCGACTACGTGCGGGCCGCCCGCGTCGTCGGCGTCGGGCCGTTCGGCATTCTGGTGCGCCACATCCTGCCCAACATCGCCAACCCGCTGTTCGTCAACGCCGCGGCCACGGCCAGCGTGACGCTGCTGTCGTTCGCGGGGCTGTCGTTCCTGGGTCTCGGTGTGCAGGCGCCCGAGTACGACTGGGGGCGACTGCTGCAGGACGGCATCACCCGCATCTACGTCAACCCGCTCGCCGCCATCGGCCCCGGCATCGCCGTGGTGCTCGCGGGCCTGGTGTTCACCTTCGTGAGCGAGGCGCTCGGCGACGCGCGCGGCGGGGGCCGAGCGGCCGTGGCCCGACGTGCCCTCGGCGCGGTGGCCCCGCTGCGTCGCTCCGGGGTCGTGGCCGCCCCCGCACGACCGGCGGCGACGGCGGGTGAACCCGTCGCCGAGATCGCCGACCTGCGCATCGCGTTCGCCACCCCCGACGGCGGTGAGGTCGAGCGCGTCCGCGGCGTCGGGCTGCGCATCCTCCCGGGCGAGGTCGTGGGCATCGTGGGCGAGTCGGGCTCGGGCAAGTCGCTCACGGCCATGGCCCTCGCGGGTCTGCTCGGCACCGATGCGCGCATCACGACGAGCGCTCATACCTTCGACGGCATCGACATGACGCGCCCGCTCACCGCGGCCGATCGTTCCACGCTCGGTGTGGAGCTCGGCATGGTGTTCCAGGACCCGCTCACCTCGTTGAACCCCGCGCTGACGATCGGCCGCCAGCTCACCGAGGTTCCCGAGGTGCACCTCAAGATGTCGCGCGCCGATGCCCGCGCGCACGCCGCCGCCGCGCTCGAGGCCGTCGGCATCGCCGACGCGAAGCGGCGCCTGTCGCAGTACCCGCACCAGTTCAGCGGCGGGATGCGCCAGCGCGCGATGATCGGTCAGGCCCTCACCGGCCGACCGAAGCTCATCATCGCCGACGAGCCCACCACCGCCCTCGACGTCACCGTGCAGCGACAGGTGATGGGCGTGCTCCGCCGGGCGCAGCGCGACACGGGCGCGGCGATCGTCTTCATCTCGCACGACATCGCGCTCGTCTCGGCGTTCTGCGATCGCGTCCTCGTCATGAAGGACGGCCTGATCGTCGAGGAGCTCGACGCCCAGCGCATCCGCGACGACGCCACCCACCCGTACTCGCGCGCGCTGATCGCGTGCCTGCCCGATATGACGTCCGACCGCACGCGCCCTCTTCCGGTCATCCCGCCGGAACTGGCCGCCGCTGCCCTCGCCGAGGAGGTGGGGGTGTGAACGCCCTCGAGATCGACCGCCTGTCCGTCCGATACGGCCGGGCCACTGTCGTCGACGACGTCTCGCTCGTCGTCCCCGCGGGACGGACGCTGGGCCTCGTGGGCGAATCGGGGTCGGGCAAGAGCACGATCGCCGCGGCCGCGGTGGGCCTCGTGCCGCCCGCCGCCGGAGAGGTGCGGGTCGGCGGGGTCGTGGCATCCGGTCGGGGAAAGGACGCACGCGAGGCGCGTCGCCGTCTGCAACTCGTGTTCCAGGACCCGTTCTCGGCGCTGGATCCGCGCATGAGCATCGGCGAGTCGATCGCCGAGGCCCTCCGCGCGAGCGGGAAGTCCTTCTCGCGCGATGCCCGCGTCGCGCGGGTGCGGGAGCTGCTCGGGCTCGTGCACCTCGATCCCGACCGCGCCGGCGACCTGCCCGCCGCGTTCTCGGGCGGCCAGCGGCAGCGCGTCACGATCGCCCGCGCTCTCGCGGGCGAGCCGAGCGTGCTCATCGCCGACGAGGTGACCAGCGCCCTCGACGTGTCGGTGCAGGGCTCGGTGCTCAACCTGCTGCGCGAGCTGCAGGAGCGCTTCGGCCTGTCGATGCTCTTCATCTCGCACAACCTGGCCGTCGTCCGCTACGTCAGCGACGAGATCGCCGTCATGCGTCACGGGCGCATCGTCGAGTCGGGCCCCACCGAGCAGCTGCTGGCCGCGCCCACCGAGAGGTACACCCTCGACCTGCTCGACGCGGTGCCGGTGCTCGGCGTGCGGATGACGACGGACTGAGCGATCCCGTGATCCACCCCGACCGGTCCGCGGACGCCGTCGGCAGCGAGGTCGAGGGACTGCGTCGCCGGGCCGGCGAGCTCGCGGCCCTCTACGCCAGCGCGCGCGAGCTGGCCGCGATGCGCGACGCCGACGCCGTTCTCGAGCGTCTCGTCGAGCGGGCGCAGGAGCTGCTCGCCGCCGACGTCGCCTACCTGTCGGAGTTCGACGGCGTCGACGGGGCGCTGCGCGTGCGCGCGACCCGCGGGGCGGTGACGGGCGCGCTGCGCGACCTCGAGGTCCCCCCGGGGCGCGGCCTGGTGAGCGCGATCGCCGAGACACGGCTGCCCCGGGCGGTGCGGCGGTACGACGCCGTCGCCCCCGAGCGGCACGCCTCGGGCATCGACGCCGCGGTCGAGGCCGAGGGGATCGTGTCGCTGCTGGGCGTTCCCCTGCTCTCGGACTCCGCCGTGCTGGGGGTGCTCTTCGTCGCCGAACGGCACGAGCGCGCCTACACCCCCGACGACATCGCGCTGCTGGCCGCCCTCGCCGCCCACGCGTCGGTGGTGCTGCAGACGGCGGCGGCGCTCGCCGATGCCCGCACGCAGGCGCTGCGCGCCGAGGCGGCGGTGGCCGAGCTGACCGCGCACGTCGCCGCGCGCGACCGCGCCAACCGCGTGCATCGCGAGCTCGTCGACGCGGTGCTGGCCGGCGGCGGACTGGCGCCCGTGGCCGCCACGCTGTCGACGGCGTTGCAGGCGGCCGTGACGATCGTCGACGCCGCGGGGGGCGTGCGCGCGGGGGCCGACGACGCGGCGACCCCGACGGCGGCGGTGCAGCGCGCGCTCGACGACAGCCGCGCCGAGGGGAGACCCATCCGGCTCCCGGATGCCGGGATCGTCAGCGCCGTCGTCGCCGGCGGTCGGGTGTTCGGGGCGATCGTCGTGGGGCCTCCGGCACGATCGCTCGACGAGGTCGACCTGCGCACCGTCGAACGGGCGGGGCAGGTGGCGGCGCTGCTCGCCCTGTCGGAGGAGGCCGTTGCCGAGGCCGGGCACCGCCAGCGGTCCGATCTGCTGCTCGATCTGGTCACGGCCTCGCCGCAGCGTCGCGCCGACGTCGCGGCGGCCGCGCGGCGCGCGGGGATCGACGAGACGGCCGTGGGGGCGGTGACGGCGTTCGCCGTGCCGGCGGAGCGTCGTCCCGAGATCGCCCGCGTGGTTGCCCGCCGGCTGGGGCCCGCCGCCCTCGTCGGTGAGCTCGACGGCCTGGTGCTGGCCGCCCACGGTGATCCCCTCGACCCCGCTTCGTACGAGGCGGTGCGCTCCCTCGTCGACACCGAGGTGCTGGCCGTGACCGTGCGCGTCGAGGCGGGAGCCCTCGTGCGGGCGGCCGCCGACGTGCGTTCCGCCCTCTCCCTCGCCCAGGCCCTGGGCATCGACGACGCACGGGTCCCCGCCGACGACCTCCTGCCGTACGCGGCGACCATCGGCGCCGACCGGCGGGTGCTCGACGCCTTCCTCGACACGATGCTCGGCGCCGTCCGGCGGCACGACGCGTCTCGCGGCAGCGATCTGCTCGCGACCCTGCGGGCCTTCGTGCGCCACGGCGCCAGCCCCACGCGCACGGCGCGGGCCCTCACCTTCCACACGAACACGATCCTCCAGCGCCTCGAGAAGCTCGACGCGCTGCTGGGCGAGGGGTGGCGCGACGACGAGCGCTTCTTCCGCCTGTCGACGGCGGTCCGCCTCGACGAACTGCGCGAGCGGCTGGGGTCGCGCGGCGATGGGTGATCGACGCAGTGGGGGAGTCATCCGGTGTGTCGGCGGTCCATATGCCGCCACCGGGTCTCGTCTTAGCGTCGAAGGGACGCCGCGGTCGACGCGGCGGCATCCCGCCCGCGAAGGAGCCCCCGTGACCACGAACAGCCGCCTCCCGGGCCTCCGCGACCACGAGCCGCTCGATCGACGCGCGCGCGTCGCCGAGGCCGCCGGTCTGTCGGCCGACGACCTCGCGGCCCTCGATCCCCGCGACGGTCTGTCGCTGTCGCAGGCCGACCACCTCGTCGAGAACGTGGTGGGGCTCATCGGCATCCCGGTCGGAGTCGCCACGAACTTCCGCGTCGACGGCGTCGACCGGCTCGTACCGATGGCCACCGAAGAACCATCGGTCGTCGCGGCCGCCTCGAACGCCGCGCGCATCGCCCGCGAGACGGGTGGCTTCTTCACCTCGTCCACCGGCGACGTGATGATCGCCCAGGTGCAGGTGCTCGACGCCGTCGATCCCGAGGGGGCGTGCCTGCGCCTGCTCGAGGCGCGCGACGAGCTGCTCGCCCTCGCCGACGCGCAAGACCCGATGCTCGTCTCGCTCGGCGGGGGAGCGGTCGACGTGTCGGTGCGCACCCTCGCCACCCGCGCCGGGGTGCAGGTCATCCTGCACCTGCACGTCGACGTGCGCGACGCCATGGGCGCCAACGCCGTGAACACGATGGCCGAGGCCCTCGCCCCCCGGATCGCCGAGATCGCCGGAGCCCGCACGCTGCTGCGCATCCTCACCAACAAGGCCGAGCTGCGCCTCACGCGCGCTCGCGCGGTCTTCCCGGCCGACCTGCTCGGCGGGCCGCGCGTCGTGGCCGACATCGTGGCGGCGAGCGCGTTCGCCGAGGCCGACGCGTATCGCGCCGCCACGCACAACAAGGGCATCATGAACGGCATCTCGGCGGTGGTGCTCGCCACCGGCAACGACACCCGGGCGGTCGAGGCCGGATGCCATTCGCACGCCGCTCGCACCGGCGCGTACCGCGCCCTCTCGAGCTTCGAGCAGAACGCCGACGGTGACCTGGTGGGCACCCTCGAGGTGCCGCTCGCGGTGGGGCTCGTCGGGGGAGCGACGCGCGCGCACCCCGCCGCCCGTGCCGCCGTGCAGTTGCTGGGTGTCGGCTCGGCGCGCGAGCTCGCCGCCGCCATCGCGGCGGTGGGGCTCGCCCAGAACCTCGCCGCGTGCCGCGCGCTCGCCGCCGAGGGCATCCAGCGCGGTCACATGACGCTGCACGCCCGCACGATCGCCGCGAGCGCGGGGGCGGCCGTCGACGAGATCGCGGCCGTCGCCGCCCGCATCGTCGCCGAGGGTCGCATCCGCGTCGAGGACGCGCGCGAGGTGCTCGCCGAGCTGCGCGGAGCCTCGTCATGACGACCCCCGCGCCCCGTTCGTTCCCCCGCGTCGTCGCCCGGGCGGGAATGCCGGCCGAGGTCACCGTCTACGAGGTGGGTCCCCGCGACGGTCTGCAGGCCGAGACCGACGTCGTTCCCACGGCGGTCAAGGCGGAGCTCTGCCGACGCCTCTACGCCGCGGGCGTCACGGCGCTGGAGCTGACCAGCTTCGTCCCGCCCGCGTGGATCCCGCAGCTCGCCGACGCGCGCGCCCTCGTGGCCTCGGTCGCCGTCCCCGCCGCGAGCCGTGCGGTGGCCCTCGTGCCCAATCGCCGCGGCCTCGACGACGCCCTCGCCGCCGGGGTCCGCGAGGTCGCCGTCGTCGTGAGCGCCACCGAGTCCTTCGCCCGCGCCAACCTCAACACCGACCGCGCCGGGGCGGTGTCCCGGGCGACCGACGTCGTCGCGGCCGCCCGGGCCGAGGGGGTCCCGGTGCGCGGCTACGTCTCCATGGCGTTCGGCGACCCGTGGGAGGGCGACGTCGACCTCGCCGCCGTGGTCGACGCGGCCTCCGCGTTGCACGATTCCGGATGCCGCACCCTCGCCCTGGGCGACACGATCGGGGTCGCCACGGCGGGACACGTCGAGGCGGTCATCGAGGCGGTGGCGGGTACCGGCATCCCGCGCTCCGCCCTCGCCCTGCACCTGCACGACACCTACGGTCAGGCCCTCGCGAACGTCCTCGCGGGGGTGGAGAACGGGGTGACCGAGTTCGACTCCTCGGTCGGCGGCCTCGGCCGCTGCCCCTACGCCCCCGGTGCCACCGGCAACCTCGCCACCGAAGACCTGGTGTGGATGCTCGAGGGTCTCGGCATCCGCACCGGTCTCGACCTCGTCGCCCTCGCCCGCACGAGCGCGTGGCTCGCGGGCGTCCGCGGGCGCCCGCACGTCTCCCGCGTCGCGGCCGCGCTCACCCGCACCGCCCCCGTCCCCCTGGAGGAGACCCCCGCATGAGCATTCCCCTGGCCCCCGGATCCGGCTCCCTCGCGGGCGTGGTCGTGCTCGACCTGTCGCGCGTGCTCGCCGGACCCTACGCCGCGCAGACGCTCGCCGACCTCGGCGCGACGGTCATCAAGATCGAGAACCCCCGCGATCCCGACGTGTCCCGCGGCTTCCCGCCGTACCTCACGCACGGCGACGAGGAGTTCAGCGCCTATTACGCGCAGTACAACCGCGGCAAGCTCGGCGTCGGCCTCGACCTCGCCGCTCCGGGCGGCACCGAGACGCTCCTCGACCTCGTGCGACGGGCCGACATCCTGGTCGAGAACTTCCGACCCGGCACGATGGACAAGCTCGGAGTCGGCTACGACGTGCTGCGCGCGGCCAACCCGCGCCTCGTCTACGTCGCCGTCTCGGGCTACGGCCAGACCGGGTCGCGCAGCCGCCGCCCCGCCTTCGACAACACCGCTCAGGCGGCCGGCGGCATGTGGTCGATGAACGGCTACCCCGGGCAGCCGCCCGTGCGCGTGGGGGTGACGATCGGCGATCTCTCGGCGACGTTGTTCGCCGTCATCGGCACGCTCGCCGCCCTCCGGCACGCCGAGCGCACCGGCGAGGGTCAGCTCGTCGACGTCGCCCAGGTCGATAGCATCCTGGCGCTCACCGAGACCGCCGTCGTGGACTACACCGTGCGTGGGGTCGAGGCCGAGCCCGCGGGGAACGAGCACGCGTGGGTGCGGCCGTACGAGCTGTTCGACTGCGCCGACGGTCAGGTGTTCTTCGGCGCCTACACCGACAAGCTGTGGCGCGCAAGCTGCGAGCTCTTCGGGTCGCCCGAGGTGGCCGACGATCCCGAGATCGACACGATGCGCAAGAGGTTCGACGCCGAGGTGTACGCGCGCCGGGTAAAGCCGGTGGTGGCGGGGTGGCTCCGGGACCGTACCAAGGCCGAGCTCGAAGCCCTCGCCGGCGACGTCATCCCCCTCACCGCGATCAAGACGATCGGCGAGGTGGTCGACGACCCCGGCATCGCCGAGCGCGACATGATCGTCGAGGCCGACTACGGCGACCTGGGGGTGCTGCGCATGTTCGGGCAGCCCATCAAGCTCAGCGCCACCCCCGCCACGCCGGCGCGCGTCGCGAACCGCTTCGCCGAGCACTCCGATGCCGTGCTGACCGGTCTCGCCGGGTACGACGCCGACCGGATCGCGGCGCTGCGCGCCTCGGGCGCGCTGTCGTGAGCACCACCCGCACGCAGGTCCTGGATGCCGTGCCGGTCGAGGCCTTCCGCGGCACGTTCGCCCCCGCCGACCCGGTGCGTGCCGAGGGCGCGACGCTCCCGCCCGGGTGGGAGGGCGTCTTCTTCCCCTTCGCCGTCGCGCTCGACGACCTGCGCCCCGATGGCACGCCCGCGCGCGATGGCATCCTGCCCGAGATCGATCTGCCCCGGCGGATGTACGCGGGCGAGGACACGGTGTTCCCCGGCGTCCTGCGTGTGGGCGACGTCGCGACGCAGACGGCGACGGCGGGCTCGCTCGTCGAGAAGACGGGAGCGAGCGGCCGACTGTTCTTCGCCGACATCGAGCGCGCGATCGCCGTCGGAGGCGAGGTCGTGGTGCGCAGCACCTGGCACGACGTCTTCCTCGGAGCGGCCTCGGGCCCCGCCCGCCCGCCCCGGACCGACCCCGCGGCCGCCGCCGAGGCCGCGTGGATCGACGAGGTCACCCTCGACGCCCGCCAGCTCTTCCGCTTCTCGGCGCTGACGTTCAACACCCACCTCGTGCACTACGACCGCCGCTGGGCGCGCGACGAGGAGGGGCTCGACGACCTGCTCGTGCACGGTCCGCTGCTGCGCATCCTGCTCGTCGACGCCGCTCGCCGTCATGCCCCCGATCGGCGCACCACGGCGCTGCGCGTGCGCATGACCGCGCCGGCCTTCGTCGACTCCGCGATCCGCCTGTGCGGCACCGCCGATGCCTCTCGCGTGGTGGCCCTCGGCCCCGGTGAGGTCGTGCTCGCGACCGCCGAGGTGACCTGGGCCTGACGCGGTTCGTCGCCGCGCCGTCGCGCCGCCCGCCGGCCGCGCGACGGTGCCGCCCGCCGGTCGCGCGAGGTCACACGCTCCGCGCGAGCCCACACGTTACGGCGTGTGCGCTCGGCGACAACGTGTGTTCTCGCGGCTGACGGCGCGCCGCGCGACCGTCGCCCCGGCTCAGTCGTCCAGGCGGGAGTGGTCGCCGAGGCGGTGCCAGGCGCGGTTGTGGTAGACCAGCGCGGCGCCGGACTCGCCGGGTTCGAGGTCGCGTTCGACGTCGACCTGCAGGGCTTGAGCGGCGATGACCGTCGAGCCGCCGGCGTCCATGCGGCTCACGATCCGGCACCGCAGCCACGCGCGCACCCCGTGGTACACGGGCTCGCCCGTGGCCAGCCGCGACCAGGTGGAGGTGTCGGCGAAGCGGTCGAGACCGCTCGTGGCGGCCGTTCGCGCGAGCCCGATGTCTTCGGCGTCGAGCAGGTGCACCACGATCGTGTCGGCCGCGATGATCGTCGGCGTCGCCGATGACAGCGCCGAGACCGAGAAGATCAGCAGCGGCGGGTCGGCGCTGACCGATGACACCGATGAGGCGGTCAGTGCGACGGGGCCGTTCTCGCCGTAGGCCGTGATGACCGCGATGCCGCCCGGGTGGCCCCGGAACGCGCGCTTGAAGTCGTCCGCCGAGACGGTGGTGCCGATCGCGGGGGTGCTCTCGTGGTCCCCGTGCGGAAGCGAAGTCATGACTACGACGCTAGGCGCTTACGCGGGTATCGGCATCGTCGGCGCAACACGGCGAAACCGTCGACACCCCGCCGGGCGGCTGAGTGTGAGGCTTCACTTTGATCAATCCGTGACTTTTCGCGACCAGGAATCGGTCGAGGAGTCCGGCACCGCAACCGAGAGCACCCCCTGCCGACCCGTCTCGTCGTGCGCTCGTCGGCGCCTCCCGCGCGCTGACGCCGTCAACCGAGAAGACCCCGGATGCCGAGGCACCCGGGGTCTTCGTTCGAGCACGCGGTCTCAGCCCAGCAGCGGCACCGCGCCCACCAGCACGCCGACGCCGAGCATGACGAGCGAGACGATCGTCGCGCGCCACAGCACCTTCTTGTGGTGGTCGCCGAGGTTGACGCCGGCGAGCGAGACGAGCAGCAGGATGGCGGGAACCAGCGGGCTCTGCAGGTGCACGGGCTGGCCGGTGATCGAGGCGCGCGCCATCTCGACCGGGGCGATGCCGTAGTTCGCGGCGCTCTCGGCGAGCACGGGCAGAATGCCGAAGTAGAACGCGTCGTTCGACATGAAGAACGTGAACGGGATCGACAGCACCCCGGTGATGACGGCGAGGAACGGGCCCATCGACGTCGGGATCACCTCGGTGATCCACGAGGCCATCGCGGTGACCATGCCCGTGCCGTTGAGCACGCCGACGAGCACGCCGGCGGCGAGCACCATCGACACGACGCCGACGATGCTGGGCGCGTGGGCGACGATCTCATCGGCCTGCGAGCGGAGCTTGGGGAAGTTGACGATCAGGGCGACCGCGGCCCCGACCATGAAGACGAACGCGAGCGGGAACAGGTCCATCACCAGCAGCACCATGACGGCGGCCGTCAGCGCGAGGTTGAACCAGATGAGCTTCGGGCGCAGGGTCGCGCGGTTCGGGTCGAGCATGGTGTCGGCCATCGCGGTGTCGGCGGTGTCGACGAGCTGGGTCGCGGCGACGGCGTCGCGCCCGCCGCGGACGGTGACGATGTTGCCGGTGCGCAGCGACGCGACCGCGCCGGGCTTGTGCTCCGCGCCGCGGAAGATCTTCGGGGCGCCGAGGCGACCGAATCCACCGGGGGCGTCGAGCTTCGAGGTGTCGACCGAGCCCGCGAGACGCTTGCGCTCGGACAGACCGAGGAACCACGCGAAGGCGAGCGCGACGACCAGGCCCGCGATCAACGAGGGGATCATGGGCACGAACACGTCGGTGGGCTGCAGGCCCAGGGCGGTCGCGGCGCGCACGGTCGGGCCGCCCCACGGCACGATGTTCATCGTGCCGTTCATGAGTCCCGCGACGCAGGTGAGAACGACGGGGCTCATGCCCAGCCGCAGGTACAGTGGCAGCATCGCCGAGGTGGTGATGATGAAGGTGGTCGAACCGTCGCCGTCGAGCGACACGGCGGCGGCGAGGATCGCGGTGCCGAGCACGATCTTGGCCGGGTCGTCGCCCAGCACGCGCGTGATCACGCGGATCAGCGGGTCGAAGAGCCCCACGTCGATCATGATGCCGAAGTACATGATCGCGAACATCAGCAGGGCCGCGGTGGGCGCCATCGTGCTGATCGCGTCGATGACCATGTCGCCGAGGCCCAGGCCCGCGCCGGCGATGAGGCCGAAGACCGTGGGAACCACGATGAGGGCGACCATGGGGGTCAGGCGCCGCGTCATGATCAGCGCCATGAACGACAGGACCATGAGGAAGCCGAGGGCCACGAGCACCCCGTCGGCGGGCGTATAGGCCACCGGGTACTCGGCCGCTTCGGCCGCAAGGATCAGGGGGGTCATCGCGACTCCTTCGTCGTGACGGGCGCGGCTCTCGCGCTCTCGATCCGGCGACACTACGGATGCCGCGCCCCCGGGCGCGCGCTTGCTCGCATTGCGGCGGGTTATGCGCGTACCGTGTGTTCTGCGCATTTCGCGCAGCACGAGCCCGGAGGTGCGTATGCGATTCGCCACCCGGATGCTCGTCGTGCAGGTCGCCACGCAGGTCGCCGTGGTCGCGGTGTGCACCGCGGTGTTCGCGTGGCTCGGCGTGCAGCAGCTGAGGGCCGAGGCCGACTCCTCGGCCCTGAACATCGCGCGTTCGGTCGCCGAGTCGCCCCAGGTGCGCGACCTCGTCGCCGAGTACTCCGCCGACCCCGGCACGCCGGTCGCCGCGACCCTCCGCGACGGTGTCCTCCAGCGGTACGCCGCCGACGTCACCGCCCGCACCGAAGGCCTGTTCGTCGTGATCACCGACGATCACGGCATCCGTCTGGCCCACCCCGATCCGGACCGCCTCGGCCAGGTGGTGAGCACGAGCTTCACCGACGCGCTCGCGGGCCGCGAGGTCGTGACGTGGGAGGTCGGCACCCTGGGGGAGTCCGCCCGCGCCAAGGTCCCCGTCTATCCGCCCGCCGGCGGTGCCCCGGTCGGCGAGGTGAGCGTCGGGTTCGAGCGCGCGAGCGTCTTCGACGACCTCCCCGCCCTCCTCGTCGGCATCGCGGTCGCGGTGCTGCTGGCCGTCGCGATCGGCGCGGCCGTCGCGCTGCTCATGCGCCGCCGGCTCGAACGGCTGACGCTCGGGGTGCAGCCCGAGGAGCTCGTCGCTCTCGTGCAGACCCAGACCGCCGTGCTCGAGGGCGCCGACGAGGGAGTGCTCGCGCTCGACGACGCGGGGATCGTGCGGGTCTGCACCGCCGCGGCCGAACGACTGCTCGGGATCACGGATGCCGTCGGCCGCCCCCTCTCCGCCCTCGCCCTCGCGCCCGCCGTCGCCACCGCCCTGGCCGGCACCGGCGCGAGCACGGGGCTGCCCGTCGGCGGCCGGGTCGTCTTCATCGACGTGCGCCCTGTGCGCCGCGGTGCGCGCACGCTCGGGCGCGTCGCGGTGCTGCGCGACCGTACCGACGTCGCCGCGCTGTCGGGGCGTCTCGACAGCGTCCGCGCGATGGGTGACGCCCTGCGCGTGCAGCGGCACGAGAACGCCAACCGCCTGCACGCGGCGGTGGGCCTGCTGGATGCGGAGCGCACGGCCGAGGCCCGCGCCTTCCTCGCCGACCTCGTCGACCGCGGTTCGGTCGACTGGGCGGTGCCGGGGATCGACCTCGTCGGCGACGCGATGCTGCAGTCCTTCCTCGGGGCGAAGGCGCTCGCCGCGCGCGAACGCGGGGTGACGTTGAGGGTCTCCGACGACACGTTCCTGCGGGGCACCGTCGACGACGTCGAAGACGTCGTGGCCGTGCTCGGCAACCTCGTCGACAACGCGGTGACCGCCGCGGCCTCGGCCCCCGCGCCGCGCGGAGTCGAGGTCGCCGTGCTGGGCGACGGCGACGCCATCGTGATGACCGTGGCCGACACGGGTGGGGGCATCGCCGACGTCGATGCCGTCTTCGCCCCCCGCGAGCGCGACGACGACCCGACCGCGGTGCACGGCCTCGGGATCGGGCTGCCGCTCTCGCGCGAGTTCGCCCGCCGTCGCGAGGGCGAGGTGTGGGTGGTCGACCCGGGTGGTGACGGCCATGGTGCCGTCGTGGCCGCCCGGTTGCCGGGAGTCCTGCGAGGAGAGAACGAATGACCGACATCCGCGTCCTGGTCGTCGACGACGACTTCCGTGTGGCGGGGTTGCACCGCGACGCCGTCGCGGCCCGCCCGGGCTTCGTCGCCCTGGAGCCGGCGCGGACGGTCGGCGAGGCCCGCGCCGCGCTCGCCGCGCACCAGCCCGACCTGCTGCTCGCCGACGTGTACCTGCCCGACGGCGACGGCATCGACCTCGTGCGCTCGGTCGGCGTCGACGCGTTCGTTCTGTCCGCGGCGACGGATGCCACGACCGTCCGCCGTGCGTTCACCGCCGGGGCGCTGGCCTTCCTCGTCAAACCCTTCGACACGCGCGTGCTGGCCGAGCGTCTCGACCGCTACGCCCGGTACCGCAACCTGCTCACCAGCTCCCGACCGCTGTCGCAGGACGACATCGACCGCGCGGCATCCGTCATGCGCGGGGAGCGCGAGGGGCCGTCGCTCGCCCGCTCGGCGACCGAGCAGACCGTCCTGGCGGCTCTGGGCGCCGACGAGGCCTCGGCGAGCGAGGTGGCCGAGCGCATCGGCGTCTCCCGCGCGACCGCGCAGCGGCACCTCACGGCCCTGGCCGAGCGCGGCCTGGTGCAGGTGAGCCTCCGGTACGGCTCGACGGGCCGCCCCGAGCACCGCTTCCGCGTCGGAGCCTGAGCGGCTGCGTCGCTGCTGCTGCTGCTGCTGCTGCGTCGCCTTCGCCGCGTCGCATGTCCCACTTCGTGCAGCTCCAGCCCGCCGAACTCGCACGTTTCGGGACATGCCCGGCGGGAACGAGGTGGATGCCGCTACTCAGGCCTCCAGCACCGCCCACCCGCGCGGGCCGAGCTCGAGCCGCCCGTCGGCCGGAGTGCCCTCCCCGGCGACCACCGTCCGCCCGTCGGCGACCGGCAGGGTCACCGGCTCGTCGCCGATGTTCAGCGCCACCACCACGGCGTCGTCGCCCACGGCCGTCCGCAGCGCGACGGCGGTGTTCGTCACCTCGATGACGTCGGTGTGGGCGCGCCAGAGCCACGGCTTCCGACGCCGCAGGGCGATGAGCGCCTGGTGCGCTCGCAGGATCCGCACGTCGGCGTCGACCTCGCCCGGATCGGCGGGGAACTCCGGCCGCACCGCGTCGTCGCCCCCGAGGCGTTGCTCTTTCACCCCGGTCCACCCGAACTCGTCGCCGGCGTAGACCGACGGCGTGCCGGCGACGGTGAACAGCACCGCGAGGGCGTGGGGCACGAGGTCGGGGCCCACCGCCGAGGCTATGCGCGTGACGTCGTGGTTGCCGACGAAGGTCTGCGGCACGAAGGTCGCCAGCAGCTCGTCGTGACGCTCGATCGCGTGGCTCAGCTCGAACAGGTTGCGGTCCGAGATCCCGTGCCAGATGCCCTGCCACAACTCGTACTGCGTGAGCGCGTCCATGCTCGAGGCGCGGACGATCTCGGCGGCGTCGCCGTGGATGACCTCGCCGACGACCCACACCTCCGGGAACCGCTCACGCACGCGGGGGAGCACCCGGGACCAGAACTCCGGGGGTACCGCGTAGGCGGCATCCAATCGCCAGCCGTCGATGCCCCGCTCCAGCCAATGGCACATGACCTCCACGACGAGGTCGGCCACGGCCTCCAAGGAGTGGTCCAGCGCCACGAGTGCGTCGTGCCCCTCGAAGACGTCGGCCTCGACCCGGCCGTCGACGCGACGGGCGCGGAACAGCCCCGGGTCGTCGCCGCCGTCGGCGAAGGCGCGGAACGCCGGGTGCCCGCGGCCGACGTGATTGAAGACGCCGTCGAGCAGGATCCGGATGCCGCGCTCCCGCGCCGCCGACACGAGACGGTCGAAGTCCTCGTCGTCGCCGAGGCGGGGGTCGATGCGGAAGTGATCGACGGTGTCGTAGCCGTGCGTCTCCGACGCGAACACCGGGCCGAGCAGCAGGCCGTTCAGCCCCAGCTCGATGACGTGGTCGAGCCACGGCTCGAAGCGGTCGAGGCGGTGTGCGGGTTCGGCATCCGGGTCGACGTCGTCGCGGATGGGAGCGCCGACGAATCCCAGCGGGTAGACGTGCCACCAGAAGACGTGCTCGGGCCACGCGGGCATCCGGTTTCCTCTCGATCGGGGATGAGACGGTCCCGACGCTATCCGCAGCGTCGGATCCGGCGAGGGGGCTTGCCGCCGCCCGACCTCTCGTCGTGCGGTGGGCATCGGCTTCGGATGCCGCGCCCGACCGGGTGCTTCCGCGTCAGCGCGACTGGTCGACGGCGCCCACCCGAGCCCACAGCGCGGCGGCCTGGGTGCGGCTCTCGACTCCGAGCTTGGCGAGCACCCGCCCCACGTGGGTCTTGACGGTCGGAAGCGACAGGTACAGCTCGGCCGAGATGTCGGCGTTCGACGCCCCGCGCGCCACGGCAGCGGCGACCTCCCGTTCACGCGGCGTCAGCGAGGAGAGCACACGACGCTCGGCGTCGGTGGGAAGGCGCGTGTGGTCGGCGGCCAGCCGGATGACCTGATCGAGGACCCCGGGAGCGAGGACCGAGCGCCCCGCCGCGGCCGCCCGCACCGCGGCCACGAGCTCGGCGGGCGGGGCGTCCTTCAGCAGGAACCCGCGCGCTCCCGCGCGCAGCGCCCGCACCACGTCCTCGTCGGCATCGAACGTGGTCAGCACGATGATCGCGCGGGACGGGTCCGCCGCCACCTCGCGGGCCGTCGCGGTGAGGCCGTCGCAGCGAGGCATGCGGATGTCCATCAGCACCATGTCGGGGCTGTGCCGGGCGATGACCGCCTCGGCGTCGAAGCCGTCGGACGCTTCGCCGACGACGCGGATGCCGCGATCCGTGCCCAGGACCAGTCTCAGCCCCGCACGGATCTGCGGGTCGTCGTCGACGACGACGAGGGTGACCTCGTCGTCGCCCGTCATGCCACGCTCCACGGCAGGATGACGTGCACGCGATGCTCGCTCGGTCCCGAGGTCACCACGGCGGTTCCACCGACGGCGTGCGCCCGCTCCTCGATGCCCACGAGTCCGAAGCCCCGCGGCCCCGAGGTCCCCTCCGATACGGGATTGGCGACGTCGATCTCGAGCCGAGCGCCGGGAACCCCGGTCAGGCGCAGCGCGACAGGTGCGGCCGGTGCGTGGCGCCGGGCGTTGGTGAGGCACTCCTGCACGATGCGATAGGCGTGTCGACTGACCACCGGCGCCAGGGTGGTGACATCGACCTCGATCTCGGCACGCACGTCGGGCTCGGCGGCGAGGAGTGCGTCGAGCCCGGCCAGGCTCGGCTGGGGGCGATCCGTGTCTGCGGCCTCGGGATCGCGGACGACGGCCAGGATGTCGCGCAGCTCACCGAGTGCGCCGCGCGCGTTGTCGTGCACGGTCTCGACCGCCGCCGCCCGCTCAGCGTCGTCGAGATCGCTGCGGTACCGCAGGGCGCTGGCGTGCAGGGCCGTGAGCGACAGGCGATGGGCGAGTACGTCGTGCATCTCGCGTGCGATCCTCGTGCGCTCGTGGTCGCGCGCGGCGGCCTCGCGCAGGCGCTGATCATCCTCGACGAGTCGAGCCCGTTCGTGCAGCGACGCCATCAGGGCGCGCCGTGCACCGATGGAGACACCCGCCGATACCGTCGCCGCCAGCACGGCGAGCAGAACGACGAGGGTCACGGCGAGGTCACCGGCGGGCGTGGGCCTGCCCACCAGATCGAAGCCGCTCAGACCGACCCATGCGTTCGAGACGACCGAGACCGTCAGCACGACGGCGATCCGGCCGGCGCGTCGTCGCGTCGCCAGAGAGGCCAGGACGAGGAGTGCGGCGGGCGCGGCGAGGCTCGACACGGCCGAGCTGCAGGCCAGCACCGCGGCGATGACGAACGGAGCCCGGCGGCGGAACGGGACCAGGACGAGCGCGAGCACCCCGACCGCGAGGTCGAGCAGCAGCAGTCCGGCGAAGCGGAGCGAGGTGTCGTCGGCGCCCAGCTCGACGCTGAAGCCGAAATTGAGGATGAGGAACACGACGCCCGCGAGTGCCGCAGCCGCGAGGCGCCATACCTCCCCCCAGAAGCGGCCGGGGGATGACGTCGGGGGAGAGATCGGGGTGGAGGTCATGTGGGCGAGCCTAGGAAGCAGGCCGTCGCCCGCCCATCGTCCGAAGGTCGCACCTTCACGCCCGCGCGCGATCGGCGGGCAGGGCGAAGGCGTCGAGGTCGAGGGCGTGCGCGCGGGCCGTCTCCACGGCCGCGGCCACGGCCCCGATCGACACTATGTCCGCCCCGAGGGTCGAGGCGACGATGCGCGGGGCCGGCAGGTGCAGCGACGCGGGCAGGGCGCCGATGGCCGCGTCGATGATGGGTCCGGCTCCGGCGGCGATCGCGCCCGAGACCACCACGCGCTCCACGTCGAACAGGCTGCCGAACACCGCCGCGACCCCGGCGAGCGCCGGGCCCACCGCCCGGGCGACGCCGAGGGCCCCCGCGTCGCCGGCGGCGGCGAGGTCGAGCACGGTCTTGGCGTCGAGGGTGTCGGGGTCGATGTCGCGCAGCGCGCTGTCGAGGGGGAGGGATCCCGAGGCCAGGGCCTCGCGCGCCGCGTCGACGCACCGCGGTGCGAGGCCCCAGGCGCTGCCGACCCCGTCCACGCGATCGAACGCCACGGTCTCGCCCGCTCCGCCGTGCGCGCCGCGCAGCAGGCGTCCGTCGACGCTGATGCCGGCGCCGAAACGCTCGCCGGCGAGCAGGGCGACGAAGTCGTCGCTGCCGACTGCGGCTCCGTGCGTGCGCTCGGCGACGGCGGCCAGGGTGGCGTCGTTCTCGACGCGCACCACGGGTGCCCACGCGGCGAAGCTGTCGATGAAGTCGGGGTTCATGCGCGCCCAGAAGCCGTCGTGGTGCACGGGCGAGCGCCCCGAGCGGGCGACGGGGGCGGGCACTCCGACGCACAGGCCGATGATCTCGGTGCGCGCGCGTCGTGCGCGGGTGAGGGCGGCGTCCACCGTCGCCTCGGCCGCGCGCCGGCGTCGCTCGGGCGAATCGAGCTCGGGGTCGACGGTCAGCCGCGAGGTGGCGAGTGCTCGTCCGCGCAGGTCGGCCACGGTGGCGGTGAGGTGGCCCCGGCCGGCGTCGACGCCGACGACCAGGCCCGCGCCGGGGTCGAAGGCGAAGCGTCGGGCCGGTCGGCCCTTGGAGTACTCGCCCACCGCTCGGGCGTTCGGCATCTCGGTGAGCAGGCCGCGGGCGGTCAGCTCGTCGAGCACGTCGATGGCGGTGGAGCGCGTCACGCCCACGGCCTGAATGACGTCGCTCGCGGTGAAGGCGTCGGCGTCCCAGACGTAGCCCAGGACCGCATCGAGGTTGTGGCGACGCAGCGACGGCGTCGTCGTGATGGCATCCATCGACACTCTTGACCCCCTTTCGTTCTCCTGCAATACTGCCTGCACGACATTGATTTGACGAGTAGATTTACTCGACGGGACAACATATTCGCAGTGCAGCGAAGGAGGAACACGTGTCGACGAAGACCAGAGCGGGCCGACGATGGGTCGCCGCGGCGACGGTGGGGGTGCTCGGGATGGCGATGCTGGCCGGCTGCTCCTCCGACGGCCGCGAGACCATTCGATTCACCTTCAGCAAGCGCGAGGCGCTGTCGTTCATGAACGACGTGGTCGCCGAGTACAACGCCTCGCAGGATCGCGTGCGCGTCGAGATGGACAGCTCCGGCGTCGACGTCGTGTCGGCGAGCTTCGTGCGCGGCAATCCGCCCGACATCATGCTGGCCAACTACAACTACGAGGTCGCCCGGTTCGTGCAGCGCTGTGCGCTGAGCGATCTCAGCGGCACCGAGGCGGCGGGCACCGTGCGTGAGGATCTGCAGCCGCTCCTCGACCAGTACGGTTCCTGCGCGGGGCGCACCAGCGCGCTCCCGTACTCGGTGATGGCGGCATCCGTCATCTACAACACGCAGATGTTCGAGCAGCTGGGTCTGTCGGTCCCCACCACCTACGACGAGCTCCTCGCCGTCGCCGACACCCTGAAAGCCAACGGCATCACGCCGTTCTACGGCACCTTCAAAGACGACTGGACCGTGGCGCAGGGCTGGTACGACTACTCCGTCGGCGGCTCGCTCGACGTCCTCGACTTCTTCGACGGCCTCGCCGCGGAGGGCGCCGAGGTGGGACCCGAGTCGCAGGTCTCGTTCGCCAAGGACTTCACCGAGCCGATGGATCGCATGCTCGAGCTCGCGCGGGACTACACGAACCCGGATGCCGAGAGTCGGGCCTACGGCGACGGCAACCTCGCGTTCGCCCAGGGTGAGGCCGCGATGTATCTGCAGGGCCCCTGGGCACTCGGCGAGATCGCGAAGACCGCGCCCGACCTGGCGGTCGGCACGTTCCCGCTGCCGATGACCGACGACCCCGACGACCTCGCCGTCCGCGTCAACATGGATCTCGCGGCGATCATCCCCGAGGCCTCCCGGCACCAGGATGCCGCACGCGACTTCCTCGAGTACCTGTACCAGCCCGAGATCATCGAGGCCTACAACGAGTCGCAGCTCGGCTTCGCGCCGACGAAGGACGCTCCGTCGCCGAGCGACCCTCGCGTCGCCGGGATGATCCCGTACTACGACGAGGGCCGCATCTACCAGGGCGCCTCGGTGCTCGTGCCCAAGACCATCCCCACCTTCAACTACGCCCAGGCGATGATCTTCGGCGCCTCGCCCGAGGCCACGCTTCGCACCATGGACGAGGACTGGTCGCGCCTCGCGTTCCGTCAGCCGCCCGCGTCCACGACCGACGCAGCCGTCGAGGAGGACGCGCGATGACCACCACCACCACGATCGTGACGGGCGGGAAGGCGACCGCTCGGCGCAGCAGTCGCCGCGTCGAACCGATCTACTACCTGTTCCTGCTGCCGACCCTCGTGCTGTTCACCCTCGCCATCACGGTGCCGGGCATCATCGGCATCTTCTTCAGCTTCACCGACTCGATCGGCCTCGGCGAGTGGAACTTCACCGGGCTGACGAACTACATCGCGATCTTCAGCGACCCGGCCATCCTGCAGAGCTACCTGTTCACCTTCGGTTTCTCGGTCGCGACGGTGATCGTCGTCAACATCGCGGCGTTCCTGCTGGCCGTGGGACTGACCTCGCAGATCCGCTTCAAGAAGGCGCTGCGCACGGTCTTCGTCATCCCGATGGTGATCTCGGGCATCATCATCGCCTACGTCTTCAACTTCCTCTTCAGCAACTCGGTGCCCGAGGCCGGAGCCTCGCTCGGCATCCCGTGGCTCGAGACCTCGCTCCTCGCGAACCCCGACCTCGCGTGGGTCGCGATCGTCATCGTCACCGCGTGGCAGGCGATCCCCGGAACGCTGCTGATCTACATCGCGGGGCTGCTGTCCGTGCCCGGTGACGTCTACGAGGCCGCGGGCCTCGACGGGGCGAGCAAGACCCAGCAGCTGCTGCGCATCACGCTCCCGCTGGTGGCGGGGTACGTCGTCATCAACATCATCCTGGGCTTCAAAGGCTTCCTGAACGCCTACGACATCATCGTCGGCCTCACCGGCGGCGGTCCCGGCACCGCGACCCGCAGCGTCGCGATGTCGATCATCCTCGGCTTCAACGGCGGGGACTACGCGTACCAGATGGCGAACGCGGCGCTCTTCTTCGTCGTGGCCATCGTCATCTCGCTCCTGCAGCTCTCGCTGACCCGGGGAAGGAACACCCTCTCATGACCGCTCTCAACCAGCCGGCGCTCGCGTTCGAGCAGGCCGAACTCGCCGTCCCCGCCGACCAGCCTCAGAAGCGCCGCATCCGTCGCGTCGGGATGGAGCGCATCAACTGGTCGACGACGACCATCCTGGTGCTCTGCTCCCTCACCGTCCTGCTGCCGCTGTACGTCACCGTCTCGATGGCGCTGAAGAGCGGCACGCAGATCGTCGACGGCAACGCGTTCTCGTTCCCCTCGCCGATCAGCTTCGACGGCTTCGTGCAGGCGTGGACGCTGACGAAGTTCCCCGTGGGCCTCGCGATCTCGCTCCTCGTCACGGCCGGCACGGTGGTGGCGACCATCGTCCTCGCGGCCTTCGCCTCGTACGCGATCGCCCGCAACTGGGAGCGCAAGCTCTTCCGCTACTCGTTCTTCTACCTGCTCGCGGCGATGTTCATCCCGTTCCCGGTCGTCGCCCTGCCGCAGATCCAGCTCACCGGCCGGGTGGGCCTCGACAACCCGTTCGGCGTGATCATCCTCGCCACGATGTTCCAACTGAGCTTCAGCGTGCTGCTGTTCACCGCGTTCCTGCGTTCCATCCCGCTCGAACTCGAAGAGAGCGCGCGGATCGATGGCGCGACGACCTGGCAGACCTTCTGGCAGCTCATCTTCCCGCTGCTGGCTCCCATGAGCGCCACGGTCGGCATCTTCGCCTTCCTCTACGCGTGGAACGACTTCATGATGCCCTCGCTCATCATCAGCGACCCGACGCTGCAGACCCTTCCGGTGCGGCAGAACCTCTTCCAGACGCAGTTCAGCAACAACTACAACGTCGCCTTCGCGTCCTACCTCATGGCCATGGCCCCCGCGATCGTCGCCTATCTCTTCACCCAGCGCTGGGTGATGGCGGGCGTGACCCAGGGCGCCGTCAAGGGCTGACACCCTCCCCCTCCCCTCCCCTCGAAAGGAACCCTCCCCGTGACGACCGCATCCCCCTCCGCCCGTACCCGCGAGCTGTCCGACGCCCCCGACTGGTGGCGTCAGGCGGTGGTGTACCAGGTGTACCCCCGCAGCTTCGCCGACAGCGACGGCGACGGCCTCGGCGACATCCGCGGCATCACCTCGCGCGTGCCGTACCTCGCCGAGCTGGGGGTGGATGCCGTCTGGCTGAGCCCCTTCTACCCCTCCGACCTCGCCGACGGCGGGTACGACGTCGCCGACTACCGCGACGTCGACCCGCGGCTGGGCACCCTGGCCGACATGGACGAGCTCATCGCGCAGCTGCACGCCCACGGCATCCGGGTGGTCGTCGACATCGTCCCCAACCACACCTCCGACAAGCACGTCTGGTTCCAGGAGGCGCTGGCGGCGGGCCGGGGCTCGGCGGCGCGCGAGCGCTACGTCTTCCGCGAGGGGTCGGGCGTCGACGGCGCCGAGCCGCCCACCGACTGGGTGTCGCTCTTCGGCGGGTCGGCGTGGGAGCGGGTCGCCGACGGGCAGTGGTACCTGCACAACTTCGACGTCTCGCAGCCCGACCTGAACTGGGCGAACCCCGAGGTGCGCGCCGACTTCGTCACGACGCTGCGCTTCTGGAGCGACCGCGGGGTCGACGGGTTCCGCATCGATGTGGCGCACATGCTCACGAAGGACCTCAGCGAGCCCCTGCGCTCGCGCGCCGAGCTCGAGGCCCTGCCGCACGACGGCACCCACCCGATGATCGACCGCGACGACGTGCACGAGGTCTACGCCGAGTGGCGCGCGGTCTTCAACTCCTACGACCCGCCGCGCACCGCCGTCGCCGAGGCATGGGTGCACCCCTCGCGCGTGCCGCTGTACGCCAGCGCCGACAGCCTCGGCCAGGCGTTCAACTTCGACCTTCTCGAGGCCGACTTCGACCCCGCGCAGTTCCGGCGCATCGTCGCCGACAACCTCGCGCTGGCCGCGGAGTCGGGCTCGTCGACCACGTGGGTGCTGTCGAACCACGACGTCGTCCGCCACGCCACGCGGTACGGACTCCCCGACGCCGAGCGCGCCGCCGACGGGCGTCCGACCCTCAAGCACGGCAACGAGTGGTTGCTCTCCGGCGGGCAGTCGCCGGCTCTCGACTCGCGCCGCGGGGAGCGCCGCGCCCGCGCCGCCGCAGCCTTCGTGCTGGGCCTTCCCGGCTCGGCGTACCTGTACCAGGGCGAGGAGCTGGGCTTGCACGAGGTCGCCGAGATCCCCGACGCCGACCGTCAGGACCCGACGTTCTTCCGCAGTCCCGGCGTCGATCAGGGCCGTGACGGATGCCGCGTGCCCCTGCCCTGGACCGAGCACGGCCCGGCGTTCGGCTTCGGTTCGGCGGGCGCCCACCTTCCGCAGCCGGAGTGGTTCGGCACGTACGCGGTCGACCTGCAGGACGGCGACCCGGCCTCGACGCTGTCGCTCTACCGCCGCGCGCTCGACCTGCGGCACGAGCTGCAGACCGACGAGCAGATGGAGTGGATCGAGACGGGTCGCGACGACGTGGTGGCGTTCGTCCGCCCGAACGGCTGGACGGTGGTCACGAACTTCGGCACCGAGCCCGCGGCGCTGCCCGCGGGCGAGGTGCTGCTCGCCAGCGTCGCGCTCGACGGCGACACGCTGCCCGGCGAGACCACGGTCTGGCTCCGCGGCGCCTGACCCGCCCCGAAAGCCCCGGCGTCCGCGCCGGGGCTTTCCCGCGCCCTCCGCCCCGCCCCGGCCGCACGCCCGTCGTCCGCCCGTCGCCCCGCGTCGGCGAAACACCCGTTGAGTGTCCAGAACACGCCGTCACGCCCCGCCCGAGGGCGGCGTGTCGCGGACACTCAACGCCGTCACGCCCCGGCTCAGCGCACGCGCACCCAGCCGTCGCCGCGGCGCTCGATCGCCCCGGCCGTGGCGAAGGCGTCGAGCCATCCCCCCATCGGCCACGCTCCCCACCGCTCGAAGAACGTGCCCCCGTTGCGCAGGATGTCGTCAAGGTGCTGCCACGGGGGAGAAGAGACCGGATGCCACTGGTGGTACGCGTCCGCCCCGCCGACCCACTGCATCTCGACGCCCGCAGCGCGAGCCGACCAGGCGAGGTCGGTGTCTTCGGCCCCGTACCCCTCGTACCCGGGGTGGAAGGCGCCGATGCGGTCCCACGTCGCCGGGGTCACGGCGAACGACAGCGACCAGAACAGGTCGTACTCCCCGTCGGTGGCCCGCCGCGTCTCGCCGGGTCCGAGCGCCGGGCGGGCGCGGTGCGGGCGGGTGAGAAAGGGCAGGTCGTCGAGGTTCTCCGGCCGTTGCACGCTCGACAGGTAGGTCACCGCTCCGCAGAGCACCGCGTCGGGGTGCGCGCGGGTGGCGGCGCGATAGGCGGGCAGCAGGTCGGGCCCGGGCAGGCAGTCCACGTCGAGAAACACCAGCAGCTCGGCGCCGGCGGCGATCGCCGCGTCCGCCGCGCGGTTCCGCCCCACGCCCACCCGCAGTCCCTGCGGCCCCGGGGGCACGAGCACGGTGAGCGTCCCCGCCTCCGCGACACCGTCCGGTGGCGTCTCGTCCAGCCACGCCTCGACGCGCACGATGTCGTCGGCGAGCTCGGCGATCACGCGGCGCTGGCGCTCGAGGTGTTCGCGCCGCGCCGCCGAGGCGACCGTGATGAGCGCCGTCCTCACGGCCGCACCGCCTCGAGGGCGGCGGCCATGCGGTGGGCCGCGCCCGCGACCTGCCAGCGCGACCAGTCCGGTTCGGTCGAGGCGGCCCGCTCGACCAGATCGACCAGGTCGGAGGCCGAAACGGTGTCGTCCGCCCGCTGCGCGAGGCCCCAGCGGGCGAGGGCGTCGGCGGTCGCACGCTGCTCGTCGAAGGGGCGGTCCTGCGCGATGACGACGGCGCGGGCTCCGGATGCCGCGAGGTCGGCGACGCTGTTCTGGCCCGCGGCGCTCACGACCACCGTGCTGCCGGCCAGCAACGGCCAGGGGTCGTCGACGCGGGAGGCCTCGTCGTGCCCGATCGCGGTGACCCGCCAGCCGCGAGCGGAAAGACGTGCGGTGGCCTCGTCGCGGACCTCCGGCTCGAGCACACGGCCGAGCAGCAGCACTGACCGCTCGGTCGCGGACTCGGGCGGGGTGCGTCCGTCGTAGCGCGAGATGCCCCCGGTCCACACCACGCGGTCGCCGTGCTCGGCGAGGGCGGGGGTGGGCACCGCGCCGTGCGCCCAGGGGGCCACGATGCGATCGGCCAGGGCGTAGGCGAGGGCGTGGGGCGCGTCGGTGCGCGCGCCGGGCTGGGTCACCGCGACGGTGCGGAGCCCCAGGAGTCGCGCGAGGGCCACGACCTCCGCGCTGACGTCGACGACGAAGACGTCGAGATCGAGGTCGACCGCCGCGGAGGCGATCATGGCCAGTCGTGCGCGGTGTCCCGGGTGCCCGTGGGGTGCCCAGTGCAGCTTCCCCCGGGCGGTCGGTTCCGCCTCGCGCGGGTCGAGCACCGTGCCGTCGGCGGCCTCGACCACGTCGGCGTCCGGAGGGAGCACGACCCACTGGGTCTCGGGGGCGAGGCCGACGGGGCGGGCGAGCGACGAGAACGCCACGACGGGGGTCCGCAGGTGCGGGTGCACGGCGAGGAAACGCGCGACGTGGCCGAAGCCGTGGTGGTGGACGTACCAGCCGATCACCGCGACACCGCCGGCACGCGTCGCGCGGCGACGGGCTGAGCGGTGTGGGTGAGCACCCGCTCCACTTCGCGGTAGCGCTTCGTGAGCGAGTGCTGTCGCACGGCCGCCCGGCGGGTCCAGACGCGGGTGAGGGGTTCGCGCGCGCCCTGCGCGGCGAGCTCGGCCGCGGCCTTGCCCAGCGCGACGACGTCGCCGGGCATGACCGTCGCCGATCCGGGCATGCCCGCGAGCACCTCGGAGACCCCGCCGATGTCGAAGGCCGCGACGGGGGTGCCGGTGGCGAGCGCTTCGGCGATGACGAGGCCGAAGGGCTCCTCCCACATGGGCGTGACCAGGGCGACGGCCGACGATCCGACGAGGCGGCAGAGGTCGGGCTGATGCAGCGGGCCCACGTAGCGGGCGTGCACGCCGAGCCGGGGCACGACTTCCTGCTCGAAGTAGTCGACGTCGCCGATCCGGCCGGCGAGCACGATGTGGGCGTTCGCCGAGCGGGCGGCCTCGATGGCCAGGTGCGGTGCCTTCTCGGGCACGACGCGCCCCGACCAGACCCACGACGGTCCGCCGGCGCCGCGCGTCCACTGGTCGGTGTCGATGCCGTTGGGGAAGACGAAGGCGTCGACCCCCTCGACCGACCACGCGCGCGCGGTCGCCTGGCTCACGGCGATGAAACGGTGCGGGCTGTCGCGCACGTCGGCCGCGGCCTCCAGCATGTGTTCCAGGGGCGGCGTGTGCAGGGTCGTGACGACCGGGATGTCCGCCTCGCGGCTCCACCGGATGGGCGCGGGATGCAGGCTGTGGTTGTCCACGACGTCGTACAGGTGGCGGTCGGCGATGAGGCGGTCGCGGGCCGCATCGAAGGCGGTGTCGACGGCCGCCGCGTACCCGGCCGGATACTCGGTGTCGGATGCCGCCTCCGGCCGCGTCCAGGCGGGAGCGGGCAGCGAGAACTCCGGCGTGTCACCGAGGAAGTCCGAGCCCTCGGCCGCGCACAGGGTCACCTCGTGCCCGCGCGCGCGCAGCCAGCGCACGCGGTCCCAGACGCACGCCTCCAGTCCGCCGGCGTGCGGCTGACGCAGGGGGTAGCGCGACGGGGCGACGACGAGCACCCGCAGCGACCGTGCGCCGCGGATCATGCGGCCACCTCCGTGTCGAGTGCGTGGCGGTACACGGCGACGTGCGCGGCACGCACCTCGCTCCGTTCCGCAAGACGTTCGGCCCGTCGCCGGTCCACCTCGGCCGTGCGCGGCGTCGATCCCGGCGTCGACCAGGCCGGAGCCGTGGCCTCCACCATCGCGCGTGCGAGCGAGAGCGGGTCGCCGACGTCGAAGGCGTGGAAGTCGCCGGGATGCTGGGCGGCGATGTGGCCGATGCGGGTGCCGACGACCGGAACGGCGAGGTCGTAGCAGAGCTCCGCCCAGCCCGACTGGGTGCCGTGTCGATACGGCAGCACGCACGCGTCGAGGTCGGCGAGCCACTCGGCGAGGGCGTCGTCGTCGAGACGGGCTCCGCGCTCGACGCTGACACCGTCGGCGTCACGGACGAGGAGGTCGATGGATGCCGCCGCCTCGGCGTCGCGCACCCGCTCGTTCATCCGCACGACGGCTTCGATCCGCGCACCCTCCGCGCGCAGGGCGGCGACGGCGCGGACGAGGGTCGCGGTGGTCCCCACCCCGTCGATGTTGGGGCGGAGATCGCGCAGGTGCACGCCGATGCGGGCGACGTCGTGGACGTGACCGGTGGGGCGTGGTGCGTCGCCGAGCAGCGTGGGGTGAGCGATCACCGTCGTCGGTCGGTGGACGATCCCGCGCACCTCGGCGTCGGCCGTGTCGGTGAGGGTGACGAGCGCGTCGGCGCCCGCGGCGAGGACGGCCAGCGACGCCCGGTGCGCGTCCTGCTCGCTCAGCTGCGGGTTCTCGAGGTCGTGCACGGTGTAGACGAGGGGTCGCCCGATCCGCCGGAGCGTCTCGACCGTCGCGCGCAGTTCGTCCGGGCTGTACGACTCGATGCCGAAGTGCACGTGCACCAGGTCGAAGTCGTCGGCGTGCGCTTCGAGCCACGAGGGCAGCAGCACTTGAGGCGGCCACCACTGGCCGGAGGGGGCTCCCGGCGGCGGCGGGTCCGACAGCAGCGTCACATGATCGTGGTCGGTGATGGCGGCGACGTAGGGGTGGGCCGAGGGGACGGCCGCGACCCGGACCGGGGGGACGGTGGTGACGACGATCTCGTGTTCTCCTCGTGATTGCGTGCGTGACGGTGCGCGTACCGCATCGCCAGGCACATCGCAATGCAACGGGGCGGTTGGGACGACGATGACACCGACGGATACGTTCACATCATGGGTGGTGAGAGGGCGCGGCTGGGAAGCCTTGCGGACCACGGCGACGCGGTGATAGCGCGCCGTCGGCACTACGCCGAGTTCTTCGGCGAGAAGGCCCCGGCCGACGGTTTCGGCCTGGTCGTGGGCAATTGCCAGGCGGAGTCGCTGAGGTTGGTGATCTCGTCCGAGGCGCTTCCCGCCGTGCGCGTCCCCGCGGTGCACGAGCTCACCGCCGACGATGCCCGGCGCCTGCACGCCCTCCTCGCCGATGCCGCCTTCCTGGTCGCGCAGCCGATCCGCGACGACTACCGCGGCCTTCCGCTGGGCACCGCCCAGTTGCGCGCCGCTCTTCCCGCCGCAGCCCGCACCGTCACGGTCCCGGCCGTGCGCTTCGCCGGACTGCACCCGTTCCAGGCTGTTCTGCGCCTCCCCGACTTCCCCGAAGACCCGCCGCTCGTCGCGTACCACGACGTCCGGATCGTCGCCGAGGCGTTGGGTGCTCCGGTCGCGTCGAGCGTGCCGGCCGCCACGGTCCGCGCGATCGCCGACGCCTCGATCGCGGAACTGCGGCGCCGCGAGGCCCGGGGGCTCGACGTCGCGGCATCCGATCTCTTCGCTCCGGTGGTCGACGACCTCGCCCGCACGGTGAATCATCCCGGGAACGCGCTCTTCCTCCCCCTGGGGGAGCGCATCGTCGCCGCCCTCGGGGCGCCCGGCCGGGTGGTCGACCCGGGCCGCCCGATCCTCGCCGCCGTCCGTGCGCCGCTCGAGAGCTGGGTCGTCGACGCGTGGGATCTCGACACCGCCCCGCGGCCCGATTGGATCGTCGACGGCGAGACGGTGCGGGCCGCCCTCGTGCGCGAGGCGCATCTCGCGTACTACGCCGAGCGCCCCGCGCTGCTCGCCGCCGTCGCGGAACGTCTGGCTCCGCTGCTGCGCACGTGGGCGGAGGCCGCATGACGACGTCGATCCCGGATGCCGCCCTCCCGGTGCTGCTCGCCCACCCGGGGCCGCACGGCGTCGCCGTGTACGCGCGCGAGATGGCCGCCGAGGTCGTGAGCGGCGCCCCCGGGGTGCGGGTTATCACGCCCGACGAGGCGGCTTCCCTTCCCCCGGGCACGCCCGTGCACGCGCACATCACCGACCGGCTCTGGGGGGCTTCGCCCGAGGAGGCGACGCGCACCGTCGAGGCGCTGGCCCGGCGGCATCCGCTGACCGCGACCCTGCACGATGTGCCGCAGGCCTCCGACGGGGAACGCAACCGCCCCCGGCGGCGGGCGTTCTACCGCTCCGTGACCGAGGCGGCGCGCGCCGTCGCCGTCAACAGCGCGCACGAGCGGGAGCTCCTGCGGGAAGAGGGGGTCTGGGACGGTCCGGTGACGGTCGTGCCGCTCCCCGTCGCGAGCGTTCCGCCCTCGGTCTCCGCTCCCTCCGACGACGCGGTCGGCGTCCTCGGCTACTTCTACCCCGGCAAGGGGCACGACGAGGCACTCGCCGCGACCGCCGCCTCGGGCCTGACGCGGTTGAGCGTGCTCGGGCGCGCGTCCGAGGGTCACGCGGCCGACCTCGACGCGTTCATCCGCGCCGCGGCCGCCGCCGGTGTCACCGTCGAGGTGACCGGGTGGCTCGACGACGCCGACATGATCGCGCGAGCGCGGCGGGTCGCGGTCCCGGTGATCGCGCACCGTCACGTGTCGGCGTCGGGGTCTCTCGCCTCGTGGATCGGGTGGGGCCGCCGGCCGGTCGCCGTGCGCAACCGCTACGTCGACGAGATGGCCGCCCTCCGGCCCGGAACGCTCGACGTCGTCGAGCCCGAGCAGCTCGCTTCGGCCGTCGCGGCCGCGCGCGCCGATGCCGGCCGCACCTGGCACGGCGTCGACCCGGTCCCGTTCGGCCGCGCCGATGCCGCGCGGGCCTACCGCCGATGGTGGTCGGACGTGTCGTGGTGAACGCGGACGACGGCGGATGGAACGATCGGATGCCGTGGGTTCCGGGCAACCGGTGGGACCTGGTGTCGCATCGCGAGCCGGATCCGCCGCGGGTCAGCGTGATCGTCACGCACTACGCGCAGCCGCAGGAGTTGGCCCGCACCCTCGCGGCGCTGCAGCAGCAGGACCACCCCGCCGACCGGCTCGAGATCATCGTGGCCGACGACGGCTCGCCCGAGTCGCCCGTCGTCCCCCGCGGCGTTCGGCTCGTCCGCCAGGACGATCGGGGTTTCCGTGCCGCGGCCGCACGCAACCTGGGGGCCGCCGCCGCCACGGGTGAGGTCCTCTGCTTCCTCGACGCCGACACGACGCCCGAGCCCGAGTACATCCGACGGATGTCGCGCCTCCCGGCTCTGCTCCCCGACGCGGTGACCGTCGGACGCCGTCGTCACGCCGATCTGTCCGAGGTGCCCGCCGGCCTCCCGATCGCCGAGGTCGCCCCGCCGCGGGAGCTGGCCGAACCCGAGTGGCTCGTCGAGGCGTATGCGCGCAGCGCGAACCTCCTCCACGCCGACGACCGTTCTTACCGGTATGTCATCAGCGCGGTCGTCGCGTGTTCCCGCGCGTTCTTCGACGAGATCGAGGGATTCGACGAGTCGTTCTCCTCCTATGGCGGTGAGGACTGGGAGTGGGCGCATCGTGCCTGGCAGGCCGGCGGAGTGCTCGCACACATTCCGGATGCCGTGGCCTGGCACGACGGTCCCGACTGGGCCGGACGCGACGACCGCGACCGCGCGGCCGAGGGCAATCGTCAGACGCAGGTCCTCGCCGCGAAGATCCCGGTGCAAGGGTCACGGGGGAGGGGTCTTCTCCCCTCGGTACCCGACCTCCTCGTCCGTCTGCCCGATGCGGTCACCCCGTCGGCGGCCTTCCTCTGCGTCGATTCCTTCCTCGCGTCGTTCCCGCAGGCGTCCGTAGCGGTGGATTCTTCCCTGCGCGAGTACGCATGGACGGCCGATCCCCGCGTGCTCTTCTCCGGCGACGCCTCCACCCCCGACGCGCGGATCACCCTGCACCTGACCCGGGCGGTGGTGATTCTGGATGCCACCACCCTCATCGACGCGGTGGCATCGCTCGATCACGGGGAGATCGGCTCGCTCGACCTGGTCACCGCGGAGGGCGTGCGATTCGGACTCGCGGAGTCGCGTCGGTCGCGTCGGCGCACCCACCGATGGGGAACGTCGGCGGCCTTCCGCCGAGACACCCGGGTGGCTGACGGAGTGCATCCGACGAGGGACGAGCCCCACCTCGAGGCGTGGGTCGGCGGGTGGGGCGGCGTCGACCGCTTCGTCTGATCGGCCCACACCCGCGTGTTTCCGGGGGTGTGGGGGTGCGACACGCCCGGGATGTGGCTGGATTGGCTGAGTCGGGGTGTCGCACGTAGTCTTTTACTTGTTCGCCCCACAGGGGAAAGCGGAGCGGCCGAAAGGCCCCGCAGCCCCTCATGTAGCGAACCACTTCCTGAT